>NZ_CP030352.1:2377500-2977500 GCF_000876675.2 Novosphingobium sp. P6W
CGCCCGGCGCGGCGTGCCGACATGGCCTCCCGTCCCCCGGAGGGCCCAGCCCGGCGGTCTGTTTCCAGACCGCCGGGCGTTTCGGGTTGATCGTTTGGGTGCGCCGACCTGGCAGGGACTTGCGCCGCCGATCATAAGAACATATAACGAACATATGTCCCTTCAAACCGTCATGGAGCGGCTCGCGATTCTCGCCGATGCCGCCAAGTACGACGCTTCTTGCGCCTCGTCCGGCACCACGAAGCGCGATAGCCGCGACGGCAAGGGATTGGGCTCGACGACCGAAGGCATGGGCATCTGCCACGCCTATGCCCCGGACGGACGCTGCATTTCGCTGCTCAAGCTGCTGCTGACCAACCACTGCGTGTTTGATTGCCATTACTGCATCAACCGCAAAAGCTCGAACGTGCGCCGCGCCCGCTTTACGCCGCAGGAAGTGGTAGACCTCACCCTCTCATTCTATCGGCGCAATTATATCGAGGGGCTGTTCCTGTCCTCGGGCATCATCAAATCTTCCAGCCACACGATGGAACAGCTTATAGAAGTCGCCCGTATCTTGCGGGAAGAACACAATTTTCGCGGTTACATCCACCTCAAGACCATCCCCGAGGCCGATCCCGAACTGGTTGCCCAGGCGGGCCTGTGGGCCGACCGCGTTTCCATCAATGTCGAACTGCCGACAGACGCCGGCCTTGCCCGCCTCGCGCCCGACAAGAACAGCGCCACGATTGAAGGCGCGATGGGCAGCCTGTCCACCGCCATCGACGAGGCCCGCGATTCGCAAAAGCGTTTCACCAAGGCCCCGCGCTTTGCGCCAGCTGGGCAATCCACACAGATGATCGTTGGCGCGGATGGTGCCAGCGATGCGCAGATCGTCGGCAAGGCCAGCACGCTTTACGACAGGTTTGCGTTGCGCCGCGTCTACTACTCCGCCTTCAGCCCGATCCCCGAGGCAAGCGCCGTGCTTCCGCTCAAGCGCCCGCCGCTGATGCGTGAGCACCGACTTTACCAGTCCGACTGGCTGATGCGCTTCTACGGCTTCGCACCGCACGAAGTGCAGGCGGCGGCCGATGCGGACGGAATGTTGCCGCTCGACATCGACCCAAAGCTTGCCTGGGCGCTGAAATTTCGCGAAAGTTTTCCGGTCGACGTCAACCGCGCCCCTCGCGAGGCGCTGCTGCGTGTACCCGGTCTGGGCACCAAGGCGATCGACGCCCTGCTCGCCGCGCGTCGCTACCGCTCGATCCGGCTGGAAGACGTGGCGCGCCTGACCGTATCGGTAAAGAAGCTGCGGCCCTTCATCGTCACCGCCGACTGGCGCCCCACCCTGCTCACCGACCGCGCGGACCTGCGCGCGCGGCTGGCGCCAAAAGCGGAACAGATGGAACTGTTCGGATGATCGCGGCGAACCTGACCGAGCCTGACGATTTCGAGGCGTGGCGCACGCAGGCGCGGCGGCTGATCGCCAACGGTACTGCCCCCGACCAGGTCGCATGGAGCGACGGCGGCGGGACAGCCGATCTCTTTGCCCTTCCCGCCCCGCCGCCAGCCGCTACTACCGCGCCGCGCGAAGTGCGCGCCAGCCGCGCCTTCATGGACCTTGCTCGTACTGCGGTCCTGCACTCTGCGCCTGACCGGCTCGATCTGCTTTACCGCCTGCTCTGGCGTCTGCAGGATTGCCCCCGCCTGCTCGACGATGCGGCTGACCGTGACGTGGGCGCGCTGCGGCGCATGGCGATGCAGGTGCGGCGCGACATCCACAAGATGCACGCCTTCGTCCGTTTCCGCTCGGTGACGGACGAGGACGGCGCCGAACGCTACGTGGCCTGGTTCGAACCCGACCATCATATCGAGCGGGCCACCGCTGACTTTTTCGTCAATCGCTTCGCCAGCCAGCGCTGGTCGATCCTGACCCCGCGCCTCTCGCTGCACTGGGACGGCATGGCGCCGCTCGAAGGCCCGCCCGCATCACGCGAAGATGCTCCCAGCGAAGATGCCGTCGAGGATTTGTGGGTCGGCTACTATCGTTCGATCTTCAACCCGGCGCGCCTGAAAGTCGGCATGATGGTCAAGGAAATGCCGCGCCGGTACTGGAAGAACCTGCCCGAAGCGCGTGAGATCGCCGACCTCATCGCCGGCGCTCACAAGCGCGAGGCATCGATGATCGCCACCGGCGCAAGCCTGTTCGAGGATGCCGCGCCCGCAAGCCTGGAAGCGATTGCCGGAGGCATCGCGCAGTGCCGCCGCTGTGCCATCGGCTGCAACGGCACCCGCGCCGTGATGGGGGAAGGTGCGGGCGATGCACGCCTCATGATCGTGGGCGAACAGCCCGGCGATACCGAGGAACTCGAAAACCGGCCCTTCGTCGGCCCCGCCGGGCAACTCCTCGACCGGGCAATGCGCGAAGCGGGCATCGACCGCTCGGCCGCTTACGTCACCAATGCGGTCAAGCACTTCAAGTTCGCGCCGCGCGGCAAGCTGCGCCTGCACCAGAACCCCACTGCCGGCGAGATCGACATGTGCCGCTGGTGGCTCGATGGTGAGCGGGCGCTGGTGAAGCCGAAAGTCATCCTCGCGCTGGGCGCCAGCGCCGCACGCGGGTTGATCGGCCGCACCCCGTCCATCGGCCGCGAGCGCGGGCAGGCACTGGTGCAGGGTGACGGCACAGTGATCTGGTTGACCGCACACCCCAGCTACCTCCTGCGTCTCGACGGCGAAGCGCGGGAGCGTGAACATACCCGGTTTGCTCAGGATCTGGCGGGATTGGCGGGGGTCCTGGCCGGGGCTTCGACAGGCCCGGGGTGACCCTTCGACAGGCCCGGGGTGACCCTTCGACAAGCTCAGGGTGAGCGGATGTTTCTCAATGCTTCCAACCCCGCTCAGGCTGAGCTTGTCGAAGCCGCCCCGACACCGCAATCGCGCTGGTGGTGATCGAGTACTTCCCCGCAGGGCTGCGAACGTCTATCTGCGCTGGCGACTACAGCAATCCAAGCAGCCAGTGACAGCAGAACCCTCCAGTGCCGGGCTTGAAGCGGCTTTTCTCGAGAACCGGGAGAAGCTGGTCCGATTCTTGCGCGCTCGCGGCGCGGGCGAGGCGGCGGAGGATCTGGTGCAGGAAGTATGGCTCAAGATTGCCGCAAGCAGCGCCGGCCCGGTCGCCTCGCCGCTGTCCTACCTGTTCCGCACCGCCGACCTTTTGATGATCGACCGCTTCCGCTCGCAACGGCAGGCCGGTGCGCGTGACCGCGACTGGAGCGACGTCAACGCCGGTGATCCTCCTGGCGTCTCTGCCGAACCATCGGCCGAACGCCGCATTGCCGCTGCACAGGAGGCCGCCAACGTATTGGCGCTGCTGGACGGTCTTGGCCCTCGCATCGCCGCGATCTTCCGCCGCCACCGCATCGACGGAGCGCCGCAGAAGACCATCGCCGCAGACATGAATATCAGCCTGAGCACAGTGGAAAGCGACCTTCGCGTCGCCTATCGCGCACTGGCCGAATGGAAGGAACGCGCGCCATGAAGCCGCTGGCCGCATGGGCAATCAAGGCCGCTGCCGATCGTCTCCGTCTTCGCCGCAGAAGGAGCGCGTAATGGCGAGTGACGGCACGATACAGGAACAGGCGCTGGACTGGGCAGTGCGCGCGGGCGACCCCGCGTTCGCCGACTGGGAAGCGTTCACCTTCTGGCTGGAGGCCGACCCGGCCCACACGCGCGCTTATGACGAGGTGACCGCTGCCGTAAGCGATGCCGCTGGCCTCGCCGCCGCATCCGGCCCCGCCAACGACGATATCGTTGAGGAATATGCCCCTGCCTTGCGGCCAAAGCGTATGTGGCTGGGCGGCGCGGTCGCGGCCTGCCTTGCACTGGTGGGCGCGGTCTGGATATTCCAGGGCGAGCAGCGCGATCTCTACACGGTCGAGACTGCGCTGGGCGAAACCCGCGCGGTGACGCTGGACGCTGGCACGCGTATCGAACTGGCGGGCGGCACCGCCGTCGTCTTCGACCGTAACGACCACCGCTTCGCGCAGCTCGACAAGGGCCAGGCGCTGTTCACCGTGCGACACGACGAAGCGAACCCCTTCACGGTGACGGTAGGCGACAAACAGCTTGTCGACATCGGCACCGTCTTCGACGTGCGCCACGATGATAAGGGCCTCAGCGTCGCCGTGTCCGAGGGCGCGGTGCAGTTCGATCCGGCCGGAGCGGATGTGCGCGTCTCGCCGGGCGAAGTCCTGCGTGCCTCCGACGCGGCCTACACGGTGTCGAAGATCGCGGCCGCTCAAGTCGGCGAATGGCGCGAAGGCCGCCTGACCTTCGAAGCCGCATCGCCCACCGAAGTCGCGGCGCAACTGAGGCGCGCGACCGGCATCGACTATGCCGCCGCGCCTGGGGGCAGCGGTAATATCTCCGGCTCGATCCTGGTCGCGCCGCTGCGCAAGGACCCCGCCGCCATCGGGCCGCTGCTCGGGCTGTCGGTGAAGGCGCAGGGCAATCGCTGGGTGATAGGCGCCAACTAAATCATGCGGCGGGCGCCCCTGATCCTGGCGGCCATGCTGGCCACGCCGCTGGCTTTGCCGGCAGCCGCCTTCGCGCAGGACGTAGCCGTCTCCACGCGCGCGGGAACGATGGGCGATGTCGCCATCGAACTGGCGCGGCAGACCGGATCGAGCATCGTCGTCGCCGACCCGCAGATCGCACGGCGCACGGTAGCCGGCCTGCGCGGCAGGATGGCTCCTGCCGAGGCCGTGCGCCGCCTTGCCCGCTCAGCGGGAGGACGCGCGGTTGCAGTCGGCCCCGGCGCGTGGCGGATCGAGGCTGCGCCTGCGCCCCGCCGCGCCGCGCCGCGCCCCGCACCTTCGCAGGCGCGCGGCCCCTCGCCCACGGATGAGACGGCGGCCAAACCCATCGTCGTGATCGCCTCCAAACGCGATCTTGCGATCGGGCAGATTCCGGGTCAGGTTTCGATCCTCGACGGTGCCTCGCTGGAAGCCGGCGGTATCGGCGGCACCGAGAAGATCACCCAGCGCCTCGCCACCGTCACTTCCACCCACTTGGGCAGCGGGCGCAACAAGCTGTTCATCCGGGGCATCGCCGATTCCAGCTTCACCGGGCCGACGCAGGCAACCGTAGGCCAATACCTTGGCGACCTGCGCCTTACCTACAACGCCCCAGACCCGGACCTGCGCTTGTCCGACATGGCCCGCGTCGAAGTGCTGGAGGGGCCGCAGGGCACGCTCTACGGCGCGGGATCGCTGGGCGGGATCATCCGCCTTGTTCCCAATGTCCCGGTCATGGGGGAGACCAGCGGATCGGCCGCGCTCGGCGGTTTGCTGACCCAGCACGGCTCGCCCGGCGGCGACGGCGCGGCGACCGTCAACCTGCCGGTGAATGACGACATCGCCTTTCGCGCCAACTTCGATGCGGCGACGCTGGGCGGCTATATCGACAAGCCGCTGCTGGGCCGCAACGACGTCAACCGCACCCGCATCCTCGGCGGGCGGGCCAGCCTGCGCGCGCTACTTGCGCCGGACTGGACGGTCGATCTGATCGGTCTGGGCCAGTCCACCCATGCCCGCGACAGCCAGTACGCCACCCGCTATGCCGAGCCGCCGCTGACCAGCGATGCGCAGGTGCGCGAAGGCTCCGACGCGGACTATGCGATGGGGCAGTTCGTGATTTCGGGACGGATCGGCGACATCCGCGTGCGCTCCACCACCGGGGCGGTGCGCCAGCATCTGGAGGAGCGTTACGACGCCAGCCTTTCCGCCGATGCGCCGCGCGTGTTCGCGCAGGAAAACCGCACCCGCATGATCGCGCACGAAACCCGCCTGTGGCAACCCGAGCGCGGCGGCTTCAGCTGGATCGTCGGCGCCAGCTATACCCACAACCGCACCGTCCTGCGGCGCGGGTTCGAGACCGACGTGTCCACCACCGCCGCGACCGGGGTGCGCAACACCATCGATGAGGCCACGCTCTATGCCGAGGCCAGCCTGCGCATCCGCCCCGGCCTGACGGCCACGGCAGGCGGGCGCGTCACCCATTCGCGGCTCAGCGGGGCCGGCGAGGACGTGATCCCCGCCGACGCCGCCTTCGTCGCCATGGCCCGCAGGGAAATGACGGCGGATCGCAGCGCCACAACGGTCCTGCCCTCGGTCGCGCTGAACGCCGAACTACTGCGCGATACCGCGCTCTACATGCGCTATCAGGAGGGCTTCCGGCCCGGCGGCTTCGCGATCGAGAGCGATTTCGTCCGCCGCTTCAAGGGCGACCGCACCGGGACCTGGGAATTCGGCGTGCGCCACGGACGGCCCGGCGCAGGGGTTTTCGATGTTGCCGCCAGCATATCCTTCACCCGCTGGCGTGATATCCAGGCGGATTTCATCGACAATTCCGGCCTGCCCTCCACCGCCAACATCGGTGACGGGCGGGTCTGGTCGGCCAGCGTGAGCGGCGGGGTCCAGCTCATGACGGGCCTGCGCATCGAGGCCGGGGCGACCTGGAACCGGAGCAAGGTCGATACGCCGCCCACCGAACTCCTCGCGCTGGTGGCGCGGTCTGCGCCGGCATACGACGTCGCGGGCATGAGCCTTGTCGATGCCACGCTGGCACGCTCGATGCAGGTGCCGAATATCGCGCAGTTCTCGGGCCGGATCGGCATCGGGTGGAGCCGGGATCTGGGCGAACGCCTGCGCCTTAACGCCAACAGCTGGGCCAGCTATGTGGGCGAATCGCGGCTCGGCATCGGGCCGGAGCTGGGGCAGCCTCAGGGCGATTACCTTGACAGCGGGGCGGATATTCGGGTGGGCACAGAGCGTTACGGCGTGACAATGGCGGTGAACAACCTCACCAATTCACGCGGCAATCGCTTCTCGCTGGGCACGCCTTTCGGGACCGGACGCGATCAGGTGACGCCGCTGAGACCGCGCACGGTCAGGCTAGGGCTGGATGCGCGGTTTTAGGCGGTGGGGGCTTCGACAAGCTCAGCCTGAGCGGTGTTGAGGCATGGAATAAATTCCGTTCAACCTGCGCGATGTCGAGAGCGTCGGGTAACTTCCGCCCAAGCTGAGCGCTGCTGGAAACACCACGTAACCTCCGCTCGCCCTGAGCTTGTCGAAGGGCCCCCGAACTTTTTTCCAAGGCTTCCCGCACCTGCCTCCGTCTCAAGGGTCATTACCGACCTGAAGGGACGACGATGCCTCGCTACCTGTCTGCCAAGACGCTTCTCGCCACCACCGCGCTGCTGGCGATCTCCGCCGCCGCGCATGCGGAAGACGTGAAGACCAAGGGGACCTCCCCGCTCAAGACCTCGACCATCAAGGCCGGCGCGGCCGACGCCATCAACGTCACCAAGGACGGCGGCGTCACGCTCACCAGCGGCACCGCGATCACGCAGGACACGGGCCACGCCGTCTCCAACGCAGGCACCCTTTCCATCAGCAACGCCAACGGCGCGGTCGGCATCGATGCACTGGCGGGCGTGAACGGAGACATCGTCAACACCGGCACGATCACCGTCGACGAACCCTATGTACCGGCCGACACCGACAAGGACGGCGACCTCGACGGTCCCTTCGCGCTCGGCTCGAACCGTTATGGCATCCGTACCCAGGGCGACCACGCCGGCAAGATCACCCAGAGCGGCACGATCACCGTCAAGGGCAACGATTCCGCCGGCATCGCGCTGGGCGGCAAGCTGACTGGCGCCTTCACTCATGACGGCACCACCACTGTGCTGGGTGACCGCACCGTAGGCGTCTCGGCGCAGGCCATCGACGGCAACGTGCGCCTTGCCGGCTCGGTTTCAGCGCAGGGCAAGGACGCCATCGGCGCGCGCTTCGCCGGTGACGTGAACGGCGCCATGGTGATCCAGGGGACCATCGCCGCGACCGGCTACCGCTACACCACCCCGCCCGCCGACCCATCCAAGCTCGACGCCGACGACCTGCTGCAGGGCGGCTCGGCACTGATCGTCGAGGGTAACGTCAGCGGCGGCATCATCCTTGCCGTCGCGCCCAAGGCCGACCCGGCCAAGCCCGATTCGGACGCCGACGGCATCGACGACGCCAAGGAAGGCAACGCCAAGGTCGTCTCCTACGGCTCCGCCCCCGCGATGCAGATCGGCGCTACCGACCGCGCCGTCACCATCGGCCCGGTCGCCGGAACCGCCAGCCAGTTCGGCCTCATCATCGACGGCTCCGTCGACGGCCAGGGCCTTTACGCGGGCGCGGCCGCCAATGGCCTGGTCATCGGCGGACGCGGCGGCGCGGTGAGCATCGCCAACGGCATCGGTGTTTCGGGAACGGTGAACGCTACCGCGAACGGCGCCAGCGCCACCGCCCTGCGCATCGGCGCGGGCGCGGCGACGCCGCAGCTCCAGAACACCGGCACCATCTCGGCCACCGGCGGCAATACGGCCGGCGCCCTTGCCACTGCCGTACGCGTCGATGCGGGTGGCACCCTGCCGACGATCCGCAACAGCGGCACGATCAAGGCCGTAGCGGGCGAAAAGGGATCGGCGACCGCCATCTCCGACGCCAGCGGCACGGTGAACCTGATCGAGAACGCCGGGACCATCTCCGCCACCGGCGCCAAGGCCAGCACCGAGGTTCCCGGCGCACGCAACATCGCCATCGACCTGACCGCCGCCACCGGCAATGTCACCATCAGGCAGACGCAGGTCGCCTCGGGCATAACCGCACCCGCCATCGTCGGCGACGTAAGGCTGGGCGGCGGCAACGACCTGCTCGATCTGGCCGACGGCACGCTGACCGGCAACGTCAGCTTCGGCGGCGGCAACAACACGCTGGGCCTTTCGGGTGATGCGGTGCAGACCGGCGCGGTGAGCTTTGGCGCCGGCAACGACACGATCTCGCTCGCCGGAACCAGCGCCTATAGCGGAGCGCTCGATTTCGGCGGCGGCGCCGATGTGCTGAACCTTGCCGGCACGGCACGCTTCAGCGGCTCGATCGCCAATTCCTCGCAGCTTGCGGTCAAGGTCGCGGGCGGCGTGCTGGATATCAACAAGCCCGCCTCGATC
This sequence comes from Novosphingobium sp. P6W, assembly GCF_000876675.2. GTDB lineage: Bacteria > Pseudomonadota > Alphaproteobacteria > Sphingomonadales > Sphingomonadaceae > Novosphingobium. The sequence goes on from NZ_CP030352.1 coordinate 2,386,538, forward strand.
GCCTCGCTCGACGTCGGCGCGGCCGGCGTGGTGCTGGTCACGCTCGACAAGACTGCCGGGGCCGGCTCTGCCTACGCCGTTTCAGGCAATGCCAACTTCGCGGAAGGCTCAAAGCTGGCGATCCGCCTTGCCGATGTCGCCACGGCAGAGGGCAGCTATCAGGTCCTCACCGCCGGCAACCTGACCGGGCGCGACAAGCTGGCCACCAACACCGACCTCGTGCCCTTCCTGTTCAAGGCCGAGCTGGACAAGCAAGCCGCCGCCAACACCATCGTCGTCGACGTATCGCGCCGCACGGTCAGCGAACTGGGCCTCAACCGCTCAGGCGCGGCGGCTTATGATGCGGTGTTCGAGGTGCTGGGCAAGGACGAAAAGGTCGGCGACGTGTTCCTCGGCATCACCGACGGCGACCAGTTCCGCGCCGCCGTGGGCCAGCTTCTGCCCGACCATGCGGGCGGCGCCTTCGAGGGGCTGAGCCTGGGCACCCGCGCCCTCGCCCGCCAGATGCAGGACCCGCAGGGCCCCATCACCCGGAGTGGCCGCTTCACCACCTCGCTCAACATGGCGGTATGGGGCAGCGACCGAAAGACCGGCCAGAGCGCGGCCTACAAGCTGAGCGGCTACGCGTGGTCCGCCACCGGCGAATACGAAACCACGATGGGCCGCTTTGGCGCCACGGTCGCCTACCTGTGGAACAACCACAAGAACGGCCAGGTATCCGAGGTGGACTCCACCGCGTTCGAGCTGGCAGCGCACTGGCGCGGCAAATTCGGTCCCCTGAGCGCCTTCGCGCGCGGCTCGTATGGCAAGGCCGACTTCGACGGGAAGCGCACCTTCACCGGCGCCATCGGCACCGAGACGGTGAACCGCAGGATGGATGCCAGCTGGAAGGGCGATTTCGTGACTGCCAGCGGCGGCGCGGCCTATGAAGGCGGCGGCCAGTTCTTCTTCTTCCGGCCCGGCGTCACCGTCGACTACCTGCGCCTGAAGGAGAACGGCTACACCGAAAAGGGCGGCGAGAAGCTGAACCTCACCGTCGATGCACGCACCAGCGACGAACTGGCGGTGAACCCCAGCATGACCGTGGGCGTCGATTTCCTGGGCATGCGCGCCAAGGACGAAAACTGGCTGCGCATGGAAACCGAGGGCGGCTGGCGCGAAATCGTCAAGGGCGGCCTGGGCGCAACCACCGCGCACTTCGACGGCGGCAAGGACTTCACCGTCACCGGCGACGACGCCACGAGCGGTTGGTTCGCGCGCCTTCGTGCGATCGGCGGGTCGGCCGGCTTCACGATGGGCGGAGAAGTTTCCGCCGAAGACCGTCACGGGCGGGTCGATCTGGCCCTGCGCGCGTCGGTCTCGGTGGGCTGGTAAAGGGCGATGCGCGCGATATTCGTCGCCGCTGTCGTCCTGGGCACCGGACTGCTGATATGCTGCACCCCCCGCGTGCAGTCCGGTGCCCCCACGCTTCCCGCTACGGCCCAGCGAGGAGAGGAAATCCGCATCTCGCGCGGGCCGTGCTTCGGGTTCTGCCCGATCTACACCCTTGCGGTGACCCCGGCCGGGCGGATCGATTTCAAGGGCGAGCGGCACACCGCCGTCCTTGGCCAGCGCGCGCATTCGGTGGGCCGCGCGAAGTACGAGGATATGCGCCGCGCCCTGGCACCGCTGCGGCCCGAAACCGGCGTTGAAACGGAGTTTGTGTGCAAGGTCGCCGTCAGCGACATGTCGCAGCTGACCCTGGAATGGATCGCGGCCGACGGTACGCGCACGGCGTTGACCTACGGCATGGGCTGCCGCGACCCCGAAGGCGCCGCCATCATGCGCACCGTCGAGGAGCAGCTGCACATGCTGGAAGTCGCCGAATGGGCCGCGCAGAAGACATGGCCGGGTGATACCCGCGGATAACGCAACCCGAAGGGCCTTTCGACAAACTCAGGCCGAGCCTGTCGAAAGGCCCTCAAGGCCAAGACGGATCAAGGCCGGCGCTGTAATCCTACGCTCCTGCAAACAGCGGATGCGCCGGGGACAGGCCATCGCCGAACGTCATCGGCCCGCCCCTGTCGTCGCCCTTCCGCTCCACGCGGTCGAACAGGTTCAGCACGTAAGTCAGCCCCGAAAGACGCCATTCCCCGGCCCGGCATTCGGCGGTGAAAAGGTAGCGCCCCCAGAACGTATCGTCGATGCCCGGCGCAGGATCGTCCGTGCGGCAGACGATCACGCAGCCCGCATCGATCCGCGCCTGCTCTCCCGTCAGCGTGATCGCGGGCATGGCGAACATGTGGAGGCGGCGCGAATAGCCCTCCTCCAGTTCAGCCACGAACTTGCGGTATTCACCGAAATCGCCCTTGAACATGCCGAAGTCGAACATCGATTCCGGCCAGAACACGTCGCCAAGCCGGTCCCAGTCGAGCCAGTCGATGAGCCGGCCATATTCGGCCACCAGTTCACCAAGGCGCGCTTTGGCGATCAGGGCCGCGATGGCGCCGTCAGACATGCGCGGCCGCCTTCCAGTCGGAAAGGGTCGATACGGCATCGTCGAGGCGCACCAGCGTCTTGCCGGTGGTTTCACCCGACATCAGGCGGATGAAGGCATCCGGCGTCGCCTCAAGCCCCGTGGCGACGTTCTCGGTGGCGATGAGCTGGCCCGAGCGCACCCAGTTCGCCAGCGCATCCTCCGCCTCATGCAGCATGTCCGCGGCTTCGTAGGCTAGGAAACCGCGCATGGTGATGCGGTTCACCAGCACCTGCCACATGTTCTTCAGGCGGTAGGGGTCGGTCTGGTGGTTGTAGTTGGCGATCATCCCGCAGACCGGAATACGCCCGAACCCCTTCATGCGCGGCAACACGGTATCGAGCGTGACCCCGCCGACATTGTCGAAATAAAGGTCGATGCCATCGGGGAAGTGCCGGGCGATCTCGGCATCCAGGTCCTCGCAGTCCCGGTAATTGATGGCGCCGTGCATGCCGAGGTCTTCGGTGATGTGGCGCGCCTTGGCGTCGGAGCCCACCGTGCCGACCACGCGGCAGCCCGAAAGCCGGGCGATCTGCCCGCCGACCGATCCCACCGCGCCCGCCGCCGCGCTCATCAGCACTTCGTCGCCCTCACGCATTTCGCCGTAACGCTTGAGACCGACATAGGCGGTGATGCCGGACCAGCCGCAGGCGCCCATGTAGGCGGTGAGCGGCAGGTCATCGGCCACCCGCACGTTCTCGAAGCCGACGCTGCCGGGCGAAATCACCGAATGCGTTTCCCAGCCGATGAAAGCGCGACCGTAATCGCCCTCGCGGAAATCGGGGTGGCGCGACTGGACCACGCGGCCCAGCACCATCGTCGGGATCAGGGCGCCGATCTGCACCGGCGGCAGGTAGCTCTTCACGTCGTCGAGCATCCCGCGCACCGCCGGATCGATGGCGAATACCCGGTTTTCGAGGAGGACCTGCCCTTCCCCGATTTCCGGCAGCCGAACTTCCTCGATGCGGAAATTATCGGGGGAAGGCACCCCGGTGGGACGCGAATCCAGCACTATGCGGCGGTTCATCATGGTCTTTCTCCCGGTATTTCTATCGCCGCGCCGCCTCAGTCTGCGAAGCTGCGCTCGTTGATGGCGTCGAACTTGCGCACGCCGGCCGTGTCGATCCGGTCGGCCCAGCCGCCCAGCAGCGCCTGCACCGCAGGCTGGCCCAGATGCACCGCCAACGCTTCCTCGTCGCGCCAGCGTTCATAGACGAGCACGGTGCCGTCCTCGCGGCTGTCGAGGGCGAAGTGGTAGCCCAGGCAGCCGTCTTCCTTCAGCGTCGTCTCGACCAGCGAACGCAGCGCATCGGCAAGTTCCTCGACGAATTCGGGCGCGGTCTTCAGGTGTCCGGCAAGCACGATCATAGCGTGGCAATCCTCTTTATCTTGTTCCGGCGTTTCATCGGCGCGTCGGGGGCGTACCGGCACTGTCCCTTGTGACAGGTCGTGCCCGGCACCCTCGCTCACCAGGCGGGGGCATCGCCTCCGGGCACTGCCGGGCCGGTCAGCCAGTCTCCGGTGATGCCAATTTTGATCGCAGAGCCCCTCGCCACTTCGGTCCCGGCATCGGGAGTGACGAACATGATCCGGTTCGGCGCCCAAACCGAGCCGATGATCTCCTCCTCGTCGGCAGAAAGCTCGACGCCGGCCGCCGCGCACATTTCCAGCGCACGTTCGCGGGTCTGCCCCCGCACTTCGGGGACATAGGCCTTGGCGGGATCGTCATGGAGCTTGAGCACACGCGCCTTTTCGCGCTCCGCTTCCTCGGCGGCGAGGCCCTCGTCGAAGGCCGGGCCGTGGTAGTCGATCTCCCAGTCGAACGACATCATGTTCTCCAGGATATCGGGCAGGAACGGCGTCATGCGCAGGTGCGACCAGTGCGACATATAGCGCTCCATCGCCTCGTAAGTGTCGATGTCGCAGCAGTTGGCGAAATCGAAATCGCCGGAATGGAAGCGGGTGTGGACGACTTTGCCGTGGCTATAGTCGCGTACCTCGCGGTTGAGGTGCGACAGCTTTTTCACTTCCTCGATGAACAGGTCGATCTTGGCCGGATCGGCGTCCTTCTTGAACTTGAGCATCACCACGTGGCGGATCATCGTTCTCTCCCATGCTGGCGCCTGCGTTTTCGGCGCCGATTATGGGGAAAGACTAACCCGATATTTTTTATCTGGTGCCTGTCAGATTAAACAGGTGTGGTCAGGCATCCGATGCGAAGCCGATATCGGCCAGCTGTGCCGCCAGAACTTGGGTCATACACTCGGCGCTCCAGTCATCGGGCGCGAAGCAGGCTTCGAGCGAAATCCCCGCGACCGAGGCGATCAGCCGCCGCGCCTCGAACAGCAGGTCGCCGTCTCCGACCGGGCGGGCGCTGCGCCGCACCAGCATCATGCGGTAGAGTTCCAGGCTCTGCTCAGCCGCACGGCGGCGTTCTTCAAGGTACTCGGGCTCCAGATGCGCCCTGCCCCAGAACGCGATCCATACGCGCCAGTTGGCCCGTGCCTGTGCATTCAGCGGCATGATCTCTGCCAGGCAGTCGAGCAGCGGCAGTCCGGCAGCGAACGCCACCTCCAGCCGCTCACGGGCACGGTCGTTGGCGAGTTGATAGACGCCAAAGAGAAGTTCGTTCTTGTTGCGGAAATAGTGCGACACGATCGAGGTGCTGCACCCTGTCGCCGCCGCGATCTCGCGGAAGGTCAGCGCGTCGATCCCCCGGTCAGCGACAAGGTCGAACGCGACCGACAGGACAAGCGACCGGCGCTCCTGCTTGTCGACGATGATCGGCATCGTTGTCCTTCCCGGCCTTTCGCTCGAAATTACCCGCCGGGGCTTCCAGAGGAGCGTCCCTCTTGTCAAGCGGCCGACACGGCGCGCCGGCCTGCGGACTATTGCGCCGATGCCTGATTGCGTATCAAATCATTGCTGGAAGCAACGCTTGTGTTGACGCCGATGGGCGGGGGTGGAACCGCAAGATCAAATGCCCACCGTATCGTGCCGCCGAACGTGGGAAATACAACGCGAGAGAGGATAAGAGGTGGCCCGATCCTTTGCCCCGCGCTTCGCGGTCTACGTCGCGCTTGTGTTCCTGCTTCTGGGCGTGATGCAACTGGTGGCCAGCATCGTGTTCTACCAGTCGATCGACCGGCAGACCCTGCGCGAAGATCACGCCCGCCGCGTCGCCGAGATGCTGGTGGTGAGCGACCGTATCCATGCGCTCGACCCGCAGCTTACGGCCCCCACCATGAGCACGCGCCACCTCGCCGCCGCCGTGGCCAATGCGCCTTCCGTTGCCGCGTCTGCACCCTCCGAAACGCTGCGGGCGATCGCCACCCGCATCGTCGAATGGGAACCTTCGTTGGGCGGCCGTTCGCTGCGCCTTGCCGTGCGCGATGTCGGCCATGGCAAGCGCGATCTCGTCGGCTCGATCAGGCTGACGGACGAACACTGGCTGAACTTCCGCTCGCGAGACATGAATGCGGCGTGGCCGGTGGCCCTGCGCGCCACTGTGCTGACGCTGGCGACGACGCTGGCCTGCCTTGCCATCGGCCTTGCCGCACTGCACGTCCTTACCCGCCCCCTGCGCCGGATGAGCGACGCCGCCGATGCCATCGGCCAGGGCCGTCAGGTGACCGTGCGCGAAACGGGATCGCCGGACCTGCGCAAGCTGGCCCATTCGATGAACGTGATGCAGGACCGCATCGCGCGCCTGCTCCAGGATCAGGCCAGGTCGTTCGAGGCTATCAGCCATGATCTGCGCACGCCCCTGTCGCGCCAGAAGGTGGCCGCCGAACTGATCGACGATGCGGAACTGGGCGGGGTGATACTGGCCAGCGTGGACGAGATGGAAGCCCTGCTCGCCTCGCTCCAGCGTTTCCTGCGCGCACAGCATCTCGATGCCGAGCCGGAGACCGTGGAACTGGGCCAGCTGGTGCGGGGCGTGCTGTTCCCCTATCGCGGCAGGGCGCGGTTCGCCGTCGAGGGGACTGCCAGTGTCCGGACTTTCCGCGAACCCTTGTCGCTGGCGCTTGAAGCGCTGATCGAAAACGCGATCCAGTTCGGCGGAGAAGCGCGCATCACCATCCGCCGTGTCGACGGCCACTGGTGCATCGAAATCGCCGATTCCGGCCCCGGCATCCCGTCATGCTACTTCGATGCGATCCTGGACCCGTTCTTCCGCCTCGATGCCGCCCGCGCGCGCGACACTAAGGGCTTCGGGCTGGGCATTCCCACGGCGCACCGCCTGATGATGCGCTTCGACGGCAAGCTTACTTTCGCGTCGTCGCCCGAAGGCGGACTGATCGTGCGCATCCGCGTACCGCAGCCCCAGGATGCCGCCGCCTGAAGCGCAGAGCCTGCGCTCACGCTTCCATGAATGCGCGTTCGTCCTCGCTCGACGTTCTTGCCAGCGCTTCGTTGCGGTGCGGGAAACGGCCGAAACGGTCGATCTCGGACTTGTGGCTCTGCGCGAACTTCAAGATATCGTCGGCAAAGTCGCGCAGCGCGGTGAAACGCTCGATGCTCATCGCCTGAAGCTGCGGGTCCTCGGCGTGCATCAGCGGCATATAGAAGAACTGGCGCTGCCCGAACGACAGCTTCTCGTCCATGCCCATCGCGATCCCCTCGACCGCCCATTGCTGCGCGCGAACGTCCGTTTCGAAAGCGGCGGCGGCAGCGCGATGGATCTGCCTTGAAAACTGGTCGAGCAGCAGGATCAGCGCCAGCCGGCCGAGCGGCGTGGCCGCCCAATCGTCGAGCATGCAGGCACGGGCCTGCCTATGCAGATCGGCGAAACGCCCGCGAACCAACTCATCGAGCGCCTCGCCGCCCTTGAACCAATCCTGAGGCGTCAGTTCGCGAAACCAGAAATTCAGCACCTCGTCCTGTGGTTCGTTCAATTTGGCGCTCCTGCCCGGTTTCATGTTTTTGCCCAATTGCGCAGCCACTGCCCATGTGCCTTAGATGGCTTGCAATTCATGGGGATCAAGTTGGCTCCTTCGGCCGTTCCACACCTCTCGGAACGTTGGCACGGTCAACGCCTGCACCGCTCGCATTCCGTATCAGGAATGCATGACCGCAATGAACTCTAGGAGTGACAATGACACGGGTGAGCCCGGTTAGAACGGCCCTGAGCGGCGCTGGGCGCGGCGCCGGGCGGCGCTGGGCGATAGGGCTTGGCAGCATTGCCGCCGCAGGCGCCGCGCTTTGCCTTGCCAGCCGCCTGCCCCGCAGAACGGCGCCCACCACTGCCCGCCTCCCCCTGCCTGGCGACAGCTCGCTATCCCGTTCGGTGGCCGCCCAGACATCGGGGCACCCCGGCCTGTCCGGCGTCCACCTGTTGAGCGACGGTATCGACGCTTTTGCGGCGCGCCTGCTGCTGGCCCGCACTGCGGAGCGCACGCTCGACCTGCAATATTACATCTGGCACGGCGACCGCACCGGCACTCTGCTGCTCGAAGCGGTGCACGAAGCGGCCCGGCGCGGCGTGCGGGTGCGCCTGCTGCTGGATGACAACGGCATCACCGGGCTGGACCATGTGCTTTCCGCCCTGAACGACCACCCGGACATCGAGGTGCGCCTGTTCAACCCATTCCGCATCCGTTTCCCCAAGACCATCGGCTTCCTCACCGAATTCGGCCGCCTCAACCGCCGGATGCACAACAAGAGCTTCACCGTCGACGGCGCCGTGACGATCGTGGGCGGGCGCAACGTGGGTGACGAGTATTTCGGCGCGGGCGACGGCGCCTTGTTCGCCGACCTCGACGTCATGGCGATCGGGCCGGTGGTGCGTGACGTCGAACAGGATTTCGAACGCTACTGGAACAGCGTATCGGCCTATCCCGCAGCGCAGATCCTGGCCCGCGTCGGCAAGCGCCAGCGCGCGAAACTGGCATCGCGGGCATCGGTGGTGGAAAGCGACGCCTCGGCCCGGCGCTATGTCGAACGCCTGCGCAGCCTGCCGCTGGTCCGTCAGCTTGCCCAGGGCGATCTCGATTTCGAATGGGCAAAGGTAGAGGTCATCAGCGACGATCCCGCCAAGGCCCTGCGCGATATCGAGCACGACGAACTGCTCGCCGGCAAGCTTGACGAGACGATCGGCGAACCGCTTACGGAACTGGCGATCGTCTCAGGCTATTTCGTCCCCGGCCAGCAGGCTACCGACCAGCTCTGCGCGCTGGCCCAATCGGGGGTCGCGGTATCCGTGCTGACCAACGGGTACGGCGCCACCGACGTGGCAATGGTCCATGCGGGCTATGCGCCGTGGCGCAAGCAACTGCTGAAGGCTAGCGTGCGCCTGTTCGAAACCGGCACCCAGACGCGCGGCGCTCCTACGAAAAAGGCCGCCAAGAAAGAGCGCCGCAAGGGCAACCGGCTCGGCGTCGGCAGCCGCCTGCGCGCCACCGGCAGCGGCTCGTTCGCGGCCCTTCGCTCCGGCGCTTCGACAATCCACGCCAAGACCATCACCGTCGACCGCACCCGCCTGTTCATCGGATCGTTCAACTTCGACCCCCGCTCGTACCGGCTGAACACCGAACTCGGCTTCGTCATTCACAGCCCGCTGTTCGCGGCGCACGTCGCCGATGCCTTCGACAGCATCATTCCCGATGCATCCTACGCCGTCTCCCTCGGCACTGATGGCGAACTGCGCTGGAGCGACGGTACGGCGCCGCCCCGCACCGATGAGCCGGGGATGCGCCTGTTCGACCGCGTAATGGTCGGCATCGCCTCTCGCCTGCCGATCGCCTGGCTGCTGTAAGCACGCGACCTTTTCGGTTCACTCCGGGCAAAACCGATCCTACAGGCTACGGCAGGCCTGCGGGTTCTGAACAGGAGAGCGTGACTTGAAGCATATCCCGTGGATCATCCTCGCCCTGGTCGGCGCGGCGTGCCTTGCCGTTCTGGCAACGGTGCGCGGCGAGCAGATCAACGCGCTGTGGATCGTCGTCGCAGCGGTGAGCACGTTCCTTGTCGCCTATCGCTATTACGCCCTGTTCATCGCGCAGTACGTCATGAAACTGGACGGCAGGCGCGCCACTCCGGCCCACTACCGCGGCGACGGCATGGACTATGTGCCCACCGACAGGCGGGTTCTGTTCGGCCACCACTTTGCCGCCATCGCCGGGGCAGGCCCGCTGGTCGGCCCCGTACTCGCCGCCCAGATGGGTTATCTGCCGGGCACGCTCTGGATCATCGCGGGCGTCGTTGTGGCGGGCGCGGTGCAGGACTTCATGGTCCTGTTCATCTCGATGCGCCGCGATGGCAAGTCGCTGGGCGAATTGGTGCGCATGGAAATGGGCGCAGTGGCCGGGACCATCGCCCTGGCCGGCGCTTTTCTCATCATGGTCATCATCCTGGCGGTGCTGGCGCTGATCGTCGTGCGGGCCCTGGCGGAAAGCCCCTGGGGCATGTTCACCGTGGCCGCCACGATCCCGCTGGCGCTGATGATGGGCGCATACACCCGCTGGATCAGGCCGGGCCGGGTGGGCGAAGTGTCGATCCTGGGCTTCGTCGGCCTGATCGCGGCCATCGTCTACGGGCAGGCCGTCGCGGCATCGCCGTTCTGGGGACCGCTGTTCACTTTCACCCCCGAGCAGCTTTGCTGGATCCTGATCAGCTACGGCGCCCTCGCTTCGCTGCTGCCGGTATGGCTGCTGCTGGCCCCGCGCGACTATCTTTCCACCTTCCTCAAGATCGGTGCGATCACCGCGCTGGCGGTGGGCATCGTCATCATGGCACCGCCGCTGCGGATGCCGCCGCTTACCCAGTTCATCGGCGGCGGAGGCCCCGCGTGGTCGGGCGGGCTGTTCCCGTTCCTGTTCATCACCATCGCATGCGGTGCGGTCTCCGGCTTCCACGCCCTGATCGCCAGCGGCACCACGCCCAAGCTGATCGCCGCCGAAACCGACGCTCCCTTCATCGGCTACGGCGCGATGCTGATGGAGGCGTTCGTGGCGATCATGGCGCTGGTGGGCGCCTCGATCCTCGATCCGGGCATCTACTTCGCCATGAACAGCCCGGCCGCCGTGCTGGGCACCGATGCGGTCAGCGCCGCCCACGCCGTGACCGCGATGGGCTTCCCCGTTTCCGCCGACCTGCTGGTCCAGACCGCGCGCGACGTGGGCGAACACACTATCGTCTCGCGCACCGGCGGCGCGCCCACGCTGGCCGTCGCCATGGCCGAGATCTTCAGCCACGTCGCCGGCGGCTCGGCGATGAAAGCGTTCTGGTATCACTTCGCGATCCTGTTCGAGGCGCTGTTCATCCTCACCGCCGTCGACGCGGGCACCCGCGCCGGGCGTTTCATGTTGCAGGACCTGATCGGGCTGGCCGTGCCCTCGTTCCGCGCGGGAACTTCGTTCCTGCCGGGCGCGGTGGCGACCGGGCTTTGCGTGGCGAGCTGGGGGTTCTTCCTTTACCAGGGCGTCACCGATCCGCTGGGCGGCGTGAACACGCTGTGGCCGGTGTTCGGCATCTCGAACCAGATGCTCGCCGCCGTGGCGCTGATGCTTTCGACTGTGGTGCTGTTCCGCATGAAGCAGCAGCGCTTTGCCTGGGTGACGGTGGTGCCAACAGTCTGGCTGCTGATCTGCACCCTGAGCGCAGGCACCCTGAAACTGCTGTCGAGCGATCCCACGGTCGGCTTCCTCGCCCATGCCAACAAATTTGCGGACGCGGTTTCGGCGGGGCAGGTTCTGGCCCCCGCTAAGTCGATGGAGCAGATGGAGGCAATCGTATTCAACGACCGCGTCGATGCGGGGCTTTGCGTGCTGTTCCTGTTCGTGGTGATATCGCTAATGGGCTTCACGGTGCGAACCTGCCTCGCCGCGTTGCGGGAGGATCGGCCGACGGTGAACGAAATGCCCGCACAGATGGTCCCGGCGGAATGAGCGGGTTCTTCAAACGCCTGCGGGAAACTGCCCGGCTGATGGTCGGCCAGCCGCCTTACGAGGTCTATCTCGCGCACATGGCGAAACACCACCCCGATGCCGCGCCGCTGAACCGCGTGGAGTTCTTCCGCAACCGGGAGAACGCCCGCTTCAGCGGCGCGGGCGGAGGCAAGTGCTGCTGAATCCTGCCCAAGGATAACCCCAACCCCCCGCTCATCCTGAGCTTGTCGAAGGATGTTGGCACTGCGCAGTGATCCTTCGACAAGCTCAGGATGAGCGGGGGTCGGGTTACGGAAAAGCGAGGCGTTACTGCCCCTTGAACACCGGCCTGCGCTTTTCGAGGAAGGAGTTCACGCCTTCAAGGAAATCCTCGCTGCGCCCCGCCTCGCGCTGGTTCCTGCGTTCCGCCTGAAGCGCCGTCTCGAGGCTGGAATCGAGCGCATCCCAGGCCATCCGCTTGATAAGACCCAGTGAACGCGGCCCGCGCGCCAGAGCCTTCGCCAGCTTCATCGCTTCACCGTCGAGGTCCGCCTCGGGCACGACCTTGGTGGCCAGCCCCCAGTCGAGCGCGGTCTTGGCATCGACCTTCTCGCCCAGCAGCATCATCTGCATCGCGCGCACCCGGCCGACCGCCTGCGCCAGCAGGTACGTGGCGCCGCCATCAGGCACCAGGCCGACGTGGCAGAACGCGCAGAAGAAGTACGAACCCTCGGCCATCAGCACGACGTCGCCCGCCGCCGCAAGGCCGGCGCCGAAGCCTGCCGCAGCGCCGCGAATCGCGGTCACCACCGGCTGCTCCATGGTCTTGATCGCCATGATGACGGGGTTGAACGCGCGGTCCAGCTGGCCGCCGACGTCGCGCAGCGGATCGGCAAGCATGTCCTGCGCCGCGGCAAGGTTCGCGCCCGAACAGAACCCCTTGCCCTCACCCGTAAGCAGCACCGCGCGGGCTTCGCGCGATGCTTGGTCCAGCGCGTGGACCATTTCGTGGCCCATCGCTTCGGTCACGCCGTTCATGGTCTTGGGATCGTTCAGAGAAATGCGCGCGACGCCGTCCTCCAGCGAATAGAGGATGTGCTGGTACGTCATTGAAATTCCTCTCCAGTGATCGCCGGGTTTCAGGCGAGCATTCTACCGAAGCGTGTTTTCACGATCTCCTCGGCTTCGCCAACGATCCTTTCGATCAGTTCCTTGCAGGTGGGCACGTCGTGGATCAAGCCCTGCACCATCCCCGCCCAGAATATCCCTTTGTCGAGATCGCCGCTTGCGAGCAGTTCGCGTCCCACCGCTCCGGCCACCAGATGGCGGATATCCTCGAACTGTGCGTCGGGACGCGCCGAAATCTCGACCACTTCGTCAGAGACGGCGTTCTTGCCTACGCGCGCGGTATTCTTGAACTTGCGGAATATCAGGTTGGTGCCGCGCTCGTCGTTCTCAACGTATTTGGCCTTCACGTTGTCGTGGATCGGCGCTTCCTTCGTGGCGCAGAAGCGGGTGCCCATGTTGATGCCCTCCGCCCCCAGCGCCAGCGCCGCGACAAGGCCTCGCCCGTCACCGATCCCGCCGGATGCCAGCATCGGGATCTTCACCTTGTCCGCCGCCGAGGGGATCAGGATCAGCCCTGGAATATCGTCCTCGCCCGGATGACCGGCGCATTCGAAACCGTCGATCGAGATGATGTCGCAGCCGTGCTTCTCGGCCGAAAGCGCGTGGCGCACGGCGGTGCACTTGTGCAGCACGGTGATACCGTGGGGCTTCACCATTTCCCAGATTTCGCGCACCTGCTGGGTTCCGGCTGTCTCGACGATCTTCACGCCGCCGTCGATCACCGCCTGGGCATAGGCTTTGTAGTCAGGCGGCAGGATCGTCGGGAAGACGGTGATGTTCACCGCGAAGGGCTTGTCGGTCATCGACCGGCAACGCTCGATCTCGTCGCGCAGGGCCTCGGGGCTGGGCTGGGTGAGCGCGGTCAGAGTGCCGAGGCCGCCTGCATTCGACACCGCGCTCGCCAGTTCGGCGTAGCCCACGCCCTGCATGCCGCCCTGGACGATCGGATGTTCAATGCCGAGCATCTCGGTGACGCGGGTCTTGAATGCCATGGCTCTATAAACTCCCTGAAGACGCGCCCGCCGTTTGCCCGGCCAGCCATGCGACCGGGCTATGCGATGGCGCGCGGGCCTTCAAGGCGGCGATGGCCCTCCCCCGGCCAAAGCGCTTGAGCATCGCGGCAGCGAACGCGCAAAGGGCCGGCGCCGGGTCGCCAGATGCGCCCGGTCGGCTCGATACCCTCAATCACGAAAGCGGCGATGTCATCGCGAATCGCGCCCTCGCCCGCCATGCCGCGCAGGATACGCGCAACATGAGTTTGAGAGCGGCGCGGGTTTGGGTGCCCTGCCCGCGTCAGTGCCGGGCGGTTTCGCCCGGCCGACAGTCTATCAGAGCGCCGAGACGTGAAGGAAGTTGGGGACCGGGCCGTTCCAGCTGCCGTCGTCGCGGGCCACCGGCTCCGCATCGCGGCGGCGTCCGCTACGGGCGGAAGCAGGAGCAGAGACCGGAGCGCTGGGCGCAGGCCTTTCCGGCTGCACTTCGCGCCGGGGCTCCTCGGCACGCGGCTGACGGCGCGGGGTACGCGCGGGGCGATCCTCACGCTTTGGCGCTACTTCGGGCTGTTCGGCCACTTCACGCGGCTCGGCCGCTTCGGGCTTGGCAGGAGCCTCGCGCCGGGCACGCGGCTCGCGCTTGGGCTTTTCTTCGCGGGCGGGCTTTTCCTCACGGGCAGGCTTGGCTGCACGTGCGGGCTTTTCGTCATGGGCTTCGGCCGTGTCGCCAAGGCCAAGCTCATAGATCGGGATCGGGCCGCCGGTCAGCTTCTCGACATTGGCGATCGCCTCGGCGTCCTCGGGGGCGACGAAGGTGAAGGCGCGGCCCTTGGCTCCGCCGCGACCGGTGCGGCCGATGCGGTGGACGTAGTCGTCGGGGTGCCAGGGGGTGTCGAAGTTGAAGACGTGGCTCACACCCTTCACGTCGAGGCCGCGCGCGGCGACGTCGGAAGCGCAAAGGATGCTGATCTCACCGGCCTTGAACCGTTCCAGTTCCGCGTTGCGCGAAGCCTGGTCCATGTCGCCGTGGATTTCGCCGGCCGAGAAACCGTAGCTCTTCAGGCTCTTGGCCAGTTCGCGCACGGTGGTCTTACGGTTGGCGAAGACGATCGCGGTGGTGACGTTGTCCGTCTTCAGCAGTTCGCGCAGGACTTCACGCTTCTTGCGCGAAGGCACGGCGATCTTGTGCTGGACGATGCTGGTGTTGTTCGACGCCGGACGGGCGACTTCGATGTACTTGGGGTTCGTCAGGAAGCGGTCGGCCAGCTTCTTGATGACCGGCGGCATCGTTGCCGAGAACAGCAGCGTCTGGCGATTTGCCGGCAGCTTGGAGCAGATCGTCTCGATGTCGGGGATGAAGCCCATGTCGAGCATACGGTCGGCTTCGTCGATGACGAGCAGTTCGCAGCCGGTGAGCATGATCTTGCCGCGCTCGAACAGGTCCATCAGGCGGCCCGGCGTGGCGATCAGCACGTCGACACCGGCGGACAGTGCCTTCAGCTGGTCACCCATCTGCACGCCGCCGATCAGCAGCGCCATCTTGAGATCGTGGTTCTTGCCGTACTTCTCGAAGTTCTCCGCCACCTGCGCGGCGAGTTCGCGCGTCGGTTCGAGGATCAACGAGCGCGGCATCAGCGCGCGGCGGCGGCCATGACCGAGAATGTCGATCATCGGCAGCACGAAAGCGGCGGTCTTTCCGGTGCCCGTCTGCGCGATGCCGATGATGTCCTTCATCATCAGCACGGGCGGGATCGTCTGCGCCTGGATCGGAGTCGGCTCAGTATAACCCGCGGTCTCGACCGCTTGGAGCAATTCGTTCGACAGGCCGAGATCGGCAAAGCTCATAGGCGTATGGTTTTTCCGGAAAAACTTGGTCAATGGGGCGACATGCGATCAGGAGGAGCATACGCTCGTCAAGACACCTGTAGCGCGACAGTGGGCCCTTTGCGGGAAACGCCCCGAAAGTCAAGGAATTCCGGGTTTGCCGGTTTCAATACCGCGCTGACCCGCGCTCAGCGATCCTGTTCGATCAGCTCGCGGATGCGGGTGAGCTTGCAGTTCATGCCGCTGCGCGACAGCAATGTGTCGCGGTCGACGCAAAGGCGCCCGTCCGGGATGTCCTCCAGAAGGAAGCCCGAATAGAAGTCTCGCGCGCGGCACGAACGGTCCAGTTCGGCGCTGACGACGCGCCGGTCGCGCATGAACAGCAGCAGGCGATTGGCACGGTCGGGCCGCACGCTGGCTATGCCCGCGACCGGCAGGCAATTGCCGATCTTGCGCTCGGTGATCTGCGGCATACCGCCGTCGCCATCGGGCATGCCCATGAACATTTCCGGCATCGGCACGGCAGATCGCGGGGTGATGCGAATGATCATGCGCTGTTCGATGCGCACCTGCCAGGCATCCTGCGGCAGCGCATGGCTGAGCAGGCTTACCGGGAAAGGCGAATCGGAGGAGAGCCCCGGAATTTCGTACTTCGGCCAGGCATGGGCCTTTGGCGGGATATCCGCAGGCGCCTGCTCACCCTGCGCCCTGACGTCATCCGCGCGCGGCGCCACGTCGGTCGCACCCGCTGCGGGAAGCAGCAGGAGGATGGGATAGAACAGGACTGAAGCGAAATTCATTCTCGATAATGTCCCCGGACGCCGGACATGCCGACATGTCCCCCTTACCGCAAGAGCTTGAACCGCCGCTTAACTCTCCGCGCATGACTGCCTGACCGGGCGATGCATTTATGCCACTGGACGAGAAAGAGCCGCAGGAGATGAAACCCGCCGCGCCATGTGCCATATCGGCGCCATGACTGCTTCACTCGCCTCCCCCGACCCGTTTCTCGAAGACGCCCTTGCCCTGCTCGGCCCGCGCGGACTGACATGCGACCCCGACTTTGTCTCGCCCTGGCTGACCGACTGGCGCGGGCGCTTCACAGGCAAGGCCTGCGCCCTTGCCTCGCCGGCGAATGTGGAGGAACTCTCGCAGCTCGTGCGGCTTTGCGGCCAGCACGGCGTGCCGATCGTGCCGCAGGGCGGAAACTCCGGCATGTCGGGCGGCGCCACTCCCGACCAGACGGGCAAGGCCCTACTCCTCTCGCTGCGCCGGATGAACCATATCCGCGAGATCGACGCCGAAGCGGGCCGCGTCACCTGCGAGGCCGGCGTTGTCCTCCAGACCTTGCACGAAGCAGCAGAAGCACAGGACCTGCGCTTCCCGCTCACGCTGGGCGGCAAGGGGTCCGCGACGGTAGGCGGCCTCATATCCACCAACGCCGGCGGATCGCAGGTACTGCGCCACGGCTCCATGCGCGCGCTGGTGCTGGGGTTGGAGGCGGTGCTGGCCGACGGCCAGGTTTTCTCGATGCTCACCCCGCTCAAGAAGGACAACCGGGGCTTCGATCTGAAGCAGCTGCTGATCGGCTCTGAAGGCACGCTCGGCATTGTCACTGCCGCCACGCTAAGGCTGCTTCCCGCCGTGGCCGAGCGCGTAGTGATCTGGGCCGGGGTTTCCTCCCTGCCCGCAGCGCGCACGCTGCTGCTCCACTGCGAGGCGATGGAGGGCGAGGCGCTCGAAGGCTTCGAGGTGATGCCCCAGGCCAGCATCGACGCGGTGAAGGACCATATGCCCGCCGCCCGCGCCCCGCTGGAGGATCGCCATGCGTGGCATGTCCTCATCGAAGTCGTCGCCGACCGCGCCGGCGCCGCGACCTTGCGCGAACGCTGCGAGGCGATGATGGCCGATGCCTTCGAGAAGGAACTGCTGGAAGACGCCGCGATGTCCGCCAGCGAAACCCAGGCCGAAGCCTTCTGGCTGATCCGCGAGACCGTCCCCGCCGCCGAGCGCGCGCGCGGGCCCGCCGTCCAGCACGATATCTCCGTTCCGGTGGAGAAGATGCCGGCCTTCGTCGAGGTGACCGCGCCCATGCTGGAGGCGGAATTTCCCGGCACCGAGGCGATCGCCTTCGGCCATCTCGGCGACGGCAACGTTCACTACCACGTCATCGCCCCGCAAGTGACCGATGGAAAGGCGTGGAACGCGAACGAAGGCAAGGCGATCAGCCGCCGCGTCCATGATCTGGTGACGCAGTGGGGCGGCTCGATCTCGGCCGAGCACGGCATCGGCCAGCTCAAGCGCGACGAACTGGTGCGGCTGGGCGATCCGGTGGCGCTATATATGCTGCGCGCGGTCAAACAGGCGCTCGATCCGCAAGGGCTGCTTAATCCGGGAAAACTGATCTAGCGTATTCAATACAGGAATCCCCGAAACGGCGGGGAGCTGCGCTTGCGCGGCCGGAGCCTAGCCACTAAAGCCAGCGACCTCGACAGATTACCCCACCTCGCGGAGAGTATCGCAATGGCCAGCGCGCCTCAGAATCCTGCACTGCCCCTGTTCTACAAGGACCTCATTCCGCTGAATTCGCAGCAGCATGCGAACTGGAAGACCCGCGCCACCGACAAGGCCACCTGGCTTGTCGGGATCAATTCGGTGCCGCTCACGGTCGAGGAGTTCCCCCAGGCCCAGCGCAACTTCCCGATCATCTTCACCGCCGGTCCCGACCCGATCCCCCTCGTGCTGATGGGCATGAACGAGGGCGTGAACGTCTTCGTCGACGAGGACGGCATCGTGAACACGCCGATCTACATCCCTGCCTATGCGCGCCGCTACCCCTTCATGCTCGCCAAGCTGCGTAACGACGCCGACGAACTGTCGCTCTGCGTCGATCCGACCAGCGACCTGGTCGGCGAGATCGAGGAAGGCGAGGCCCTGTTCAACGACGAAGGTCAGCCGAGCGACGCCACCACCAACATGCTCAAGTTCTGCGAGAACTTCGAGATGGCCGGCACCAAGACCGCCAACTTCATGGCCGAGCTGCAGAAGCACAAGCTGCTGATGGACGGCGAGCTGAACATCGACCTCGGCAACGGCCAGCCGCCCTTCAACTATCGCGGCTTCCAGATGGTCGACGAGAACAAGCTGCGCGAAGTGCGCGGCGACGTACTGCGCACGTGGAACCAGAACGGCATGCTGCCGCTGATCTACGCGCACCTCTTCTCACTTGACCTGGTTCGGGACATCTTCGGCCGCCAGGCAGGTCAGGGCAAAGTGCCGAACATGCCGGTAAACGGCTGATTTACCACGTATAGGGCGGGTCTTATGACACTTTTGTCACAGTCCCGCCCAATTCGCTGAGCAGCGCTGATAGGTATCTGGACATTTTTCATACCTGCTGCATGACGAATCGCTTGAAGTTTGAAAGATGGGTGCGTAAGTAGGTCTTGCCCGGCCGGCGCTACCCTCATGGCCCGTTCGGGTTGGTGCACTTCGTGCACCTCCTCCCTGAACCTTGGCCACCTCGCGCATCGCGCGAGGTGGTTTTTTATTGGCCCCATCGTTTTTCGGGCCTCAGCGTTTTCAGGCCACCTCGATTATTGCAGCGGCTATTCGGCCGCCAATGGCCAGCTTGCGTTCTGACCAAGCTCGGCCACTACCGAAGCGAGGCGCCGCACCAGTCCCGCGATATCCTCTACCATCTGATCCATCCCCTGCCCCGGCTCGACCAGCGCCGAATCGAGATAGCGGCTACGATCGATCTCGATCTGCAGCGCGTGGACGCCGCCGCGCGGGTCTGCATGACGCTCCAGCACATAGCCGCCCGCGTAAGGCCGGTTGTGCGCCGCCTCGCGGCCGACCTGCGCGAAATGCGCGAAGGCAGCGGCGACCACGCTTCCGTGGCAGCTCGCACCGAATCGGTCGCCCAGCACCACTTGCGCGCCCGGTA
Source organism: Novosphingobium sp. P6W (assembly GCF_000876675.2). Taxonomy (GTDB): domain Bacteria; phylum Pseudomonadota; class Alphaproteobacteria; order Sphingomonadales; family Sphingomonadaceae; genus Novosphingobium. The sequence goes on from NZ_CP030352.1 coordinate 2,405,813, forward strand.
TGCCTGGACGCGAAGGAAGCGGCGGCATCGAATGCAGATCGATCAGCAGCGCCGCTCCCCAGCGCTCTCGCAGCCCTGCCAAAACGCGGGCGAGCGCAGCATGATAGGGCTCGTGAATGCCTTCGAGGCGGTCCTTCAAATCCTGGGCTCCGAAGCGCCGCCGCCATAGCTCACCCATCCCGGCCAGCCGGCGCGGAATGAGCCCCAGTCCGCTGCGCGCACGGCGGCTGGGCAGCGGCAGGCTGCCAGCGGGACGCGCATCGCGCGCGAACATTTCCCAGTCGATGTCGTCAGGCGCACGGTTGAGGTCGATCATCGCGCGCGGCGCGTGGGCCAGAAGCAGGCTCGCGCCCGTAGCCGCGGCCACCCCCTGCGCCAGCTTGTCGACGTAGCGATCCTCCAGCCGCAGGGCCACACTGCTGCCATGACGCAATTGCCGAACCAGCGATTGCGGATAGGCCCGCCCGGCATGCGGCGCTGCAATCAACACCGGAATTGCCGAGGTCTCCTTCGCGTCCAGTACATAGGCGGCAACGCCGGGAGCACCAGGAATCCACCCGCCCTGCTCCTGTTGCGACTCGCTCTCATTCGGCATATCGGTCATGGGACGACGCTGTGCGTTTCGCGCAATTTAGTCAAAGCGTCCCGCTCTCGGTCACTGCCAAATCCGGACGAGAATTTTAACCGGTGAGGCGCTATGGCGAGTCCCAGAACGACACGCGCCCCGAAGCGACGCGTCGCACCCTCGCACAAACACTACGAAACTGGACATATCGCGATGATCCGCATCCTTCTCGCCGAAGACGACGACGCCATGCGCACTTACCTGGCGCGGGCACTGCAGAATGCAGGGTACAGCGTCGTTGCGGTGGACCGGGGTACTGCAGCGATCCCGCACCTCAAGAACGACGATTTCGATCTGCTGCTCTCGGACATCGTCATGCCCGAGATGGACGGCATCGAACTCGCCCAGAAATGCGCAGAGATTTCGCCGACGACAAAGGTGATGTTCATCACCGGATTCGCCGCCGTCACCCTGCGCGCCAGCCGCGAGGCACCCCAGGCCAAGGTGCTGTCCAAGCCCTTCCACCTGCGCGACATCGTGATGGAAGTGCAGCGTATATTCGGCCTGACCGAGCACGCCACTCTTTAAGTCAAAAAATCTTCATGAAGCCCCTTGCCACGGTAATGAACCGCAGCTAGAGGGCCAGTCCTCCAGCGGGGACACTCACCGGAGACGCCGAATTGGAATGGGCGTATAGCTCAGTGGTAGAGCACTATGTTGACATCGTAGGGGTCGCAAGTTCAATCCTTGCTACGCCCACCATTCCTTGAAAACCCGCCGTGAAAACGGCGGGTTTTCTGCTTTTCGGCTCCAGCTCTTCGCAAGTACCGCCCGCTCCGGCGCAACGACCCTGCGATTAGTGACAGGCTGGACGGCTAAACCCGGCCTGTGCCGCCGATTAGTGCCCAGCACCGGCCTTGCCATGCGGGCCGACGCTGCCTAGAGACTGCCCCAATTCTCACCCCAGGGGAGTCCCTTTAGAATGGCAAAGATCAAGGTTACGAACCCCGTCGTCGAGATGGACGGCGATGAAATGACCCGCATCATCTGGCAGTGGATCCGCGAGCGTCTGATCCTCCCCTACCTCGACATCGACCTCAAGTACTACGACCTCTCGGTCGAGAAGCGTGACGAGACCGGTGACCAGATCACCATCGACGCCGCCAACGCGACCAAGGAATTCGGCGTCGCCGTCAAGTGCGCCACCATCACCCCCGACGAAGCCCGTGTTGAGGAATTCAGCCTCAAGAAGATGTGGAAGTCGCCCAACGGCACCATCCGCAACATCCTCGGCGGCGTGGTCTTCCGCGAGCCTATCGTGATCTCGAACGTGCCCCGCCTGGTTCCGGGCTGGACCGACCCGATCGTGGTCGGCCGTCACGCTTTCGGCGACCAGTACAAGGCCACCGACACCCTGATCCCCGGCCCGGGCAAGCTGCGCCTGATCTGGGACGGCGAGAACGGCGAGAAGATCGACCTCGACGTGTTCGACTTTCCGGCTCCGGGCGTCGCCATGGCGATGTACAACCTCGACGAATCGATCCGCGACTTCGCACGCGCCTCGTTCAACTACGGCCTCAACCTCGGCTGGCCGGTGTACCTGTCGACCAAGAACACCATCCTCAAGGCCTATGACGGCCGCTTCAAGGACCTGTTCCAGGAAGTGTTCGACGCCGAAGGCTTCGCCGAGAAGTTCAAGGCTGCCGGCATCGTCTACGAGCACCGCCTGATCGACGACATGGTCGCCTCGGCGCTCAAGTGGTCGGGCAAGTTCGTCTGGGCCTGCAAGAACTACGACGGCGACGTGCAGTCGGACACCGTGGCACAGGGCTTCGGCTCGCTGGGCCTGATGACCTCGGTCCTGCTCTCGCCCGACGGCAAGACCGTCGAAGCGGAAGCCGCGCACGGCACCGTGACCCGTCACTATCGCCAGCACCAGCAGGGCAAGGCGACCTCGACCAACCCGATCGCGTCGATCTTCGCCTGGACGCGCGGCCTGATCTATCGCGGCAAGTTTGACAACACGCCTGACGTGGTGCGCTTCGCCGAGACGATCGAGCGCATCTGCATCGAAACCGTCGAGAGCGGCAAGATGACCAAGGACCTCGCGCTGCTCATCGGCCCCGACCAGAGCTGGATGACCACCGAGCAGTTCTTCGAAGCCGTCGTCGAGAACCTCGACGCGGAAATGCTCAACTGGGCATGATCCCGTTTCGGCCGGTGGCATAAACCACCGGCCGACCGACACACTAAAAAGCCCGCCGACTCTGATGAGTCGGCGGGCTTTTTACTGACCTTGCTTCCTCCTCCGAACGTGTCTCGGAGAAGTAGCAGCCCTCACTCGGCCCAGGCTTCCTCGCCTTCCAGCTTGGTGCGGTGCATCATGCGCCCGCAGTCCGGATCGTAGGCCTCGGCGCGGTGCATGGTCCCGGTGTTGTCCCAGATCACCAGATCACCCACCGACCACTCGTGGCTGTAAGTGAAGTCCGGGCTGGTCGCCCATTCGCGCAGGCCGTGAATGATCCGGGCACTCTCGCCGTAATCGACGTCGATCACATGATGGCATGTGCACCCCAGCACCAGCGACTTGCGGCCCGAGGCATGCTTCCACACCAGCGGCAGCACTTTCTCGCCGATGCTCTGCATGATCTTCAGCTTCGCCAGGCTGGGCTCGGCCTCATAGTAGAACAGCGAGGCCCAGGGCCCGTGCAATACGCGCATGTCGTCATAGCGCGCCTTGTCCTCATCCGAGAGCGCGTCGTAGGCAGCGTAGGTGTTCGAGAAGCCGGTGTTCCCCGTTCCCTTGGGACTGGGCACCTTGCACGAAAGCAGCGAGGCCAGGATCGGCACTTCGTTGCGGGTGCCGTCGATGTGCCAGTAGAGCGAACCCTTGAGATATTCAGCGCTGCTGGGGTTTTCCTTCACGTCGAGCGTGATCTTGGACGGCGAACCGTCAGCATTTTCCGAGGCATATTCGCCGAGCGTCTTGGTGAAAGCGATCTGCTCCTCGTCGGAGAAGTTGATCTGCGGGAAGACCAGCACCCCGCGCGCTTCCAGTTCCTCCCGGATCAGGGCGGCGAATTCGCCGGACAGCAGCTCTTCCTTGGAATTGAGGATACGGCTGCCGATCTTCGGCTTGACGTGTTCGACCTTGAACTCAGTCGTAGTTGCGACCGACATGATGATATCTCCCGAAGTTTAGGCTGCGAGAACGCTGTTACCGCGTCTGCGCCCAAAGCTCCGCAAGCGTCAAGCGGACTGGCCCGGCAAGACCAAGTCAGCGCCGATGCGGTATGTCAGCCGGGTGCGGCGGACCGGATCAGTCTTTCGTGCCAGGTCGGTCCCCGGCGGATGCCAGCTTTTCCAGCCACATCTCGACGATACGCGTGGCCTCGGCGTGGCCGGTGCTTACGCCCAGCCCCTCCTCCATCACGATGGCCCGGCCGATCCCGGCCAGAATGAGGCTGAGGCCCGCCGCGTCGAAACCTTCGAGACGGTCGATCCGGTCGCCCAGGATGCGCTTGAAAATGTCGACCTGACGCGCCCGCATTTCCTCGCTGTGCTGCGCCATATAGTCGCGCACGGCGGGGCGGTGGTTGGCCATCGCCATGAATTCGAGCGCCATGGCGGTGCGACTGGTGTCCACGAAGAACTTCCAGAGCGCCCGCAGCGGATCTTCGGACGCCAGCGCTTCCTCGATCATCCGGTCGCTCTGCGCCGCGCCAAGCCGCGAGACTTCGACCAGCAGGTCGTCAGTGGTCGGGAAATAGTAATGCACCAGCGAGGGCTTGAGCCCGGCGTGCGCGGCCACCCGGCGGGTGCTGACCGAGGCATAGCCCTCGTCCCGGATCAACTGGTTAGTCGCCTCGACGATAAGCGCCCGCGTCGCGGACGTCTCTGCTCCGACCCTGCGCGCTGCGCCTGCCATTGTAATTCCCTTCGCGGGTCGGCCTAGGGGCGGGAGAATGCAAGATCAACCGCGAAGGACCGATTGACATTTGTTCCCTTTTTGTTCAATCTCGACTCATGGACGCAATCAAGGGCAGAGGCGCGGTTACGGGAGCGGCAAGCGCGCGCTTCAACCTTCACGCGCGCGAAGCGGACGGCGACTGGCTCGACGACGCCGAGGCCGTCGACGGCCCTGCCCGCCATCCAGCAACCACCGTGACCGAGGAACATCCGCGTTCGATTCTCTCGTTCAACAAGTCCCCCGACATACCGTTCGGCCGCTCGGTCAACGCTTATCGCGGATGTGAACACGGCTGCATTTACTGCTTCGCCCGGCCCAGCCACGCCTATCACGATCTCTCCCCCGGCCTCGATTTCGAAACAAAACTGTTCGCCAAGCCCGCCGCCGCCAGACTGCTGCGCGAAACCTTGGCCAAGCGTGGCTACAACCCCGCGCCGATCGCGATGGGCACCAATACCGACCCTTACCAGCCGATCGAAAACACCTACCGCATCACCCGCGAGGTACTCGAACTGTGCCTTGAAACGCGCCACCCGGTGACGATCACAACCAAGTCCGACCGGGTGCTGCGCGACCTCGACCTGCTGGTGGAACTGGCCCAGCGCAATCTGGTCAGCGTGGGCATTTCGGTGACCAGCCTCGATCCCAAGCTCTCGCAATTGCTGGAACCGCGCGCCTCATCCCCGGCCAAGCGCATGGCGGCGCTGGGGCGGCTGGCCGAAGCGGGCGTCCCTGCGCATGTTTCGGTTGCGCCGGTGATCCCGGCGATCACCGACAGTTTCATGGAAGCGATCCTGGAAGAATCGGCGGCGCGCGGCATCCATGCCGCGACGTGGATCATGGTCCGCCTGCCGCATGAGGTCGCGCCCCTGTTCCGCGAATGGCTGACAGCCCATTTCCCAAGCCGCGCCGACAAGGTCATGGCAACGATCCGCTCGATGCGCGGCGGACGCGACAACGATCCCGATTTCTTCACCCGCATGAAACCCAAGGGCGTCTGGGCCGAACTGTTCCGCAGCCGCTTCCGCCTCGCCGCCACGCGGCTTGGCATCACCGGGCCCGGAAACGTGCTGGACTGTGCGCAGTTTCGCCGCCCGGCGCTGGACGGTCAACTTTCGCTCCTGTGACGCTGCGCTGTTACCGCGATACCCCACGTCTGTTCGTTTGCAACCGCATCGCCGCACGCGCGTTCCGTTGGCAATGAGATAACGGACAGGAGCCCAGATATGGCCGACGAAACCTTCGAAACCGCGCGCCAGGCGGAAGCCCCCGCTACGCATACCACGATCATCCATGAAGCACCGCGCTCCAGCAGCGGGATCGGTATCATCATGGCGCTGATCCTGCTCGTCGTCGTCGTGGGCGGGATCTATCTCTTCAGCAAGACCTCAAGCGAAAGCGTCCGTGACAACGCCATCGCCGAAGCGGCGAGCGATGTCGGCAATGCCGCCACCAAGGTCGGCAATGCCGCCGAGAACGCGGTGAACACCAACAAGTAAGGTGGTGGATCAGTCCAGGCGATAATCGCGGAACTGGAGGCGCAGGTCCTTCTTGCTGATCTTGCCGGTGCCGGTGTGGGGCAACTGCGCGACGAATTCGATCGCGTCGGGCACCCACCATTTCGCAACGCGGGTCGCAAGATACGCGCGCAGCGCCTCCGCCGAAAGCGCCGCGTCCGGTTTCTTCACGACCACCAGCACCGGGCGCTCGTCCCAGCGGGGGTGGAATATCCCGATCGCTGCCGCCTCCAGCACGTCGGGATGGCCGATGGCTGCGTTTTCCAATTCGACCGAACTGATCCACTCGCCGCCCGACTTGATGAGGTCCTTGGTCCGATCGGTCAGCCGCACCGTGCCATCGGACGAGATCGCCGCGACATCGCCGGTATCGAACCAGTCGCCGGAGCCGGCAGCGTCCTCCTCTGCCTCGAAGTAGCGTTTGATCGTCCATGGGCCGCGCACTTGTAGCGGTCCGCTCGTCTCGCCGTCGTGCGCGGCTTCGAATCTGGGATCGGTCAGCGACATCACGCGCACTTCGCTGCCGTAGACCGGGCGGCCCTGGCGGCTCTTGCATTCGACCTGTTGTTCGAATGTCATGTCGTCCCATTCGGGCGGTTCGTAAGTGACAGTGGCAATGGGCGAAGTTTCGGTCATGCCCCAGGCCTGCACCACGCGTACACCGGCACGCATCAACCGCTCGACCACGCTGGATGGCACAGCCGAACCGCCCGAGAGCGCCAACCGAAACGGCGGCATCGTGCGTCCGGTTCTGTCGAGATGCTCGAACATCGCAAACCAGACGGTGGGAACGCCGCCCACATGCGTGACCTTCTCGTCCGCGATCAGATCGCACAGGACGCTCGGCTCGTTGACCTGGCTATAGACCATCTTCGCGCCTGTCGCGGCGCAGGCCCAGGGCAAGCCCCAGTTGTTGGCGTGGAACATCGGCACCACCGGCAGCACGCAGGAGCGCGGTTCGATCGCCAGGCATGCGGGTTGGATCATCGCCAGCGTGTGCAGCACGTTCGAGCGGTGCGAATAAAGCACGCCCTTGGGATCGCCGGTCGTGCCGCTGGTGTAGCACAGCATACACGGCGCCCGCTCGTCGCCGGCGCCCCATACGGCATCGCCGTCCTCTACCGCGATCCAGTCAGTGAAACTGACGGCGTGGCGGGCATCGTCGAAGCATATGTAATGCTCGATCGTGGGCCAGCGCGCGCGCATTCGCTCGACGATGCGCTGGAACTGGATGTCGTAGATCAGCACCCGGTCGCCCGCGTGGTTGACGATATATTCGAGCTGGTCGTCGAACAGGCGCGGGTTGATGGTGTGCAGCACGCAGCCAGAACCGGTGATGCCAAACCAGCTGGCGAGATGGCGCGCATGGTTCATCGCCAGAGTGGCGACACGCGCGCCCGGGTAGATATCCAGCCGCCGCAGCGCCTGCACCATGCGCAGCGCATCGAAGCGCAGGTCATGCCAGTTGGTTAGTGTCTGGGTGCCATCCGCCCATCGGCTGACGATCTCCCGCCCAGGATGAGCCCGCGCGGCGTGATCGATCAGGCCGGAGACGCGCAGTTCCCAATCCTGCATACCACCCAACATCGAAGCGCTCTCCCGTCGCGGCAATTGCGGGGACTTGTGCACTAAAAAAGCAAAAGAAATTGTAAAATAAGGACAAGACGGTGCCAAGCCGAGCCAAACGGAAAAGCCCGTTTTCGGTGATAAGCAATTCTCATTTCGGTGATCGCGAGCGCCGTACCCTTACAATGTGCAAACGGACCGGTTCATTGCATTCGCGGAGGAGAAAGCGAGGCGCGGCGTACCGCCGTCAGGCCGCCATCGGCACCTTTTCCGGCCCTCGCCGCGCGGTCAGTTCGATGCCCGAAATGCCGGCCACGCTCTGCAATTGCTCGGCAAAGTCGCCGTCCAGCGCGAAGTCGCGGCCGAGGCGCACCTTCTGCTCGCGGCCATTGCCCAAATGCAGGGTGGCGATCACCTCGCCGCTGCCCTTGGGGCCGGGGCGCATCAGCAGGGCAAGTTCCTGCACCGCCTCTACCCGATCGATATCCAGCTTCAGCAACATGCGCGCATCCGCCTTCACTTCGGCCAGAGGACGCCCGCCGCGAATGGTAACGCGCGGAGGCTCGTCCACGCTGGGCGAATCCAGTTCGACCTGAAGCAGGATGCAGGTGCCTTCCTTGGCCCACTTCACGAAGTTCTCGACCAGGCTTTCCTCAAAGCACGAGGCAGAGAAATTGCCCGACTGGTCGGAGAAGTCGGCCATGACGAAGTCCTTGCCGCGCTTGGTCTTGCGCCTCTGCACGCTCTCCACCATCGCGGCCATGACCGCGCCGGTACGTCCGCCCCCGCCGCCGCCCGCCATCAGGCTGGAGTACGTCCGCGCGCCGTTGCCGGTGGCGACCACGCGGTACTGCTCGACCGGGTGGGCGGCGAAATAGAAGCCGAAATTCTCACGCTCCTTCGCCATCTGTTCGATGCGGCTCCACGGTTCCGCGTCGACGAGGCGCAGGCCCTGCTCGGCATGGTCATCGCCGCCGAACAGCGCGGCCTGCGTGGAATTGCGTTCGCGCGAGGAGCGGTCCGCCTCCGCCAGCAGGGTGTCCGCGTTGGCGAGGACCTTGGCCCGGTTCGGCTCCAGCGCATCGAAACCGCCCGCCGCGCCGAGGCTTTCAAGCTGGCGGCGGTTCATCGATCCGGCAGGTGCGCGGCGGAACACATCATCCAGGCTGACGAAGGGGCCATTGGCTTCACGCTCTGCGACGATGGCGTCCATCGCCTTTTCGCCGACGTTGCGGATGCCTGCCAGGGCATAGCGCACCGCGTGGCTTTCGGCGGTTTCCTCGACGATGAATTCGGCTTCCGAGCGGTTGATGTCGGGCGGGGCCAGTTCGATGCCGTTGCGGCGCGCATCGTCGACGAAGATCGCCAGCTTTTCCGACTGGTGCATGTCGAAGCACATGGCCGCGGCGTAGAATTCGTGCGGATAGTGCGCCTTGAACCAGGCGGTGTGATAAGCGAGCAGCGCGTAGGCGGCGGCGTGCGACTTGTTGAAGCCGTAGCCGGCGAACTTGTCGATCAAGTCGAACAGTTCGTTGGCCTTGGCCGCCTCGATGTCGGATTCCCGCTTGCAGCCTTCGACGAAGCGCATGCGCTGGGCGTCCATTTCGGCCTGGACCTTCTTGCCCATGGCGCGGCGCAGAAGGTCGGCGTCGCCCAGCGAGTAGCCGGCCAGGATCTGCGCGGCCTGCATGACCTGTTCCTGATAAACGAAAATCCCGTACGTCTCGCCCAGGATCACCGAGAGCTTTTCGTGCGGATACTCGATCGCGGCGAGGCCGTTCTTGCGCTGTCCGAACAGCGGGATGTTGTCCATCGGACCGGGACGGTAGAGCGAGACGAGCGCGATGATGTCGCCGAAGTTGGTCGGCTTCACGGCTGACAGCGTGCGGCGCATGCCTTCCGATTCCAGCTGGAACACGCCCACGGTGTCACCGCGCTTGAGCAGTTCGTACACCGCGGGATCGTCCCAGCCCAGGGTCGCCAGGTTGATGGTGATCCCGCGCCGCTGCAGCAGTTCGCCCGCCTTGTGCAGCACCGAAAGCGTCTTGAGGCCGAGGAAGTCGAATTTGACGAGGCCCGTGTCCTCGACATATTTCATGTCGAACTGGGTCACCGGCATGTCGGAACGCGGATCGCGGTAGAGCGGCACCAATTGCGCCAGCGGACGGTCGCCGATGACGACGCCCGCCGCGTGGGTGGAGGAGTTGCGCGGCAGGCCTTCCAACTGCACCGCCAGATCGACCAGCCGCCGCACTTCGGCGTCGTTATCATATTCGCGGCGGAATTCCGGCACCGGGCCGTCCTTGGTGACGCCGTGCTGCTTTCGCCCGTTGATCGTCTCGGTCAGCGTCCAAGGGTCGGTCGGATGGTTGGGCACCATCTTGCACAAGCTGTCGACCTTGCCGTAGCCCATCTGCAGGATGCGCCCGCAATCGCGCAAAACCGCGCGGGCCTTCATCTTACCGAAAGTGATGATCTGGGCGACGTGGTCCTCGCCGTACTTGGCCTGGACGTAGCGGATGACTTCGCCGCGCCGGGTTTCGCAGAAGTCGATGTCGAAGTCAGGCATCGACACGCGTTCCGGGTTCAGGAAGCGTTCGAACAGCAGGCCCAGCTTGAGCGGGTCGAGGCCGGTGATGGTCAAGGCCCATGCCACCAGCGAACCAGCGCCCGAACCACGCCCCGGACCCACGGGAATGCCATTTTCGTTCGACCACTTGATGAAGTCGGCAACGATCAGGAAGTAGCCGGGAAAGCCCATGCCGACGATGATGCCAACCTCGAAATCGAGGCGGTCGGCGTATTCGAGGAAGTCTTCGGTGACGCCTTTTTCGCGCAAGGCTTCGTAAGCGGCGCGGCGGTCGTCGCCCTTGAGGGCCATGGCCTCGTCGAGTTCGTCGACGGTGACATCCGGCCAGTACGGCGCGAGACGCGACGCAAGGCCAAGGCGCGAATCGTCGGCGAGCATCCGCGCCTCGCCTTCGCGGTCACCGGCGAGGCTGGGCAGCAGCGGTTTGCGCTTGGGCGGTGCATAAGCGCAGCGCTGCGCAACGACGAGGGTATTGGCCAGCGCCTCGGGCAGGTCCGCGAACAGTTCCTGCATGACCGGCATCGGCTTTACCCAGCGCTCGGACGAGGAGCGCGGGCGATCTTCGGCGTCGATCTGGGTGGAGTTGGCAATGCACAGCAGCGCGTCATGCGCGGCGTGGAAGGTCTTTTCCGGGTACTGCGCCGGGTTGGAGGCGACCAGCGGGATATCGCGGCTGTAGGCGAGCGCGATCAGTTCCTCCTCGCTCTCGTCCTCCTCAGGCTCACCCGTGCGGGTGATCTCGATGTAGAGACGGTCGCCGAACAGCGATTGCAGCGTGTCGCAGTAGCTTTCCGCAGCGTCGTATTTGCCGCGCGCGAAAAGCCGCGCCAGCGCGCCTTCGTTGCCGCCGGACAGGCAAATCAACCCGTCGGTGTAGCCCCGCAGCGATTCGAGCTGGACGTGGGGGTCAAGCTCCAGCGGGCGGGCAAGGTGGGCGCGGCTGACATGGTGGCACAGGTTGAGCCATCCCGCCTCGTTCTGGGCAAGCAGGGCCAGCCAGTCGATCGGGAAATCCTGGCCTTGCACCGCCGCACCGGGCCGGGCCACGGCGAGGAAGGTGCCGACGATGGGCTGCACGCCCGCGCTCTTGGCTGCCCCTGCGAAGATCGGGGCGCCGTAAAGGCCGTTACGATCGCAGATCGCGGCGGCGGGGAACTTGCGCTCCTTGGCCAACTTGGCGATCGCCTTCGGCTCGATCGCGCCGTCCAGCATGGTGAAGCTGGAGAAGATGCGAAGCGGTACGAAGGGAGAATGAGCCATCGCCCGAATTTAGGCACTGCACCCATAGGCGATCAAGGCCGCGCCTGGGAAAAGGCGGGGGATAGCCCCGCCCGTCCCTCAATTTGGCGCGCCTTCTGCGTTTCAGCGCTTCAGGGTGAGCGGATCGCGGCCGGCGCGAGCTTCGCCATCGGCGGCGAAGTCCATGATGACGTCCTTGCCGGGGTCGTAGCGCGGCCATGCCGGCAGTGCGCCGCCGTTCGGGTCGCCCTTCTTCGCGAAGGCCACCAACGCGTCGCTCATCATCTTGCCCATGTGGTTATCCATCGCGGTGATCCCGTCCGCATATTTGACCGCCTGGGTGTCGAAAAAGAACGGAATGTCGGTGGCATGGCCCGCCCCCTGCGCCTTGGTCGAGGCAGCGACGTAGGAGAAACGATAGGCATAGACCGGCACGCCCGCCCTGGTCAGCGCTCCGGCAACGTCGCGCGCGCCCTTTATCATGACGCCGTCGGGGCCCCCCATATCGGCGCTGGTCGCGCCCACCATGACCGGCACCTTGGTGAACCGGCCCTGCGCATAGGCCTTGCGCATGTCCACCGCGATGCGGCCGTCCGCGAAGGGCGACGAGAACGGCGGGCGCGGAGAAGCGAACAGCCCCGCCATGTTCAGCCCGTCGACCACTTGCTCGGCGCTGAGCGCGCGCAGCTTGTCCAGCGCTTTGGGATCGTCCGCCGCGATGCCCTTGGTGGCGGCGAAAGCCACGCCGGTCTTCTCGGCCTCGGCCATGTCGCCCTTGCCCAGCATGTCGCCGTTGCCGCCGGACATGATGACCGCGCGGTGAAACAGGCCCTTGGCCAGGGGCGAGGTCATCAGCATGTGCACCGAGAAACCGCCCGCGCTCTCACCGGTCAGGGTAACGTTGCCGGGATCGCCGCCGAAGGCCGCGATATTGTCGTGCACCCATTTCAGCGCGGCGACCTGGTCAAGCGTGCCGTAGTTGCCCAGCAGTCCGCCATCGGCATTGCGCGCGGCGAGCTGCGGATGGGCGAAAGTGCCGAAACGGCCGATGCGGTAATTGAAGCTTACCACCATCACGCCTTTTCGGGCCAGCTCCGCGCCCGAATAGGTCGGCGGCGAGGACCCGCCGTTAACAAAGCCGCCGCCGTAGATCCACAGCACCACGGGCAGCTTGCCCTTGGCGCCTTCGGGCTTCCAGACGTTGAGGTAGAGGCAGTCCTCGGCAGGCGGGGTGCCAAGCGGCGCTGCGTCGCTGGGGAACGGTTTCTGCATGCAGTCGTGCCCATAGGCAGTAGCCGGGCGCACGTCCTGCCACGCAGCGGCAGGCTGCGGCGCCCGCCAGCGCAGTTCGCCCACTGGCGGCGCGGCGAAGGGGATGCCCTTCCAGCTGACGACGCCTTCCTCGCTGACGCCGGAGACTTTGCCGGTCTTCGTCTCGGCGATGGGGTCTTTCGCCAGCACCGGCGCGCAGGCCGCAGAGGCGAGCGCGATCAGGACAAGCGCGGAGGAGGAGAAACGCAGACGCTGCATCTTGATGGCAACTCCGAGGAAGGAAACGGAACAGCGCCGTGGATCAACCGAAACCGCCGCTGTATCAATCCCTTGCGGAACTGACGCAGGCGGAAACGCTGCCAGCGCAAGATACGCTAGAGCAGCGCCTCGATATCGCCGGTCATAGAGGCCGGCTTGTCAGTGGGCGCATAGCGGCGGACCACCTTGCCTTCGCGGTCGATGAGGAACTTTGTGAAGTTCCACTTGATCGACTTCGACCCCAGCAGTCCGGGCGCCTGCGTCTTCAGCCATTCGTAGAGCGGCGCAGTGCCCGGCCCGTTGACTTCGACCTTGCCCATCAGCGGGAACGACAAGCCGAAGTTGACCTCGCAGAACGCGGCGATCTCGTCGCTCTCGCCCGGCTCCTGCCCGCCGAACTGGTTGCACGGAAAAGCCATCACCTCGAACCCGCGCTCGCCGTACTGCTGCCAAAGCTCCTCCAGCCCGCTATACTGCGGGGTGAAGCCGCACTTGCTGGCGGTGTTGACCACCAGCACCACCTTGCCGAGGCGATCGGTAAGGCTCACCGTCTCGCCATTCGGGAGGACGGCGGTGAAATCGGCGATGGTGGCCGGACTTGGCTTCACGCCCGCGTCCATCACGCCAGCGGAAAGTCGGCGCGGCGCGACAACCTGCGAATCTCGCCGATGCGCATGGTGTGGTCGCCGTCCTTCTGGATGGCGTAATCGTCCTGGCGGTCTTCCGGCATTCCAAGGACGAAACGGATCAGTTCAGCCACCGTGCCGCGCCGGATGGTCTTGAACCGGTGGAACAGGCCGCCGCCATCCTCGCACTTGTGAAGCTCGGCGGAATCTTCCCAGCCGAAACCCTTTGCGGGCCCCGTGCCGGTGCTTGCCTGAATGGTGGAGGGGGTGTCGCTCATGGGCGCTGACCTTCTTTTCTGTTCAAACTGACACACTCGATGTGGGAACAGAAAATCCCGAGTTCAACGCTGGTTCCTCCACAATACTGCGTAGCGCTTTATGTCAGCACACCGTCATGCAAGCGGACCACGCGGTCCATTGCTGCGGCCAGCCGTTCGTTGTGGGTGGCGACAAGCGCAGCGCTGCCCTCGCCCCGCACCAGCGCGAGGAACTGGGCGAAGACCTTGTCGGCGGTCGCTTCGTCGAGGTTGCCGGTAGGTTCGTCCGCCAGCACCAGATGCGGGCGGTTAGCCAAGGCGCGCGCCACCGCGACGCGCTGCTGTTCGCCGCCGGACAGCTTGCTGGGACGGTGCTCCAGACGCTCTCCCAGGCCCAGCGCGGTGAGCAGTTCGCGTGCGCGTTCGTCGCACTCGGGCCGGGGCTTGCCGGTGATGAGCTGCGGCAACACGACATTCTCGATCGCGTTGAAATCGGGCAGCAGGTGGTGGAACTGGTAGACGAAGCCGATGTGATCGCGGCGCACGGCAGCGCGCTGGTCCTTGCCCAGCTTGCTGGCGTCGATGCCGGCAATCTCGATCCTGCCGCCGAAGCCGCCTTCCAGCAGGCCGATCGCCTGCAGCATGGTCGACTTGCCCGAGCCGGAGGGGCCTAGCAGGCCGACGATCTCGCCGGGGCGCACCGTCAGGTCGACGCCGCGCAGCACGTCGATGCGCACCCCGCCCTGCTCGAAGCTGCGGGTGACGTCGGTGAGGCGCACGACCGGCGCGGAAGTCGAAGCGGGGATGGTTTCACTCATAACGCAGCACCTGCACGGGATCGGTGCTCGCCGCCCTGTAGGCCGGGTAGAGCGTGGCAAGGAAGCTGAACACCAGCGCCATACCGCAGATCGAGACGATCTCGACAGGGTCGGAGCGCGAGGGCAGCTCGGTCAGGAAGCGGATCGAGGGGTCCCACAGGTTCTGGCCCGTGACGATCTCGACCAAATGCACGATGGGCTGGCGGAAATAGAGGAACACGAAGCCCAGCCCCAGCCCCAGCACCGTGCCCATCGCGCCGATGCAGAAGCCGGCGGTGACGAACACCTTGAGCAGCGAGCGCCGCGTGGCCCCCATCGTGCGCAGGATCGCGATATCGCGCGTCTTGGCGCGCACCAGCATGATGAGCGAGGACAGGATATTGAACACCGCCACCAGCACGATGATCGAAAGCACCACGAACATCGCGACCCGCTCCACCGCCAGCGCCTCGAACAGCGATGCGTTGATGGTCTTCCAGTCGGTGACAACGGCTCGGCCCTGTAGCTGGCGCGTCAGGGGGCCGAGGATCGTGCCGACATTGTCGGGATCGTTGGTGGTGACCTCGATAGTGCCAATCGAGTCCCCGGTCAGCAGCAGGGTCTGCGCGTCCTTCATCGGCATCACGACGAAGGCGTTGTCGTAATCATAGATGCCGATCTCGAAAATCGCGGACACGCGGTAAGCGATCTGGCGCGGCACCGTTCCGAAAGGCGTGGAACGCCCCTGCGGATTGATAATGGTGATCACGTCGCCGACTTGGGCACCAAGGTTCTGGGCCAGCTGCTTGCCGATGGCCACATTATCGCCGCCAGGCTTGAGTTCGGCCAGAGACCCGGCCTTCACCTTGTCTTGGATGCGTTCGATGTCCTCAACGGTGTTGCCGCGTACCAGGATCGCCTCGACCCGGCCGTTGAAGCTGGCGAGTAGCGGCTGCTCGATCAAAGGCGAGGCTCTGACCACGCCCTTGGTGGCGCGCACATCCTTGAGCACGCCTTCCCAGTTATCAAGCCGGCCACCGTAAGCCTGGATGATGGCATGGCCGTTGAGATTGACGATCTTGTCGAACAGTTCCGCGCGGAAACCGTTCATCACGCTCATGACGATCACCAGCGCGGCGACGCCCAGCGCCACCGCGACAAGGCTTATGCCGGCGACCAGCGCAATGAAGCGCTCGCCCTTGCCAGGCAGCATGTAGCGCTTGGCGATGGTCCATTCGAAAGGGGATAGGATCAAGAGCGCGGGGTCCGTCTGTGATCGGTAAAGGGGTATGGCGGCATTAGGATGATGGATGCGCGCTGGCAAGCTGTGGGCGGGCAAATGGTTCCCGGCGAAACGCAGGAAAGACGCCGTAATGACTGCAAAGACTGCTTGATCTCGGGTTCGCCCGGGTGCCAGATACAGCGATGCATTCCCATACTCGCGCATTGATCGCCGCCGCCACCTTCGCTTTCATCACCGGCAGGAAGGTTGCAGGTCTCTACGATCACACGGCCAAACAGGATCTGCTTATCGCCGCGGAATTCAGGGGCAAGCAGTTGCAGGGCTTCGACGGCGACCGCGGCGTGAAGTTCGGGGGCACCCTTCCCGAACTGCACGACGACGGCGACCAAACTTTCGTGTCCTTCGAGAGCGATGGCAGCACCGTCAAAGGATACGACCGGGGTTCGTCGGGCTTCTATGAGGCGCAGGTGACGGACGGCCTCGTGCAGGTCTACGATCACGGCGCGGCCGCGTGGTTCGCCTATGACGTCCAGGATGCAGAATCGGCCAGCAGCTATCATCGCGGTACGGCGGAAAGCCGCTAGACAAAGCCACCCGGCTGTCATCACGGCGTCATGTATAAGGCCCTGGAAAGCCCCAGTTCGTGCGGCGCACTGCAAGCCTTGCCCCTTCCCCCTTGCTTTTGCCGACAATCACAGCCAAATGCGCGGACGTTTTGACGCGCCAGCGGGCTGGACATACATCCATGAACATTACTCATCCCTTTCTCGATTCGGACGGGGACAAGCTGCGCGAAGAGTGCGGCATCTTCGGTGTTATCGGTGCCAGGGAAGCCGCTGCGATCACTGCGGCAGGTCTCCATTCCCTTCAGCATCGCGGCCAGGAGGCGGTGGGCATCACCAGCTTCTCAGGGAACGAGTTCCACTCGCACCGGGGCATCGGCCACGTGGCGCAGGTGTTCACCCAGAAGGAACTGGACACCCTGCCCGGCAACATGGCCTCGGGCCACGTTCGCTACGCCACGACCGGCGGATCGGGCCTGCGCAACGTCCAGCCGCTGTTCGCCGACCTTGCCGCGGGCGGCTTCGCCATCGCGCATAACGGCAATATTTCCAACGCGATGACGCTGAAGCATGACCTCGTGTCCAAGGGGTCGATCTTCCAGTCGACGTCCGACACCGAAGTCATCATTCACCTCGTCGCGACCAGCCGCTACCCCACCCTGCTCGACCGCTTCGTCGATGCGCTGCGCATGGTGGAGGGCGCCTACTCGCTGATCTGCATGACCCCGGAAGGCATGATCGCCTGCCGCGATCCGCTGGGCATCCGCCCGCTGGTGATGGGCCGCATCGGCGACGCCACCGTATTCGCCTCCGAAACCGTCGCGTTCGACATCGTCGGCGCCGAGTTCATCCGCTCGATAGAGCCGGGCGAACTCGTCCAGGTCGATCACAAGGGCACGATCTCCAGCCACCGCCCCTTCGGCGATCCGGCCCCGCGCCCCTGCATCTTCGAACACGTCTACTTCTCGCGCCCCGATTCGGTGATGGACGGCCTTTCGGTCTATCAAGTCCGCAAGCAGATCGGCGTCGAGCTGGCCAAGGAAGCCTTCGCGGAAGCCGACGTGGTCATCCCGGTGCCCGACAGCGGCGTTCCCGCTGCCATCGGCTATGCGCAGGAATCGGGCATTCCGTTCGAACTGGGCATCATCCGCTCGCACTACGTAGGCCGCACCTTCATCCAGCCGGGTGACGCTGCCCGCCATGCCGACGTGAAGCGCAAGCACAACGCCAACCGCGCCGTCGTGGAAGGCAAGCGGATCGTCCTGATCGACGATTCGATCGTGCGCGGCACCACCTCGAAGAAGATCGTCGAGATGATGCGCGATGCCGGCGCGGCCGAAGTGCACATGCGCATCGCCAGCCCGCCGACCGAGCATTCTTGCTTCTATGGCGTCGACACGCCCGAGCGTTCGAAGCTGCTGGCCGCCACGATGGACACGGCCGCCATGGCCGATTTCATCAAGGCCGACAGCCTCGCCTTCGTCTCGATCGACGGTCTGTACCGCGCGGTCGGCGAGGAAAAGCGCGCCACCAAGTGCCCGCAGTTCTGCGATGCCTGCTTCACCGGCGAATACCCGACCAAGCTGACCGACTTCACCGACCGTTTCCCTGCGGAGCTAAACGCAGCGTGAGCGAAAAGGCATTCGAGGGACAGGTCGCGCTGGTAACCGGCGCCAGCCGGGGCATCGGCGCCGCCACCGCCGCCGCGCTCGCTGCGCAGGGCGCGCACGTCGTGCTGACCGGGCGCGACACCAAGGCGCTCGAAGCGGTCGAGGATGCGATCTTCCAGGCCGGCGGTTCGGCCACGATCGCGCCGGTCGACCTGGTCGAGCCGGACGGCATCGCCCGCCTTGCCACGGCGCTGTCGCAGCGCTGGGGCAAGCTCGACATCATGGTCATCAACGCCGCGATCCTGCCCGAGCTGACCAGCGTGGCGGACATCGACCAGCGCGCCTTCAACAAGGCGCTGACCACCAATGTCCTCGCCACCCAGGCGCTGTTCGCCAATTTCGACCCGCTGCTGAAAAAAAGCGGCAACGCCCGCGTCATTGGCATGACCACCACGGTCGCGCAGGCGCCGCGTGCCTATTGGGGCGCTTACGGCGCGACCAAGGCCGCCTTCGAGGTTCTGCTGGACTGCTACGCGCAGGAAACCGCCAAGGTTTCGAAGATCCGCGTCGCCATCGTTAACCCCGGCGCCACCCGCACCGCCATGCGCGCGCGGGCTTATCCGGGCGAGGCACCGGCCTCGGTAAAGCCCCCAGAAGTGGTGGCTGACCGGCTGGTTTCGCTGCTGAATGAGGACTTTGCGACAGGTCACCGGGAAACCGTTAACCAGACTGCGTAAGTCGATAGTAATCCCAAGCTGGGACACATGGTGACGAATCGGTGCGGAAAATGCGCACCGTGCCTAAAAAGCGCGAGGTCGCCATGGTCCACACCCAGCAGCAACTATACGAGGCCGCCGCCCAGGAAGATCGCAGCGCGCCGCGCCTGCGCATCTCCATACCCGCATCGCTCAGACCGTCTGGCTCCAAGGGTTTCCAGACGGCGGTGCGCGATCTTTCGCTGTCGGGCTTCTCCGCAACCGCGATGACCCGCGTTGCGCCCCGCACGATCTGCTGGCTGACCCTGCCCGGCATGGATACCGTCACTGCCAAAGTCGTATGGTGGGACAACGGCCTTGTCGGCTGCGCGTTCGACCACCTGCTCCACCCGATGGAGCTGGAGAGCATCCTTTCCCGCTGGAACGGCGACAACCGCAATAACCGGAACTTCTGAGCTAGCGACGACAGGCTCCTTTCGCGGGCGCCCTTGGTCGTCGCCGGTCAGCTACCGCGCGCTTCCTTCATCGCATCGGCCAGTTCGCGGTCCAGGTCCGACAGGATTTCCGCCCGCACCTGCGTATCGAGATCGCGGTTTGAAGCGATGGACGCCCGCGCACTGCGAATCGCAGTCACCGCTGCCTGCTTCGCAGCCTTGGGTTCGCCCGTGCAGATCACCACACTCGCCGAAGTGCCATTGGCCTCGCCGCGCGCCTGGCGGCGGTTGCTGTCCGCCGGGCAGTCCTCGTCCAGGATCATCTGCCGGATGACCTTCCCCGCGCCGGACGCGTCGCTGCGCACGATGCTGATGGTGCGGCGCTTGCCATCGCTCGATACCCTTTCCTCCACCTGCGGCGCGCGGGCCATTGCACCGGCGGCGCGGCGCTCGGCATCTGACGCCCGGCGGTCAGCATCAGCGGCTCGGCGAGCCTGGTCCTGCGACATGGCGTTTCTGAGCGACATTGGTGCAGGCGGCGCCGGCGGGACAGGGGCCGCGCCGGGAACAGGAGGCATAGGCGGAGACGGGGGTGCGGGAGGCACCGCGCCTGCGCCATCCGCCCACTGCGGCGCTGCGGGTGCGTCCGGTACTTCGGGAACATCGGGGGCCTGCGGAGCTTGGGGAGCCTGCGCATCGGCGCGCATTTCCGCATCGGAGGAATACGATACCGCAGGCGCTGCCGGAGCTGCCGGCACCGCCGGAACTTCAGGCACATCGGCCTCTTCCATCGCGGCGTAGCTGACCGTTGCGGTTGCCGGCACGGCGACGATCGCAAGAGCGAAGAGGCTGCGCGCCAGCACCCGCCGCGCAGGCGTCACGTCCTTGCGGGCCAGTGCTTTCAGACGATGGATGATCGGCTTCTCACCCGAAAGCGACCCGGCCATCGGCGCGGCAAGTCCGAGCCGGTCCCCTCCTGCCAGAGAGGCGATCAGGCGGCCATACCGCGCGCGTTCCTCGCGGCTGCGGCCCAGCATGACCCGCGCATCGCAGGCTGCCTCCTGATCTGAGCGCACGGCGCGCCAGCCTGCCCAACCAAGCGGATTGAACCAGTGCAGCGCGAATAGCGGCTGCATCGCGATCAGCGCCAGCAGATCGCCGCCCGCGTGATGCTCCATCTCATGCGCGATGGCGAAGTCGGACGTCTCGGAATCCTCGTCCGCAAGGAAGTCCATCGGCAGCGCCACCACCTTGTCGAACACGCCGAAGGCCAGCGGCGCGGTGATCGCCGGGCTTTCGACAATCCGCACCGCGCCGGAACGGGCGACCAGACGCGAACCCTCCAGCAGGTCACGGCGCATCCAGCGATACGTGACCGTGCGCCAGAGCAGGAAAAGCGCCGCACCGCCCAGCCAGACGGCCAGAGCCAGCGTCATCCACGGCACTTGCGCCAGCAGGCTCGGCTCGGCGGCGGCTGCAAGCTGCGCCGCAGGTATAGCGGTAGCCGCCGGCATCGCGTCAATTCCGGCAGCTTCGATGGGGATCGCGGCATGCAGGCCGGCGGCCGACGCCGTCAGCGGCTCCACCCCGAACTCGATCCGGGGCAGCAACCCGCGCGGCAGGGCCAGCGGCGGCAGCACCAGCCGGATCATCGGCAGCGCCCAAAGCGCATAAGCCGCGCCGGGTCCGAACCAGCGCGCCACCGGCCCGCGGGCGGCAAGCACCAGCGCCATCAGCGCGCCAGTGGCAATGAGCGTATCGGTCAGCCATTCGATCATGACTTCAGCTCCCTCAGCAGGGCTTCGATCTCGGTGATGTCATCTTCGGTGAGTGCTTCGCTTTGCGCAAGATGCGCAAAAAGCGGTGCCGCCCGGCCGCCGAACAGGCGGTCCACCAAGCGGCGGCTTTCAGTGCCGACATAGTCGGAGCGCGCGATGCGGGGGGTATAGAGGAAGCGCTTGCCGTCCGGCTCGGTGCCGACCGCCTGCTTCACCACGAGGCGCGACAGCAGCGTCTTGACCGTGGCAAGGCTCCAGCCGCGCGGTCCGCAGACTTCCTCGCACACTTCCTGCGCGGTGAGCGGGCTGCGCTGCCACAGCGCCTCCATCACCGCATGTTCGGCTTCGGAAATCCTCTCGGGCTGTTCGCCAGCCCCTTCGCCAGACTTGTCCGACATCCCGGCCTCCATCGTTTACACACGTAATCGACTACGTCTGTAAACATGAACGCCGGGTGAATGTCGCAGCTCAGGCTTTCTTGAGCGCGAGGCTCAGCTGGATCAGGAAAACGGCGCGCACGGTGAGGCTGATCGCGACGACCATTGCCAGAAAAGCCAGCCCCGCAACCGGGCCGGAGAACAGCAGGACAAGGCCCAGCACCACGTCCAGCACGCCCATGAACAGCCGCCAGCCACGGTCATGCAGGGCCTTGAGGGCGAACGCGATCTGGAAAGCGCCGGCGATCACCAGCCACACGCCGATCGCCCAAACCAGCGACAATGCCCCCGCCACCGGGTCGACGATCGCGAAGATGCCGGCCAGCAGCGCCAGCGCGCCAAGCAGGATTTCGGTCCAGCGCGCGCGGGTGGAAAGCGTAGTCCACCCCGCCGCGATGGCCGCCACTCCGTAGACCACCAGCACGACGCCCAGCAGCAGCCCGGTGGCGACGCCTGCAACCAGCGGATTGACCAGCACGATCAGCGCCACAAGCAGCAGCAGCACGCCGTAGCCCATGATCCAGCCCCAGGGATTGCCGGGAGCACGGTTCATCGAGCGGACCAGTGGGTCGCTCTCCACATGAGGGTCGAGCAGCGGGTCGAGCTTGGTGCGTTCCATCGGCGAAGTTCCTTTGCGGCGAATTACCCCCACAAATGCATGGAACTGCCGCCAGTTCCTGCTTGATCTCGATCAGGCAAACCCATGAAAAAGGGCGGCGCACCCTTGCCGGTGCGCCGCCCTCCTCTCGTTTTTCAGCTGCCGAAGCGGCGTATCAGTACACGCGGGCCTTGGGCTTGATGTACTGCACGTCGTCGGTGAGCGTGAATTCATGGACCGGGCGATAGTCGATCTTCACTTCGCCGCCCTTGCCGCCCCAGCCGTTGAACCAGGCTGCGGTGTGCTTCATCCAGTTGGCATCGTCGCGGTTCGGGAAATCCTCGTGCGCGTGGGCGCCGCGGCTTTCCTGGCGGTTCTGCGCGCCGTGGAGCGTGACGGTGGCCTGCGAGATCAGGTTGTCCAGTTCCATCGTCTCGACGAGGTCGGAGTTCCAGATCAGGCCGGTGTCGGTGACATGCACGTCCTGGAACTTCTCGTAGGTCTTGGCGAGCTTCTCCTTGCCTTCGACCATCAGTTCGTCGGTACGGAACACCGCCGCGTGAAGCGACATGGTGCGCTGCATCTCGGTGCGGATTTCCGCGGTCGGGGTGCCGCCCTTGGCATTGCGGAAGTGATCCAGACGCGTGAGCGCCAGGTCTGCCGAATCCTTGGGCAGTTCGGCCTGGGCCGCGCCGGGCTTGACGATGTCGCGCAGGCGGTGGCCGGTTGCGCGGCCGAACACCACGAGATCGATCAGCGAGTTCGAGCCAAGGCGGTTGGCGCCGTGGACCGAAACGCAGGCCGCTTCGCCCACAGCGAACAGGCCGGGTACGACCGTTTCGGGGTTGCCGTCGGCGCCGATGGTCATGACTTCGCCGTGGTAGTTCGTCGGAATGCCGCCCATGTTGTAGTGGACGGTCGGAACCACGGGAAGCGGCTGGCGGGTCAGGTCGACACCGGCAAAGATCTTGCCGCTCTCGGTGATGCCCGGCAGGCGTTCGCCCAGCACCTTGGGATCGATGTGATCGAGGTGCAGGTAGATGTGGTCCTTGTGCGGGCCGACGCCGCGGCCTTCACGGATTTCCAGCGCCATCGAACGCGAAACGACGTCGCGGCTGGCGAGATCCTTGGCGGACGGTGCATAGCGCTCCATGAAGCGCTCACCCTCGGAGTTGGTCAGGTAGCCGCCCTCGCCGCGTGCGCCCTCGGTGATGAGAACGCCGGCGCCGTAGATGCCGGTCGGGTGGAACTGGACGAATTCCATGTCCTGCAAAGGCAGGCCAGCGCGCAGCACCATGCCGCCGCCGTCACCCGTGCAGGTGTGGGCCGAAGTCGCGGTGAAGTACGAACGGCCGTAGCCGCCCGTCGCCAGCACCACGGCCTGCGCGCGGAAGCGGTGGAGCGTGCCATCGTCCATGCACAGCGCGATCACGCCGCGGCAGACCGGAACGCCGTCCGGGCCGGGTTCCATGATGAGGTCGATCGCGAAGTATTCGATGTAGAAGTCGGCCGCGTACTTCAGCGACTGCTGGTACAGTGCGTGCAGCATGGCGTGGCCGGTACGGTCGGCGGCGGCGCAGGTGCGCTGCACCGGCGGGCCTTCGCCCATGTTCTGCATGTGGCCGCCGAAGGGGCGCTGGTAGATCGTGCCGTCGGGATTGCGGCTGAAGGGCACGCCTGCGTGCTCCAGCTCATAAACGGCCTGCGGGGCTTCGCGCACCATGTACTCGATAGCGTCCTGGTCGCCCAGCCAGTCCGAACCCTTGACGGTGTCGAACATGTGCCAGGTCCAGTGGTCCGGCGAGTTGTTCTGCAGCGAGGCGGCAATGCCGCCCTGCGCCGCGACGGTGTGCGAGCGGGTCGGGAACACCTTGGTGATGCACGCGGTCTTCAGGCCGGCTTCCGCCGAACCCATGGTAGCGCGCAGGCCCGAACCGCCGGCACCGACGACGACCGTGTCGTAAAGGTGGTCGATGATCTTGTAAGAAGCGGCGGACATCAGGCGTGGGCTCCCAGCGCGAGGCGAACGATGCAGAACACGCCAAAGGCGATCCCGGCGCAGGTGGCGAGGTTCAGCGCCGCGATGCAGGCGAACTTGTTGGCGTGCTCGTGGACATAGTCCTCGACCAGGACCTGGAGGCCCAGGCGGGCGTGCCAGAAGGTGGTGATGACCAGCAGGATCATCGCCACGGCCGGGACCGGGCGCGCGATCCATTCGACCATGGTGGCGTAGCTGTAATCCGGCAGCAGCACCAGCGAGACCGCCAGGAACAGCACGGTCAGCAGATTGCCGATCGAGGTGAAGCGCTGAAGCAGCCAGTGATGGACGACGCCGCCGCGGGCCGCGCCTAGGCCGCGTACGCGGCCGATGGAAGTTCCGTTACCCATGTTTCCCTTACCTCAGCGAAGCAGCAGGAGCGCCCAGAAGGCGGCGGTGAGTACGACGCCCAGGATCGGGCAGATGATCGACCACATGCGGTTGGTGCGCAGCTCGAAACCGGCGCCAACGTCCAGTGCGAAGTGGCGAAGGCCGCTGCACATATGGCTGAAGAACGCCCAGGAGATGCCCACCAGCACGATCATGCCGATCCATGTCGACATCGCCCACTGGAAGGTCGCGTAGGACGCCGGCCCTCCGGCGAGTGCGCCCAGCCACCACAGCAGCACGCCGAGGCCGGCAAATGCCATGCCGTCGCCGGTGACGCGGTGGAGGATCGACACGAACATGTGCGGGCCCCACTTCCAGATCTGGAGGTGCGGCGAAAGCGGACGGTTTTTGGTCCCGGCGTTTGCCATGGCTCTCACGAATCCCTTGCCTGCGGCAGCGCAACAAGCTGCCCTCGACCATGCCCCTTAGACAAAATGCGCCATGGTGCAAGTTCCCAAGGCCATGATTGTCCTCGCGTACTGGCCTATCGCATAGGTGCAGCCTAAAGCAGCGCACATGAGTCGCACCTTCAAGGCAATCATGCTGGCCGCCGCGCTGGCACTTCCTTCCGCAACGGCCGGTGCGTCAGACGCCCCGCCGACCGCCCGTTCGCAGGCTGCGGCGGACAAGACGCCGGCAGCGCTAGCCGCCGCCTGCGCGGGCCATGACGAATGGGCCGACCCTGCTCCGCCCGCGCGAATTTTCGGCAATACCTGGTATGTCGGCACCTGCGGAATCTCGGCGCTTCTGGTTACTGGTCCCGGCGGCCACATCTTGGTCGACGGCGGCGTCGCCAAGGCCGCGCCGCTGGTGCTGGCGAACATCCGCAGGGCCGGGTTCGATCCCAAGGCGGTGCGCTGGATCGTCGCCACTCATGAGCATTTCGACCACGTCGGCGCCCTTGCCGCACTGCAGCGCGCGACGGGCGCGAAAATCGCCGCGCTGGCGGTGCAGAAGACCGCGCTCGAAACCGGCAAGCCCAGCGCGCAGGATCCGCAGTCCGACGGGCTCGATCCGATCGCGCCGGTGAAAGTCGACCGCGTGCTGACGGACGGAGCCACCGTCGTGGTTGGCTCCCTCGTCCTTACCGCCCACGCGACGCCGGTCCACGCACCGGGTTCCACAAGCTGGACCTGGCGCTCCTGCGCGTCTGCCGGCGACTGCCGCCGGATCGCCTACGCCGACAGCACCTCGACAATCTCGTCCGACGGCTACCGCTTCACCGACCATCCGGACCGAATCGCGGCGATCCGCAAGAGCCTGCCGAAAATCGCCGCCCTGCCCTGCGACATCCTGCTCACCCCGCACCCCTCGCAAAGCGCGATGATGGAGCGTTTCGCCGGTACGAAGCCGCTCGCCGATGCAAGCGCCTGCCGCAACTACGTGGCCGCAGCCGAAGACCGGTTCGCAGCGCGACTTCTCAAAGAAGCGAAAGAAGCCCGATGAGCTGGAAAGTCACCGCCTTTGCCCCGCGTCTCGTCGTCGAGGGCGCCCTCGTTGCGCATGAGGATGCATGGGACTGGGACCATGAGATCGTCCTCTCTGGCCGCGAGATCGCCGAGGACCAGCCCGAGGAATGGCAGCTCGAAGCCTGGCTCGACCACAAGCCGACCCGCGCCGACAAGTCCGCGATCGCGGCGCTCTTCGCGCAGGACGCGCCCAAGCTGATAGTCGAGGAATTGCCCGATACTGACTGGCTGGTCGCCAGCCAGGAAGGGCTCGAGCCGATCCGCGCGGGCCGCTTCCATGTCCACACCCCGGACCATCCGGCCACGCAAGAGCCGGGCGTGTTCGACTTCGTAATTCCCGCCAGCCAGGCGTTCGGCACCGGCCAGCACGCAACGACCGCCGGCTGCCTCGCCATGCTCACGCATATGAAGGCGCAGGGCCTGGTGATCCGCAACTGCGCCGACATCGGCACCGGCACCGGCCTGCTGGCCTTCGCGGCGCTCTCGCTCTGGCCGCGCACGCTGGCGACGGCGAGCGACATCGATGCGGTCTGCGTCGGCGTGGTGGATGACAACGCGGCGGCGAACGGCATGACCATGGGCGCAGGCCGGGGCCAGTTGGTGATGACGGTGGCGGACGGCATGGAGCATCCCGTGCTCGATGCGCGCGGCCCCTACGATCTTATTCTCGCAAACATCCTCGCCGGGCCGCTGGTGTCGCTGGCGCCGGACTTCGGCAAGGCGCTGGTTCCGGGCGGACACCTGCTGCTGGCCGGCCTGCTGGAAACGCAGGAAGCCGCCGTGCGCGCCGCATGCCGCCGGGCCGGGCTGCGCCTCGCCGCGCGCATGGTCAACGGCGACTGGTCGATCCTGTGGATGCGCAAGCGGCAGGGCTGATACGCCCGCCGCTCAACCTGCTCCCTCAGTAGAGGTAGAGCTCCACGCCCTGCACGATGCTGCAGCGCTGGCGCATGGCGCTTTGCGCATCGCGTGAGATGGGCCGGTCGAACGCGAAACCGACGCGGTCGCTCACTACCCAGCGCACGGTTCCGCGAATCGGAGGATGGCCGTCGAGGGCGAAGCTGAAGCGCTGCCCCTCGGCGATATCGTCCTGCACGACTTCGAACTGGCACCCCTCGGAGGAGATGTGCCGCGCCACCGCAGATGCGTAGGCTGAATGCTTGCGACGTGTAGACACTCCCACCTCATCTGAATTGGCTAATTCTCTCATACGCAAAAGTAATTAACGCAGATGAAGTATGTGTAAACGCCGCATCAACCTTCGATCGGAATTTTTGCATAGTCATCCCCGTAATTTACGGGATTTAACGTAAACGCGCGTTAACTATTATCAGTGGTCACTAATTAACGAATTGGGGCAAAAATCAGCGAACGACAGGGGGTTGGCAACAATCATTCAAGAGGCCAACCATGATTGATACTGAAACCACCCCTCCAAAGGTGGTAACCGGCCCGCTTGGCGAGCCATTAAGCAAAGATACGCTGCCGCCAGCCAATACGTCTCGTTGGGTGGTGCGGCGCAAGGCCGAAGTGGTTTCGGCAGTCAACGGCGGACTGCTGACGATCGCCGAGGCATGCGAGCGCTATGGCCTCACACTTGAGGAACTGGCCTCGTGGCAACGCTCCGTGGAACGCGAAGGCATGGCAGGCCTGCGCGCGACGCGGGTGCAACACTACCGGCAGGCGCATGAGCGCAAGGGCCGTTATAGCTGATCCCGCATTGGGATCGGCGCCCATGAGACGGGCATCGGCCGACGTTTGAACGGACCCGTGCATGAGCCGCAAGCCCCAGGGCTTGCGGCTCGATTGCGTTACCCGCCGCGTATCCTGCGCGCTATCCGGCTGCCTTGACGATCTCGGCCCAGGCCGCCTCGTCGATCACCGCTATGCCCAGTTCGGCCGCCTTCTTCAGCTTCGATCCCGCGCCCGGCCCGGCGACGATCAGGTCGGTCTTGGCCGAGACGGTCCCCGCGGCCTTCGCGCCCAGCCGCTCGGCCTGCGCCTTGGCCTCGTCGCGGCTCATCGTCTCCAGCTTGCCGGTGAACACCACGGTCTTGCCGGAAACTTCGCTGGCCTGGGTTTCCACCACGTAATCGGGCGGAGAAACTTCGCTGAGCAGGTCGTCCCAGACCGCGCGGTTGTGGTCTTCATGGAAGAAGTCCCCCAGCGCCTTGATCACCACCGGGCCGACCCCGTCGATAGAGATCAGTTCGGAATAAGCCTCGCTGGCGGCGACCACTGCCTCCTCGCCCTCTTTGACATGGGCCTGCTCGGCCAGCGCGCGCAAGGCGGGCAGCGTGGTAAAACGCTTCATCAGATCGCGCGCGGTGACTACGCCGACGTGCCGGATGCCAAGGCCGAACAGCAGCCGCGCGGCATCGGGGCGCCGCTTGGTTTCCACAGCTGCCAACAGGTTGTCCACAGACTTGTCCTTCCACCCGTCCAGCGCCAGAATATCCTCGCGGCGTTTGCGAAGGCGGAAGATGTCGGCGGGGCTTTCCAGCCAGCCTTTGGCGAAGAACTCGTCGATGGTCTTGTCGCCCAGCCCTTCCATGTCGAGCGCGGTGCGGCTGACGAAGTGCTTCAGGCGCTCGGTACGCTGGGCCGGGCAGATCAGGCCCCCGGTGCAGCGCACGTCGACCTCGCCTTCCCCGGCGACCGCTTCGGAGTGGCACTGCGGGCAATGATCCGGGAACGCGAAGGCGGGGCGATCCTCATCGCGGCTGAGGTTGTCGACCACTTGCGGGATCACGTCCCCGGCGCGTTGCAGCACCACCCTGTCGCCCGGCCTCACGCCAAGGCGTGCGATCTCGTCGCGGTTGTGCAGGGTGACGTTGGTGACGGTGACGCCGCCGACCAGCACCGGCTTCAGGCGCCCCACCGGGGTCAGCTTGCCGGTGCGGCCAACCTGGATGTCGATCGATTCGAGAACCGTCTCCGCGCGCTCGGCGGGGAACTTGTGGGCCAGCGCCCAGCGCGGCGCCTTGGCGACAAAGCCCAGACGCTGCTGCAGGTCGAGCCGGTCCACCTTGTAGACCACCCCGTCGATCTCGAAGGGCAGAGCGGCGCGGCCATCGCGAATGGCGCGGTAGGCGGCCAGCATTTCCTCGACCGACCCGCACAGCCGAAACTGCGGCGAAACCGGCAGTCCCCACGATTCGATGCGGCGCACGACCTCGTGCTGGCTGGCCCCCGGCACATGGCTGGCCGCGCCCCAGCCGTGGGCCCAGAACCGCAAGGGGCGCTTCGCCGTGACCGAGGCGTCCTTCTGGCGCAGCGACCCGGCGGCGGCATTACGTGGGTTGGCGAACTGGCGGACCTTGGAATCGTCGAACGCCTCGCCCCTGGCCTCGGCGGCGGCGCGCGCCTCGTCCATCAGCTGGGTATTGAGCGCCAGGAATGCGCCCTTCTCCATGTAGACTTCGCCGCGCACCTCGAACACGTCCGGGATATCCTCACCGCTGAGTTCCTGCACGATGTCGGCGATATGCGCGACGTTGGCGGTGACGTCTTCGCCCACCTGCCCATCGCCGCGCGTGGCCGCGCGCACCAGCTTGCCCTTTTCATAGCGCAGCGAACACGAGAGGCCGTCGATCTTGTCCTCCGCCGTGAAGGCCACCGGCTCATCGGCGGAAAGCGACAGGAACCGCCGCACGCGGGCGACGAATTCGGCGACTTCCTCGTCGGTGAAGGCATTGTCGAGGCTCATCATGCGAACCTCGTGCGGCACCTTGCCCAGCGGCGAGGCGGCGATTTCGTGGCCAACCTTGTTGGTCGGACTATCTGCCCGGATAAGGTGCGGATACGCCGCTTCCAGCGCGGCATTGCGCCGCAACAGCGCATCGTAATCGGCGTCGGAAATGTCCGGCGCGTCCTCGGCATGGTAGAGGCGGTTCGCACGGTTGATCTGACGCGCCAGGCGCATCAGTTCATTGGCGGCTTCGGCTTCACTGGGAAGGCCGGTCGGAATCTGGCTGTCCATCATGCCGCTATTAAGCCAGCGCGGCGCGAATTGGGACTGATTCGTCCCCGCCTTTCAGCCCGCCTTTCAGAAGGTCACGCGCGGCGGCGGCGGATGTTTGTCGAAGGCCTCGGCGGCATAGGGCCCATCGCGCGAGACCCAGTGCAGGAACAGGTGTGCGGACCAGGCGTTCGGATTCCCTGTCGTCCGCCCGTGATGGTGGTGCACGCCCTGGTAAAGCACCGCATCGCCCGCATTCATGTCGACCGCCTGCGCGCGCTCATCCTCGCGAAAAGCGGCGTCGGCACGCTGGTACGGCTTTTCGGTGCGGGCGGGCGAGACTTCCAGCGCCCAGGGGCGGTCGTGCGAATAGGCCAACGTCAGCGACAGCGAATGCTCGCAGGCGAAACGGTCGCCGTGGACGCGGCAGATGTCGCCTTGGCGGTACAGGCGAAAGTACGAATACGACGGCAGCAGCGGCTCTCCGACCAGCGCTTCCACCGCCGGGGTCATGCCCCAATGGAACGTCGCCATGGGCGGATAGTGAAAGCCGTAAAGCTCGCTGGCGGCGCGGGAAAGCAGCGGTCCTTCCTGCCTCAGCCGGTCCATGTGGACGCCCTGCCGCTCCAGATCGCCTTTCATCCGCGCCAGGAAACCATTGGCCACTTCGCGCGGCACGAAGCCGCGCAGCGCCGCGTAACCGTCCCTGCGATAGGCGTTGGCAAGATCCTGGGTCATCGATGATCCTTCGCAATCACGCGGCGTTCAGGCCTGGAGCAGCCTGTCCGCCTGGGCGCGCGCCTCGTCCGTCACTTGCGCGCCGGAGAGCATCCTGGCGATTTCCTCCTTGCGCTCAGCGGCGGTGAGCGGGGTAACCGAGGTGCGCGTGACCGTGCCCTGGCTCGACTTGGCGATCATGTAGTGCCGGTCCCCCCGCGCCGCGACTTGCGGAGAGTGGGTGACCGCGAGCAGCTGCCCGCTGGAAGCAAGCCGCGAAAGACGCTCGCCAATGGCATCGGCCACGGCGCCGCCGACGCCCCGGTCGATCTCGTCGAAGATCACCGTTGCCGCGCCGCCCTCTTCCGCCAGCGCCACCTTGAGCGCGAGGATGAAGCGCGACAATTCGCCGCCGCTGGCGATCTTGCCAAGCGGGGCGAAGTCCGCGCCCGGATTGGTGCTGATGAGAAATTCCACAGCGTCCATGCCGGTTGCGCCCCAGCGTTCCTCAGGCAGACGCAGGACCGAGGTGCGGAACCGCGCGGCGTCCAGTTTCAGCGGCGCGAGTTCTCCCGCCACCGCCACATCGAGGCGCTTGGCGGCGGCGCGGCGCAGATCGTGCAGCGCGCCCGCCTTCTCACGGTAGACGAGCGCGGCCTTTTGCGCTGCCTTTTCCAGTTCGACGATATGTTCGTTGCCGCCCTCGATATCGTCGAGCGCGGCGCGCATTTCGGTCATCCTGGCGGGAAGATCGTCGACCTGGCAGCTATGCTTGCGGGCAGCGGCGCGCAGTTCGAACAAGCGGGTTTCGATCCGGTCGAGTTCGGCGGGATCGAAGGCCAGCGCATCGGCGGCGCGGCCCAGCGCATCCTCGGTCTCGCTCGCCTCGATCACGGCGCGGTCCAGCGAGGCGGCGGCTTCGGCCAGAAGTTCGTGTTCGCCGGCGATGTGGTCGAGCCGGCGCGAGGCGCTGCGCAAGGCGGCCAGCGCCGAATTGGAACCGGTCCACAAATGCTGGAGCGCGGCCAGATCGTCCGCCAGCTTTTCGCCCTTCTGCATCTGCGCGCGGGCCGAGGCGAGTTCGTGTTCCTCGCCCGATTCGGGGGCGATGGTCGTCAGTTCGGCGAGGTGCGCAAGCAGCAGGTCCTGATCCTCGGCAGCGCGGGCGACCCGGCTGCGGGCAAGGTCGAGCGCGTCCTGCGCGGATCGCCAGTCCTTCCACGCAGCTTCCACCCACGCGACTTCGCCGCCGGCGAATCGATCCAGCAAGGCGCGGTGGCCGCGTGCATTGACGAGGCCGCGGTCGTCGTGCTGGCCGTGGATTTCCACCAGCGCCGGTGCGATTTCGCGCAGCAGCGCCACGCCCACCGGCTGGTCGTTGAGGAAAGCCTTCGAGCCGCCATCCGCCTTGAGCTGGCGCTTGAGGATCAGCGGTTCGCCCGGCTCCAGTTCCAGCCCGGCGTCGTCGATCGCTGCCAGCACCTGCGGCGCCAGCGCGGAAACGTCGAAGCTGGCGGTGACGTTTGCCTTGGCTTCCCCGTTGCGCACAAGGCCGCTGTCCGCCCGGTTACCGAGGACAAGCCCCAGCGCGTCAAGCAGGATCGACTTGCCCGCACCGGTTTCGCCCGTGAGGACACCAAGACCGCGTGCGAAATCGAGATCGAGAGCTTCGATCAGCACGATGTTGCGAATGGAGAGCCGGCTGAGCATGTTCGCGCATCGTTCTAGCGGATGGAATTCCCGCCGTCACCCCGCTTCGCGCGTTAACCGGCGCCGTTTACCAGAAGAAGCCTTCCGACAGGACATCCACCGCAAGCGCCAGCCACAGACCGAAGAAGATGGCGGCGATGGCTACGAGTTCGGGGGCCAAGCCCGGCGAATACGCGGGGCGGGTTTCAATTTCGGGGAAAACGTAGGGATCAGGCGAGAAATCGTGCTTCATATCCATGACGGTAAATAAGACCTCCACCCCTCCGGCAGATCGGCGGCCAGGCTTTCCCTGACCGCCGTTCTACCGGTTCCACCGTGTCCGTGGATGCAGCGTTAAGGCTTTTTCGCGCCTTTGAGAAATTACTTAAGGTTCACGCTGCAAACGATTTAATCGTCTTTGTCGATCACCATCCGTCGCACTTAGAAGTTGGACGACACCGTGAAGCCCCAGGTGCGCGGATCGCCCGGCAGGCCGGCGATCAGGCCGGTATTGCCCGGACCGACGAACAGCTGCTCGTAGTAGTTCTGGTCGAAGGCGTTGCGGACCCAGCCATAGACGTTGAAGCCCGCCTCTGTGCGGAAGCCCGCGCGGAAGTTCGACAGGCTGTACCCGTCCACCCAGGTATAGGCCGAGGCCGAGGGGTTGGACGAGAAGTTGGTGCGCACGCTGCCGTCATAGCCCACGTATGCCTCGCCTTCCTTGCCCAGGATGGTGGCGGGCACATTGGCCTCGGCGCCGAACGAGAACGAGAACTTCGAGACGCCCGGCAGGCGCTGGCCCGACACGTCGCAGTTGGCCGGGCTGAGGCCGGGGGTTCCGGCAGCAGCAGGCACCTGCCCCGCGGCGACGGTAGTGCCGCCTGAAAGTTCCGGCGGGCACGGCGCGTCGACGAACTTGCGGTAGGTCGCATCGGTGTAGGCGCCGTTGACGTAGGCGTTGAAACGCTCGCTCGGGCGGACGGAGAAATCGGCCTCCAGACCTTGCGAACGCACCGCGCCGGCATTGGCGAGGTAGCCGCGCAAAACGCCGAACTGGCCGTTGTTGACGTTGGCCTGGTAGTTCTTGATGTCGGTGCGGAAGATCGAGAGATTGAAGATGATACGACGATCCCAGAACTGGGTCTTGATGCCGGCTTCGTAGTTCTGCACCGATTCGGGCTTCACCGTGGCCGAGGCCAAGATCGGGTTGTTGGCGGCGTCGGTCGGCACGCCGTTCTGGTTGATGCCGCCCGACTTGAAGCTCTTGGCATAAGTCGCATAGACCAGCACGTCCGGCGTGACCTTGTAGCTGACGTTGAAGTCGTAGCTGAAGTTCCAGTCGCTGAAGTTGGGCGAAATCTCCTGCGGCGTGAAGATCGCCAGCTGCGCGGTCTTGACCGCGCTGGAGGGACCGCTCAGCAGGATTTCGTCGCCCGCACCGTTGAAGACGCGGCGCTGGTAATACCCGTCCTTCTTGTCGTAGTTCAGGCGCACGCCCGGCTGCACTGTCAGTTCCGGCGTGAGGTGCCAGCTCACCTGACCGTAGAGCGCGGCGCTGGTGTTCTTCAGGTACTGCGTGTTGTAGGCGACCAGGCCGTTGAGCGTGGCCGGATCGCAGGCCAGCTGGTTCGCTGCGGTCGGCCCGCAGCCCGAAGACCCCGGAGGAACCTGGGCATTAGTACCTGGATTGATGTTCCAGCGGCTGGACGCGGCGCCGTGCTGTTCGGTGCCCTGCGTATCGATGCGCTGGTAGAAGCCAAACGCACCGGCCACGAAGTCGAACTTGTCGCCGCTATAGTTGTAGCGCAGTTCCTGCGTGTACTGATCCTGCTGCGAGGGGTTCTGAGACTTCGAGACGATCGGCAGGCCGGTGAAATCACGGTCGTTCTCGGGCTTCCAGTCCCAGAAGCGCCATGCGGTGACCGAGGTCAGGGTGCCGGGTCCAACGTCCCACTTCACCCGCACCGAGGCGCCGCCGATCTTGTTGCCGGCGTTGAGGTTGGCGTCGAGATCGGTGCGGCGATCGAAGGCATTGGTGCTGGACGGGGCATAGCCCTGCGCGGCGGCAAGCGCGGCGAACTGACGGTTGAGCGCGCGCTGGGTGGCGCCGGTGCGCACGTAGACCGAGCCGCAGCACGCCGCGTCCTGCACGCTGTAATCGCCCGCGAAGGTGATGTTGAGGGTGTCGGTCGGCTTCCACAGCAGCTGGCCGCGAAGGCCCAGATTGTCCTGGCTCTGGATCCAGCGGTTGGAGGTGACGTTGTAGATCGTACCCCGGCGACTGGTGGAGGAAATGGCGAGGCGCGCCGCCAGCGTTTCGGACAGCGGCCCGGAAATCGCCGCCTTGGCCTGCTTGAAGTTGTAGTTGCCGACGGAAACCTCGGCCTTGCCTTCGAAATCGAAGGTGGGCTGGTTGGTGGTGATGTTGATGGCGCCGGCAGTGGTGTTCTTGCCGTAGAGGGTGCCCTGCGGCCCGCGCAGGACTTCGATCTGAGCGACATCGAGGAAGTCGAACGTGGCCGAGGCGACGCGGGCGTTGTAAACGTCGTCGACGTAGATGCCGACGCCCTGCTCGATGCCGTCGTTGGTCAGGCCGAACGGCGCACCCAGCCCGCGGATGTTGACTGCGGTGTTGCGCGGGTTCGACGAATAGAACT
The DNA here is from genome assembly GCF_000876675.2 of Novosphingobium sp. P6W. Taxonomy (GTDB): domain Bacteria; phylum Pseudomonadota; class Alphaproteobacteria; order Sphingomonadales; family Sphingomonadaceae; genus Novosphingobium. Next base: position 2,440,770 of record NZ_CP030352.1, read on the forward strand.
GCAGGGTCGGCGTGATCTGCTGCAACCTGCCGACGTTGAACGAGCCGGTCGCGTCGATGTGGTCCCCGCCCACGACCGAGATCGCCAGCGGCACTTCCTGGCTCGATTCGTTGCGGCGGCGGGCAGTGACGACGATGTCGACGCCGCGATCACGCGCGCCGGTGCCGATCGAGGTCGTGCCCTGATCGTCGTCTGCAGAAATTGCTGAAGCCGCGTTTGCGGCGACGTCCTCGGCGCCATCCTTGGCTTGAGCCGAAGGCAGGCCGATTGCGGCAGACGCCAGAATGGTGGTCGCAAAGAGACTGCTGCGGACGAACGAATGCATTGCTTCAAATCCTTTGTCAGGGAATTGAATGCACCCGGTGGTCCGGTATGCATGTGCTGGCCGGCCTGCCCCCTCACAGGACCGTCAGTATCGATCGAGGTCCGCACGGGGCCGCTTCCTTGAGGAATGCGGATCACGCGCGGGCAGGCTTGCGGGAAGATGCATGGAAGCCAACGGACTGCCGGCCACCCTCATATGATTTTCCTGCAGGCCATTTCGCCTCTTGTTGAGCATCTCTAATCTCAACTGATTTGGTGGACAATAGACTTCAGCTATCAGGCGATAAAGCGAAACTGCTGCGCTGCAAAAATGCATCGCCGCCGCGTCGACACGCGATGAAAAAAGGCCGAACGAACCCGCAATTATTGACAATTATAACCGTATAGGTTATATGACCCAGCATCCGCTGATCTGACGTACAAGGATTGGCGGTGTATCGGGTCGGCGCCGTGGGCCGGACGCGAGCGCAAGCCGTGGACCACGCCACCAGCGTCCGACCGGATCGGTTCTCGATTCCCCTTCATCGGGGCAATCATTCAGGTCTTCCGCACTCGGCCCGCCTCCCACGAAGAGGGGGCTTCGCGGATGCCCTTCTCGAAGCGGCGGCTTTTGCGAGTCCGTGCGGCCGTTTCGAACCGATCCGTCAGGACCGAGCCGGGCTGTCGTAGCCGCTATCCGGCCGTTCGCACCAAAGGCCACCCTCCTCGCGTCCTTGCACTGGACGCCCCGACGCCGACCCGATGATCCTTTCGGTTTGCGTGCATTTCCCCGGCGTTACCCCGCATTCGCCAGCGGGCGCATTCGCATGCCCGGGGGAATCAGTTCCTCCCCGAGACTGCCTCAGGGAGGAATTTTCGCGTCAGGCGGCGACGTCCTTGGGGGCGTGCTTGTTCATCAACTTGTACGCGCGGGCATACCAGTCGCTGCCGGGATAGTTGCGTTCCAGGACGGCGGCGGCCTTCTGGGCTTCTTCCGGCACGCCGATCGCGAGGTAACCTTCGACCAGGCGGAACAGCGCCTCGGGCGTGTGGCTGGTGGTCTGGAAGTTGTCGACCACGTTGCGGAAGCGCAGCGTCGCCGCCAGCCACTTGCCGCTATATTCGTAGGACCGGCCGATGGTCATTTCCTTGCCGGCAAGGTGATCGTTCACAAGGTCGATCTTGAGCTTGGCGTCGGAAGCGTAGGACGTGCCGGGGTAGCGGCGCATCACGTCGGTCAGCGCCTGCTTGGCCTGCTCGGTGGTCTTCTGGTCGCGCGTGACGTCGCTGATCTGTTCGTAATAGCAGATCGCGATCAGGTAGTACGCGTAAGGCGCGTCCTTGTTGCCCGGGTGGATCGACAGGAAGCGCTGCGCCGACTGGATCGCCTTGTTGTAATCGCGAGCGGCATAGTAGCTGAACGCGCTCATCAGCTGGGCGCGGCGTGCCCAGGGCGAATAGGGGTGCTGGCGCTCGACTTCGTCGAAAAGCGCGGCGGCCTGCTTGGTGCGGCCGGTTTCCAGACGCTGCTGGGCAGCGGCATAGAGTGTATCGACATCGCGGGCGACATAGGCGGTGTCGCGGTTCTTTCCTCCGCCACCCCCACAGCCTGCGGTCAGCACGATCGCGCCGGTGGCAGCGACAAGGAGGGCGGTCTTCAGGCGCGAACGTTCGAACATGGACGGGTCTATAGCCAGCGCTTTGCTGAACGCCAAGTGAAGTTGCGCGCCTTGTACCGGTGCATTTGTCGCAGTGTGTGCGCAGCCTGCCCGCACCTCGCGGATCAGGGCGGCGCAAAACGCCCGATGCGGCGCGATTTGCGCATGCTGCGCCATTGCCTGCGCGCCTTCGCGTGCCCTACTGTCGGCCCATGTCAGGCAGCAGCGACCTCTACTCCCCCGTCATGTCCGATGCCCTGGTGATCCTGGGCGCGGCAGGCATCGTCATCCCGGTCTTCAACCGTTACCGCATCACGCCGGTGATCGGCTTCATCCTCGTGGGATTGCTGGTCGGCCCGTTCGGGCTGGGGCGGCACGTGTTCGACGTGCCCTGGCTCGCGTACTTCACGATCACCGACCCCGACGGGCTGGACCTTTTCGCGGAGTTCGGGATCATCCTGCTACTGTTCTCGATCGGGCTTGAGCTATCGTTCGGGCGCCTGTGGCAAATGCGGCGCATGGTGTTCGGACTGGGGTCGCTGGAACTGCTCGTCATCGGCGGCTCGCTCACCTTCATCCTCGCCGCGATCGGGCAGAGCTTCGCGGGCGCGATGGCGCTGGGACTGGCGCTGGCGCTGTCCTCCACCGCGCTGGTGCTCAAGATCACCGAAACCACCACGCCGGTGGGCCGCGCCGCTTTGGCCATGCTGTTGTTCGAGGATATCGCGCTGGTGCCGATCATCTTCCTGCTCGGCGCGCTGGCGCCCCATGCGGGCAGCGGTGTGGGCGAACTGCTCCACACCCTGATCTGGGGCACCGTGGTGATCGCCACGCTGCTGATCGCGGGCCGCTACCTGCTGCCCCCCCTGTTCGCCCAGGCCGCGCGCACCAAAAGCCCGGAACTGTTTCTCGCCGCCAGCCTGCTGGTGGTAATCCTCGCCTCGCTGGCGACGGCGGCGGTGGGCCTTTCACCGATCGTCGGCGCGCTGGTTGCCGGCCTGCTCATCGCCGAGACCGAATATCACGCCGAGGTCGAGCAGATCATCGAGCCGTTCAAGGGCCTGGCGCTGGGCGTGTTCCTCATCACCATCGGCATGAGCATCGACCTTGCGGTGGTGTGGGAAAACTTCGGCTCGATCCTGATCGCGACGGTTGTGGTGATCGTGCTCAAGGCCGTAGTCACCGGGTTGATGCTGCGCATCATGGGCGCCCGGCGCGGCACCGCGACCGAGACCGGCATCCTCATGTCCAGCCCTTCGGAAACCACGCTGATCGTGCTCACAGCGGCCACTTCGGCGCAGTTGATCCAGCCCGGCACCGCGCAGTTCTGGCAGATCGTCACCGCGCTGGGCCTCACCATCACCCCCCTCCTCGCGCTGGGCGGCAAGATCATGGGCAAGCGCGTCGACGCCGCCGACACCCCGCACCAGCCGGTGAAGGATGACGGCAAGCCGCGCACCCTGATCGTCGGTTTCGGCCGCGTCGGCCATCTCGTCGCCGACATGCTGGCCCGCCACGGCCAGCCCTACCTCGCGGTGGACAGCAACACCGACCTCATCGCCGAGGGCCGCCGAGGCGGCTACGCCGTGGCGTTCGGCGATGCCGGGCGCGGCGACGCACTGCTGCGCCTGGGCGCAGGAGAAGCGGCGGCGGTGATCCTCACCATGGACGAGCCGGTCACCGCCCAGCGCATCGTGCGCAAGCTGCGCCTCCAGTTCCCCGACCTGCCGATCCTGGCCCGCGCCCGCGACGCCGACCACGCCGCCCAGCTCTACCGCGCCGGGGCCAGCTATGCCGTGCCCGAAACGCTCGAAAGCTCGCTGCAACTGAGCGAGGCCGCGCTGGTGGAAACCGGCGTGGCGATGGGTCCGGTGATCGCCTCGATCCACGAAAAGCGCGACGAATTCCGCGAAATGATCATGGAACGCGGCGGCCTGTCGGAAAAGCCCTCGCTGAAATCGGGCCAACTGCGCGAAGCGGAAAAAGCCTGACCGCCGAGCGCTACCCAATCCTGGGTTCGAAAACAGACCATCCGGTGCGCTGGACAAGCCGCTCCAGCGCCAGTTGCCCCAGGTGCGAATTTCCTTCCTCGTTCAGCCCGGGCGACCATACCGCAATGCTGGCGATCCCCGGCGCCACCGCCAGGATTCCCCCGCCCACACCAGACTTGCCCGGCAGGCCGATCCGAAATGCAAAGTCGCCCGAGTTGTCGTAATGCCCGCAGGACATCATCAGCGCATTGATGCGCCGCGCCCGGCTTTCGGTGACGATGCGGTGCCCTTCGCTCCGCCCGCCATCCATCAGGAAACGCCCCGCCAGAGCCAGTTGCCGGCAGCTCATCGCCAGCGCGCAGAAATGGAAATACGTCCCCAGCACCATGCCGACATCGCCGTGGATATTGCCGAAAGCGCGCATGTAATTGGCCAGCGCCATGTTGCGAAAGCCGGTGTCCTGCTCGGCCTGCGCCACGGTTTCGTCGATGCGGATCGTATCGTCGCCCGCCAGTTCGCGCACGAAGCGCAGCATCTGCGCAATCGCCTCGCGCGGTTGCAGGCGCCCCAGCAGCACATCGCACACCACGATGGCCCCGGCATTGATGAACGGATTGCGCGGAATGCCGTGCTCGGTCTCAAGCTGGACGATCGAATTGAAAGCGCTGCCCGAAGGTTCGCGCCCTACCCGGCTCCACAGCTGGTCGCCCACCGCGCCCAGCGCCAAAGTCAGCGCAAAGACCTTGGATACCGACTGGATCGAAAACGCCTCCTCGGCATCGCCCGAGGTATGGACGGTGCCGTCGGCCATCACCACCGCCAGCCCGAACTTGTCGGCAGGCACCGAGGCCAGCGGCGGAATATAGCTGGCAACGGTGCCGCGATGCTGTGCACCGCGCATCTCTGCGGCGATCTCAGCGACGATTTCAGCGATCGACGGCTTTTGCACCTACTAGTCCCCCACCTGCCCGGCTCAGCGCCCGCAGTAACCGCCGCGATCACTTCTTCGCGTTGTTTACCACGGCCAACCCGAAAGGCTGCTTGAGACGTTTCAGCCGCGAAGCTTCTGCCCAGAGACGGTTCTCCGGGTCAGATTCGGTGGTCAGGGTAGCGAGAAAACCGCTCCGAACCGGCTTGAGCGTAATGCGGACCGCCTCCTCGCTCGGGCCGGCACCGCTCTCGTACCGTTCGACGTAGCGGAACGCGAAGCCCTCCGCCGTTCGCTCCAGCGGGGCGATGTACGAGGTGTTGCACCAGCCTTCGCAAAGCACCGCCTCGACCATCGGCTTGCCGCCTTCTGCAAAGAAACGCAGTTCCAGACCGCCAAGATCGCCGGTCTGCTCGGACATCCGCACCGAACCGTACAGGCCCGCAGGCCAGACTGGAGCCTCATCGGCCGCAGCGGGCGCGGCGAACAGCAACGCCAGCGCCGCCATCAGAGGGCCGCGGGCGCAGTTCACCCCGCCAGCGCCGCCTTGACCGCAGCGATTGCCTCTGCCGCCTTGTCGCCGTCGGGTCCGCCGCCCTGTGCCATGTCAGCGCGGCCACCGCCGCCCTTGCCGCCCAGCGCCTCGACGCCCTTGCGGACGAGTTCAACGGCGCTGACCGTGGCGACCAGATCTTCGGTAACGGCAGCAGCGATGCTCGCCTTGCCCTCGTTCACTGCGACGATTGCCGCAACGCCCGAACCAAGCCGCTGCTTGGCCTGATCGAGCAGCCCGCGCAGGTCCTTGGGATCAAGCCCTTCAAGAACCTGGCCGGAGAACTTGATGCCGTTCACTTCTTCATCCGCAGCCTCGGCCTTGGCCGAACCACCGCCCAGCGCGAGCGCCTTCTTGGCTTCTGCCAGTTCGCGCTCCAGCTTGCGGCGCTCGTCGAGCAGTGCGGCAACGCGCGCTTCGACGTCCTCAGGCGTGGTACGCAGCAGGCCGGCGGCGTTCTTGAGCGCGTCTTCGCGGCCGACCAGCCACTGGCGCGCGCCTTCGCCGGTCATCGCCTCGATACGGCGCACACCCGAAGATACCGCGCTTTCGGCCACGATGCGGAACACGCCGATGTCGCCGGTGGCGCGCACGTGAGTGCCGCCGCAAAGCTCGACCGAATAGGAACGCTCGCCCGAATTGCGGCCCATCGAAAGCACGCGAACTTCATCGCCGTACTTCTCGCCGAACAGCGCCATTGCGCCGGCGGCAACCGCATCGTCCGGCGCCATTAGGCGGGTGAGCACCTGTTCGTTGGCGCGGATCTCGGCGTTGACCTCTGCCTCGATCACCGCCACGTCCTCGTCGGTCAGCGGCTTGGGGTGCGAATAGTCGAAGCGCAGGCGCTCGGCGCCGACCATCGAGCCCTTCTGGGTCACGTGGTCACCAAGACGGCCCCGCAGCGCCGCGTGAAGCAGGTGAGTGGCCGAGTGATTGGCGCGGATCGCATCGCGGCGCGTAACATCGACCACGAGGTTGACCACATCGCCCACCTTGATCGTGCCCGCATCGACGCGGCCGTTCATCGCATGAAGGCGGCCAAGCGGCTTGGCGGTATCCTCGATCGTGATCGCAAGCGCGCTGCCACCCGATCCAGCGCCGCCGGTGATGGTGCCGGCATCGCCGACCTGACCGCCCGATTCGCCGTAGAACGGGGTCTGGTTGGTGAGGACGGTAACGCTCTCGCCGGCGCTGGCGGTTTCCACTTCCTTGCCGTCACGCACCAGCGCAACGACGCGGCCTTCGCCGCTGGTCGAGGTGTAGCCGGTAAACTCGCTTGCACCTTCGCGCTCGGCGATGTCGAACCAAACTTCGCTGTCGGCAGCCTGGCCAGAGCCCTTCCACGCAGCGCGGGCAGCAGCCTTCTGCTGCGCCATGGCGGCATCGAAGCCGGCCTTGTCGACGGCGATGCCGCGCGAACGCAGCGCGTCCTCGGTCAGGTCGTAAGGGAAGCCGAAGGTGTCGTAGAGCTTGAACGCAGTTTCGCCGGGCAGTTCGCCGCCCTCACCCAGGTCTGCGGTCGCTTCGTCGAGGAGCTTGATGCCGTTCGACAGGGTGCGGCGGAACTGGATTTCCTCGCGCTCCAGCGTTTCCTCGATCAGCGGCTGCGCGCGGCCGAGTTCGGGATAGGCCTGACCCATTTCCGCAACGAGCGCCGGCACGAGGCGGTGCATCAGGGGATCGCGCGCGCCGAGCAGATGCGCGTGGCGCATGGCGCGGCGCATGATGCGGCGAAGCACGTAGCCGCGTCCCTCATTGGACGGCAGCACGCCGTCTGCAAGCAGGAAACTGGTCGAGCGCAGGTGGTCGGCGATGACGCGGTGGCTGGCGCGGCTGTCCCCCTGCGCGGCCACGCCGGTCAGGCTTTCGGACGCAGCGATGAGCGCCTTGAAAGTGTCGATGTCGTAGTTGTCGTGCACGCCCTGCATGACCGCCGAGACGCGCTCCAGCCCCATGCCGGTGTCGATCGATGGCTTGGGCAGGTTGCCGACGATTTCGCCGGCCGACTGCTCGAACTGCATGAACACGAGGTTCCAGATTTCGATGAAGCGGTCGCCGTCCTCTTCCGGCGATCCCGGAGGGCCGCCCCAGATGTGGTCGCCGTGATCGAAGAAGATTTCCGAGCAGGGTCCGCAGGGACCTTCATCGCCCATCGCCCAGAAGTTATCTTTCGTGGGGATGCGGATGATCTTGCTCTCGGGCAAGCCGGCGATTTTCTTCCACAGGTCGAATGCTTCGTCGTCCGTGTGATAGACAGTGACCAGCAGCTTCTCGACGGGGAGCGCCCATTCCTTGGTCAGCAGGTTCCAGGCGTTCGTGATCGCCTGCTCCTTGAAATAGTCACCGAAGGAGAAGTTGCCCAGCATTTCAAAGAAGGTGTGATGGCGGGCGGTGTACCCGACGTTGTCCAGATCGTTGTGCTTGCCGCCGGCGCGCACACACTTCTGCGAAGAAGTGGCGCGCGGGACCGAGCGCGTCTCAAGCCCGGTGAACACGTTCTTGAACGGCACCATGCCGGCATTCACGAACATCAACGTCGGGTCGTTGTAAGGAACGAGCGGCGCTGACTGAACGGCCTCGTGACCATTGCTGGCGAAATAGTCGAGGAAGGACCGGCGGATTTCGTTGGTCGTCTGCATAGTTTGGGCCGATAATGCACGTGCGCGAGGTCGGCAAGCGCTTGTCTGCGGTCAGACTGTTCGGGAATCACGATAAGACGGTCGAATTCCGCTTCGCTGTGGCGAAGACAGCCCACTGAAGCGACCGTTCGCCAGGTGCGGCGAGGTATGGGCGGTCTACAGCGAATTGCGTAAACCACCCGCGGCTATCCAGCATCCCGCAGATGGTCCCCTCCCCGAGCACGCTCGGAGAGGGAGTGGTTTTTTAGTCGTCGTCGCCTTCCGACGGACCAACCATCATCTCTTCGGCGAGGCCTTCGGTTTTGGTGCGGATCGCCTTTTCGAGGCGGTCTGCAACCTCGGGGTTCGCCTTCAGGTAGGCCTTGGAGTTTTCACGGCCCTGACCAATGCGGATCGAATCGTAGCTGAACCACGCGCCCGACTTCTCGACGATGCCAGCCTTGACGCCGAGATCGAGAATTTCGCCGATCTTGGAGACGCCTTCACCGTACATGATGTCGAATTCAACCTGCTTGAACGGCGGTGCTACCTTGTTCTTCACCACCTTCACGCGGGTTGCGTTGCCGACGACCTCATCCTTGTCCTTGATCGCGCCGGTGCGGCGGATGTCGAGACGGACCGAGGCGTAGAACTTCAAGGCGTTGCCGCCCGTCGTCGTCTCCGGGTTGCCGTACATGACGCCGATCTTCATGCGCAGTTGGTTGATGAAGATCACCATGCAGCGCGAACGGCTGATCGAGCCGGTGAGCTTGCGCAGCGACTGGCTCATCAGGCGGGCCTGAAGACCGACGTGGCTGTCGCCCATCTCACCTTCGATTTCAGCGCGGGGAACCAGCGCAGCCACCGAGTCGACCACCAGAACGTCGATCGCGTTCGAACGCACCAGGGTATCGACGATTTCGAGCGCCTGCTCACCCGTGTCGGGCTGCGAAACGATCAGTTCGTCGATGTTGACGCCCAGCTTCTTGGCATAAACCGGGTCGAGCGCGTGCTCGGCGTCGATGAACGCGGCGGTGCCGCCGGTCTTCTGCGCCTCGGCGATGACGTGCAGCGCCAAGGTGGTTTTGCCCGAGCTTTCCGGGCCATAAATCTCGATCACGCGGCCGCGCGGCAAGCCGCCGACGCCAAGCGCGATATCGAGGCCGAGCGAACCGGTGGAGATCGCTTCGACCTGCATCGTCTCCTTCGAGCCCAGCTTCATAGCCGAGCCCTTGCCGAACGCTTTGTCGATCTGGGCAAGCGCTGCCTCTAGGGCCTTTTGACGGTCCATTGCGTCCTTTTCCTTGCCTTCCTGGATCAGCTTGAGCTGAGCAGCCATGTCTCTTCCCCTTTGCTACCGGGCTGACCGGAAAGGTCAACGTCACGAAGGGGTGTGTATTCTCTTTGTTCTCATAGAACAAGAGGAGAACTTCGGCGGATTTCCGTTTTTTAACGGCTCCCTGCCGTGCGAATCAGCTCTGGGCCATATGCGCCAGAACTTCCCCGACTTTTTCTGACAGTTGCTGCACCGAGAACGGCTTGGGCATGAACCAGGCGTTGGGGATGCCGATCTGCTTGCGCAGTTGCTCCTCTGCATAACCGGACATGAACAGAACCGGCAGGTTCGGAGCAAAGCGGCGAATCTCGCGCGCCATGGCCGGGCCGTCCATCGTTGGCATGACGACGTCGGAGACGACGATGTCGAACTTGCCGCCTTCCTGCACTAGTTCCAGCCCCTCCTCGCCGTCGCGCGCGCAGGTGACCTGATAGCCCTGGCGGGTGAGCGCGCGTTCGGCGACGATGCGGACCGGGTCCTCGTCCTCGACCAGCAGGATCGAGCCACCGCCCGCCCACTGGGTCGGCGGGGCTACGGGCTTGGCCTGGGCGATCTCGGGGGTGCTGCCGGGGGCAACGTGGTGGACCGGAAGGTAGACTGTGAAGCGCGTTCCCTTGCCCACTTCGCTTTCCGCGAAGATGAAGCCGCCGGACTGCTTGACGATGCCGTAGACGGTGGAGAGGCCGAGGCCAGTGCCTTTGCCTTGCTCCTTGGTGGTGAAGAACGGCTCGAAGATCTTGCCAAGGATTTCAGGCGGGATGCCGCCGCCCGAATCCTCGACGATGAGCGCGGTATATTCGCCTGCCGGGATGATCTCGCTGCGCATCGCGCGCACGTCGGTCGTGGTGACTTTGCGGGTGGCGAGGACAAGGCGGCCCGAAGCATCGCCGCGCGATTGCATGGCGTCGCGCGCATTGACGACGAGGTTGACGATGACCTGCTCGATCTGTGTCGGGTCGGCGCGTACCGGGCCGAGATCGCGATCGTGGGTGGCGACGAGCTGGATCTTCTCGCCGATGAGGCGGCGCAGCATCTGCGAAACGTCGGCGACGATATCAGGCAATTGCAGGGTTTCCGGGCGCAGCGTCTGCTGGCGCGAGAAGGCGAGCAACTGGCGGGTCAACGAGGCGGCGCGGTTGGAGTTCGCGCGGATCTGCTGGATGTCGTCATAGTCCGAATCGCCGGGAGTATGGCGCATCAGCATGAGGTCGCAGGTGCCCAGAATGGCGGTGAGCACATTGTTGAAATCGTGCGCAACGCCGCCCGCAAGCTGGCCGACCGCCTGCATCTTGGTGGCCTGCGCGACCTGGCGCTTGAGGCGGATTTCCTCGGAAGTATCGGTCAGGCCGAGCAGGACCGCAGCCTCCCCCAGCCCGCGCACGCCTGCAAGACTGAGCGACACCGGGTCCTCGGGCTGCGCCACCAGACGGATGGCGAGGTCGCCCGCAGCGGCAGGCCCTTGCGCAAAGCGGCGGATGGCTTCCGACAGCGCTCGCTTGTCGTCCTTCACGACTAGGTCGGTGGGGTAGGTGGGCGGCTCGTGGCCTTCGTGGCCAGCCGCGCGCATGAAGGCGGGGTTGGCGAAAAGCAGGCGGCCGTCCCGGTCGGCCATCGCGAGGCCGAGTGGCAACTGGCTGAGCAGCGCTTCGAGGTGTGGCGCAGCGCCCGTGCCCCCGGCGCTGGCGCCAATACCCTGCCCCGCTTCGATGACCAGCATCAGCGAGGGCGTGGTATTGGGATCAGGCTCGTTCGCACTGTCGGGGTCGGCAACGGGGACGTGGTAGAGGACCAGCGCCCCGCCGCGTCCGCTGTCACGGGCCCAGCCGATGCGCTCGCCTTCCTCCTGGCTGAGCAACGAAACGAAATCGGTGCCGGTGACGTCGGTCTTGGCATCGCCGACAGCGCGCAGGGCAAAGCCCGTGCTGGCGGCGCGAATCGTCCCGTCGGGATCGACCAGCGCTGCGCCGATGCCGGCCTTGGCGAGGCCGCGTCCAAGTTTGCCGTCGAGCTGGCCGACGAGTTCGGCCACGGGGTCTGCCGCGCTTTCAGTCGAGATGCGCCATACCAGAAAATCGTCGCCGCGCCCGGCTCGGCGCACATCGGCGCGCCAGTGCCCGCCCTCTTCGTCGGCGATATCGGCGGTGCCGTGGCCGTCGCGCCAGGCGCGGCGGGTGGCATCGGCGAGGCGTTCGAGCGAGGCATGGGTGACCGGCAGGCGCGGCGGCGCGCTGCCCGCGCCGAACCACGCCTCGAAACAGGGATTGCCGCAGGTCAGTCGGCCCGCGCGGTCGGTGACAGCGATCGCCATATCGGGCCGCTCGATGGCAGCCACGGTGACGGACCAGTCAGGCTGCGCGAAATCGGCATCGGCAACCGGCCCGCGGCGACGCGAAAGCGCCCATGCGAGCGCCCCCAGCCCGGCCATCGCCGCTACGAACACCGCCATCAGCAGGCTATCGCCCGAGACCAGCCAGACCAGCCCGGCGCTCAGCATAAGGGCGACGGCAACGACCAAAAGATCAGGAGCGGGACCTGCTCGATCGGCGGCGCGATCGGCGCTCACCTTCATGCAGCGTTTTCCGACTTGGTGGGAACGGGAACGGCCGCACTATCGGCCCTGACCGGACGCAGGCGGCGGGCATGATGTTTGCGGCCAATCCACCAGCGCCAGAACCACATCGACAGGACATAGCCCAGCGCCGCGCACACGGTGGAGATCACGAAGAGGCCCACCAGCAGCGCCGGTGCAGCGTCGGACAGCAGCCAGCTGCCCCATGCGCCTACGCCTGCGCCGCTTTCGTAAAGGGCGTAAAAGGTCGACAGGTCGGCGTGATACCCCAGATGGTTGCCCAGCCAGATCGAGGCGGCGAGGATGAACGGGGTCGTCGCAGGATTGGACAGGAAAGTCATTGCCGCAGCCAGCGGAATGTTGCCACGGCACGGCACGCACATCATGGCGGCGCCGACGATCTGGACGCCGGGGATCAGCGCGAAGATGCCAACCAGAAGGCCCACAGCAACCCCGCGCGGAACCGAGCGGCGGGTGAAGCGGAACAGTTCCTGACGCCGTGCAAGAGGCGCGGTAAAGCGGTTGCCCTCAAGCTGTTCGTGCGTCGGCATCTGCCGGTGGAGCCACGCCCCCATGCGGGAAAGCATCCTGCTCATGTCATCCGTGATCGCGCATGATTCGGGCCTGATCGCGCTTCCATTCACGGTCCTTGATGGTCGTGCGCTTGTCGGCCGCGTTCTTGCCCTTGGCGAGCGCCAGTTCGACCTTGGCGCGGCCCCGGCTGTTGAAATAGATCGACAGCGGAACCAGGGTCATGCCCTTGCGCTCCACGGCACCCTGGAGGCGCGAAATCTCGCGCTCATGCAGCAGCAGTTTGCGGGGGCGCTTGGGGACGTGGTTGAAGCGGTTGCCGTGGCTGAATTCAGGCACGTTGGCGTTGACCAGCCAGCATTCGCCCCCGCGAATCTCCGCGAAGGATTCGACGATCGACCCTTCACCGAAACGGAGCGATTTCACCTCGGTGCCGGTAAGCGCGATTCCCGCCTCGAACTTGTCCTCGATGAAGTAATCGAAACGAGCCTTGCGGTTTTCCGCAACGGTCTTGGCTTTGTCGAAAAGAGAGTTTTGGGGGCGTGCCATGATCGCTTGCATGTAGGGACGTGCGCGGCAAAAGAAAACGTCCCATCGCGCCGCTTTCGGACGGGAAATCGCACAAAACCGGCAGACGGTTCAATCGCGGCGCGGATAAAGGCCATTATCCGCGCCGCGCAGACCCGGTGAACTTACAGCAGGCCGGCGTGAACCAGCGCTTCGTCCACCGCCTGACGGGCCTTGTCGCCGCAGGGGACGAGCGGCAGGCGCAGTTCGTTCTCGATCCAGTCGTGGACCTGCGCCAGGGCGTACTTGCACGGCCCGGGCGAGCTGTCCTCGAACATCGCGTAGTGCAGCGGGTAAAGCAGATCGTTGAGGCGGCGCGCTTCCTCTAGGTCGTTGGCGGCGCAGGCGGCCTGGAACTCGGCGCAGAGCTTCGGCGCGACGTTGGCGGTCACCGAAATGCAGCCCACGCCGCCGGCTGCGTTGAACGGCAGCGCCAGTTCATCGTCGCCGCAAAGCTGCACGAAGTCCTTGCCGATGCCCATGCGGTGGTCGGTCACGCGGGAAAGATCGCCGCTGGCATCCTTGATGCCAATGAAGCGGCCGGGGTGACGACGGGCCAGTTCGCACACGGTTTCGGGCAGCAGATCGGTCACGGTGCGGCCGGGCACGTTGTAGAGCACGATCGGCAGGTCGATGTTCTCGGCCAGATAGCCGAAGTGGGCGAGCAGGCCCTCCTGGCTCGGGCGGTTGTAATATGGCGCCACCAGCAGCGCGGCGGCGGCGCCGCACTTCTTCGAGAACGTCATGTGCAGCAGCGCGTTGGTCGTATCGTTGCTGCCGCAACCGGCGATGACCGGCACCCGGCCCGCCGCCTGCTCGATGCAGACTTCGATCACGCGGTGGTGTTCGGCGTTGGAAAGCGTCGAATTTTCGCCGGTGGTGCCGCAGGGCACCAGAGCGGACGAACCCGACTCGATCTGCCAGTCGACGAGGCGGCGAAAAGCCTGTTCATCGAACGCTCCGTCGCGAAACGGTGTGACAAGCGCGGGAATGGAACCGGAGAACATGGACTTTACCTCTGGTGGTGTTCAATGATCGGCCCTGACGGGGAACCACCCCCGCTGCCCGGACTTCACGTTCAGCGCCTGATAAGGAGCCTCTTTCCAAAATGTCCAGCATGTTGCGCACCCCTCACCTGCTGCTGAGCATTTCCCCAGCCATTTTTGCGGCATTCGCTTTCGCCGCGCCCTCCCTCGCTCAGGCCCAGTCTTCCGACGGGCGTGAATGGGATGCGGCGCGCGCGCAGTCGATGCAATCGCACGATATGGCGGTCCATCAGTCGATCGACCGCTGGAAGCTGCTTTCCGCCAACGACCGGATGGGGTTTGCCGCCTACACCAGCTTCCTGCTGCGCTATCCCGGCTATCCCCAGCAGGACAAGCTACGCGGATTCGCGGAAAAAGCCCTTCTTACCGAATCGCCCGATGCCGGATCGGTCATCGCTTTCTTCGATCGCTTCGAGCCGCTGGGCAGCCGGGCCGCAGGACGCTACGCTGCGGCGCTATCGACGATGCGCCGCGCCGATGCGGCCACCAATGCCGTCGCCGCCTGGCGCAAGGGCGCGCTGACCCCGCAGGACGAAACCGCGCTATACTCGCTCTATCAGAGCCGGCTGACCAGCGCGGACCACGATGCACGCATGGACGCGCTGCTGTGGCAGGGAGAAACGGCCCAGGCCGAGCGGCAGATCTCGTTTGTATCCCCCGCCCGCCGCGCCGAGTTCATGGAGCGGCTCTCGCTGCTGCAGGGCATGACGCCGGGCACCATGGGCGTGACCCTGCCCGCGCAGATTTCGTCCGATCCGGGCTATGTCTACAACCGCGCTGTGCAGGCGCGCCGGGCCGGTAACCTGCAGGGCGCTATCGCTCTACTCGCCAACCGCCCGCCATTGGCCCGCCCGGTGCCCGAACAGGAACTGTGGGTGAAGGAGCTGCTGACCGCCGCGCGCGGTGCGGATGCCAGCAGCGCGGTGAGGATCGCCTCCTCCATCGATGACGGCTTTGCCCCCGGCACCGACATCAGCCGCCTCTCCTTCCGCGTGAGGGACGATTATACGACGCTGATGTGGCTGGGCGGCACCAAGGCGCTCTGGTCGCTGGGCGATACGCGCCGCGCCGCGCCGCTGTTCTACCGCTACGGCGCCGCCGCGCAAACGCCCGGCACCCGCTCCAAGGGTTTCTACTGGGCAGGCCGCGCGCTGGCGCAGGGCGGCGACATGGGGGGCGCCAACCGCTACTTCGAAATGGCTGCGCAGTATCCGCAGTACTTCTACGGCCAGCTCTCGCTCGAACGCCTGCGCCGGCCGATCCCCAACCTCGACACCCGCTCCACCGCTGTGCCCAGCCAGGCCCAGCGCGTCTCGTTCCAGTCGCTACCGATCACTCTGGCCGTGCGCGATGTCGCCCGCGATGGAGATTGGCGCACGGGCGTGCAGTTCTACCGGGAAATTTCCGACCAGGCGCAAAACGCGGAGGACCACGTCCTTGTCGCCGAACTTGCGCAGCAGATCGGCCGCCGCGACCTTGCGGTGATCATGGGGCAGAGCGCCCATGCCGATGGTTATGAGGAATTCGGCCAGATCGCCTTCCCTCTCCTCCCCACGCCCGCAGGCACCAACTGGACAATGGTCCATGCGCTGGCCCGGCAGGAAAGCCAGTTCGCGCAGAACGCCCTCAGCCATGCGGGCGCCAGCGGTCTGATGCAGCTGATGCCGGGCACCGCGCGCGAACAGGCCGGCAAGCTGGGCCTGCCCTACGATCAGTCCGCGCTCGTCAGCGATCCGGTCTACAACATCCGTCTGGGCGACGGCTATTTCGCGCGGATGATGGACTACTACGGCGGCGCTACCCCGCTTGCCGTCGCGGCCTACAACGCAGGGCCAGGCAACGTGAACAAGTGGCTGCGTGCAAACGGCGACCCGCGTACCGGGACCATCGAATGGATCGACTGGATGGAGCAGATCCCCATCTATGAGACCAAGAACTACGTCCAGCGCGTGCTGGAAAACGCCGTGGTTTACGAATCGATGTATCCCGGCAAGTCCGACTATACCGGAGCCAACAAGCTGAGCCGCCTGATGCCCGGCAAGCGCGCGCCGGGCTGATCGGCCTTCAGCCCATGCCGTCCAGTCGGAACAAGGTTCCGGCATGGGCGGCAAGGTGGATGCTCACCGCATCGCGAACCGGAGCCAGAGCGCGCCGCTGCCACAAGTCGCGCAGCTTTGCCGGTCCCGCCATGCCTACGGTGCGCAAGGGTACGGTGACGTCGCGGGGCTTGTCGCCGGTGTTGAACAGGGCAAGGTAGCGGGCCTTGCCGTCTTCACTCCATGCCGACCAGGCGCGGATGCCGTCTTCGAGGAAATGCGGGGTATTGCCGGTGCTGCGCTGGTTGACCGCAAGCACTTCCGGGTTGGTCAGCAGCGCCAGCGTCGCATCATCGAGATGGCGCAGATCTCCGCCCATGATCAGCGGGGATCGGGCGATCGACCACAGCGTCATCAGCGTGCGCTGTTCGTCCGGCGTGAAACGAGTGTCGCGCTCGCCCAGTGCCAGCCGGCCCAGCGGCAGCATGTCGGCATCGGGCCAGGAACCGGGGCCGCGATAGGGCGTCCAGTTTTCCAGCCGGGTGAACTGCGCTTCGAGCTGCGCCCATTCGTCCCAGAAATCGTCGGAAATGCGCCACATCTGGGCATGGCGGCGAACATGCTCGCCCCGCAGCACCGGCGTTTCGCCGGGTGACAGGCTGAGCATCATCGGCCGCCCGCAGCGGGCGATGGCCTTGGCCGCTGCCTCGATCTCGGGCGCATGGGAATCGTAGGGACGGCTCATGTCGTCCATCTTGACGAAATCGACGCCCCACGAGGCGTAGAGCCGGAACAGACCATCGTAATATTCCTGCGCGCCCGGCTTTGTCATGTCGACGCCGTACATGTCCGGGTTCCACGAACAGATGCTGGACGTGTCGGCAATGTCCTGCGCGCGGTAAGGGGTGCCCAGCACCGGCAGGTTCTGCTTCACCGCATGACGAGCGATGCCGCGCATTACATGGATGCCGAACTTCAGCCCCATCGCGTGAACCTTCGCCGCCAGCGGAGCAAAGCCCCTGCTCTTTGCTGCCGAGGGAAAGCGGTTGGGCGCTGGCACCAGCCGCCCGTGGGCATCCAGCGCCGGAACCGGGTTGGCGTTATAGGTATAGCTGCTCGCCTCAGGCTCATACCACTGGATGTCGACCGTGAAGACATCGTAGCCGGAGGGCAGCAGCTTATCGCGCATGATCGCGGCGGTTTCGAGCGCCTGCGCCTCGGTGATCGTACCTGCGAAACTGTTCCAGCTGTTCCACCCCATCGGCGGACGCGGCGCCAGCTTGGTCGTCGGTTGCAGCGCGGAACCGCTGGGCCTCGGAGCGGAAGCGGGCGCTGCGCCTGCCTCGAAACCAAGCCCTCCCAGCGAAACCGTGGCCGCGAGAATGGCCGTCCGGCGCGACATATCCATGGCAGTGCTCCCTCTCTCCGCCTTGATGGCCGGCTTTATTTGTCGGACTAATGGATGCAATGCAACCGGGGAGAGTGCACTGCGCAGGTCTTGGCCGGCACCGCGCGGCTATCTAAGCATCGGATATGAACCTCACCGGTCCCCCGATCAGCCCCGCAGGCATGGCCTCCCTGCGCGCCCGCTACGACCATCTGCTCGGCACGGAGCGCCCTGCAATCGTCGAAATCGTCTCATGGGCAGCAGGCAACGGCGACCGCTCGGAAAACGGCGACTATCTCTACGGCCGCAAGCGCATGCGCGAGATCGACCGCGAACTGTCCTACCTCGCCCGCCGCATGAAGGCGCTGCGCGTAGTCGACCCTTCGGCGCAGGGCGAACGCGGCAAGGTGTTCTTCGGCGCCACCGTGGAACTGGCCGACGAAGAAGACGAGCGCCTCATCCTCACCATCGTCGGCGATGACGAACAGGACGCCTCGGCAGGCCGCATCGGCTGGAGCGCCCCCATTGCCCGCGCCCTGCGCGGCGCCGCGGTAGGCGACCTGCGCATCGTGCGCCTGCCCTCCGGCGAGAAGGAATGGGAGATCATGGCGATCACTTACCCTTGAGCCGATTTCCGATCCGACTGCGTCGGCCAGCCGCTCCAGGCTTTTGGTTTATCGCATTTTCCGAGTCGTCAGGTGATCCCGCCTGATTGGAAAATGCTTCAAGTTCACTTTGCCTTTCGCGCCGGCCTCGGCTTAACGGGCGGCATGGAACTGACCGTCGAAGCCATCTCCTTTCTGATCGCCATCGCTTTCCTTTCAGGCGGCGTGGACGCGCTTGCCGGAGGCGGCGGACTGCTGACGATCCCGGCGCTCATGGCCGCCGGGATACCGCCAGTCTCGGCGCTGGCGACGAACAAGCTGCAAAGCACGATCGGCACCGCATCGGCGTTCCTCACCTTCCACCGTGCGGGCCATGTCGACCTGAAGGCTTTCGCGGTCCCGGCGCTGGGCGCCTTCCTCGGCTCGCTGGCGGGAGGCACCGCCGTCCAGTTCATAGAACCGGCCTTTCTGGCCGCCTTCGTGCCGGTGCTGCTGATCGCGATGGGCCTGTACTTCCTGCTGGCCCCGCCGATGAGCGAAGTGGACCGCCATGCCCGCGTCGGCCGCCGGGGGCTGACTCTCATCACCACCGGTATCGGTTTCTACGACGGTTTCTTCGGCCCTGGCACCGGATCGTTCATGACTACCGCGCTGGTGGCGCTGGGCGGGCTCGGCCTCGTGCGGGCCATCGCCAATACCAAATTCCTGAACCTTTCCACCAACATCGCCGGGCTTGTGGCGATGATCGCGGGCGGCAAGGTGCTATGGCTACTGGGCGCTGGCATGGCCGCCGCCAATGTCGCCGGGAACCAGGTCGGCGCGCGGCTGGCCATGCGTTTTGGCGGGAAAGGCGTGCGGCCCCTGCTGGTAGTCATGTCGTTCGCGCTGACGATCAAGCTGCTCTCCGATCCGGCCAACCCGCTGTGGAGCTTGTTCTAAAGCGTTTTCTAATCAGGTGGAAACCTGATGACTCGGAAAAACGCGGCAAACCAAAAAGCCTTTCACCGCGCCATGCGGTTCCACGCGTCGAGCGCAGCGATCTTGTAGGCTTCTGCCAACGTCGGATAGTTGAAGGTGTTCTCGATGAAGTAGTCGATAGTGCCCTTGAGGTTCAGCACCGCCTGGCCGATGTGAATCAATTCGGTCGCGCCCTCGCCGATGATGTGGACGCCCAGCAGGCGGCGGGTCTTGTTCGAAAAGATCATCTTCATCAGCCCCTGCTGCAGGCCCATTATGTGGCCTCGGCCGGTCTCGCGGAAACGGGCGATGCCGGTTTCGTAATTGATGCCCCGTTGCCGGACCTCCTGCTCGGTCATGCCCACGGTCGAAATCTCGGGCACCGCGTAGATGCCATAAGGAAAGAATGCCGGCGCCGGCGGCAAAGGGAGGCCGAAAGCATGGCGTGCCGGTATGCACCGATACCCCGCCGACACGCTGGCGCCCTTCGATAACGAGGACGGACTTGCCTAGCTTCGCCGCCTGGATCGCTGCCCGCCGACCGGCAGGGCCGCTGCCGATCACGATGAACTCGTAAGCCATGGTCAACTCCAGCATAACGCGGCAGCAAAGCCCTGGCGCGAATTGTGCGGCCGGCCATGCTGCAACGCAACAGCCAATCCGCCGTATCCGACGCAATGCGGCGAACACTTTCCAACGCAGGAAGATCGCCTCTATAGGCATGGGCATGCGCCGATCCGCCTTACGCCTGCTCGCGTTGCCCATGCTGATGGCACTCGCCGCCGGCCCCGCCCTCGCCCGCGAGAGCCTCGGCCTTTACGGCACCTGGGGCGCGTTTCGCGATCCGCTCGTCCCGCGCTGCTATGCCATCGCTATGGCCGATCCCAGCGCCATGAGCCGCGACTATCAGCCCTATGCCGCAATCGGCACCTGGCCCCGGCGCGGCGCGCGCAGCCAGGTTCACCTGCGCCTTTCGCGCAAGCTGGCGCAGGGCAAGCAGGTGACCTTGCGGATCGGCGGTCAACGCATCGTGCTGACGGCAGGCGGCGGCGACGCCTGGCCCAGCAGCGATACCGACAATGCCGCCATCATCGCCGCCATGCGCTCGGCCCCGTCGATGACGGTGAATGCGCGCGATGCCAAGGGGCGGCCTTTCGCCAATACCTGGGCGCTGCCGGGCGCGGCCTCGGCGATGGATGCGGCGCTGATCGGCTGCGCGCGCCTGCGCTAGGACCCGTCGCCCCCGAACGCACCCTAAACGAAGAAGGGCGGCGCCTCCCAGCCCCGCCCTTCCCTCGCCGCGAGCTGTGTCAGCTCAGAAACGCACGCCCACGCCCGCCATCACCTGGTGACGGTCGAGGTCCAGGTCGAAGCGCTGGCCGTCCGCGAAGTCGCCCCGGTAATCCAGTTCGCCCTTCTCGTAGTTCGAGTAGCGGTATTCGAGCTTGGCGAAGACGTTGCTGGTCACCGCCTGCTCCACGCCCGCGCCGATACGCCAGCCGTCCGCATCGATGTCGCGGTTGGTGGTGATGGTGCCGCTGGCATTGCGCACGTCGAACTTGGCGTTGGTATAGCCGCCCTTGGCGTAGATCATCGTCCTGGGGCTCACCACATAGCCGAGGCGCGCGCCAACGTAGAGATCGCGGTTGGTCTTGACGTTGCCGATGCCGAAGCCCTCGAAATCGCCGTCCGTGAACTTGGTCTTGGCGGTGGACCAGGTCACTTCCGCTTCGGGACCGACGACCACGTTGCCGAAGCGCATGTCATAACCCGCACCCACGCCGTAAGCGAAGCCGTCGATCGACTGGTCGTTGTCTTCATTGACGTCGTCGTCGATGCTGCTGCCAGCCTTGGACACGTCGTATCCCATCAAGGCTTCGACGTGAGGGCCAGAGAACGATTCCGCCGGGCCGGTTTCCTGCGCCATCGCGGGCAGCGAAGCCATCGCGGAACCGGCAGCAAGGCAGACAAGGATCTTCTTCATAAAGGTACTCCGATTATTCCATGCGGCGGTTTTTCCGCCTTTCCATCCGGCGGATTTCTCCGCCTTGGACTGGTGAAATGCCGCTCGAAGCGGCGGAGTTTCCTGAACCTAACACAACGAAATCATTGATGTTTTCAAGCAACACTGGATCGATGTGCAGAAGGTTTCGTGGGCCGGACCGAAGGAACCGGATCGCGGCCCGGCTTGTTCGCGCAGGCCCGCCATGCCTGCGCGAGGAGGCCGTCTTCCGTTTTGCCCCGGAATGCACTATATGCTCGCCCATCATGTCAGACACGAACGACCTCCCAGCCGGCGCAGCCGCCGCTGCCGGCCTCATGGCGATCCCGGGCCATATCGATCCCATGCCGGTGCCCCGCCCCGGCATCGTGGACGGTGTGACCCCGCGCGAAGATGGCCGCATCGACCTCCTCGGCCTGCCCAAGAAGCGCATCGCCGAGCTGTTCGAGGCTGCCGGGCTGGACGCCAAGGCGGCGAAGCTGCGCGCCAAGCAGGTCTATCACTGGCTCTATCACCGCGGCGTCACCGAATTCGACGCGATGACCGACATCGCCAAGACCATGCGCCCCTGGCTGGCGCAGCGTTTCGTCGTCGGCCGCCCCGAAATCGTCGAGGCCCAGCATTCCAGCGACGGCACCCGCAAGTGGCTGCTGCGCACCGATGACGCGCACGATTACGAGATGGTCTTCATCCCCGATGCGGACCGGGGAACCCTGTGCGTTTCCTCGCAGGTGGGCTGCACCCTCAACTGCCGTTTCTGCCATACCGGCACCATGCGTCTGGTGCGCAACCTGACGGTGGGCGAAATCGTCGGCCAGGTTATGCTGGCGCGCGATGCACTGGGCGAATGGCCCAACGGCGTCAGCGACACCCGCCCCGCCGCGCCCAGTGACTTTGCGGCCGACCTTAACGACGATGAAGACGAAGGTTCCTATTCGTCCAGCGGGCGCCTGCTCACCAACATCGTGATGATGGGCATGGGCGAACCGCTGTATAATTTCGACAACGTGCGCGACGCGCTCAAGCTGGTGATGGACGGCGAAGGCCTGGCACTGTCCAAGCGCCGCATCACGCTTTCCACCTCGGGCGTGATCCCGCAGATGGCGCGCTGCGGCGAAGAGATCGGCGTCAACCTTGCTGTCTCGCTCCACGCGGTGACCAAGGAAGTGCGCGACGAGATCGTGCCCATCAACAAGAAGTACGGCCTTGAGGATCTGCTCCAGGCCTGCGCCGATTATCCCCGCGCCTCGAACGCGCGGCGCATCACGTTCGAATACGTGATGCTCAAGGACAAGAACGATTCGGACGCCGACGCGCGCGAACTGGTCCGCCTGCTCAAGAAGTACAACCTGCCCGCCAAGGTGAACCTGATCCCGTTCAACCCCTGGCCCGGCGCCCAGTACGAGTGCTCTACGCCCGAGCGCATCCGGTCGTTCTCGGACATCGTCTTCCAGGGCGGTATCTCCGCCCCGGTCCGCACCCCGCGCGGCCGCGATATCGATGCTGCCTGCGGCCAGCTCAAGACCGCTGCGGAAAAGAAGAGCCGCGCCGAACTGGACCGTATCCACGCGGAAAAGGAAGCAGCGATGGAAGCTGAGGGCGTAGCAGGCTGAGGTTAGCCCGGGCTTCGACAGGCTCAGCCTGAGCGGGGTTCGGGCAAGACGATCTACCTGAAAAAGCGACTTACACTGACGCCCGCTCGTCCTGAGCTTGTCGAAGGAGCATGACTCAGCCCTGCGTCAGCGCCGCAACGAGGTCCCGCACCTTCTTCTGCCGCCACTGCGGCAGCGGCGCGACCAGCCAGTAGCCACGCCGGCATGGCACGGCAGGCGCACCCGTTTCCGCCGCCAACAGGGCGGGCACATGCGCGCGGCCCATGCCGGCAAGCGCGGCAGCGATTGCTTGGCCGGCATCGCCCACCATGATCGGCGGCTTGGCTTCCTCGGTCTCGGACTCGAAATCCGGTGTGGGATCGCCGGGCCAGCCGATCCAGTCGCCGCTGCCCACTTCCACCCATTCGGCGCTGCCCAGCATCATTCCTTCCAGTTCACCCGGACCATCCGTCCAGCGCACCGCAAGATCGAGGTTGGCCTCGGTGAAATCGGTCATCTCGCCGTCGACAAGGATGTAGCGCACCTGCGGGTTGGCTGCGCGGAAGGCGGCCAGGCGCGGAGCAAGCCATGCGGCGAAGAATTCGCGCGGAGCGGCGATCGTGTAGACATGGCTGGACTGGCCCGCCTGCATCGCCTGAACCGCGTCCTCGAAATGCAAGAACCCGGTGCGCAGCGCGGCAAGGCCGGCGCCGGCTTCGTCGGTCAGTTCTAGGCCTTTGCTGGTGCGGCGAAACAGCACCACGCCCATCAGGTCTTCCAGCGCGCGAATCTGCTGGCCGACAGCGGCGGGGGTGACTGCCAGTTCGTCCGCCGCTCGGGTGAACGACAGGTGCCGGGCGGCCGCGTCAAATACGCGCAGGGCGTTGAGGGGCAGGTGCGTGCGCTTCATGGCGCTTCCCTATGCGCAGGCGCGCTGCGGGGCAATGGCCCTGACAGCAGCGCCGTCAGCCGGCAGTGGCAGGTGCGGCAAGCGGGAAGTAGGGGATCAGCGCGTTAAACTCGCGCCCGTCCTCGCGGCGAAAGGTGTAGTGCCCCTCCATCGAGCCCTGCGGCGTGGAGAGCGGGCAGCCCGACACGTAATCGTGGCTGCGGCCCGTCGCCAGCACCGGCTGTTCGCCGACGACGCCCTCACCCTCGACCACGTCGACTTTGCCGGTGGCGTCGGTGATGCGCCAGTGACGGGTGACGAGTTGGAGGGTCTCACCCGTCTCGTTCTCGATTCGGATATGGTAGACCCAGAACCATTTGCCCGCCTCGATGCGCGATTGCTCGGGCAGGAAATTGACGGCAACTCGTACCGTGAGGCCATCGGTGATGGCGGCGTGCTGGAACAGTTCCTTCATGACAAGAGGCAGCCTAACGACGATTCCCTGAGGCTACAACCGTGTTAAGAAGGCGTAGTTCCTCCCCGAGCGAACTTGGGGAGGGGGCCTAGCTTACAGCCCCACGTTCGTCAGTGCCTGGTCGAAGTCCTCGATAAGGTCGTCAATGTCTTCCAGGCCCACGTTGATGCGCAGCATGCCTTCGCCGATGCCCATCGCCTCGCGCCCTTCCGGGCCCATGTTGAAGTGCGTGGTCGAAGCCGGGTGGCACATCAGCGAACGCGAATCGCCGATGTTGTTCGAGATGTCGATCAGCTTCAGCCCGTCGAGAAGCCCCCAGGCCTGCTCGCGACCGCCGTCCAGCACGAAGCTGAAGATCGGTCCGCAGGCGTCCATCTGCTTCATCGCCAGCGCCTGCTGCGGGTGGCTGTCGAGCCAGGGGTGCAGGATCTTGGGCACGCGGCCTTCGATGAACTTGCCCAGCGCCAGCGCGTTCTCGCTCTGCTTCTTGGCCCGCAGGTCGAGCGTTTCGAGGCCCTTCAGCACCACCCAGGCGTTGAACGGCGAAAGGTTCGGCCCGGTGTTGCGCTGGAACGGCAGCAGCTTGTCGTTGATGAATTCTTCCGAGCCACAGACGGCGCCGGCAAGGACACGGCCCTGCCCGTCCATCAGCTTGGTCGCGGAATAGGCGACGACGTCGATCCCGAACTCCATCGGCCGCTGCAGCGCGGGCGAGCAGAAGGCGTTATCGACGACGGTGGTGATCCCGTGCGCCCTGGCAATCGCCGCGATACCGGCAAGGTCGGCGATGTCCATCGTGGGGTTAGCCGGGGTCTCGAAGAAGAAGACCTTGGTGTTGGGGCGGATCGCCGCTTCCCACTGAGCAAGGTCGCCCGCGTCGACCACCGTAACTTCCACGCCGAAACGCGGCAGCAGGTGGTCGCCCAGCCAGCGGCACGAACCAAAGGCTGCGCGCGCGGCGACCATGTGGTCGCCCGCTGAAAGCTGGCACAGCAGCGCGGCGGTCATCGCCGCCATGCCGGAGGCCTGGGTCCGGCACGCTTCCGCGCCTTCGAGCAGCGCGATGCGCTCCTCCAGCATCGCCACCGTGGGGTTCTGCAGGCGCGAGTAGGTCATGCCCTCCTCTTCGCCCATGAAACGCGCGGCGACGGTGGCCGCATCGTCAAAGGAATAGCCCGAGGTGAGGAAGAGCGCCTCGCTAGTCTCGCCCATCTCGGAACGCCAGGTGCCCCCGCGAATCGCGCGGGTGGCGGGGCGCCAGTTGCGGGTCTGGGTGCGGTCCTGTCCGGTGGTGCGTTTCATGGCCAAAGCCTCTATAAGCGCGGGCCTGCAAGCGCAAGCGGATGCGCAAGGCGAAAAGCCCCGGGCGAGGCACCCTTGCCCAAACCTGCGAACGTCCTTATCCCGCCGCTCCGATGCCGTTGAACGCCCGACAAACTCCCAGCCCACGAGGACGCGACCCGCTCGGCTGGTGCCTCCTCCTTGTTGCACTGTTCGAGGCGCTGGTCCTGTGGCGCATCGGCACGCCGACCCGCTACTACTTCGACGAGATCCACTATGTGCCGGCGGCCCTCAAGCTGCTGGACCTGATCCCGGCCAACCGCGAACACCCGCTGTTCGGCAAGGAAGTGATCGCCGGCCTGATCCATCTGCTGGGCGACCGGCCGTTGGCATGGCGACTGGGCCCTGCCCTGTTCGGCGGCCTTGGCTTGTTCGCGTTTGCCCGGCTGAACTGGCATCTTACGCAGCGCCGCCGCGCGACGATCGCCGCGACTGCGCTGCTGGCCACCAATTTCATGTGGTTCGTCCAGAGCCGCATCGCCATGCTCGACATGATCTCGGCGGGGCTGTGCATGGTCGGCCTGTGGCAGTTCGCCGCAGCCCTGCGCGCCCGCAATACGGGACCTGCCCGCCTGCACTTGATCGCGAGCGGACTGGCGCTGGGCCTGTGCCTCGGCGCGAAGTGGAGCGCGGCCCCGGCGCTGATGATGCCGGGCCTCGCCTTCCTCATCCTGCGCCTGCGCGAAACCGGCCCCTTGCGCATCGGCCGCCGGGGCGCCGGGCCGATCAAGGGCATCACGCTGACCGAAGCAGCGCTCTGGCTGGGGCTGGTCCCGCTCGCGGTCTACTGGGCGACCTATCTTCCGGCGATGTTCTACCCCCATCATGCGGTATCCCCGTGGGGCGTGATCGAGCAGCACGAACTGATGATCCGGCTGCAGGACAGCGTGAAGAAGCCCCATCCCTATCGTACCTACTGGTATCAGTGGGTCGCGGACTGGCGAGGCATCTGGTATCTGTTCGAGAACGTTGACGGCGCCCAGCGCGGCATCGTCATGATCGGCAACCCGCTCTCGATGATCGCTGGCCTGTTCGCGCTGGGCTGGGGCCTGTGGGCAGCGGCATTCCGCCGGCGGTGGGACGTGCTGGCCATTGTCGTGCTCTACGCCGCGTGCCTGGGCATGTGGATCGTCAACGGCAAGCCGGTGCAGTTCTATTACCACTACCTGCTGCCAGGCGCCTTCCTGATGGCAGTGCTGGCGCTGGCGCTGGATGCGCTGTGGGACCGGCGGGGGCGCTGGCCCAAAATCGCGACCGGAGTGATGGTACTGGCGCTGGCGCTGTTCGTGCTGTTCTACCCAATCCTCTCGGGCTGGCCGCTGCCGTTCAAGAGCGCCTACAATTTCTGGATGTGGCTGCCGAGCTGGCGGTAAGCGCGGTCGATTGCCACCGTTCCTCGAACCCATCGAGGCCACTCTGACCGAGGGGCCCGCGCAGTTCATCGCCCGATAGACGCGATCTGATCGTTATTGGGATGCGATTCGCCGTCCGCGCAGGCGCAGCGTTACTGCGGCCAGAACCGCGCCTGATCCGGCCATCGCCATATCCTTCTGCGCGTCCCACGGATCACCTTGCTGCCCGTTGTAAGCCGCCGCATCCGGCCCTGCCATGAAGAGCGTGAGCAACCATTCGAATATCTCGTAAACCGCGCTGCCAGCCAGCACGAACTCCACGGCAATATAGATGGCGAGCGAAGCCGAGAGCCGTTTGTGCTGCGTCAGCCATGCAGAAATGGGGTGCACCCAGCACAGCCCGAAGCTGAGATGGACCAACCGGTCCCACGAATTTCGTGAAAGGCCCAGCACCCGCGCGGGAGACGGCAGGCCAAGCGCACGCGCCCAGTCCTCGTAAGGGACGAACGAATAGATGTAGCGCCCACCCAGCGTATGCAGCCACAGGAACAGGCAGGCGCACAGGACCGCGCTGGTCGGCATGGGCCAGCGCCGCAGCGACAGGCCGATGCCCGCCACGATGGCAAGCGTCGGCAGGTTCTGCAGCGGCGCAAGGTCGGGGTAAGGCGTATCGACGAGGCTGAGCAGCGCCCCCGCCGCCGTCAGCGCCAGCAGGACGACCTGCGGGCGCGGCACGGCAGCGCGCAGGCTCAGTACTTGCCCCAGACGAACTTGGAAGACAGCGCGAAATTCCACACCGAACCCAGCACGATGCCGGTAATGACCGCCAGCACGTCATGGACACCGATAGTCTTGAGCACCGCCGCCGCGCCGATATTCGTCAGCAGACCCAGCGAGCAGGTCACTGCGAATTGCGCCCAGCCGCGCATCACCGGACCGAAACCGCGCAGGCGCTTGTCGGAATAGGTCAGCTCGTTGTTGAGCACGAAGTTGAAGCTCATCGCCACGACCGCCGCCAGGGTATTGGCGATGTTGAAGGTCGTGCTTTCCGACCAGTTACCGTAAACGAAGCGCTCGGCGAACACGAGGTGGAGCATGATCCACAGCGCGCCCAGCTGCACCAGCACGCCCAGCGCGCCCACGGTGCCGAACAGCGCGAAACGGGTCGGGATGATGCGGCCCAGCCACTTGTCGTAAAGACCTACGAGGAATTCGAACACTACGGTCTGGTCCAGCTTGCTCTCGCCTTCCGCGCGGGCGGCGAAGTTCAGGGGGAATTCCTTGACCCGAAGCGGCGTATCGACCGTCGCAAGAATATCGAGCAGGATCTTGAAACCCACGCCGGAAAGGCGGTGGGCATCGGCGCGAAGGGTCTGCGTGCGCAGCATGAAGAAGCCGCTCATCGGATCGGTCAGTTCCACCCCGGTCACCTTGTTGGCGATCCGGTTGGCCAGGCCCGAAGCCTTGACGCGGTCAGGACGGCCCCAGGCCTCGGTGCTGGCGCCTTCGGCGAAGCGCGAGGCATAGGCGATGTCGAATTCGCCGGAGGCGACTGCGCGCAGCATGCCCGGCAGCAGCGCCGGATCGTGCTGGTGGTCGGCGTCCATCACGGCCACGATCGGCGCGGAGGTGGAGCACATGCCCTCGATCGCGGCGCTGGCAAGGCCGCGCCGGCCGATGCGCTGGATGCAGCGCACGCGCGGATCGATCAGCGACAGACGACGGGCCTCGTCGGAGGTCCCATCGGGGCTGTTGTCATCGACGAAGATCACTTCCCACGCGATGCCGGCAAGCGCCTTTTCAAGGCGCGCGATCATCGTCGCAACGTTCTTGCGCTCGTTATAGGTCGGCAGGACCACGGCCAGTTCGAGCGGCTTGACATAGCGCTCGCCGGCGTCTGCGGCCTGCGTAAATTCGGAACTCGTAATGTTCATGCGCCCCGGTTGTAGGTAATCAAGGTCAAGAAACCCTTATCGCTTTTAGAAACCGTTCCAGAGTGGGCAGACGGCGCATTCTGCCGCACCGGCCCACTCCGAAGATGGCCTCTTTAGAGATGCGCGAGCACCGCGTCACCGATTTCCTTCGTGCCGGCACTGCCGCCAAGATCGCCGCCCTTGACGCCCGCCGCCAGCGCGGCCGCAACCGCCGCCTCGATGCGCGCCGCCGGCTCTTCGAGACCGAAGGAGTGGCGCAGCAACATCGCAGCCGAAAGAATCGTCGCCATCGGATTGGCCAGGCCCTTGCCGGCGATGTCCGGGGCGGAGCCGTGGATCGGCTCGTAAAGGCCGTAAGTGCCTTCCGCCAGGCTGGCCGAAGCCAGCAGGCCGATCGACCCAACGCACATGCTGGCCTGGTCGGAAAGAATGTCGCCGAACAGGTTGCCGGTGACGATCACGTCGAAGGCGCCCGGGTTCTTCACCAGCTGCATCGCCGCGTTGTCGACGTACATGTGGCTCAGTTCGACGTCGGGATATTCGGCCGAAACCTCGATCACCACGTCACGCCAGAGCTGCGAGGTCTCCAGCACGTTGGCCTTGTCGACCGAGCACAGCTTGCCGGAACGCCCCTGAGCGGCCTTGAAGCCGACATGGGCAATGCGGCGCACTTCGTCCTCGGCATAGGACATCATGTCCCAGCCCTGACGGCGGCCGTCTTCCAGCGTGCGGGTGCCTTTCTCGCCGAAGTACACGTCGCCGGTGAGTTCCCGGACGATCAGCAGATCGATCTTGCCCGACACTTCGGGACGCAGCGTGCTGAGGTCCTCAAGACCGGCGAACACTTGCGCGGGGCGCAGGTTCGCAAACAGGCCCAGTTCCTTGCGCAGGCCCAGAACCGCCTGCTCCGGGCGCAGCGCACGCTCCAGATGGTCGAGCGTGAAATCGCCCACGGCGCCGAACAGGATCGCATCGGCAGAGCGCGCGATGTCCAACGTTGCGGCGGGAAGCGGATGGCCGTGCTTGCGGTATGCCACGCCGCCCACGTCGCCCTCGACGAGTTCGAGACCCGGCAGTTCGAGCTTTTCGAGCACGCGCAGGGCCTGCTCGGTAACCTCGGGGCCGATTCCGTCTCCAGCAAAAACCGCGATGCGCATGGGTGTTTTTCCGCTCTGCTTCTAGGTGTCGATCCGTCCCAGCCGCTCACGCAGCTGGACGCGCGCCGCCATAACGTCTCTGCGGCGATCAGCAAGCGGATAGCGGGCCAATTCGCGCGCCATGCGGTCGAATGTGTCAAGAAGTGCCGGCCAATCGTCGTCCGGTGGGCGCGATACCGGGGTGCCGTAGCCCAGTTCGCGCAGCAGCAGCACCTCGTATCTCACCAGTGCCAGCGCCCAGCCGCGTGCCGACGGCGCGACGCAGATCGCTTTCAGCAGCCCCTCCAGCGCCCCGTAAAGCACAGGAAACGGCTGACGGTCGGGCAGCGCCGTTGCGCTCAGCGCAGTGACCCAGCCGATCGCGGCGGCGGGCAGCGGCTCGCTCAGCCAGGGCGCGCGGCTTTGTTCCAGTTCGATGCGGGCGAAAGGAAGCTGGCTTTCCGATTTAGAGCGGATTTCAGCGTCGACCCTGTTGCCAGGGATCAGCACCGGGCGCAGCTGGCGCCCCCTGCCACCTGCGACATAGGCGGCGACAAGGCCGTGCTGCTCGGTCAGGAGCCGCGCGATTACGCCGTTCTCGCCGTGCGGCAAGGCGGCACAGACGATGGCGGGCGCGCGAAAATGCATCGCCGCTGCTGTGGCCGCTTAGCCCGCGATGGGCAAGCGGCCAGTCAGCGTGAAACGGCTCAGTTCAGGTCAGGAGTTGCTGCCGAGCTTGGCTTCGAGCGCATCGATACGGGCCTTGAGCGTTTCCGTCTCGGCGCGGGCAGTGGCCGCCAGTTCCTTGACCGCGTCGAATTCCTCGCGGCTGACGAAGTCCATGTCGCCCAGCAGTTCCTTGAACCGCTCACGCGCACCGTCGCGCGCTTCGCGGCCGACGCCCGCGAGCGTGCCGGCGGCGCTGCTCATCATCTTCACGAAATCGGCGACGAAGGGGTTTTCGCTTTGCATGGCGCCTAAATGGTACGGGCGCGCAAACCGCGCAAGAGGGTTAAATGTCGAAACGCGCGGCCGCGCCAGAACGTTGTACCCCATCAAGGCCCGGGTTCTCCTGCAGGAACGCGAAATTGAGGTAGGTCGCAAAGACCAGCCACAGCAGGTAAGGCACCAGCAGCGCCCCCGCCACCGGCCGAACCCGCGCGAACAGCACCGTGGTCACCGCCGCCGCGCCCAGCATCAGCAGGATAACGACCAGCGCCGCCGTCATCCGGTGAGCGCCGAAGAATATCGGCGACCACGCGAGGTTGAGCGCGAACTGCACCGCAAACGCCGCCCCGGCGGCGGCGCGTCCACGCGCGCCGCGCGCTGACAGCACCAATGCCAGCGCGGTGCCCATCATGGCGTAAAGTAGCGTCCAAACGACTGCGAACGTGATCGGCGGCGGATAAACGGTCGGTTTCACCAGTTCAGCGAACCACGGATTGTCCGGGCCGCTTTGCGACAGCGTGCCGGACAGGAAGCCCAGCAATACGATGACAGGAACGCATACGAGCAGCCAACGCATGAAACTGGCACGCAACTGGCCTGACGAGGCTAGCAGGTTCATTGGCGTGCAATTCTCCGAATCGAAGGTTTCAGCGTTGATCTGCGCGGTTTGTGGAACGGCGCAGGCCCGCGCGCAATCGTTAGCGTGGCTTACTGTCCCCGCTGTGCCGAAACGAGAAACTCGATATTTCCTTCCGGCCCCTTGATCGGGCTTTCAACGATCCCCTGAATGGTCCAGCCCGCGCTTTCCAGCCAGTCCCGCACTTCGCCGCAGACGCGCTCGTGCAGGGCGGGATCGCGCACAACGCCGCCCTTGCCCACTTCGCCGCGCCCGACCTCGAACTGCGGCTTGATGAGCGCCACCAGCCGGCAGCGCGGAGCCGCCAGCCGCAGCGGCACGTCCAGCACTTTGGCAAGGCCGATGAAGCTGGCATCGCACACCACCCAATCGCACGGTGCGTCGATTTCGGCAGGCGTAAGGATACGCGCACTGGTCTGCTCCAGCACGGTGACACGCGGATCGTTGCGCAACTTCCAGGCCAGCTGGTTAGTGCCGGAATCGACTGCGAAGACCCGCACTGCGCCATGACTCAGCAGCACGTCGGTGAAGCCGCCTGTCGAACTGCCGATGTCCATCGCCACCGCGCCGCCCGGATCGAGTTGGAAATGCTCTATCGCGTGGGCCAGCTTGATCCCCCCGCGCGAAACCCAGGGATGATCGCGGCCCCGCACCTCCAGCGGCGCATCGTCCTTCAGGCTCTGCCCCGACTTGGCGATCTTGGTCTCGGCCGAAAAGACCAGCCCGGCCAGGACAAGCGCCTGGGCGCGGGTGCGGCTTTCGGCCAGGCCGCGATCCACCAGCAACTGGTCGACGCGCACTTTCGCGGCCTTGGCAGGTCCCGAGGCGCGGGACTTTTCGACAGAACGGGGCTTTGATGGGTCGGTCATGGGACAGTGCGCACTTGAGAAGGAGCCCGCCCCATTCCATACCAAGGGGATGAAGGCAAATCCGCGCAGCCGCGCCATCGTTTCCCGCTCCCTACCGTTGGCAGCGCTCACCTCGTCCATCGCGGCGATGCTTCTCTCCGCCTGTGTGCCCCCGCCGCCGGTTTCGCCCACTGCGCCGCGAAGCCAGGCCCCTGTCCCGGCGCCCCGCCCCAGCCCGTCCGCCCCCGCCGCTCCGCCCGCCTCGGACTGGCGCGACGTCCCGATCACCCCCGGGGACTGGAGCTACGCCGCCAATGCCGGTGGATCTATCGCCAGCTTCGGCGGCGTGTTCACGCTACGCTGCGCACCCCAGGCAGGTACGATCACGCTCACCCGCGCAGCCACGCCGCGTACCGCTCCGACTACGATCACCGTCACCACATCCGATGGTAGCCGCGGGTTTACCGGACGCAGCACTTCGGCGGGAATCGAGATCGCGCTGCCGGCCCGTGAAAAGGTCCTTGATTCGATGGCATTCAGCCGCGGCCGTTTCGCCATCGCATCGCCGGGGGAAACCACGCTCTACATACCCAGTTGGACCGAAGTGACACGGGTGATCGAGGATTGCCGCTGACATCCGCGCCCGAGGTAGTTCCGAACCCAATTCGGGACCGCCTCGGACCTCAGGCCCAGCTCCTCTGCCGCCATCATTTTCGAAATAGCGCGGGGCACGCTCGCCACTGCTGAGCGGCAAGCTCTTTGCGCGCCCTTTCGAGCACGCCAGATCGCCACTTTCAGGGTGTTTTCGGCCGCATCCATGAGCCCCCAGCAGCGCTCTTGAAAGCCGCCGCAATGCTGTGGAAAACCGGCCGGAAGCGTCGATAATGACCGCAAAAAAAATCATTGCAAGACTTGTTGTGCGATGCGGAATCGGCCACAAATTCCTCAGGACGACGGGCCCCGGGAAACGCGCCCGAGAGCAACCGAAGTCCTCGCCGCTTAAGTGCGGAAAATGGCTCAACAGCGCGAAAGGAGGTGATCCGATGTCTCATGGTTCAGCAGAGAGGTCGGCAATTCCCGTCGCGAGGCATTATCGCTAATCCTGATATAGCGATAAAGGCTTCGCTGGCGGCACTTCCCGGCCGCTGACCATGCGAAGGGCCGTACCGGATTTCCGGTGCGGCCCTTCTCATTTGAGTCGTTCCTCACCCGCGACGGAGAGGAAAACGCCACACCCGCTCAATTTGCCTCCTCGAAGCTTCGTGCTAAGACTATAGTCACGAGAAGCAATGTTGCTTTTTGGTTGCGATCTGCGAAATTTTCGTTCAACGGCGCAACCTGAGTTTCAGCTAGAGGAAGTTCGTTCGATGGCGAGTCTCGCCGATACCGGCCTGTCTTTCACCACCCTTGCCCACCCTGCCCCGACCAGCGCCGAAGCGCGCGGCAGCGTGCTGGCGAACCCCGGCTTCGGCACCAATTTCACCGACCACATGGTGACGATCGAGTGGACCGAGGGCCAAGGCTGGCATGACGCGGTAATCGGCCCGCGCCAGCCCATCGCGCTCGATCCTGCGGCCGCAGTTCTGCATTATGCGCAGGAAATCTTCGAAGGTCTCAAGGCATACAAGCAGGCCGACGGCTCGATCTCGCTGTTCCGCCCCGAGGCGAACGCGGCGCGCTTCAACCGCTCTGCAGAGCGTCTTGCCATGCCCCAGCTGCCCGAGGCCCTGTTCGTCGAAGCCATCGAAAAGCTCGTCGCCCTGGACCGCGCCTGGATTCCGGAAGGTGAAGGCAGCTCGCTGTACCTGCGCCCCTTCATGATCGCTACCGAGGCTTTCCTCGGCGTGCGCCCGGCGAAGCAGTACAAGTTCATCGTCATCGCCAGCCCCGCCGGCAACTATTTCAAGTCGGGCGCCCCGGCAGTGTCGATCTGGGTTTCGGAC
The DNA here is from genome assembly GCF_000876675.2 of Novosphingobium sp. P6W. Classification (GTDB taxonomy): domain Bacteria; phylum Pseudomonadota; class Alphaproteobacteria; order Sphingomonadales; family Sphingomonadaceae; genus Novosphingobium. The sequence continues at coordinate 2,474,952 of NZ_CP030352.1, forward strand.
TACACCCGCGCCGCTCCCGGCGGTACGGGCGCTGCCAAGTGCGGCGGCAACTATGCTGCCAGCCTGGTGCCCCAGGCCGAAGCGATCGCACGCGGCCACGATCAGGTCGTCTTCCTCGACGCCGCCGAGCACAAGTGGATCGAGGAACTGGGCGGCATGAACCTCTACTTCGTGTTCGAGGACGGCACCCTGCTCACTCCCGAACTGACCGGCACGATCCTGCCTGGCATCACCCGCGACAGCCTGCTGACGCTGGCGCGCGAAGAAGGCCTCACCGTCAAGGAAGGCCGCTATAGCCTCGACCAGTGGCGCGCGGACGCCCTGTCGGGCAAGCTGGTGGAAACTTTCGCCTGCGGCACTGCGGCGGTCGTCACGGCGGTTGGCCAGGTTGCCGGTACGGACGGCGAATTCACGATCGGCAGCGGCGGCCCCGGCCAGTTGACCGGCAAGCTCAAGAACCGCCTTGTCGCCATCCAGCGCGGCGAAGCACCCGATACCCATGGCTGGATCCGCAAGGTCGGCTGAAGCCATTTGACTGCGCCGCCCCGGACCCCGGTCCGGGCGGCGCCCGAACTGGCAGCGAAGTTATTGAACCGGCCTTGTCGGTGGCAACCGGCGAACCTACCTGAGGGCGGCAATTCCCTCCCTCAGGAGCCTCCCTTCATGGCCGATCTCACGTATACTCCGCCCAAAGTCTGGACTTGGGACAAGGCGAGCGGCGGCCAGTTCGCCAATATCAACCGCCCCGTCTCCGGCGCCACCCACGAAAAGGAACTGCCGCGCGGGGAGCACCCGATGCAGCTCTATTCGCTGGGCACGCCCAATGGCCAGAAGGTAACGATCATGCTCGAGGAGCTGATCGCGGCAGGCCACTCCGGCGCAGAGTACGACGCCTGGCTCATCAACATCGGCGAGGGAGACCAGTTCTCGTCCGGCTTCGTCTCGGTCAACCCGAACTCCAAGATCCCCGCCCTGCTCGACTGTTCTGGCGAAAAGCCGGTGCGCGTATTCGAATCGGGCTCGATCCTGTTTCACCTGGCCGAAAAGTTCGGCGCCTTCCTCCCCGCCAGCGGCCCCGAGCGCAGTGAATGCATGTCATGGCTGATGTGGCAGATGGGCTCCGCGCCCATGCTCGGCGGCGGGTTCGGCCATTTCTACGCTTACGCGCCGGAAAAGTACGAGTATCCGATCAACCGCTTTGCCATGGAGGCCAAGCGGATCATGGACGTCGCCGACAAGCGGCTGGCTGAAACGCGCTATCTCGCCGGCGATGAGTACACGATTGCCGATATGGCCGCCTACGGATGGTTCGGCGGCTTCATCCGCGGCGATGCTTACGGCGATGCTGCGACCTTCCTCGACGTCGCAAGCTTCAGCAACCTGATGCGCTGGGGCGAGGAACTGGGCGCTCGCGAGCCGGTACGGCGCGGCCGCATCGTCAACCGCAAGGGCGACGGCCTCGTCCCTGAGCGCCACAGTGCCGCGGATATCGACGGGGTATTGAACGCCTGAGGAAAATCCGTCCCGGAGCTGAAAAGTAAGGTCGAAAGGCCTTTTCAGCGCCGGGATAAGTCGCTAAGCGCGCCTCTTCCCGAGAGGCCGCGCCGCGCGCTGCCGATCCGTTGGGGCGTCGCCAAGTGGTAAGGCACCGGTTTTTGGTACCGGCATTCGCAGGTTCGAATCCTGCCGCCCCAGCCAGCGGGTTCCGTGAGTCGGAGCCCGTCAAGCCCACCGGGCGCACCCACTTTCTACACTGCTTTCTACACCTATTCACTTCGTTTCGCCTCCAGTTTTGCCACCGCAGAATCGCTCTGCGTTGCTGTCATTGCTTGGTATCGAGCGAGCATCTCCATGACCGTGGCGGGCGTCCAGCCGAGCATGGATGCGATCTCCGAGGGGGTGCAGCCGGCGTCCGCCAGCATGGTGCAGGTCGTCCCCCGGATGTCGTGGAAGTGCAGGCCATCAAGCCCGGCCGCCAGTGTTGCCTGCCGCCACTCGTGCATGAAGTAGGTCGCTCGCGGCTCGACAGCCCAGCGCACGCCCTTCGGCGTCGTCAGGATCGTCTCGGCCCGGCGCGGAGCGGCGTCTAGGACGGCGCGCAGCTCCGAGTAGACGGGCATGTTGACGAGGCGCTTCTTCTTGCCCTGCTGGAGCTTGAGGCGCCCGTCTTCGTAGGCGGTCCACGGCATGGTCAGTAGATCCGCTTGCCGCTGCCCGGTCCAGAGCGCGAGGTTGAGGGCCATCACCATGTCAGGCGGGGCTACCGCCCGGAACGCCTCGATGTGCGCGGGCAGCCAGAGCTTGTTCGAACGGTCGGCCTTGTAGACTTTTTTCGGCCGGGTCGCGTTGTTGCGGGCTATGTGGCCGCGATCGCGCGCCCACTCCAGAATGATGCGCAAGACGCCGAAGCAGGCATCCGCCTGGCGTGGCGATCGCTTCGCCATCTCGTCGCGCCAGTCCAGCAGCAGCGGCCGGATCTTGGGGCTTTCAATCGCTTCCAGCGGAAAGGTGGCAAATTCAGGCCCCTTTTTAGTCAATTTTGCGACGGCGATCTTGTCGAGGTGGCGGAGGTAGTCGCGCTTCGTGCGATCCTTCAGCTTCGTGAAAGCGCTGCTCTTCAGATATGGGTGAGGATGAGCCGGCTCGCGTCGGGCCGGGCCTTGCGGTCCCGGTCCCAGCGTTCGATCAGTGCTTCCCTCGCCGCCTCGCGGGTTTCCGCGACGTGTATGTAGCCCGCATCCTCGTAGGCGGACAGCGCCTCGCCCGTGCGTCCGGTCGCGAGATGCCGGGTCGCATCGCGCTGCCAGTCGACCTCCTGGCGGCGGATGGTGGTGATCTCGACACTGCCGTGCCGCTCGGCGACCGAGCGGAACGAGGCACCCGCCTCGATCGCCTGGAGCTGCTCGGGATCGCCGACCAGCACGACCTTGGCGCCGCGCTTCTCGGCTTCCGAGACCACGCGCTCCATCTGCCGCGTACCGATCATCCCGGCTTCGTCGATAACGAGGATCGAGCGATCGGTTAGCAGCTCGCGCCCCTGGTCCCACTGATGCTCCATGCTGGCGATCGTGCGCGAGGCGATCGCCGACCCGTTCTCCAGGTTCTCGGCGGCGATGCCGGACAGCGCAGCGCCGCGCACTTCGTAGCCCGCTGCCTCCCAGGCCTCGCGGGCGACACCCAGCATCGCGCTCTTGCCGGTGCCGGCATAGCCGATCACCGAGCTCAGGCCTCGGCTCCCGGTCACATGCTCGAAGGCGCCGCGCTGCTCGGGCGAGAGGATCAGACCGCGCTGCTCGCCGCGCGCCAGCGCCGCGTCCTGCATCCGGTCGGGCACGCCGTGGTGCCAGCTCGCGTCGAGGCGGATGGTCGCGTTCTCGAGCCGCCGTTCGGTCTCGATCATCGCGCGCGAAGTGAAGCGATCTTCGAGCGCTATGCCGATCATTTTGAAGGCGATGCGCTGCTCGAGACGTTGCTCGCGGTTGCGACCGAGCCCGCCAACAAGTTCAACGCGGACCATCTCGACCGATGGCTGCGCCCGCTGGCGTTGGCGGAGCGCGACCTGCTATGGTCGGTGCGCGCAGCCTATGTTGCCGAAGATGGCAACGATGTCATCGAAACGCTGATCGAATGGATCCGCGCCAACGGTCTCGATCAAATCGAACCCGAGCGCGCGCGGCTGGCGGCAATCACGCTCGCCTGGCTGACCAGTCTCAGCCACCGCTGGGTCCGCGACATGGCAACCAAGGCGCTGGCGATTCTGCTGGTACCGCGCCGCGCGCTGGCTGCCGATCTAATTGCCCAATTCGCTGCGGTCGATGACCCCTATATCACCGACCGGGTGCTCGCTGCCGCTTATGGTGCGGCGACCCGCAACGCGTCGGACGAGGGGCTGTCCGACCTGGCGCGCGCTGCATTCGATGCGGTGTTCGCGGTAGCGCCGCTGCCCCCCCATGCCCTGATCCGCGATCATGCCCGCGGGATCATCGAGCTTGCCGCGCATCGCGGCGTCTTGCCGGCAGATATCCCGCTTGCCCAGGTGCGCCCGCCCTATCCCAAAGGGCAAGCGCTCGAAGTGATCGGTCGCGACGTTCTCGCTGGCTACGTCCAAGACTATAGCGGCAGCCTGTTCAGTGACGAGATTTGCAGCTCTGCGGTCGAGGACGGCGATTTCGCGTGTTACGAGATCGATCCACTGGCCGATATTTTCTGCAATTGCCGCGCGAGGAATATGGCCGCACTGGCCGGGAAATCTATCAGGATTGGCACGCAATTGCGGTCAGCCCGCATCCCGATCTGCTGCGGGCGCTCCGCCCGGTTCTCGAACTTGGCCGCAAACTGGCTGGCATGCCTATGACTTCAGCCGCTGGGATGACGAAGCCGAAGACGAGGGATCGGAAACCCGGCGCAGCGTGGAAGCGGCGCGCGACGCAGCGATCTCGTCGTTCGAGAACCTGCTGGATGAAACGGAGCGCGACGAATTCCGGATGCGCGCAAGCGGCTATCTCAGCGGTCCGATGTGGAGCGAGCGCGACAATAGCTGGCACCCCAATTATGCCGGGGAGAAATCGCGCAACTGGGTAGCATGGCGTGCGCATGAACTTGGCTGGACGCCCGAACGCTTCGCCGAGTTCGACCGGCGGGTACCCGACAGGGGCCGCAACGAGCATCGCATCGAGCGGATCGGTAAGAAATACCAGTGGATCGCCTATCACGAGCTGACCGGGCGTCTCTCCGACATTGCGCTGTTCGGCAAAAGTCATCGCCCGGATCCTGGGCTCTATGAAGGGCCGTGGCAGGCCAGCAGCCGCGACATGGATCCGACTATCTTGATCACCCGTACTGAGCAGCGTGATTCGAGCAAGCAAGGGCCGACTTGGTGGTCGCCCCATTGCCCGCGCCTGCAGAGCGACCCGCCTCGGGCGCGGATTGCCTGGATGCAGGATCGGACGCGCGATATTCCGAACGTCGCCGAGCAGATCGAGGTGACCGACCCGGACGGCAAGCGGTGGCTGGTGCTCGACATCAATGCCGGGCGCCGTCAATGGGCGCTGTTCGAAGGCCAGCGGCTAATTCACCGCACGACCTGGCACAAGGTCAAATCGCTGATCGTCGCCAGCAGGGACGCCGATCGGTTGGTGACGCGGTTGAACCGCCAGGAACATCAACGCGACCATCCCCCCGAAGTCAGCCTGAATTATTACGCCTATCTCGGCGAATATCCTTGGCACCCATCGTATGGCGAGATCGAGGATGGCGAAGACATTGGCGCCACTCGGCCGATCACGGTCTATCCCACGGTCGCCGATATGCGCTCCGAGCGTGCTGGTCATAATTATTCGATCGAGGACAGCTTCGATCTGACATTCCCTGCGCCATCGATCGTGCGCGGCCTGGGTCTCCGTCTCGCCAATGGCTATGCGCTGAACTTCGTAGATGCAGGCGGGACGGTCCGCTTTCAGGATCCCTCGGCTGAGCAAAAGGGCTTTAGCGGCGCCGTCGTCGATCGTGACGCCACGCTCGCCTATTGCCAGGAAAATGACCTTGAGTTGGTGTGGACCCTCACCGGGGAAAAGAGCGTCCATGGCGGCAGGCCACACGGCCATGCTTGGGGCGGAATGCTCGAATACTGGGGCATCTATCGCTTGTCGTCGAGCCAATTAAGCGGCACCCTCGAATTTGGCGAAAAGCACCCGCGCCCCGAACAGCTCGAAGAGCTCCTAGCCAATCCGTAAGGGCTCTATAGTGTAGGAGTGCATTACTTGACTTTCGTTTGCCTGAAACTGCGTAGCGCGAGCGACCGGGTTGTTTCATACTGAGTGCGATGAACGAACGACAGCTTTCGCGGTCGCGCATGATGCGCTCGAATTGCCGACCTGAAAGCGCGTCGCTAAGCGAATGGCTGGTTCAGCGGAAGCTGCCGTTCAAAGCCAGATCGGTGAACGACGTATTCTGGTCGGCATCCGCCTTTTTGCCGACATTTCGTTCGACAGAGAACTGCCGCTAAGACCCACCCGCATCGAGTACGAATTGCCGAGCTGCAGCGACCATTTCGTGAGGCTTAGATAACTAGCAGAACGTTTTGTCGCTCAACGAGACAAGCTGCATTTTCGGGAGAGGTCATAGGACAAATTAGATGACATTGAGAGAAATCATTCACACCGTCCCTATTAAATCTCATAATCGCACAATGAATCATGATCATGGACGTATTGTGATTATAGTTGGCATTTTATAGATAAAAAAATAAGAAGTAAAGTCTGTTCAATTAGTTGTTTCGGAATTTCGTATCCTGCCGCCCCAGCCAATATTTCGACGGGGTGATCGTCATGGACGTATCATTCCGTGGAGCATTAACCTTACCTGCTTAATTTCGGATTCCTCGATGATTGACCCATCAAGGGGCGGACGATCCTCCAGCAAAGATCGGTTGGCAGACAGTCTCGGAATGCCTGCGAGATCACCGTGAAGATCAACGATCAGATCATCACAGCTCTCATTAGGTGTCAGCACGATCCGGTCGATGAGGCTGAATTTCGGCATGACAGCGCTGCGCCATGCTCGGATGAACGAAGATCGCTGAATGCAGTCGATAGGGCGCTGAGCCTCACCCTCCACTCATCAAGGCGTGAAGCGCACGTAGGCCAGCGCTCGCGAACCGTAGTGCTGGTCGGTCCATGGCGACATCCGGTTTACTTCTTCGGCACCGATCGACGTGCCCGAATAGCGGATACCCCCGGCGATCTTGCCACTCACGTATTCGGCCCCGACGTGATGATCGAGATAGGCGCCGCCGGGCCGCAGCCGCGCCGCGCGGGCCCCGCCGTTCGCCGATCCGCTCGTATGTCCGAACCCGCCGTAAAGCGTCACCGGCGTGCCAGGGATACTCGCCGATAGCTGGGCGTCGAGGTAGAGGTTACTGCCGCCGATCGCGGCCTGCGCCGGGGCGAAGGCGGCTCCCACGACCAGCCGCGCCGGCCCAAGTGTGCGGCCCACGTCAGCCGTCAGTTCGCCATAGCTCAAGCCTGAGCGGCCGACGAAAACATGGCCGCGCGCACCCGCACCCAGTTCCCAGCCGCCGCTGAGCACACCGTATTGGGGCGCTATGACCACTCCGATGTCCGCGCCGCCGTGCCGCGCGCTGCCGCGCAGGGTCACCGCGTCCAGGTCGAGCGCGAGGCCGTAAAGCACCGGCACCGATGCCGAGGCACCAAGCGCACCTTTGCCGCCGCTCGCGCTGAGACCGCGATCACGGTGGTCGGTTTCGGCGTTAAGCGAGATCGTCGGAACCGATTGGGCGCTGGCGGGAATGTAGCCCAGAAGGCCGCCGCAGGTCGCGGCGGCCAGACAAAGACGGCGCATCATGTCGCGGCGGTACCCTCCGTCAGTTGTTTGCGAAGTGATGCGCGGCATCGATCGCAGCAAGCGCATGCTCGCGGTCGCCAGATGCCGCTTCAGCGACATGCGCTGAGATCCTGCCTGCATTGTCGTCGACCAACTTGGCGATCTGGGCGCTGCGGCTGCGGCAGTCGCCAGGCAGGTGGCGGGTGAAGCTCTCCTTACCCGGTAGCGCGGCGGTCAGTTCGTGCCCGCCGTCGGCGATCACCCGCTCGACTGCGACCTTTGCAGTCATGACGCAGCGCTGGCTACTCTGGCGGGTCGGCGGTGCGATGCCGATGGTGCGCATGCTGGTCTGGACCTGTGCGCGGTAGTCAATCCGGTAAGCGCTACCACGGTGGGTGACTTCGACGCTGTGGACGGGCACGATGGCGGTCGCGGCAGCGAACAGCACGGCGAAGGCGGAAAGGCTCATGACATCTCCCAGATCGGTTTGCCTAAAATATAGGCATTTATGCACAATAATTGTGCAAATTCGAAATAGAGGTCAATCGCTTCTGTCTTGTTTCCGTAGCGTAATTATATCTGGATTCGGACCGCTTCAAACCTGGTGTCGGTCGGCGTAGGCGTTCTTCTCAGGTTCTGGACAAATTCCGCCGTAGCCAGAGAGGCAGTTTAGTCCGTCCGCAGCATTTCGCGGATCCGCACAGCCAGCACATCGACTGCGAACGGCTTGGTCAAAATTTGCATGTTCGCTTCCAGTCGGCCTTCGCCAAAGACCGCGTTTTCCGCATATCCGGTTATGAAGAGAGTTTTCAGGTCGGGCCGCAAAAGCCGCCCTGCGTCGGCCATCTGACGGCCATTGAGCCCGCCGGGCAATCCAACGTCGGTGATCAAAAGGTCGAGGCCGGTGTTGGAACGCAGAATTTGCAGTCCAGCATTGCCATCGACGGCTTCGATCACGGTATAACCCAAGTCCCTGAGGGTATCGGCTACCAGCAATCGTACAGTCGGCTCGTCATCGACGACCAGTACCGTTTCTTCGGCCCGCCCGATGTCGACAGGTGCTTCCGGCATCACCTGCTCGCCGCTGATGGCATCGCCGTCATGCCGCGGCAGGTAAAGGCGCACGGTCGTTCCCTGACCGACGCTTGAATGGATTCTGATCTGCCCGCCCGACTGCTGAACAAAGCCGTAGATCATGGAAAGGCCAAGACCAGTGCCCTGTCCGATCGGCTTTGTGGTATAAAAAGGTTCAAAAACGCGGGCGATAACATCGGGCGGCATGCCGGTTCCCGTGTCGCTGACGCTCAGGGACAGATAATCGCCAGCCGGTATTTCGTACGCCAGCGCGGTCTGCCGATCCAGCGATTGATTGGTCATCTCGATAGCGATGCGTCCGCCGCCCGGCATAGCGTCGCGGGCGTTGATGCATAGGTTCAGCAACGCGTTCTCAAGCTGACTGGCATCGACAAGGGCCGAACACAATTGCGCCGTCGCCCTCGTTTCTATGTGGATCTCAGGACCCACTGTGCGCTGGATCAGGTCGATCATGCCATCCACCAACGCTTCGACATTGGTGGAGCGTGGGTCGAGGGTCTGGCGCCGCGAGAAGGCTAGAAGGCGATGCGTCAGCGCTGCTGCGCGCCGTGACGCGCCTTGCGCAGCGGCCATGTACTTGTCGATTTCTGTCAGTCGGCCTTGATCGATCCTTTTGCCCATAAGTTCGAGCGAACCCGAGATACCTGCCAGCAGATTGTTGAAGTCGTGAGCCAGGCCTCCGGTGAGTTGCCCCACGGCTTCCATCTTCTGCGACTGACGCAGCTTCTCTTCGGCGTCCATAAGTTCTGCCGTGCGTTCCGCCACTCGCTGCTCGAGGTTTTCGTTGAGGGACCGCAAGGCAGCAAGCGCGCGATCCCGCTCGGCCTCGACAGCTCGCCGCGCTTCGACGTCAATCACCACGCCGGGAAAACTGAGGGGCGTGCCGTCAGGCGCGTGATCGACCCGCCCGTTGGCCTCGATCCAGTAGTAGCGCCCGTCGGTGCGTCGAACGCGGTATTGATGTGCATAGTGTCCGCCGCGCGCAACCACCTCATTGATCGCGTCCGACAGACCCTGTTGGTCATCCGGGTGGACGGTAGCAACGATCTGGGCAAGCGGAATGCCGCTTCGGCCAAGTGCGGGATCAAGGCCGAACGCCGCAGCGAAAGGTTCGTCGAAAGTGAACTGGTCGCTGGGCAAATCCCAATGCCATGTCCCGATAATCGCGCCCGCACCAAGCGCCAGTTGCACGCGTTCGGCGTTTTCCCGTGCCAAGGCTTCGCTGGCCCGCAAGCGTTCCTGGGCGCCGCGCCGCTCCGTTACGTCATTGAAGAGAATGGCGATCTGACGGTCTGCAGGATCACCAACCCGGACGGTTCGCACGTCGAACCATCGCTTGAACGCTTCAGCATAATTTTCGAAGTTCGTCGGCTCGCCGGTTTTTGCGACGTGGCCATAGATTTCGAACCAGAACGGCTCAAGGTCTGGTGCAAATTCGGTGACCCATTTTCCGCGCAGATTGACTCCGGACTGTCGCTCGAACGCGGGATTGGCTTCCACGAAGCGATAGTCGATCGGGCGGTCATCTTCGTCGAATTTGACCTGCACGATCGCAAAAGCAGCGTCGATGGTTTCGATGATTGTCTGGAAGCGTTCCTGCGCTTTACGCAGCGCGCCGCCGGCAAGATGTTCCTCTGTGCGGTCACGCAGGATTTTTACGAACCCCAGATGCCCTTCATTGCCGGCAATGAGAGGAACCATCTCCCCAGACGCCCAGAACCGCTCGCCGCTTTTGCGCAAATGCCAGCGCTCGTCGGATGCACGGCCATCCCGCAGCGCCTGGTCCATTTCCACCGTGATCCTGCCAATGGCGCGATCTTCGGGCGTGAAAAAGCAATTGGCGTCCTGCCCGATCATTTCTTTCGAGGTCCAGCCGATCACCTGCTCGGCGCCTGGATTCCAATCGGTCACTATGCCGTTCGGGTCGGTAATGACCATCGCGAAATCAGTGGCATTTTCGAAGATCGCGCGCTGGCGGGCTTCGCTGCTGGCCAATGCCTGCCTGTGGCTTTCCAACTCGGCGACAAGATCCTGCGCCGAGGCGAACTTCCCGAGGCCTTGATCACTGGTTTTCTCAGTTTGGAGATGGACCAACCGCTGCGCGAAAATTCCTGCCTGAGCCAGCGCCGCTCTTAGTCGAGCGTTTTCTTCCTCCAATTCTGCGTGAGTCATGGGAATTCAGCTATGCTCCAACTCATCCAGGCCGCGCGAGATGTGCAGCCAAGGAATGCGAACCCCGCACGGTTTTTCCGTGGAAATCATGCCTTAAAGGCAAACGAAACAAGCTGGAAAGTGGTTCCAAATTCGGATCTAACCATCGCCTTAGGAACGTTGATTGTTGCCGACGCTCCTCGGTGAGAAATTCAAGGCTGACAGGCTAGCCGCCAGTTCGTAATTTCTGAATGGTTTGGTCAGCCGCGCAATATCGGGGGCGATACCCTCGGCATCGGCGTAACCCGAAATGATTAGCACCGGGAGATCAGGGCAACTGGAATTCAGCTCCTTGGCCAATTGCGTACCGCTCATGCCAGGCATCAGATGGTCGGTCACCAGGAGGTCAGGACACAGACCTTCGCGTATCTGACGCAGTGCGTCTTCCCCCGAATGCGCCTCGACCACCTGATAGCCCAGGTCGTTCAGCATGTTGGCAGTGCTTATGCGGACCAGCTCTTCATCGTCCACGAGGAGCGCGATGCCGCGCTGGGTAGATGCCACAGTGAGCAACAACTCTGCCGATGAGTTCCCCTCATCGTTCGAGGCCGTCGCCGTGCCGGCCGGGAGCCATAAATCGATGCTGGTGCCCTGCCCCACCACGCTGGCGATCGTCAGTCCTCCGTCGAGCTGTGCAAGCAGGCCGTGCACCATCGACAACCCAAGTCCGGTGCCCTTCCCGATGCCCTTTGTGGAGAAGAACGGTTCAACCGCACGCAAACGAGTATCTTCGTCCATCCCGGAGCCGGTGTCATGGACGCCCAGGCAGATATAGTTCCCTGCATCGATCCCGGGAATCAGGCCGTCCAGCACACTTGTTCGCTCAGCCTTGATAACGAGCTTCCCGCCATCCGGCATTGCATCGCGTGCATTCACGGCCAGATTCAAGAGCGCCATCTCCAACTGGTTAGCATCGGCGATGGCGGGAGGCAGATCGTCGGACACATCGAGGTGAACATTGATCGTGGGGCCAAGCGTCGAACTAATCAGATCGAGCATGCTGTCGACAAGCAGTTTTACATCGACTGCAGTGGTCTGGAGTGGCTGACGGCGCGCGAAAGCCAACAGGCGCTGAACAAGGGTCTTTGCTCGTTCAGCGGATTGCAACGCGCCGCCGATGAGCATCTGCTCGCGCTCGTTTCCTACATTTCGACGCAGCAGCAAATCGAGCGAGCCGATGATGGGCGTGAGCAGATTGTTGAAATCGTGCGCGACACCGCCGGTAAGGCTGCCCATGGCCTCCATCTTCTGACTCTGGCGCAGCGCTTCTTGAGCCGCTTCCAGTTCGCCTTGCGCGATCAGCCGGGCTGAGATGTCGATCGCGTTATGGAAGGCACCGATGACGGTTCCGGCCATGTCACGCAGCGGGGTATAGCTTATTTCCCAATACGGAGTGCCGAGTTCCGGCCTTCCGAAGCCTGCGACCTCGGTGAAGCTTTCACCCGCCAGTGCGCGGGCCATCAGCGCGCGCATCCTTGCGCCCTGCTCGGGAATGAACTGATCAGGAAAGACATCGCCGATCCGGGTGTCGAAGCCATTGACCCGTCTGAACTCATCGTTGTGCGCCTGGTTGTAGGCGATCAATCGGAACTCGGTGTCGAAGGCGCAGATCGGCGCGACGGTTGCTTCGACGATGTCATGATAGCGACGCAGCTTGGCGGTTCGTTCGACGACCTGCTGCTCAAGCGTCTCGTTCAACGTCCGCAATCTCACTTCCGCGTGAGCGCGTTCGATTGCTGGCCTTATTCGCTCACCCACTTCCTGAACAAGGCTTTCCTCCGCCGCCGTCCATATTCTGGGCGTTGCACTTTGCACCGCGAGCAAGCCGACCCAGTCCTCCTCCTCGAACAGGACGACATCAACGAAAGCACCCACCTCGCGGGATTGAAGGCCTGCGCTGGCTTCGGCGCCAAGCCTCTCGTCACTGCTCACGTCGCGAACCACGACAGGCAGGCCAGAGCGATAGGCGCGTAGAAGGTCTGGTCCAAAAGCCTCGAGGGAGTGCCGGCCAACGATCGACGAGACCCCGCGGGCATAGTCGCGTTCGACCGTCATCATGCTACCGGCGATTTCAGCGTAGAATACCCGGCTTGCGCCGAGCCATTCTCCCAGGCGCACCGCCGCAAGCGACATGATATCGGCAGGTGTGCTGAGCGGGCGGAGCTCGTCCGAAAGAGATAGCAGGAAAGCCGTCCGACGTTCGGCCGTAATGCGTTCGGTGGTATCGGAAAGGATACAGATGACCCCGGCGGGCTCTCCGTCTTCGCCAAGCACGGGCGAGTAGTCGAGGTTCATCCAGACCTGCTCGGGTTGGCCATGCCGATGTAGCGTCAGCTCTTGATCCCGGTAGTTCAGAGTTCCGCCGGCTAAGCCAACGCGCATGACGTTGTCGTTGAAATCTGCAACCTCGGACCAACCGTCACGAACATTGGTTCCGAGCAGTTCGGGATGCCGGATGCCGGCAAATGCGGAATAGGCATCGTTGTAGAGCATCACGCCTTGTTCGCCCCACAGCATGACGATCGGCACGGGGGATCGAAGCAGGATGGCAGTGGCGGTCTTGAGGCTTTGTGGCCATGCGTTTATCGGACCAAGCGGCGTTGCTGCCCAATCCTTTGCTTCAATAAGCGTGCTGCATTCACCGCCGCCTGTCAGGAATGTCATATCGCCAGCACCAGGAAAGGCAGCGCGGAAACCTCGATCGTCACTGGGACGGATCTCGATGCGCTTTCGACTTTTTCCGAAACACTTTGGTTTTGCTGTCGGTCATAGCTTGCTGGCCTAGCTGATCCTTGGGCCAACTCCTAACGACGTTTATTGAGTGGCCCCTAGATTTCTGGACGCCGTCTATCCTGATTTTGAGGACAGGAGACGACAATGGGGAAGCCCCATTCCAGCGATGAGTTCAAGCGTGAGCGCATCCGGCGCCGTATCTACAAACCTCGCGATGAAGTCCGGCAGGACGGGTTCGATTACATCAAGATGTTCTACAACCTGGTCCGCAACCACGCTAGGGTCAAGACTTTGGGCTGCACTCGGGAGGAACGTAACCGGGTCCCGTGACGAGACCCGGCATGACGATCACGCGATGAAGCTGATGAGGTCGTCGTTGAGCCTGCTTGGGGCTGTAGCAAACAGGCCATGCGGCTCCCCATCATATTCGATGAACTGAGCGCCCGGGATCCCGGCTGCGGCGGCTTTACCGGAAGGCTCGATGGGGACGGTCTTGTCGGCTGTGCCATGAATGATAAGGGTGGGAATATTAAAGGACGCAAGGTCCGGGCGGAAATCCGTCTTGCCGAATGCGTCAATGCAATCGACGGTGGCCTTGGGGCTTGCCATTGACCCAAGCAGAAAACTCCAGTCAAGAATACCTTGGCTGACCGGGCTGGAGATGAAGCCAACGCCGTAGAACTGCTTGGCAAAGTCCTGCAGGAAAGCGAAACGGTCTTCGCGGACCTGGGCTTTCATCGTGTCGAAAACACTCTCGTCGACGCCATCGGGATTGTCGTCGCCCTTGAGCAGGTATGGCACCACGCTGCTGACCAAGGCTGCCTTTGCGATGCGAGCCGAACCATAGCGGGTCAGATAGCGCGCGATCTCGCCCCCGCCCATCGAAAACCCTACCAATGTCACTCCGCTCAGGTCGAGCTTGTCGAGCACTGCAGCAAGGTCGTCTGCGAAGGTATCATAGTCATAACCAGTGGCACCATGCCCAGACTGACCAAAGCCGCGCCGATCATAGGTGATGACGCGATATCCCGCCTCAAGGAGCGCGAGGCTCTGATATTCGAACATGTCACCCGTCAGGGGCCAGCCATGGATCAGGACTACAGGCTTTCCGTGCCCCATATCCTTGACATGCAAGCTTGTGCCGTCTTTTGCTTCGATGAATGACATACATTACACTCCGCGGCGTAGATCGCCTGACTGTGTAACCGCCAACCCTGCGGATCGTTCAACGCGCATGCCTTTTATTGGTGCTGATCGTTCATCGAAGCGACCAGATGCCCCCGGACTTCACCGAATTCTGTAGCGCGGCAGACTGGATGAGGATTGCGCGTCAATCAGTATGAAAATGTGATTGTCGCGGCGCGTCGATCAATGCGTGTTTTGATTGTCTGGCAAGGTCTGGCTTTGTCCCTGCAGCAATCCACACGTTATGCACAGGGTACCCAACCCCCGCCTTAGTCCGATTGGCTACGCAGATATACGATCAGGTCGGCCCGGTCGAGAGGATCGGGCACCCCTGCGAACTGCATGGTCGTGCCCGGGACCACTTTCCGGGGATCGGCAAGCCAGGCATCCAGTCTGCGCACATCCCATATACCGCCCGCGCCGCGTAGCGCCGCCGTGTACCCATAGCGGCGGCTATTTTGACCGGGGGTCTGGCCGAACACGCCGTAGAGGTTCGGGCCGCCCCGATCCGACGCGCCGGGGGTGATCGTGTGACAGGCTGCGCAAGTGCGAAACTTGCGTGCGCCGGCATCGACATCGGCCACCTTCATCAGCGCCTCGACGCTTCGATCCGGTCCGGCGGCGAGCAGGCGTTCATCGTGCCTGTCGTCCGAGCAGGCCCCAAGGGCGAGCAGCAACCACAGGCACGCATAAACCGAAATCCGCAAGACAGGCCTCCTTCTGAAGGCGCCCCCATAAGGGGGCTGCAAGGGCCTGCCTATCGGACGGTATGTCCTATCAGGCCGAAGCCCTTTGCAAAGGGCTCGGGCCGGATCGGTCGTCAGAACAGCACGAGCAGTCCGCGCGAAGGGTCTACAAGGCCCTCCCAGATCATCTTGCCCGCAACATAGAGGATCACCAGCAGGCCGACATAGGCAAGCCAGCGGTAACGCTCGATCACGCGCGCCAGGACGTTGGCGGCGAGACCCATGAGGGCGACGGACAGGACCAGGCCGATGGCAAGGATGCCCGGATGATCGCGCGCGGCACCGGCTACGGCCAGCACGTTGTCCAGGCTCATGCTGACATCGGCCACGGCCACGGCCCAGGCGGCAGCGGCAAAGCTGCGGGGGGCCGATCTGGTGACGGCGTCGGTATCGCCCTCGCCTGCGTTGGCGTCCTGAAGTTCGCGCCACATCTTCCATGCGACCCAGACCAGCAGCAGCCCGCCCGCGAAGACGAGGCCGACGAGCTGGAGCAACTGGCTGACCACCAGCGCGAAGATCACGCGCAATACAAGCGCAGCCAGCACGCCGATCAGGATGACCTTGCGCCGCATCGCCGCCGGAAGGCCCGCCGCAAGCGCGCCCACGACGATGGCGTTATCCGCAGCCAGCATGATGTCGATCAGCACCACCTGCCCGAAGGCGGCCAGTGCGGCGGGGGAGCCGATGTTGGAGAAATCGGCAACGATGTGCTGCCACAGGTCGGTCATTCGGGGGTTTCCTTGTTGGTCCATGCAGCGCGAAGCGCGGCGACGAGAAAGTCGGGGTAGCGCCAGCCCAAGGCGGCAGCGGCAAGGGTGGAGAGGCTATCCTCGTCCTCGCGGCCCGGTCGGCCGGCGCCCGTCAGGTTGGGCTTGGCGTTGACGTCGAAAAGAAAGAACCGGCCTTGTGCATCGGCGCGGCAGTCGATGCGCATCGTAGCGCGGATTTCGAGCAGCGCGGCGGCAGCCTCGCAGGCTGCAGTTACAGCGGCGATGGCGGGCGCGGCGCACTCGGCGGGTGTCATCACCGTACTGTTGTGGCTGACGGGAACGTCGCCGTTGTAGGGCGCAACGTCGTCCACCTGATCGAAGCGGCGCACCGGAGGAAGTGCGAAGGGCGCGGTTTCGCCGGGCCGCGCGGCGGCGGGCATGACGGTGATGGTGATTTCCTCACCGGGCAGGAACTGCTCAAGCATGATCGCGGAGCCGAAGCGGCGGCTGGCGGCCAGCGCGGCGACCCGGGCCGCAAGCTGGTCGAAATCGCGGGCCACGCCCACGCCCTGACTGCCGCGCCCTCGCAGGGGTTTGACCACCAGCGGGAGGCTGTCTGCAAATGGTGCGATCTCGGCGTCGAGGTCTACCGCATCCCCATCGATCAGCCACGAACGCGCCACCGGCAGGCCCGCTGCAAGAAGTTTGGCATTGGTCGCCGCCTTGTTGTCGATGGCCTGCATCGCCTGCGGGTCGGGGCCGACGATCCATGCCTGACGGCTGGCGGCCTCAATGGGGTGGCCGGCGAAGACAACGGTATTGGCCCAGAGCACCGTGGCCCCGGCCGCCAGCGCGGCGGCGATGCCCTCTGCGGTGTCGGGCCATACCCAATCAAAGACCTGCGTGGGATCGGGATCGGCAACCGGTGTCGCTAGCGTGCAGCCGGCGGAGCGTAGCGCGACTCCGATGTCGGCGCCGCTGTCGGAATAGCCGCCGGGCTTGGCTTCCTTGCGGGCGCCGTCGATCACCGGCGGCTCTATCGCCTGATAGAGGATGGCGATGGTCTGGTGCAAAGGATCAGGCAGGGTCATCGGCGGGGGCTCCCATGATGCGAAAGGCCAGCGGCGCGGCCACGATGACCAGCATCACGCGGACGAGGTGGTGAACGATCACGAAGCCCGCCTCGAGCGAGAGGCTGAGCGCAACCATGCTCATTTCCGCCACCCCGCCCGGCGAATAGGCCAGCGCGACGAGCGCGGGGTTCAGCCCCGTAGCCCAGCCGATGGCGAAGGCCCAGCAGAACGTCACCGCCAGCAGGATCGCGGTGGAGCCTGCCGCCAGCAACAGCGTGCGCATCAACGTGGCAAGGTCGAGGCCGACGAAACGGCACCCGATCGTAGCGCCCAGCCCCACCTGCGCGGCGGCGATGGCCCATGCCGGGATGTGAAAATCGCTCAGACCTGAAAGATGGACCACGGCGCTGACGAACAGCGGGCCCATCAGGTGCCACGCGGGGAAACGCAGCACACGGCCCACTAGTGCGCCCACCACGGCGGAGCCCAGCGCCCACGGTAGCAGCGACCAGCCAGCCGCGCCCACAACTTGCGGCGCGGCCATGACCGGGGCGTGGACCTCTGCCTCGAAGGCGCGGATCAGGAAGGGCAGGATGAACACCACGAGGAAGATGCGCGCGCCGTGGATCAGGCCCACCATGCGCTCGTCCGCGCCGCGTTCGGAGCCGAGCACCACCATTTCGGCGATGCCTCCCGGCACGCCCGAGAAATAGGCGGTCGGCGCATCGAACCCGGCAACGCGGCGGAAGTAGAGGATACAGGCGAACGCGGCGATTCCCAGGAACACAGGCAGCAGCGCGATCGGCACGATCCACTCGGACGCCTGGGTGAACAGGCCGGGATGGAACGCGCTGCCCAATACAACGCCTATCACCGCTGCCATCGGCCGGCGGGTGGCGGCAGACGCCTCGATCGGCAACCGCGCGATGCTGCCCGCAGCGCAGGCGAACATCGAGCCCAGCACCCAGGGCAGCGGCGCGCCGACTGACCAGAACAACGCTCCGCCCGCCGCGCCCAAAGCGAGCGCGGCGAGGAAGCGAGCAATCGTACCGGCCGGGAACGCCGCCATTTTCATCCCACGAACGGGAAGGCCAGCACCAGCATGCCCACCACTGTCATCACCAGGCAGCACAGCGCCGCCGGAACCAGCGTGAAGCGCTGGTGGTCTGCCAGGTCGACGCCGGCAAGGCTGACCAGCAGGTAGGTGGACGGCACCAGCGGGCTGAGCAGGTGGACCGGCTGGCCCATCAGCGAGGCGCGCGCGATCGCCATCGGCTCGACGCCGTAATGGGCGCCCGCCTCTGCCAGGATCGGCAGCATGCCGAAGTAGAACGCGTCGTTGGAGATGAAGAACGTGCCGGGCAGGCTCAGCAGCGCGGTGATCGGCGCCATGTAGGGGCCGAGGAACGGCGGGATCACGCCGACCACTTCCTTGCTCATCGCCTCTACCATGCCGGTACCCGAGAGGATGCCGGTGAAGATGCCCGCCGCGAAGATCAGGCCGACAACCGCCAGCACGTTGCCGGCATGGGCGGCTATGCGCTCCTTCTGCGACTGGGTGTCGGGGTAGTTGGCGATCATGGCGATCGCGAAGGCCAGCATCATCAGGATCGGCAGCGGCAGCACGCCCCAGACCAGCAGCACCAGCAGCGCGATGACCAGCACGGCGTTGAACCAGATCAGCTTCGGGCGGCGCGCCTCGGGCCACTGTGAAACCGCGAGGTCGGCAGCGTCGAGGACGGCGGGCAGTTCAACCTTGCCGATACGGCGGCGTTCCTTGCGGCCGAAGTGGATCGCCAGCAGGATCAGGAACGCAAGGCCCGCGATCATGCCGGGGATCAGCGGCACGAACAGCGTGGCCGGATCGAGCTTGAGGGCGCTGGCGGCGCGGGCGGTGGGGCCGCCCCACGGCGTCAGGTTCATCACGCCGCTGGTCACCATCAGCAGGCAGACCAGATGCAGCCGGTTCATGTCGAACCGCTTGTAGAGCGGCAGCATGGCCGCCATCGTGATGATGTAGGTGGTCGAACCGTCACCGTCGAGGCTGACCAGCGCGCACAGCACGACCGAGCCGATAAGGATACGCATCGGATCGCCGTGGACCAGCCGGATCAGCTTGCCCACCAGCGGGTCGAACAGGCCGGTGTCGGTCATCGTGCTGAAGAACAGGATGGCGAACAGCAGCATGACGCCCGTGGGCGCAAGCTTCTTCAGGCCGTCGATCATCATGTCGCCAAGGCCTGCGTGGAAGCCGGCGAGCAGCGCGAAAAGCGTAGGCACGACGATCAGCGCAACCAGCGGGGTCATCCGCTTGGTCATGATAAGCGTCATGAATGTGGCCACCATCAGGAAGCCGATCAGAGCAAGGCTCATGATTGTCCTTTACGTATCTGTAAGAGGGATCAGAACGTCACGCCGACACGCGCGGAAAGCGTCTCGCCGTCGTCCTTGCCGGTGTAGACACCGGCGGTATTGTTGGTGTTCCAGTGGATCGCGTTGACCTGGAAGCGCGTGAAACTGTTGAGATACCAGTTCACGCCCAGCGTCGCGGCCCATCCATCTGCCGGGGTCACGATGTCGTCGAAGGCGAGGTTTTCGTAGCGTGCGGTGATTTCGATGGCGCCGGGGCCACCCTCGAAGATCGGCCGCTTGACCTTGGGCTGGCCGAAGCTGCCGAGGCGCGGGTTGTAAGGCGGAAGATCGCCGGTGATGAACCAGCCGCCGCTTACGCTCCAGGCCTTGGTCACGAAATCGGGACGGCCGCCATCGAGCCGCGCATGACGCTCACCCGCCTCGCCCATGACCCAGACCGGGCCGGAATAGCCGCCCAGTTCCACGCCGTAGCCGGTTGTGCCGGTGCCGCCGATGAGGTTGCCGGTCGACAGGCGCAGCGCGCCGTTGAAGCGGCCGCCGATAACCGTGTTGCGCGTCAGGGTGTTCTTGCCGGGGTGCAGCATTTCGTCGAAGCCCCAGATACCGACGTGCAGGACCTGACGGTCGGACTTGATCGGGTTCCAGTGCGCGCGGCCCAGTACGGTGCGATTGTCGGACGATGACTGGTCGCCGTCGATCCGGTCGCCGGTCAGGGTCAGAGAGGCGTGGCCGGTCTTCCAGAACAGGCGCGGCATGATGCCCAGCCCGTAGAAGGCGCGCTGCGGGATGATCGCGGTGGCGACCACGGTGCGTTCGAGGAACGGTGTCGAATCCGAGCCGGTCGAGCCTTCGAAGCTGCGATCGTTGAACAGGTGGCCGATGCGCACGTCGTAATCGAGGCTGGGCGAGATGCGGTTGCGCCAGCCCATGAAGGCGGTGACGACGTCGACCTCGTTCTCCGAAAAATCGCTCTCGAACTGGTAGAAGAAGTGCGTGCCCACGGTGCCTTCCAGGCCCATGCGCAAAGCGCGCATGCCGGTGGTGGTGATGTTGCGCCCGTCCGACTTCGAACCCATCGACGTGCTAACATCGGTGATGATGCGGCCGCGCGGCTTGAAGGTGAACATGCCGTCTGCGGAATGGAACACCGGCAGGCCCTGCCCCCACTCGGTGCTTCCGCCGGCCGCGGCGACGGCGGCGGCGCGGATGCGATCGACGTCTCGCTCGGCCGGGCCGGGGGGAAGAAGCTGCGCGGCATAGGGCTTCGTCACGATCATGGTCGGCGGCGCGGCCACTTCAGGCTCGGCGGCAGCCAGTACCGGCGCAGGCTGCTGCGAGGTTGCCGCTGCGGCTACCGTGCGCTCTGCCTCGAGCCGGTCCACGCGCTGGCGCAGCGAGGCGATCTCGGCGGCCTGCGCGCGCACGAGGTCGGCCAGGTCGTCACGGCTGGGGGCCTGCGCAAGTGCAGGGGTTGCGGCGATCAGCGCGGCAAATGCCGCGCCGGCCTTCAGATATCCTGTCATGGCTTGTTTTTTCCGGAGGCAAGGATCGTATTCCATTCGCGCAGGAAGCGCTCGCGGGTGAGGTGATCGAGGTTGACGAGAAGCTGCGGGCCGACCCGCACCGTGCGCGCCTGTCCGGCAGGGAGGCGGCGCGCTTGAATATCGCTGCGCACCGGCCAGAGACTGTGCCGGGCGAGTTGGCCCTGCCCGGCGCGGGAAAGCAGAAAGTCGAGGAACAGCCGCGCGGCCGCCGGATGGCGCGCCTCGCGCGAGATGAAAGCGATGCGCGAGGTCACCAGCGTATAATCGCGCGGGAAGACCACGCCGAGATCGGGGTGCCAGCGCGCCTGCTCAAGCGCGTAGGAACCGATCACGTTGTAGGCGATCGCCAGCTTGCCAGATGCCACGCCGGCCAGCATCGGCCCGGTATTGGTGGCCAGGACCGGCCGGGTGTCGGCGATGGCCTCCATCAGGCTGCGGGTATCGCGCGTGGTCTGGAAGTCCTGCGAAAGATAGAGGTAGCCGGTGTTCGAGCGAGCAGGATCGAATGTCGCCACCTTGCCGACAAAATCGCCGCGGCGCGTGCGTAGCAGGTTTTCGAGATCCTGATGGCTGCGCGGCACTTGTGCGGGCGGCACCAGCTTGCGGTTGTAGACGATGCCGATCGGCTCGGCAGTGACGCCGTAACCCATGTTCTTCCAGACCGCCGTCTCAGGCAGCGCGGGCTTTTCGGGGCTGGCGTATTGCTGCGCGTAGCCATCGTTGATGAGCTTGACCTGCTGGTCCATCGCCGAGGACCAGACGATGTCCGCCGAATACTGACGGCGGCGCGTCTCGTTTACAAAACGGCGGTACATCTCGGTGGAGCCGAGGTCGGCGTAGAACACCTTGATGCCCGGGTAGGCGCGCTTGAACGCCTCGACTACCGGCACCAGTTCGGCGCGGTCGGCATTGGCGTAGATACGCACGCGCCCTTCGGTGCGGGCATCGGCGATGGTGGTGTCATAGGAGCGCGGATACCCCGCCGGACGCTGGACGGCAGTGCCGGGCCTGGGCGCGGAGTTCGCGCCAGCCGGCTTCTGCGCAGCCGCAGGCACCGCCAGAAGCGCCGCTATTGCCAGAAGGGGTGTAAGAATGCGCAATGCCGGTTCCTCTCGCTTTCCGCCTCGAATGTCGGATAAGCAGTGAGGATGTTCTACGATTACAACCTGTCATTCACCTTTCACGGATTCCCCGCGTGAGAATCCTGATCGTTGAGGACGACGCTGCCCTTGCGCGCGGGATCGTGGCGCTGCTGCGGACCGCCGGTCATGCGGTCGATCACGTCTCTGACGGGGAAGATGCGCTGTCGGTGCTGGCAAGCGAGCCGTACTCACTGGTCATCCTCGACGTGGGCCTGCCCGACATCGACGGCTTCGAGGTGCTTGCCCGCATCCGCGCGCGCGGCGATCAGGCGCAGGTCCTGATGCTGACTGCGCGCGACGGGATCGACGACCGCGTGCGCGGGCTGGACCTTGGCGCCGACGATTACTTGCGCAAACCCTTTGAGGTGGAGGAACTGGAGGCCCGCGTACGTGCGCTGGGCCGCAGGCGCGGCGGCGATGCCGCGCCGGAAGTGCGGATCGGCACGATGACCATCAACCGCTCCACCGGCCGGGTGGAAGTGGATGGACGCCTCATCGAACTGCGCCGCCGCGAATGGTCGGTACTGGAGGCGTTATCGGCGCGCGCGGGCCAGATCGTATCGCGCGAGACGCTGCAGGCCGAAGTGTTCGGCTTCGACGACCCGGTCGGCTCCAATGCGCTGGAAGTGAACGTGACGCGCCTGCGCAGCAAGCTGGCGCCGGACGGCCCGGCGATCCGCACCGTGCGCGGGGTCGGATACATGCTCGACCGCAGCTAGATGATGAACGAAACCGCGAAACAACGGCGCGCGGTCTCACTGCGCCACCGGCTGCTGGCGGCGATGATGGGACCGCTGGTGATCCCGGCGCTAGCCCTGGGCCTGATCGGCTGGGTCCTGATCGCCGACGTCGTGCGCCGTACCAGCGACCGCGTGCTGGGAGGCGCGCTGGGTGCGATTGCCGAAACGGTGCAGGTGGAAAACGGCGAAGTCACGCTGGACCTGCCGCCCGCCGCCTTCGGGATGCTGGAGAACAGCGAGCGCGATAACGTCTATTATCGCATCGCCGTCGGCGGGCGCGTGGTGACCGGTTATGCCGACCTGCCCGCGCCCACTATCCGGGGCCTGCCTTCGGACCAGCCCCGCTTCCGCTTTGCGGAATATCGCGGCCAGCCGATCCGCATCGCCGAAATCCGGCGCGATCTGCCGCGAATCGCCGGCCCGGTCGTCGTGCAGGTAGCTGAAACCCTCGAAAACCGCCGCGCGCTGGAACGGGGGCTGATGACCGCACTGCTGATCGGCGAATTCGTACTGATGGGCATAGTCCTGCTGCTGATCCGCCCGGCGCTGCAATGGAGCCTGCGCCCACTGGCCGAACTGCGCACCGTGATCGAGGCGCGCGACACCCGCGCCGCGCCCGACCTGTCGCCGCTCCAGACCGGGCCCCTGCCCGCCGAACTGCAGCCGCTGTCGCGCTCGTTCGACCGCCTGCTGGCACGGCTGGACTATGCCACGACGGGGATGCGGCGCTTCACCGCCGATGCCTCGCACCAGATGCGCACGCCGCTTTCGGTGCTCAAGGTACAGGTTGCGCTGGCCCGGCGCGGCTCGCACGAAGCGCTACGCGAGATCGAGGAGGCTACCGACCGGCTGGAACGCTTGCTGACCCAGCTCCTCGCCCTCGCCCGCGCAGACGAGGCGGGCAAGCAGCCCCCGTTCGAACGCATCGACCTGCGCGAAGTAAGCCAGGCGGTCATCTCCCGCCGCATCCGGCAGGCCATCGATGCGGACGTGGAACTGCGCCTGGATTGTGAAGGCGACGGACCTTTCTGCATCGACGGGCACCGCACGCTGGTGTTCGAAATGCTCTCCAACCTCGTCGACAACGCCATCCGCTACAACCGGCGCGGCGGCGAGGCGACGATCGGCCTTGAGATGCGGGAGGACCATGCCTGGCTGTCCGTCAGCGACACCGGCCCCGGTATCCCGGCCGCCTCGCGCGATCATGCATTGGACCGTTTCGCCCGCCTGCAGGGCGAACAGGGCCCGGCGGGTAGCGGGCTGGGCCTGGCGATCGTCAAGGCGGTGGTCGAACGGCTGGGCGCCCGGCTGGAACTGCACGATGCTGCGCCGGGCCTGCGCGTAACGGTGACATTCATCGCATCGCAGGGCTGATCCCCCCGCCCGAGCGATGCTTGCAGCAGGCTGGCATCCCGGTTTCGACATCCGCCGGGCGACTGCGCTAGCCACACTGGCATATGATTCGAGTGGTTCAGGGAAAGCATCAGCAATGAAGATCGACGACAGCCTGGCCGCCATCGTCACCGGCGGCGCTTCGGGGCTTGGCCGCGCCAGCGCGCAGGCGCTGGCCGATGCCGGGATCAAGGTCGCTATCTTCGATATCAGCGAGGAAGCGGGCGAGGCCTTCGCCGCGCAGATCGGCGGCGTGTTCTGCAACGTCAACATCATGGACGAGGACAGCGTCGAAGCGGGCTTCGCCAAGGCCCGCGCCGCCCACGGGCAGGAACGCATCGTCGTCCATTGCGCCCTCGTCGCGGGCGGCGGCAAGACCGTCTCGTTCGACAAGAAAACCGGCGCCTACAAACGCACCCCCACCGAGCAGATTGCCAGGTCGGCGGAAGGCATCTTCACCGCCTCCTACCGCGTCGCCTCGATCGCGGCGCTGGGCATGGCGAACGCCGACCCGCTGAACGAGGACGGCGAGCGCGGAACGATCATCCTGACGTCCTCCGCCGCCGCGCAGGACGGTCAGGTCGGACAGGTCGCCTATGGCGGCGGCAAGGGAGCGGTGAACGCCATGGTCCTGCCGATGGCGCGCGACCTGATGGACCTGGGCATCCGCGTCAACGCGATCATGCCGGGCACCTTCGCCACCCCGCCTATGCTGCGCGTGAAGGAACACGCGCCGGAGGTATACGAGAACCTCGGCAAGGCCGTGCCCTTCCCCCGGCGTCTCGGCCACCCGGAGGAGTTCGGCTCCTTCGTGCTGGAGCTGGTGCGCAACATCTATTTCAACGGCCAGTGCATTCGCCTCGACGGCGCGATCAGGATGCCGCCAAAGTAAAGCCTTCTGCGTCGCCCAGCCGTGAGGTGCTTGACAGCACCTCACGGCTGGGCCCAATCGGCCCGATGCGACGCGCGGGCACAAATGCTTTGAAAGCCTTGATAGTCCGCCAGCGGCGGCGCCTGCGCGAAAGCGAAATGGCTTTCATCGTACTCGCCCTGCTTGCAGGACTGGCGGCGGGGTGGATGACCAACCTGCAGGCGTGGCTGGCCCACAGCATGCAGGAAGTGTTCTACGGCGTGACCGTGAACCGCCTCAGCGCACTGGGCGAGATCAAGCATCCCTGGCGCCTGCTGGCCCTGCCGCTAGGCGGCCTTGCCCTGGTGGCGATGAGCTACATTCTGCGCCGTCGCCGCCGCGCGCCGATCGACGTCGTGGAGGCCAACGCCCTGCACAGCGGGCAGATACCCTTTGTCGACAACCTTGTCATTTCCGCCCAGACGCTGATCTCGAATGGCGTCGGTGCATCGGTCGGGCTTGAAGCGGCTTATGCGCAGATGGGCGGCGGCGTTGCCTCCGTGCTGGGGCAGTGGTTCAAGCTGCGCCGCACCGACATGCGCACCCTCGTGGGCGCCGGCGCCGGCGCTGCGGTCGGCGCGGCTTTCGGGGCGCCGCTGGCAGGCGCCTTCTACGCCTTCGAGATCGTCATCGGCAGCTACACCCCCGCTGCCGTCGCCCCGGTGGTCGCAGCCGCGCTGGGCGCCGCTTTCATTACCCGCGCCCTGGGCGTTGAGCCTTACCTCATCGCCTCCAGCGCAGACCGCGTGCTGACCACCGGCGACTATTTCGTCTACGTCGTCCTGGGCCTTGCCTGCGCGCTGGTCGGGATCGCTCTGATGCGGCTGGTGACCTTCGCGGAAATGCAGGTCCAGAAAGTGGGCCGGATTTCCCGCTGGAAGCCGGTGATCGGCGGGCTGCTGCTGATGCCGCTGGCGATGGTTACCCCGCAGACGCTTTCCGCCGGCCACGGCGCGATGCACCTCAATCTGGCGATGCAGCCGGCACTGCAGTTCCTGCTGGTGGTGCTGGTGCTGAAGATCGCGGCTTCGGTGATCTCGCTCAGCTTCGGATTTCGCGGCGGACTGTTCTTCGCCTCGCTGTTCCTGGGATCGCTGGTCGGGCTGATCTTCGCGGCGCTGATCGCAATGCTGCCGCTGAACATCAATCTGGACGTCAACGACGCCGCGCTGGTCGGCATGGCGGCGCTGGCGGTATCCGTCGTGGGCGGGCCGATGACGCTGGCGATCCTGATGTTGGAGACCACGCACGATTTCGCCCTGATGGGCGTGGTGCTGACCGCATCACTGGTATCCAGCGCCCTGACGCGCGAAACCTTCGGTTATTCCTTCTCCACCTGGCGCCTGCACGTGCGCGGCTCGATCGTGCGCAGCCCGCGCGATATCGGCTGGATGCTCAGCCTCACGGCTGGGCGTATCATGCGCACTGACTGGGTCAGCGTGCCCGCCGACCTTTCCATCGCAGACTTTCGTGCGCGCGTGGCGCTGGGCTCCACCAGCAAGGCCGTTCTACTGGACGGGGACGCGCACTACGTCGGCATCGTAACGACCGCATCGGCATACAACCCGGAAACTGCGCCGGAAACGCAGGTCGGCACACTGGCGACGCTGGCGGACAACACGCTGTCCCCCGCCACCGACATCCGCGCCATGCTGAAAGCCTTCGACCTTGCCGCGGCGGACGAACTGGCGGTGGTCGACGGGGTAGGCAACGTGGTGGGCGTAGTGACTGAACGCCACGCACGCCGCCGCTACTTCGAGGAAATCGAAGCATCGCAGCGGGCCCTGTTCGGCGAGACCTGACCCTTGAGGCTCGCCGAACAGCCTCGTCAGTCCTTCGCCACCGGCAGCCAGACGGCGCTCGCCGCATCGCCGCCCCAATGGATGGTCTCGGTCGCTTTCACGTAATCCGAAGGCTTGGCTTCCATGATCGAGGGCACCCAGCTTTGCGGATTGCGATCGTACAGCGGGAACAGGCTGGACTGCACCTGCACCATGATCCGGTGCCCGGGCAGGAACACGTGATCGACATTGGGCAGCGACCACTTGAAACTATAGGTCTTGCCCGGCTCCAGCGCCTTGGGGGCTGCGAACCCGTCGACGTAGCGGCCGCGGAAAATCTCGATGCCGATGCCCAGCTGATAGCCCGCCATCGACGGATCGGCCGTGTTCTCCTGCGGATAGACGTCGATCAGCTTGACCACGAAGTCGCTGTCGCGTCCGCTCGTCGCCGCGCGCAGATCGACTTTGGGCGCGCCCTTGATGTGCAGCGGCTTGTCCAGCACGCCCGTGGAATAACTGAGCACGTCGGTCCGCCCATCGACGAACCGCTGGTCGTGGACCAGCCAGGTCTTCCACTCGTCTCCCGACATGGTGATCGGACGCGGCAGCATCGGCACCGGCTTGGCGGGATCGGAGACGTAACTGTCGCTACCGGCCTGCGATTTGGTCCATGACAGCCCCGAATTGGCGCCGAGGTACAACGGGGTGTAATCGCCCGCCGGCCACTGCGGCGACACTTCCCAGCGGTTTTCGCCGGTGGCGTAAGTCAGCACCGGCGGCGTTTCGCAGGCAGGCGCGTTGGTCTTCAGGTGGCAGTCGAAGAACGGCTTCATGTAGCGCGTGCGGAACTGCAACCCGGTATCGCCTTCCCACTTGAGCGCGCCGAGTTCGCGCGCCTCGTAGTTGACCTGCGAATGGCGCCAGGGGCCGATCACCAGGCTGACCATGTCGCTGGGCGTGCCGTTCGCCTTCAGCGCCTGATAAACCGCCGGGGCACCGTAGCTGTCCTCCTGGTCCCACTGCCCGACGACGAGCATGGTCGGCACTGTCAGCTTGCGCGCGCCCAGCAGCTTGTCGACCGCCTGCCCCTGCCACCACGCATCATAGCTGGGATGTTCGAGGATCTTGCGCGCAACCGGCAGGTCGGTGAGGCCGTAAGCCTTGGCATAGTCCATCGCCGAGCCTGCCTGAAGATAGGCGGTGTAATCGTCGCCGGTCCCGCGCGGCACCGAACCGCCGCCCTTCTTGACCGTCTGGCCCAGATCGTAATCGAAACCGAAAGTGCGAAAGGCGCCGTTGTGGAACCAGTCGTCGCCCATCCAGCCATCCACCATCGGGCTCTGCGGGACGGCGGCCTTCAGCGCGGGATGCGGGTCGATCAGCGCCATCAGCGAGGTAAATCCAAGGTAGGACGAGCCGGTGATGCCGACCTTGCCGTTGCTCTCCTTCACGTTCTTCACCAGCCAGTCGATGGTGTCGTAGGCGTCGGTGGCGTGATCGACTTTGGTCTTGTTCAGCGGCCCGCGCAGGGGCCGGTTCATCACATAGTCGCCTTCCGAACCGTCCAGACCGCGCACGTCCTGATAGACACGGATATAGCCGTCATTGACGAATTCGGCGTCGGCGACGGGAAGGATTTCCTCGATCTTCTGGCTGCGGTTGCGACTGGTGGACTTGTCCGCGTTGTAGGGCGTGCGGCTGAGCAGGATCGGCCCGTCACTGGTGCCCTTGCGGAAGACGATGACGGTATAGAGCTTGGTCCCGTCACGCATCGGCACCATCACCACCCGGCGCACGTAATCGGCCTGGGGGCGCACCCAGTCGTACGACTTCACCTGTTCGTTCATCATGGTGTCGGTGGGCGCCTGCCCCTGCGCGGCGGCGAGGGGGGCGGCGATGGCGAATGCGAGCGAGGTCAGTGCCACGCTCGCGGCAATCCCGGTCAGTTTGATCATGCGCCATGGGTGCCGCGCCGGGCAGGCGCGGTCAAGAGGTGAGGCGTTCGGCGCGCGGGGCGAAGCGCACCGCGCACCGCACCGTTCAGATTTCGAGTTGGCTGCCCAGTTCCACCACGCGGTTTGTTGGCAGGCGGAAGAACTCCATCGCGCTGGCTGCATTGCGCATCATCCACGCGAACAGCTTTTCGCGCCAGATCATCATGCCCGGCTTCTCCGACGGCACCAGCGTCTGGCGTGAGAGGAAGAAGCTCGTCTTCATCATCTCGAACGGACCGCCGCACATCGGTGCGTGGGCCAGCGCGGCGGGGATGTCGGTCTCTTCCATGAAACCGTAGCGCAGCGTCATGCGGTAGAAGCCCTGCCCCAGTTCGACCACCGTGAAGCGCTCCGGCGGCTCTACGTAAGGCACGTCCTGAACCTCCACCGTCAGCACCACCACGCGTTCATGCAGCACCTTGTTGTGCTTGATGTTGTGCAGCAGCGCCGAAGGCACACCCATGTTGCTGGATGCCATGAAGATCGCCGTGCCGGGCACGCGGGTGGCGCTGCCGTGGGCGCTCTTGGCGAAGACGTTGAGGGGCAGCGCCGCCTCGGTCATCCGGTCGCGCATGAGGCGGCGGCCCTTATTCCAGGTCGTCAGCAGGGTGAAGGCGATGCCGCCGATCATCAGCGGGAACCAGCCGCCGTCCGGCACCTTGGTGGCGTTGGCGGCGAAGTAGGCGCCGTCGACTACGAAGAAGGTCACGATCACCGGGATCGCCAGCCACAGCTTCCATTTCCACAGCACGATCAGCAGCACTGCCATCAGGCAGGTGTCGATCAGCATCGCGCCGGTCACCGCGATGCCATAGGCCGAGGCGAGGTTCGACGAGTTCTGGAACACCAGCACCAGCACGATCACACCGGTCATCAGCGCCCAGTTGACGAAGGGGATGTAGATCTGCCCCACTTCGTGCTCGCTGGTGTGGCGGGTGGAAAGGCGCGGGATAAAGCCCAGTTGCATCGCCTGATGAGTGATCGAGAACGCACCGGAGATCACCGCCTGGCTGGCAATGAAGGCGGCGCAGCTTGCCAGGATCACCAGCGGCAGGCGTAGCGATTCGGGCGCAAGATTGAAGAACGGGTTTTCCATTGCGACGGCCGCCTGCGCGTCGTCGAGCCGCAAGATCATCGCCGCCTGGCCGAAGTAGTTGATGAGCAGGCACGGCATCACGAAGCCGAACCACGACAGGCGCATGGGCCCGCGTCCGAAGTGGCCCATGTCCGAATAAAGCGCTTCGGCCCCTGTAACCGCCAGCACGACCGAGCCCAAGGCGAGAAAGCCCAGCACCTTGTCGGTCAGGAAGAACTGGATCGCGAACCACGGGTTCAGCGCTTTCAGCACTTCGGGCATCTGCACCAGATGGTAGAAGCCCAGCACCGCGAGAACGATGAAATAGACCACCATCACCGGCGCGAACAGCGCGCCGACCTTGGCCGTGCCGCTCTTCTGGATGACGAATAGCCCCACCAGCAGCACCAGCGCGATCGGTAGGACGAACGGCGCCAGGTCGGACTGGACGACGGTAAGGCCCTCGACCGCCGAGAGCACCGAGACTGCCGGGGTAATCATCGAGTCGCCGTAGAACAGCGATGTCGCAAAGACGCCCAGCAGGACCACGAGGTAGCCATAGCTGGACTTCTTTATAGAGCCCGAGATCAGCGCGACAAGCGCGAGGCTGCCGCCCTGCCCCTTGTTATCGGCGCGCATCAGCACACTGACGTACTGGACCGAGACGACCAGCGTCATCGACCAGAAGATGAGGCTGACGACGCCCAGAATATGTAGTTCGTCGATCGCCAGCGGGTGCGGGCCGACGAAAGTCTCACGAAAAGCGTAGATCGGGCTGGTGCCGATGTCGCCGAAGACGACACCCACCGCGCCCAGCGCCAGCTTCGTGATATTGCCGGATCCGTGGCCGGAACCATGACCCGATATCGGAGACTCGAACGCCGCCGGAGCTATCGCCGCCGGGACATTGGACGTGTCCGCACTTCCATCACTCATTCCAGCGTCCTGTCATGGACTCGCAGCGACGCATTCACCGCTGCGGCAAGGATGTGGCCGTTAGCAGCATGGATGGGGCCAAGCAACGATACTTACAAGGTGTCCCCGGCGTGGACATGTACCGTTCAGGCAAGCGGCTACTGTCCCTGAACGGCGCCCGGAGAAGCTGACGATTCGGGCGCGGCAGGGGACCGGAGCGGAGGCGCAGACTGTGAGAGCGCAGACGGCGCCGCCTCCCCCTTCTGCGCAGCGATCACCGCATCCAGCCGTTGAAGCTGCTGTGCAAGCGGCGCGCTCCACTGAGCGTCGGCGGGCGCCCGTTCCAGCACTCCGGCCCAAAGCGTGCGTGCCTCGGCAAGCCGGCCTTCCTGCGCGAAGGCAAGGCCAAGAAAGAACGGCGGCCCCGGCGCATCGGGATCCGCCGTGGCGGCACGGCGATAGGCGTAGAGCGCCGCCGGGGTCAGCGAGTTGTCGGCATGGGCAACGATAGCGTTGGCCATGGCCAGCCATGCCTCGGAACTCTTGGGGTCTTCCTCCACCGCGACACGCAGCACTTCAGCGGCATCGGCATAGCGGCCGTTGCGCGCGAACGCATCGGCGGTGACCACCCAGCGATTGAGGGTGGGAATGCCGCTGTTGGTGACTTTGGAGCGCGCCTCGACGAGCGCGGCCGCATTGCCCGAGACCTGCTCACTGGCAACCTTGGGCGCGCCCGCCTCTCCGGGCGAGCCTTGCGTGACGTAGCCGGCGATTCCCAGCAAAACCGCCGAACCGACCGCCTCACGCCCGCCGCGAGGCACTTTGAGAACGAACAGCAGCAGCACGGCGACGACAACCGCGAGGCCGATGACGAACACCCAGGTCACTTCGCGTCCTCCGTCTTGCCGGTAAAGCGGCGGCGCAGCAGCAGGAACGCTATCAGCATGAGAAATGCCGGCACCGCGAACAACGGCCAGGTCAGGCCGGTCAGTTGCGGGGCATAGCTGACATAATCACCGTAGCGCTCGATCAGCCAGGCGCGAATCGCCTCGGGTTCTTCGCCGGCCGCGATCCGTTCCCGCACGAGGCTGCGCATGGAACCGGCGATCGGCGCATCCGAATCGGCTATCGACTGGCCCTGGCACTGCAGGCAGCGCAGGCTTTCCATGAGGTCCTGCGCCTTGGTTTCCTTGGCCGGATCGTCAAGCTGGCGATAGGCGTAAGGCGCGGTGGACTGTTCTTCCTGCGCTATGGCGGGCGCCGTCAGGGCAAGGCACAAAATTGCAGGGGCCAGACCCGCGAGGGATAGAAACGGGCGCTTCACTGCTGCGCTTCCTGTAGCTTGCCCAGCAACAGGCCCAGATGCTCGGGCCGGATCTCGCCGATATGCTGGTAGACGATCTTGCCTTTGCCATCGACGACATAGGTTTCCGGCACGCCCGAGGAGCCTAGCGCAAGCTGTACCTTGCCGTCGTCGTCCGCGCCGATGCGCTGGAACGGGTCGCCGTTTTCTTCGAGGAAGCCTTGCAGGTTCTCGGTCGTATCGCGCACCGAGATACCCTCGATCGGGACGCCGGCCTTTGCCAACTCGCCCAGCTGCGGCGCCTCGACGCGGCACGGCACGCACCAGCTGGCGAAGACGTTGACGAGGTGCGGCTTGCCATTGGCAAGTACCTTGCTGTCCAGACCGGGCCGGCCCGGCAGCGCGGGCGGCAGGTCGAAGCGGGGCATCTCCTTGCCCACCAGCGCGCTGGCGACATTGCGATCGGCAGGCCGGTAGAGCCCGATCATGACCAGCGCGAAGAAACCGAGGAACAGCACCAGCGGCAACCAGATCGCCCAGCGCGGGGCCCGGTGGGGAGGAGTATCGCTCATCGGCCCTGCCTTTCGCGGCGGTAGGCGATCTTGCTGCGCAGGTTGATGCGGCGCAGGTCGGCAAGGACATGCCCCGCCAGCGCCAGCGCACCGCCCAGAGCGATAAGCAGTCCGCCCAGCCAGATCAGCGGCACGAACGGCTTCCACCACAGCCGTAGCTGCCAGCGGCCCTGATCACTGCCGGCATCGCTTTTGGCCTCATCCTTGTTGCCGGCCTCCGGTGCTTCGCCGCCGAGCACGGCATAGAGCTGGCCATTCCAGCGAGTCAGGAGCGCCGATTCGCTGGTCTGCTGCGGCGGCGCCCAGAAACTGCGCGACTGCGGCAGCATCCGGGTGACCTTGCCGTCCGCGCCGTAACGCACCAGCAGGCGCGCCTCGAGCGCGGTCCAGTTCGGCCCGGCGACAGGCTCGACAGTGTCGAGCTTCACGCCCCAGGGGCCGACTCGCGTAACCTCGCCGATCTTCACGGCGACCAGCTTCTCGACCGAAAAGGCGCTCTCGCTGCTCATTCCGAACAGCGCGACGGCAATGCCGAAATGCGCGGTGACCATGCCCCAGATCGGCAGCGGCGTGCGGCGCAGGTTGCGCCCCTTGAGCGGCAGCAAGCTGGCCCACGCAAGGCCCAGCGCCAGCGCAAGGCCAAGGAAGGGCAGCAGCGCCACGCCGCCGATGACCAGCAGGCCGATCGTCGCCGCCGCCACCAGCATGGCGGGAATCACGAGATTCTTGCTCACGCGCGCAAACCTGTCACGCCGCCAGCGCAGCAGCGGGCCGACCGCCAGCACCACCAGCATCGGCACCGCAAACAATGCGCCCATCGGGTTGAAGTACGGCGGCCCCACCGAGACCTTGGCGCCGAACGTTTCTGCTACCAGCGGGTAAAGCGTACCGAACAGCACGATCCCCAGGATCGCCGAGAGCATGACGTTGTTGAACACCAGCGCGCCCTCGCGGCTGACGAGGGCAAAGCGCTCCCCCTCGGTCACGCTCGATGCGCGCAGGCCGAACAGGATCAGCGCGCCGCCGATGTAGATCGCCAGCAGGGCCAGGATGAAGGTGCCGCGCTGCGGGTCGACTGCAAAGGCGTGGACGCTCGTCAGGATACCCGAACGCACCAGAAAGGTGCCGATCATCGACATCGAGAAGGCAACGACGCCCAGCATAACCGTCCAGGCCCGCAAGGCATTGCGCGATGCCAGCACGCTGCACGAATGCAGCAGCGCGGTCGCCGCCAGCCACGGCATGAGCGAGGCGTTCTCGACCGGGTCCCAGAACCACCAGCCACCCCAGCCCAGTTCGTAGTACGCCCAGTAGGAGCCTGCCGCGATGCCGACGGTCAGGAATATCCACGCCCCCAGCACCCAGGGCCGCATGGCGCGCGCAAACGCCGGGCCGACTTCGCGCGTGATCAGCGCGCCGATGGCAAAGCTGAAGGCGATCGAAAGCCCGACATAGCCGAGGTAAAGCGTGGGCGGGTGAAACGCGAGGCCAAGGTCCTGCAGTAGCGGGTTAAGGCCGTTCCCCTCGACCGGAACCGGCGAAAGGCGCTCGAACGGGTTCGAGGCGAACAGTAGAAATGCATAGAAGCCGAGGCTGACGAAAGCCTGACCCGCCAGCGTCGCCAGCATGGTGCGTTCGGGCAGGCGCCGCTCGACCAGCGCCACGAAGCCGCCCGCCATGCCCATGACCGTCACCCACAGGAGCATCGAACCCTCGTGGTTACCCCAGGCGCCCGCGATCTTGTAGACCAGCGGTTTCATCGAATGCGAATTGAGCGCAACCAGCTTCACCGAAAGGTCGGTGACGGAAAAGACGTAGATCAGGCATGCGAAGGCCAGCAGCGCCAACAGGCCCTGCACCACGGCGACGGGCCGCACAGCCTCGCCCAGCGTCGCACCGCGCGTCGTCAGCCCAAGGCTCCCCGCGACAAGTTGCAGGCCGGCCAATGCCGCCGCCAGCCACAGGGCGGCGAGTCCGATTTCGGCCATCATTGTGTTTCGGCCACCACTTGTTTCGCCTGATCCTTGGTCATGTTCTGCATTTCGCGCGGGACATAGTTCTCATCGTGCTTGGCTAGCAGGTTGTCGGCGACGAAGGTGCCGTTTGCGCCCAGACGCCCTTCGGCAACCACGCCCGAGCCCTCGACGAACAGCGACGGGACAATGCCCCTGAACGTTACCGGCACGCGCGCCTTGCCGTCCTGGACGATGAAATTGACCGTCACGCCGTCCGCCGCAGTCTTGAGCGAGCCCTTCTCGACCATGCCGCCCAGACGCACGGCCCGGTCCGGCTCGGGCGGCTTGGCGACGATATCGCTGGGCACGTAGAAATAGCTGGCCTGATTACGCAGCGCCCAGGCCGCCAGCAGCGCCGCGCCGATCAGCACCACCAGCGCGACGACGAGCAACACGAGGCGCTGGTGCTTGGCTTTGATCGGGGCTCTAATCGAACCGTCCATGGTCAGCGCTTTCTCGATTCGTCGCGGCGCTTTTCCGCAGCACGCATCGTCAGCAGCGACCAAGCGACCATGCCCAGCGTAGCGCCGACGCCTATGGCATAGGAGGCGACCACGAAGGTCCAGGGGTCCATCGCTTCGCGCACGATCAGAATTCCACTTCGCTGAAGGCCTTGCGGCGCAGGCGCGCCTCAGCCTGCTGGTTTGCCAGGATCGCGCGCATCCGGGCCAGCACGACGCCGGCAAAGATCAGCGTGAAACCCAACATAGCGGCGAGCAGCGGCCACAGAAAATCGCCCGACATCGCCGATTTGCCCACGGTGATGCTCGGCGCCTGGTGCTGGCTGTTCCACCAGATCACCGAATAATGAATGATCGGCACGTTCACCGCGCCGACAAGGCCGAAGATCGCCGGTGCGCGATTCTCGCTGCCATCGGCAGATTCGCTCGCCTGAGCGAGCGCCATCCAGCCGAAGTAGAGAAACAGCAGCACCAGCATCGAAGTAAGCCGCCCGTCCCAGACCCACCATGTCCCCCAGGCGGGACGACCCCACAGCGAGCCGGTAAGCAGGCATACGGCGGTGAACACGGCGCCTGGCACGGCGCAGGCCCGCGCCGCGATAGCGGCAAGCGGATGACGCCAGACCAGTTCGGCAAAGCTGACCCCGGCTATAGCCATCCAGCCCGCCATGCCCAGCCATGCGGACGGCACATGCAGGTAGACGATACGCACCGTCTCGCCCTGAAGCTGCTCGGCCGGGGCAAAGAACACGCCCCACCCCAGCGCCACCGCCGCGACGACAAGACCCAGCCCCATGCACAGCGGCATGAGCCAGCGCGCTATGCGCAGAAAACGAGCAGGATTGGCAAAGCCGTGCATGACAGTCGCGCTTCTATCGTGAGTGCGCCGGGGAGCAAGTGACTCAAGTCAAAGCCCGGAGCTTTTCCCACGCCAATAGGGCGTTAATGCCATCAAAGCATCATGTAGTGGAAAATGGGGCGACCGATGGGGTTCGAACCCACGACCTCCGGTACCACAAACCGGCGCTCTAACCAACTGAGCTACGATCGCCACAGGCGCTGTCCGGGCCATTGCCAAACACCGCCATCCCCGTCCGAATTGCAGTCTCGCTGCATCCGGTGCGGGAGCGCGCCTTTGCACAAGGATCGCACTCTTGCAAAGTAAAAATTCGGATCAGGGCCCCGAGCAGCGATTTTCCTGCGCTCAAGTGGCGGCTAGTGTCGAGCGATGGACGTCCTCTGCGAATCATCGGCAGCGCAATTGCTCAACCACCCCGGCGTGCAGCGCTTCCCCTCCTCGCGGCTGGACCTGTTCATCCTGCGCGATTTCCTGACGCGCGAGCAGTGCGTACGATTGATCGAACTGATCGAAGCCAGCCACCGCCCCTCGACGATCGCTGACTATAACGGCGACGATGCATTTCGCACCAGTTCCACTTGCGATCTCTCATCGCAAGTACCGGAAGTGGCGCAGCTCGCCGCTGCGCTTTCGCGTCTGTCGGGGATAGATCCGATCCATGCCGAACCGCTGCAAGGCCAGCGTTACGAGGTAGGACAGGAATTCAAGGCGCATACCGACTATTTCGAGCCGGGCAGCAGCGACTACGAGAAATATTGCGCGGTGCCCGGTCAACGTACCTGGACCTTCATGATCTACCTGAACGACGTGGAAGCCGGCGGGGCAACACGGTTCCGGGTGATCGACAAGATGATCCAGCCGGAAACGGGCAAGCTGATAGGCTGGAACAACCGCAGGGCCGACGGCAGCCCGAATGCGGCAACGCTTCATCATGCGATGAAGGTGCGCAAGGGGCTCAAGTACGTGATTACTCAGTGGTATCGGGAACGACGCTGGGGCTGAAGCGGCCGCAAGGCCGCCCCAGCGCCGATCCGACGGATTACTTTGCCTTGCTGATTACGCCGCAGGCGATTCGCCCGCCCGCGTTGCCGGCGGGCTGGCTGGTGTAGTCGTCCACCCCGGCGTGGATCACGAGCGCAGTGCCGTCCGCATCGAACAACGACTTGGGACCCGGGGAAAGCGAGACGCCGGTATTGAGGATCTGCGTCTTGAGCACACCATCGGGGCCGACGTGCTGGTTGGGCATGTCGCCGCCATGCGGCCCCTTCATGACCATGTAGCCGTGCTCATGGTCACCGCCCGCGAAGTGCCCGCCCGAGGTGTTGAACTTCTCGGCAGTGTCGCACAGGCCCTTCTGGTGGAAGTGGAACCCATGGTCGCCTTCGGGCAGACCCTTGAGATCGGTGCTGACGAGAACACCGGCGGGCGTCTCCTGCAGCATGACCATGCCAAGCGATTTGCCATCAAGGCCGATCACGTCGGCATGGACCATCTTCCCGGCAGGCACAGGCGCTGCGGCAGCAGCCGGCGCAGCGGCGGAAGCGACCGGGGCATGAGCATGCTCGGCCGCTGCATTACACGCACCGGCCATCGACAGCATGACGAGGCTGGCGGCGGATGCGGCGAGAAAGCGCGAGGTTCGGGTCATCAGAATCTCCGGTTCCGGGCCGGTGTCGGCCCATTTGGCTCAAGAGCGCTGCGACGGACATGGATCATCGCGGCGCTCCTCGAAAAGGGGACACGCATAGAGGCCCCTCCCCCCACGCGTGCACCGCAAGCGTAAAGTGCCGCACGCGAAAGGCAATCGCGTCGCCGCCGGGAAAGTTCCTGAGCGCCCGCCGGAAACAAAAAAGGCGGCCCCGGGGGACCGCCTTCTTCGTGTCTGATGGTCTGCGCGCGGCTCGAAAGCCGCAGCGCCTCACTTCTTGTTGAGCGAGAGACCGCCGAAACGCTTGTTGAACTGGGCAACGCGGCCGCCATCCTGGAGCTGCGCCTTGCCGCCGGTCCATGCCGGGTGCGAGGACGGGTCGATGTCGAGAACCAGCGTGTCGCCTTCCTTGCCCCAGGTGGAGCGGGTCTGGAAGGTGGTACCATCGGTCATCTGAACCGTGATCATGTGGTAGTCGGGATGCGTATCGGCCTTCATGGTACAACTCTTTCGCATATGGCCGGTTCCGACCGGCCTGCCTCGGAAAGCGGGGCCCTTACAAGCAAGGCCACCCAAAGGCAAGGGCGGAATCCTGATCCGGGCGCCGCCCGCGACCAAAACCACCCCCGCCCATCAAGCGTCGGCGATCATCGCCGTAAAGTTGACGTCGCAGGTCACCTTGTCGTCGATCGAGGCCTTGCCCCAGAACTTGCAGACCCGCGAGCGCTTCTGAACGAAGCCCGCGCGCAGGGTCAGCAAGTGGCCCGGAGTGACGGGAGCGCGAAACTTCGCGTCCTCGATCGCCATGAAGTAGACCAGCTTGCCGGTCCCGGCGAGGCCCAGGCTCTCGATGGCGAGAATGCCCGCGGCCTGCGCCAGCGCCTCGATCTGGAGAACGCCGGGCATGATCGGACGGCCGGGGAAGTGCCCCTGGAAGAAGTCCTCATTGAAGCTGACCGCCTTGACCGCATGGATTCCCTCCTCCTCGGAGATGGAGACCACACGGTCGACGAGCAGCATCGGGTAGCGGTGCGGAAGCGCCGCCAGGATCTTCGCGGTATCGTAGACCGTCTCGGTAGTATCGCTCATGCCCGGTGTCCGCTCGGATCAGCGGCCAGTGGTCGGAGCAGGCGCTGCGCCAGCCGGAGCCTGCTGGCCCTGCGCCTGGGCGCGCTGTTCACGAACCTGACGCGGTTCCCAACCAGCGGGCGGAACCAGCTGAGCGGAAGGCAGCGCGGTGTTCAACTCGTTCAGGATGTCCTGGTTGAGGTTGTACGCGCCGCCGTTGACCGCCAGGATCGCGTCGGGCGAGATCAGGATCGAGACGTTCTTCTTGGTCATCGCAGCCTTGACCGCGTCGTTCAGCTTGTCTTCGATCTGCTCGTTCACGTAAGCCTGCGAGAGGCCGACCGGCTGCAGGATGCGCTGCAGTTCGGCCTTGCCGCCCTCCTGCATCTGCTGAATCGCACCGGCCTGCTGCTCAAGCGATGCCTGGGCGACCTTGCCGCCCTGGCGGTCAGCGTTGAACTTGTCGACCAGCGGCTTGATCTGGGCGTTGAGCGCGGTGTTGCGCGTCTGGGCCTGGTCGAACTGCGCCTTGTAGGTGGTCTGGCGCGCGGTCTCGGCAGCCTTGTAAGCGTTCGAGTTGGCGATCACGGCGTCGAAGCTGGCGACGCCAAGACCCTGGACGATCGTGCCACCGGTGCCGGCTGCGGCTGCCGGAGCGGCCTTGGCCGCCAGCGCGGGCTGCGCAGCGACGGCGGTGAGAGCGAGGCCAGCGGCCAGGGCGACGGACTTGGTCATGGTGCTCATCAGAATTGTGTTCCCACGTTGAAAGTAAAGGTCTTGGAGCGGTCGCCATCCTCCTTAAGGAGTGCGCGCGAGACATCGATGCGGAATGGGCCGAAAGGCGAGTTCCAGTTCACGCCGATACCGACGGCGACGCGCGGCTTCCAGGTATCACCGACGAACTCCTCGATGAAGTTGTACTGGAAGTTGCCGGTGGCGACGTTGTTCTGGCCGGTAGTGCTGTTGGTGGCGGAAGTCGTGGTCGTCGTCGAACCGTCGGCGTTAGTCTGCGTGTAGAGCGGGGTACAGCCCGTCTCGCACTGGCTCAAAGCAGGCTGCTTCACGCTCCACACCGCGCCGATGTCAGCGAAGATCGAGGGGCGCAGGCCCATCTCACGCGCGCCCGAACCCAGCGGGATCTCCATTTCGGCGCGGCCCATGTAGTAGTAATTGCCGCCCAGCGCATCGTCCTGCCAATCGCTGCGCTTGGTGGAGACCACGCCGTCGGTGATGTACTTGCGCAAAACGCGCGGACCGACACCGCGGATACCGAAGCCGCGAATCTGCGGCTCGCCAAGGTAGAAACGATCGGTCAGGCGCACGTTATCGCCGGCCAGACCCTTGATCACACCGCCCTCAGCCGAGAGCGAGAAGATGAAGCCCTTGCCCAGATTG
Source organism: Novosphingobium sp. P6W (assembly GCF_000876675.2). GTDB lineage: Bacteria > Pseudomonadota > Alphaproteobacteria > Sphingomonadales > Sphingomonadaceae > Novosphingobium. The sequence goes on from NZ_CP030352.1 coordinate 2,515,233, forward strand.
AAGAACTTCGACGCGTTGCCGCGCAGGCGTGCATACTTCACGTCGCCGCCAAGGCCCGCGAAATCAACGTTGACGGAGGCGGTGAACCCGCGCGTCGGACGCTGGCGGTTGTCGAGCGTGTCGTAGATCAACGAAAGCCCGACGATCGAGGACAGGCGCTTGCCGATTGCGTCGCACAAATAGCGGCCCGCGACCAGCGGATCGCAGGCGCCGTCGGCAGTGAAGTACTGGCTGCCCAGACCGACGTCGTCGTAGTTGAGCGTATAACGGCCCACGGCGGTCAGGTACTCGGTCAGCGGAACACCGGCACGGACCTGGAAACCGGTGGTCGACTGCTCGTAGGTCGTCCGGCGATCCGAGTTCTGGAAATTGAAGCTGTTGTAATCGCGGCGATAGATGTCGACGCCCAGCGAGATGTTCTTGTCGAACAGATATGGCTCGACGAAGCTCGCCTCGACGCTCTTGGAATAGCGCGAAAGGCTGCCCGACAGACCCACCGTCTGGCCGCGCCCACGGAAGTTGCGCTGGCGGATCGAGGCCTGGAAGATGAAGCTTTCAAGACTGGAGAAACCGGCCGAAAGCTGGAGTTCGCCGGTCGGCTTCTCCTCGACATTGGCTTCCAGGATGATGCGGTCGTCGGCGGCGCCGGGCTTCTGCTCGACTTCGAACTTCTCCTGGAAGTAGCCGAGCGACTTGATGCGGTTGGTCGAACGCTTGACCTGCAGCGAGTTGAACGCATCGCCTTCGGCAAGGCGGAACTCGCGGCGGATCACCTTGTCCTGGGTCAGCGTGTTCCCGTTGATGTCGATACGCTCGACATAGACGCGCGGCGCTTCCTGGATCACGAAGGTCAACCCCATGGTGAGGTTTTCCTTGTCGCGGTCATACTGCGGACGCACGTCTGCGAAGGCGTAGCCGAATGCACCGGCGGTTTCGTTCAGGCCCTCGATCGTGTCTTCGACCTGCTTGGCGTTGTACCAGTCGCCCTTATGCATGACGAGGTTCTTGGCCATCTTCTCGCCATCGAAGTCGCGCAGCTGGCTCTCGACCTTGACGTCGCCAAACTTGTAACGCTGACCTTCCTCCACCACGTAAGTGATGATGAAGTCCTTCTTGTCCGGCGTAAGTTCGGCCACGGCCGAAACCACGCGGAAATCGGCATAACCCTGCGTCAGGTAGAACTGACGCAGCTTCTGCTGGTCGAAAGCCATGCGGTCGGGATCGTAGCTGGTGCCGGAGCTGAACAGGCGGGTGAAACGCGCCTGCTTGGTCACCATCTCGCTGCGCAGCTCGCCATCCGAGAAGTGCTCGTTGCCGATGATGTTGATCTGCCGAACCTTGGACTTGTCGCCCTCGGTGATCTCGAAGACGATGTCGACGCGGTTCTGGTCGAGCGAGACCATCTTCGGCTCTACCGTCGCGGCGTAGCGGCCCTGACGCTTGTAAAGCTCGATGATGCGCGCGACGTCGGCGCGGATCTTGGAACGCGTGAAGATCTGGCGCGGCGAGACCTTGATCTCGGGCAGGATCTTGTCGTCCTTGATGCGCTTGTTGCCCTCAAGGATGATGCGGTTGACGACCGGGTTTTCCTGGACCTGAATAACCACGACACCACCGTCGTTGTTGATCTGGACGTCCTTGAACAGCTCGGTCGAGTACAAGTCCTTGAGCGCGGCGTCGGCACTGGCCTTGGTGTAAGGCTGGCCAACGCGCATCTTGATATAGGACAGCACCGTCTGCGGCTCGAGACGCTCCGATCCCTTGACCTGGATGGTCACGATCGGCACCGCACTGGCATCGGGATCGGCCACCGGGGATGCCGGAGCTGCCTTCGGCGCAGTAGCCTTCGGCGCAGCGGTCTTCGAAGTCGAAGCCTTTGAAGCCGAGGCCTTGGGCGCTGCCTGGGCCAAAGCATCGGCGGGGACACCCGCGAGGATCGTGGTCCCCATCAGCACCGCCGCGAGCTGCGAGGCACGGCCTCCGTCAGTCCAGCGAACCATTTCCCGTCCGATCATTCTACGCAAATTCCCGTATTCGCTTTCGCGAGAAAAACTGATCACTCCCGGCCAAACCGGGCAACGGGCGCGCACCAAACCCGCAGGTAACCGCAGCCATCTGCCCGATGGAGCGCATCCGATCAAGCAGACAAAACCCGGCAACAATGTGATCGCTAGTGAAAACCTCCAGGCTATCCCCCGAAAATCGGGAGCTGAGCCAGATCGTTGACCGTGACGAAGACCATGAGCGCGAGCACCAATGCCACGCCCGTACGGATCGCCCATTCCTGACTGCGCGCCCCCAGCGGCCTGCGACGGACCAGTTCAGCCGCGTAGAAAGCCAGGTGCCCGCCGTCGAGGCCAGGAATTGGCAGGAGGTTGATGAATGCCAAGTTAATCGAAATCAGCGCCGCGAAGCTCACGAAGGCTTCCCAGCCAAGGCTGAACTGTTGCCCCGAATACTGGGCGATCTTGACCGGCCCGCCCAGCTCCCGCACCGACCGATCGCCGGTGAAGATTTGGACGATGCCCGTCACCATCGTGCCCATGACCTTGAAGCTCTGGTCGACGCCAAGCCCAACCGCACGAAGCGGCCCGACCTGTTCAAGCCGGCCGGCGCGCACGCCGATCTGGCCGACTTTCTCGACCTTGCCCTGCTCGTCGGTGATGGTGCCAGCCGTGATCGCGACCGGGATGGTCAGGGCCTGACCGCCTCTGCGCACGGTAACCTGTACGGTCTGCCCAGCATTGGGGCGGATCAGACGCGGGATATCGCCAAAGCCGGCCACGGCAACGCCGTTTACGGCCACAATGCGGTCACCCAGCTGGATACCGGCCTTTTCCGCAGGCGAATCGCCATAGAAACCGCCGACCAGCGCCGGCATCAGTTCCACGCCGAGATTGCCGACCCGCGCCTTGTTACCGAACTTGTCGCTCAGTTCCAGTGAGGCCAGCGTGACCGGCACGACAAGGGTGCGCCCTTCCCGTGCCACCGCGACGGAGATCGTCTTGCCTGGGAAGTAGGCGGTGTGGTCGCTGATCTCAGTGGCGCTGTCGATCTTTTCGCTATCGATGGCGACGATACGGTCGCCCAGGCGCAGACCGGCCTTCTGGGCGGGAGAATTCTGCGAAAAGCCGCTGACTTCGGCATCGGCGACGACGCGGCCGTACACTCCGTAGAAAGCAGCAAAAATCGCCACGCAGAGCAACAGGTTGGTCATCGGCCCGGCCAGCACGATCAGCGCGCGCTGCCACAGCGGCTTGGCATGGAAAGTCTGTGCGCGTTCCTGCGCGGTCAGGCCGTCGTTGCGGGCGCTCGGCGCGCTTGACGGGTTCATGTCACCCGCGAACTGGACATAGCCGCCCAGCGGCAGCGCCGAGAGCTTCCAGCGGGTGCCGCGCTTGTCGGTCCAGCCAGCCAGTTCCTTGCCGAATCCGATCGAGAAGGCATCCGCCTTCACGCCGAACAGGCGGCCCACCAGATAGTGTCCCAGCTCATGGATAAGGACCAGCGGGCCCAGCACCAGGAGGAAGGCGAAGATCGTCGTCAGAAGTCCTGGTGATCCGGTCACGCGATCAATCTTTCATCATGGGCTGGTCACGAGCATGCGCGCCCTCGCCCTTGCCTCCGTGTCTACGTCGAGGACATCGGAGAGGCAACCGGGCGCAGGCGGTGCATAGGACGCAAGTACGTCCTCCACTTGTGCCGCAATACGGGTGAACGAAATGTGACCGGCCAGAAATGCAGCGACCGCGATTTCGTTGGCAGCATTGAGCACCGCCGGGACCGCGCCGCCCGCCATCGCTGCTTCGCGCGCCAGACGAGTCGCGGGGAAGCGCTCCTCGTCGGGCTTGCGGAAGGTCAGCTCGCCGATTTCCGCAAGGTCGAGCGGGGCGCAGGGCGTATCCATCCGGCGCGGCCAGGCCAGCGCCGAGGCGATCGGCACGCGCATGTCGGACGGGCCGAGCTGCGCCAGCGTCGAGCCATCGCGGTATTCCACCATCGAATGGACCACCGACTGCGGATGGACGATGATACGCAGCTTATCCAGCCCGACCGGGAACAGGTGGTGCGCCTCGATCAGTTCGAGGCCCTTGTTGAACATCGTCGCCGAATCGACACTGATCTTGGCGCCCATGTCCCAGTTGGGATGGCGTACCGCCTCGGCCGGGGTGGCCGCCATGAGGCGCTCCCACGACCAGTCGCGGAACGGCCCGCCGCTGGCGGTCAGGGTGATCCAGCGCACGTCGGCGGCATCGCCTCCTGACAGGCACTGGAAGATCGCGTTGTGTTCCGAATCGACCGGCAGCAGCGTGGCGCCATGGTGTGCGACGGCGGCCATCATCACTTCGCCCGCGGAAACCAGCGCTTCCTTGTTGGCGAGCGCGATCACCCCGCCCTGCTCGATCGCCGCCATCGTCGGCGCGAGGCCCGCGCAGCCGACGATGGCGGCAACAGTCACCTCGGCGCCGCGCGCAGCGGCCTCGATCAATGCGGCCGGGCCGCCTGCAGCCTCGATGCCTGAACCAGCGAGCGCTTCCTGCAGGGCCGGCAGGTGCGCTTCATCGGCGACTACCGCGATTTCGGCGCCGAATTCACGCGCCAGACGTGCCAGTTCGGCGGCGCTGGAATGCGCCGTCAGCGCGACCACTCGCCAATCGCTGCGATTGCGGCGGACGAGATCAAGTGTCGAGGCGCCGATCGAGCCAGTGGCGCCTAGAACGGTAAGAGTACGCATGGACCTCATCGCGGCTGGAACAGGATCATCAGCCCTAGCACGAACAGCACCGCCAGCAAGCCGTCAGCACGGTCGAAGAAGCCGCCGTGACCCGGAATCAGGTTGCCCGAATCCTTGAGGCCGGCGCGGCGCTTCATCCAGCTTTCGAAGAAATCGCCGGCCTGCGCGCAGACGGCGACGAGGATGCCGGTCATCAGGCAGGTCGCGAAAAGCGGTACGGCGCCAGCGGTCGCATACCAGCATGGCTGCGTCCCGAAACACGAAACCGCATCGGCAGCGGCGCCGCGCGGCGTGAGCCAGATCGCGCCTTCCTGCCAAAGACGTGCTGCCGTGAAAAGCGCCAACGTGGCGCCGATGGCGCCGCCCAGAAGGCCCGACCATGTCTTGGACGGACTGATCGACGGCGCAATCTTGGGTCCGCGCAAAGTGCGTCCGGTGAAATAAGCGCCCACGTCCACGGCTATGACGGCCGCGAGCAGTGTCATGACCGGCGCCAGGGTAAAGGCATCGTTGTGCAGGAACAGCAGCATGGCGGCGCCGATACCGACGTAGAGCATGCCTGCGAAGTTCCAGGCGGCACGCCCGCCCGGCCCCGGAACTGCGCGGCGCGCCATCCGGATCCACTCATAGAGTACGCCCACGGAAATCGCGCAAACGAAGGCGATCCATACCGCCCCGCCCAGCCAGAGCGCTGTGCCGGCGACCGCAACCATGACGATCCCCGATACCGTCCTGACCCCGAGGTCGGAGCTGCTTTTGGGAGGTTCAGCGCCCACCATAGCGCCGATCACGGGTGGAGAACGCTTCGAGTGCGTCGCGCAAGTGCTCGGCGGTGAAGTCCGGCCAGAGCACGTCGGTGAACAGCATCTCGGCATAGGCCGCCTGCCACAGCAGGAAATTCGACAGCCGTACTTCGCCCGAAGTGCGGATCAGCAGGTCGAGCGGCGGCAGGTCGGCGGTATCGAGATGCGCAGCGATGCTTTCGGGCGTGACAGGGCCCCTTGCGGCCGCCTTGGCGGCGGCGCGGGCGATCTCGTCCTGAGAGCCATAGTTGAGCGCAACGACCAGCGTGGTGCCGGTATTGCCGGCCGTGCGCTCCATCGCGCCTTCAACCAGCTCGACAACATCGGTCTTGAAGGCTTTGTAATCGCCGATAATTTTCAGCCGAACACCGGCTTTCGCAAATTCGTCGAGGTCGGAAAGGATGAAGCGCTTCATCAGGCTCATGAGGTCGGAAACCTCTTCCTCGGGCCGCCGCCAGTTCTCGGTCGAGAAGGCATAAAGGGTCAGCGCTTCAAGCCCCATCTCGCGCGCGCCGCGCACGACGCGGCGCACCGCCTCCACGCCGCGCTGGTGGCCCAGCGCGCGCGGAAGGTGACGCTTCTTCGCCCAGCGCCCGTTGCCGTCCATGATGATGGCGACATGACGGGCCTGTACGGGTTCCTCCTTGGCCATCAGGCCTCCCTCACCCCGAGGCAATCAAACCTCACTTGCCGAGGATTTCCTTTTCCTTGCCCGCAAACACTTCGTCGAGCGACTTGATCATATCGTCGGTCAGCTTCTGGACTTCGGTTTCGCCGCGCTTGCGGTCGTCTTCCGAGATTTCCTTCTTCTTCTCGTCGGCCTTCAGGTTCTCGATACCGTCGCGGCGCACGTTGCGGATCGCGATCCGGGCCTTCTCGGCATAGGAGCCAGCCAGCTTGGCAAGTTCCTTGCGGCGTTCCTCGGTCAGGTCAGGGATCGGCAGGCGCAGGGTGTTGCCGTCATTGATCGGGTTGAGGCCCAGACCGGCAGAACGGATCGCCTTCTCGACGGGTCCGATGTTCGACTTGTCCCACACCTGCACCGAAAGCATGCGCGGCTCGGGCGCGGAGATCGTCGCCACCGAAGTGATCGGCATCGAACTGCCGTAGACGGTAACCGTGATCGGCTCCAGCAGCGCGGTATTGGCGCGGCCGGTGCGAAGGCCCGAGAGGTCGTGCTTGAGCGAATCGATCGCGCCCTTCATGCGGCGTTCGAGATCGGCCTTGTCGTACTTGGCCATAATTCAGGCTCCCTTCTGGACGAGCGTCTTGGTTCCGCCCCCGGCGAGGACAGTGGCAAGGTTGCCTTCCTCCCGGATCGAGAACACGACGATCGGAATCGAATTGTCGCGGCACAGCGCCACGGCGGAGGCGTCCATCACCTTCAGGTTGTCGGCAAGGACGGTATCGTAGTCGACGCTGTCGTAACGCTTGGCGTCGGGATTGGTCTTGGGGTCGCTGTCGTAAATGCCGTCAACGCTGGTGCCCTTGAGCAGGGCGCAGCACTTCATTTCGGCAGCACGCAGCGCCGCACCGGAATCGGTGGTGAAATAAGGCGCGCCCACACCGGCGGCGAATATCACCACGCGGCCCTTTTCAAGATGACGCTCGGCACGGCGGCGGATTACCGGCTCGCAGACCTGGTCCATCTGCACGGCGGACTGCACGCGCGTTTCCACGCCGATCTGCTCCAGCGCGTTCTGCATCGCCAGCGCGTTCATCACGGTGGCCAGCATGCCCATGTAATCAGCCTGCGCACGGTCCATGCCGCGCGCGGCGCCCGCCATGCCGCGGAAGATATTGCCGCCGCCGATAACGAGGCAGATCTCCAGGCCGGTTTCCTTGGCCGCCTTCACTTCCTTGGCCAGTTCTGCAACGAAATCGGGATCGATGCCGAACTGCTGGCTCCCCATAAGCACCTCGCCCGAGAGTTTGAGCAGGACACGTTTGTAGGGGGAGGATGACATGCCGCTGGGTCTCCTGGGGGGAAGGGTGGCACGGGCTTTAGGAGCGCGCGGCGCTGTTGCCAAGGGGAAGAGCGCGTCTAATGGCCCTTGCCCCTCACCGCGTGGCAGTGGGAGCGGGTATTTGGGGGAGGAAGAAAGACCCCAGACCCCGTTTGCGTCTACGCTGCGGGTGCAGATCGGCCGGGCAATCACGTCAAGAAAGGCTTGGCGCCGCAGGCTTCTATATTACCTCAACCCCAGGCATACGGATGAAAGGGGCCTGCGCCGCAAGCGCAACCCGCCCGCGCACCTTCAATGAGCGCCCCCGATAGCTTCATGCACAACTACGGCATTAATGGGGGTGCAGGGGGGCTATGCTCCCCTGCTTCTTCCCTTACCCCCCTGCCCTCAAGCCGCCTCGGCCAACGGCCCACCGATCGAGCAGGCAGCATCCACGCCGAGCACATGCGCGACACGCCCCATGGCCATCCACGCAGCCGTACAGTGCGTCAGGTCGACGATCTCGGCATCGGACATGACATTCTTGAGCTTGCTCCAGAATGCCTCGTCGTCGCCAAGAGCGCGCGGGTTTTCACCCATGGCCTGCGAGAACTGCACGGCAAGGCGCTCGCGTTCGCTCAATCCGCTCAGGTCACCGTCCAGCACGGCCTGGTACATGGCTTCATCCGGCGCATCCGCCTGATCGATGACACCGCCTTCCACGCCAAGCAGCCGCAAATCGCGCTGGGCGCGCCAGTTCATGCATACGGTGCAGCCGTTGATGACGGCGGTGGCGATGCGGCAGGCCTCGAACAGGCGCAGAGGCAGCTTCGAGTATCGGTAGGGCGCCATCGCGAAGGCGCCGCTGGCCCGGATAATCTCGGGCGAATATTGCACCGACAGATCGGGGATTGCGTTCTGGGGTTGGGGATCGAGTTCGACGCGCATGGGTGCCTCTTCCGATTGCGGCCGGACGGCGAGCCCGGCCTGTTTCACGCCGGCGTCATTTGGCGCACCGGCCGGGTTGCAAGCTACGCCGCCTTATATTGAAGTCAATCATGTTTGTTTTTAACTGAGGCAACCCGCGTGATTTCAGCGCCCGAAACGAAACGGGCCGGGAAGCTTTCGCTCCCGGCCCGCATGTCCGTTCCCGAAGGAAGGCAGAAAAATCAGCCTGCGACGGCAGCAGCCACTTCGGCTGCGAAGTCGGTGACTTCCTTTTCGATGCCTTCGCCCAGCTGGAAGCGCACATAGTCCTTGAGGACGATCTTCGTGCCTGCGTCCTTGCCGGCCTGGTCGACAACCTGCTGGATCGGGGTCTTGTTGTCGAGAACGAAGACCTGCGAAAGCAGAGCGTTTTCCTTGGCGTACTTGGCGATCGCACCGTCGACCATCTTGGCCTGAACCGCTTCGGGCTTGCCCGATTCGGCAGCCTTTTCGGCGGCGATCTTGCGCTCGCGCTCGATCAGCTCGGCGTCGAGATCGTCAGCATTGAGCGCCAGCGGGAAGGCAGCGGCGATGTGCATCGCGATCTGCTTGCCCAGGGCTTCAAGCACGTCGGTCGCAGCTTCCGACTCGAGAGCGACGAGAACGCCGATCTTGCCGAGGTTCGGCGCAGCCGCGTTGTGCATGTAGGGAACCACAAGGCCCTGCGACACTTCGACGGTCTTCAGGCGGCGAACCTGCTGGTTCTCGCCGATCGTGGCAACATTGTTCGTCAGCTTGTCCGACACGGTGCCGCCATCGGGATAGGCAGCGGCCTTGAGAGCTTCGACATCATTACCGGCCACGCCCAGCGCGACTTCGGTGGTCTTGCGCACGAAGTCCTGGAACTGGTCGTTCTTGGCGACGAAGTCGGTCTCGGAGTTCACCTCGACGGCAACGCCCTTGGTGCCGGTGACGGCAACGCCGACCAGGCCTTCAGCGGCGGTGCGGCTGGACTTCTTGGCGGCAGCGGCCAGACCGCGAGCGCGCAGCGCGTCGACGGCGGCTTCGAGGTCGCCATTGGTCTCGTCGAGAGCCTTCTTGCAGTCCATCATGCCGGCGCCAGTGCGCTCGCGCAGGTTCTTCACGTCAGCGGCGGTATAAGCCATCGCTCAAATCCTCTTTGCTGGGATGGAGGCCCGTAGCGGGCCTCTGAATTACCAGAGCTGCAACCGCAGCCCGGAACATGGAAACGCGCCAGGCCCATTGGACCCGGCGCGCGACAATTCCATGACGAAAGTGTCGTCGGCCGGGGCCTATCAGGCTGCGGTGGTCTCGGCGACGGCTTCCTCGACCGGAGCGTCCAGGGCGCCGATGTCGATGCCGCTGTCGATCACGGCTTCACGGCCGCCCTTGGTCGCTGCCTTGGCGATCGCTTCGCAGTACAGGCGAACGGCGCGGCTGGCGTCGTCGTTGCCCGGGATCGGGAACGAGATGCCCTGCGGGTTTACGTTGGTGTCGAGCACGGCAATGACCGGGATGCCAAGAACGTTGGCTTCCTTGATGGCCAGCTCTTCCTTGTTGGCGTCGATCACGAACATCACGTCCGGGATACCGCCCATGTCGCGGATACCACCGAGCGATGCTTCAAGCTTGTCGCGCTCGCGCGTCAGCTGGAGGACTTCCTTCTTGGTCAGACCGGCGGTGTCGCCAGCAAGCTGCTCTTCAAGAGCCTTGAAGCGCTTGATCGAACCCGAGATGGTCTTCCAGTTGGTGAGCATGCCGCCCAGCCAGCGGTGGTTGACGAAGTGCTGACCGCAGGCGCGAGCGGCCTGTGCGATCGGCTCCTGCGCCTGGCGCTTGGTGCCGACGAAGAGAACCTTGCCGCCGGCCTGAACGGTCGACTGCACGAAGTCGAGGGCGCGCGCGAACAGCGGCACGGTCTGCGACAGGTCGATGATGTGGATGCCGTTGCGCGCGCCGAAGATGTACGGCTTCATGCGCGGGTTCCAGCGGTGGGTCTGGTGACCGAAGTGCGCGCCAGCTTCGATGAGCTGCGACATGGTAACGACGGGAGCCGCCATAAGATATTCCTTTTCCGGTTGAACCTCTGGAAGACTGGAACCGTGCGGAAATCCGCTGCGGCACCGGTATGAACGCCTTCCATGTGGATTGCCTGTGCGAGTCGGACCGGATGATCCGGCAAGAATCCCACAAGCGGGGCCGCCCTTACCCCCACTCCTCGCCTAAATCCACCCCCAATTCACCGCAAAGCATTGTCGTCCTGCCGTCAAAAAGGGTGATTCTCGCGCAAATCAAGGGCTTGGCGAGGAACCAACCGCTTTCAAGTGTTTTTCCAAGGCATTCTTGGTGATAAGTTGGTTAACATATCTAAACATCGGGGCAGACGAATTTTCGCTGCAAAATCAAATGTCCAGTCAGGGGTGACGACTAAAGCAAGAAGGTAGCCCGCTATGAGTATCGCTACACCCGCCCTGTTCACGATCGCGACCATCGCGGCGTTCCTTACGATCTGGAAAAGCGTTGCCGCCGCGCTTCCCGCGATCCGAGCGTTGCGCGCTCAGCTTGCCGAAGCCTCGCAAGTGCCGCTCGTTCAAGTCGCGACGCTGAATACCCGCAGCTCGATCATCGAGGAAACCGCAGTGCGTAGCGCGCGCCTGCGCCGTCACCTGCACCCGAAACCGGTCACGCACCGTCTCCACCAGTTCCCGCACCGCGCTCACGCGGCTTGAACCGTACCTGTTGCCATTCCGCCATTGTCCGGGACGGCATGGATGACGAAGACATTTATCCCGCTCGCTTCGCGCGCTCTGCGGGAAATGCCCGTCCCCGCATTTCATGCGAAACCGCTTTGTACGATTTTGGCTTGACAGGAACGGAACAAAAAGGGAACTAACTGCCCACAGAACATTGATAGAACAGATTCGCGTTTTCCACAAGCTGTCCACAGCCCTGATCGGGCGCCGGGCGACGGTTCTAAAGGAATGGCCATGACTGCATTTGCCACCTGCCTCTTTGCCCTCGCCGCGCTTGCATCGTTATATGCGCTGCTGGCGACCCTGCATCGCTTCGTACCGGCCGCCATGGCGCTGCGGGCGGAACTGGAAGCATGCCGCGGTACAATGACGATCGAATGGAAGATGGTCGAGCGGGTGACAGTGCCCGCGCTCGCTTCGCTCAGGAAGCGTCCGTCGCGCCGTACGGAAGATCGTCCTGGACTGGACTGGCCGACACTGGAGATTGCCGCCTGACCTTGGCGTATGTCACCAGGCCGACCGGGATCAGCAGCAGATATACGATAGTGATCGCCGCAAGCGTAAACCAAGTCTCCGTCAGCAGCGAAGCGACGGTGAGCCCGACCAGTGCAAGAACGCCAAGCCGTAGCGATCCCGGCGGACGCATGCGCGACCAGCCCAAGGTCGGTATGCTTGAGATCATCAGGAACGCGTTAAGCACCATCCACAGGCTTACTGCCACGGGATTGGCAAATTCGGCATGGCCGCTGGCGATCCACAGATACATCGGCAGGAAAGCCAAGCCGGCACCCACTGGTGCGGGAACGCCGGTCAGGAAGCCGACAGCCTTATGCGGCTGCTCAAGCATGTCGAGCCGGGAATTGAACCGGGCCAAACGCAGCACGCAGCAAATCGCAAAGGCGAGCGCAGCGATCCAGCCCAGGCTGGGCATCGCCTTCAGCGTCCACAGATAGACGATCAGAGCCGGCGCAACGCCGAAGGAGATCGAATCGGCAAGGCTGTCGAGTTCGGCGCCAAAACGCGTCTGCGCCTTGAGCAACCGCGCCGCGCGCCCGTCGATACCGTCGAGTACACCGGCGAGGATAATCGCCAGGATCGACTTCTCGAAATTTCCGTCGATGGCAAAACGAATGCCGGTAAGACCCGAGCACAAAGCAGCAACGGTGATCGCATTGGGCACGATCGCCCGCACCGAAAGTCCTGGCGCAAGCCGGCGGCGCGGGCCGCGACCTGCGACGGAACCTTCTTCCTCCACGCTCGGATCCGGGATCACTGGGCGATGCCCTCGATCACTGAAGCACTGGCGAGCTGCGCAAGCACAGTTTCACCGGCAATGATTTTCTGGCCCATCAGCACCTTCGGCTCGGTGCCGGCGGGGAGGTAAACGTCGACGCGGCTGCCGAAGCGGATCAGGCCAATGCGCTGGCCGCAGGCGATGATATCGCCGGGCTTGACGAAAGGCACGATGCGGCGGGCGACAAGGCCGGCGATCTGCGTGAAGCAGATGCGCAGGCCGTCGCTACGCTCGACCAGAATGTGCTGGCGCTCGTTCTCTTCGCTCGCCTTGTCGAGATCCGCATTCACGAACTTGCCGGGGATATAAATCACCCGCTTCACCGTCCCGGCGATCGGGGTGCGATTGATATGGACGTCGAACACCGACATGAAAATTGAGATGCGGGTCACAGGCTCGGACGCCATCGGCGCGGAACCGGTGCCATCGTCGACGGTAAGCTCACGGGGGGGCGCAACCTTGCCGATCAGCGTAACGAGGCCGTCTGCCGGCGCGATAATCGCACGCTCGTCCTGCGGGGTGACGCGCACGGGGTCGCGGAAAAAGGCGAGCACGCACAACGTGAGTACGGCCAGCGGCCAGCCAACCCAAGGGCCGAGCAGTATCCAGCCGATCAGCGCAATGACGCCGGCTATCGCGCCGAATTTGCGGCCTTCGGGGTGAATGGAGGGCCACTGCCACGACGCTTCGCCGCGGCCCTGATTATCTAGAATATCTCCGGGCATCGCTCTCACCTAGACAGTGCGCACAAGTACCGCAATGCCGCAGGCCTCGCGCCGTTCCCAGTCGGGAACCGCGCCTGCGGATAAATGCGGGTATCGTGCTGCTTTTCGGGGGGTGCCCCTCGAGCGGGGCGACTGCCGGCCCGACCCTGAACGGTCGGGCGGAAAATGGTGGTGGACAGGGCTGGATTCGAACCAGCGTACGCTTGCACGGGCAGATTTACAGTCTGCTGCCTTTAACCACTCGGCCACCTGTCCACACCAGTTGCTGGCTGCTGGAAATCCCCGCAAAAGCGGGAAAATCCGGCGTTGGTCGAGGCTCCGAAAGGGGCCTCGTTGCCGAGAGGCCGGCCCTATGTAGAACCGAGCCTTGCCTGTCAATGCCCTCCCTGTCAGAGGGGGCAAGAAATTTGCAATATTTGGTTTTTCGAAAGGACTATGAATGAACAAGCGTGGCAGCGGACGGGGTGAACCCGAAGGCGACGCCCGCCCGGCAAAGGCCCTGCGGGGCCGGGCCGGCCGGATGAAGAACGGGCGCGGCAGCGGCAAGGCCAGTTCCGGGGCCGTGCGCCTGTGGGGCCGCCATGCCGTCGAGGCGGCGCTCAAAAACCCCGATCGGAACCATCGCAAGCTATGGGCAACGCGCGAGGGTGTCGAATCGCTCGATGGCGAGCTTCCCGCCGATTTCGCGGTCGAATGGGCTCAGGCCGCCGATCTCGCCCGCCTTGTGGCGCGTGATGCGCCGCATCAGGGCCTGGTGCTCGAATGCGATCCGCTGGACGACATCTTCCTCGGCGACGTTCTGGAAGGCGACCCTACCCGCCCGGTGATCGTGCTCGACCAGGTGACCGACCCGCACAACGTGGGCGCGATCATGCGCTCGGCGGCAGCATTCAATGCCTGCGCCATCGTCACACAGGATCGTCACGCTCCGGTCGAATCGGGCACGCTGGCGAAATCCGCCTCGGGCGCGCTGGAAGTGCTGCCCTGGGTCCGCGTGGTAAACCTTGCCCGCGCGCTGGAGGAGATCGCCGAGGCCGGTTACTGGCGAATCGGTCTCGACGGTACAGCGGAAACGACTTTGGGCGAGGCCCTGCCTACCGGCCCCGTAGCGCTGGTGCTCGGCGCCGAAGGCGACGGCATGCGCCACAATATCACCCAGCACTGCGACGCGATCGCTAAGTTGCCGATCAGCGAGGCTATGGAAAGCCTCAACGTCAGCAACGCTGCCGCCATCGCACTCTATGCAGCGGCGACTCGCGTCACCGAATGAGCTGCGAAGCGTCCGTCCCGATGCGAAGGGGCGGACGCCAAAGGGGCAATCGAGGGGAAACACATGACCGAAACTTCACATCGGCTACCGTTCCGCCGGGCGCTGGCTGTTGCCGCGCTGGCGCTGCTGGCCGCCGCCTGCATCTTCGCGCCGGGCAAGTTCACCTCGCAGATCGATCTCAAAAAGGATCGCAGCTTCGCCTTTCGCTATACCGGCGAAATCCTGATGATCCCGCTGATGAAGAGCGAAAAGGACGAGGCATTCGAGCCCTCTTCTTGCCACGACGAGGAAAGCCTCGAAGAACGCACCTGCAGCGGCGATGAACTGGCGCAGCAGAAAACCGACTGGGAAGAAAGCCGCGCGGAGAAGAAAAAGAGCGACGCGCAGGCAGCCAAGATGCTGCTGGGCGGCATTGATCCCAGCAATCCCGAATCGGGCAAGGAACTCGCCGACAAGCTGCGCCGCCAGGCAGGCTGGAATAAGGTCGAGTATCTGGGCGACGGCAAGTTCGACGTCGACTTCGCCATATCCGGCAAGCTCGACCACGACTTCATCTTCCCCACCTTTGAGGGCTTCCCGATGAGCAACCCGTTCATCCAGGTCTTCGCCCGGCAGGACGGCACCGTGCGCATCGATGCGCCGGGGTTCGGCCCTCAGAGCGGTAGCGGCGCGATGGCGGGCATGATGGCCGGGATGGCGCAGGATACGACCGGCAGTGACGGTCCGACGAGTCTGGCTGACGGCAGCTTTGCGGTTTTCACCAACGGCGAAGTCCTCGCCAACAATACCGACGAAGGCGCCGCTTCGGCTTCCGGCGGAAAGTTGCTGTCGTGGAAGGTCAATCCGCGCACTGCGGCGGCACCGACCGCACTTGTGAAGCTTTCGCGCTAGATCCGGGACGAGGTCGTGCCAGGGTTTGTCCCGGAACGACCTCGTCACGCAATACAACCGCATTGGATGCGTTTGGCCGACCGCCCTGCCCTTGGCTAAGTTCAAAACTTGAGGTCGGGCAGGCTGACTCCCCCGCACGGACGAATCTCGAACGTGTCGACGCTGTCCAAATCATCACGAAACGATCTCCAGCGCCCGATCGTCGTTGCGAAGCGCGGGCTCGTCCCACTTCACGGCAACACCCCGTTTTCGCCTTCGAACGCTCATAGAGTATTTGGTCAGCGCCAGAGGGCATGGCTTCAACACATTGCGGGGCCGAACCACACAAGAGTCCAGCAGCATGCTCCATAATGACGGCCGCCAGTGAGCGATGCGGTGTCTGGTATACCGCTCTTCCGCAAATGAAAAACGCCGCGCCGACCCTGATGGGCTGGCGCGGCGTGATCCGATCGACCTGTGAGGCGTTACAGGCCGCCTGCCAACTTAGTTGACGGCGTCCTTCAGGCCCTTGCCGGCCTTGAACTTCGGCTGCGACGAAGCCTTGATTTCCATCGGTTCACCGGTGCGCGGGTTACGGCCGGTAGAGGCCTTGCGCTTGGCTACCGAGAACGTGCCGAAACCGACGAGGCGAACTTCGTCGCCCTTCTTCAGCGAACCCGTGATGGCCTCGAAAACGCCTTCGACTGCCTTGGTGGCGTCGCTGCGGGTCAGGCCGCTCGAATCGGCAACTGCGCTGATGAGATCGTTCTTGTTCATTATGGGAACCCCCTTAGCTTTCAAGTGGAGCGGATAGTGATGTAATTTCAAAATCGCCTCTGGAGCGGCGACGGAATGGAGCGGGTTTTCAACGAGGTGGCAAGGCCTAAACAAGTCCCAAACTCGCGGTTTATCGCGTTTTTTCGCCACTTTCCTAGAGGCTAGTCGTTGTGCGGTGCAGCATCGCCTGCCGACTCGCAGAGCCGGCATTTCGCTGCGCCATCGCAGCGGTCACCAGCAGGAAATGCCGTTGACGTCCCTATCAGATAAGGGATGTCGTGAAACCCCGGCGAACTCAAGCCGCCCGAACTCGATTGACGCGTTAGCCAACCGAACGCGGGAAGCAGGCACAAAAAAAGGCGGCCCGAATGCGAACCGCCTCTTTGAGCAGCCCGGTCCGAAGACCGGGCTTTGCACCTTAGCTTACGCCTTGGTGTCGTTGATACGGCGCTCGGCGATACGCGCGCGCTTGCCGGTACGACCACGCAGGTAGTACAGCTTTGCACGGCGCACGACGCCGCGGCGCACCACGGTGATCGAATCGATGTTCGGCGAGTAAAGCGGGAATACGCGCTCCACGCCTTCACCGAAGCTCATCTTGCGAACGGTGAAGTTGGAACCCATGCCACGGTTCGAGCGCGCGATGCACACGCCCTCGTATGCCTGGACACGGGTACGGACGCCTTCGACGACCTTCACGCCGACGCGGACGGTGTCGCCCGGACGGAATGCGGGGATGTCCTTGGCGGCCTTGGCGATTTCTTCGGCTTCGATCTGCTGAATCAGGTTCATGAACCCAAATCCTTTTTCAATGCTGCGCGCCAGAGGCAGACTAGACCCGAGCGTCCCTGTGACGCTCCCATAGATCAGGCCTGCGTAACCGTGTGTCCTCGTCCGCCCTTTGTTTCCGCCAGGCAGCGATTTTCGCGTGATCCCCCGATCGCAGCACTTCGGGGATCGCGCGCCCTTCCCACATAGGGGGTCGGGTGTAGTGCGGGTACTCGAGAAGACCGTCCTCGAACGACTCCTCGGCCCCGCTGGAAGCCGCGCCCATTACTCCGGGAAGCAGGCGAATGCAAGCATCCAGAACCATCAGCGCAGCGCATTCTCCGCCCGACAGGACGATGTCGCCCACCGAGACTTCCTCGACGTTGCGGCCAGCGAAAATACGCTCATCGAAACCCTCGAAACGGCCGCACAGCAGGGTGACGCCAGGGCCTTCTGCAAGTGCGCGGATGCGGGCCTGGGATATAGGCTTGCCGCGCGGCGTCATGGCCAGAACCGGCGCGTCCGGGGCCAGTTCGCGGGCATGGTCGATCGCGGCCGCCAGCACGTCAACCTTGAGCACCATCCCGGCGCCGCCGCCCGCAGGCGTATCGTCGACGGTGCGGTGCTTGTCGGCCGCGAAATCGCGGATCTGGACCGGGTTTATAGACCACTTGCCCTCGGCCATCGCCCTGCCCGCCAGGCTTACGCCCAGCGGCCCGGGAAACATCTCGGGATAAAGGGTCAGGACGGTGGCCGCGAACGTCATGGCTGCGCGAAAGCCGCCGTGATGACCAGCCTGTCCGCGTCCCACTCGGGCACGGCAGCGGGGGTCATCGGCACCATGAAACGGCGCTTCTTGCCGTCTTCACCGGCCGGGCATTCGATCTCGATGACGTCACCGGCACCGAAGTTGTCGACCGCGATACAGACGCCAAGCGCTTCGCCCTCGTCCGAAACGGCGGGCAGGCCCAGCAGGTCGGCGTGGTAGTACTCGCCCTCCTCCAGCGCCGGCATCGTCGAACGGGGCACGGTGAGCGCGGTTCCGCGCATCTTCTCCGCCGCCGTGCGATCGGTCACTTCGGCGAAGCGGGCGATCGCGCCGCCCTTGCCGTCGTCCTTGAGCTTGGAGACGGTGAGACTGGAATCGTTGAAGGCGCGGTAGCGCTTGAGCGCGGCCACGCCTTCTCCGAACAGCTTGAGGCGGACCTCGCCCGTCACACCGTGCGCGCCGGTAACGGCGGCGAGCGTGACGGGGCGATCCTTCTTGCCGTCAACCAAGGCTTAGGCCTCGGTCGATTCCTCGGTGGACTCGGGAGCAGCTTCCTCAGCGGGAGCTTCTTCGGCCGGGGCAGCGGCAGCAGCGGCGGCTGCAGCAGCGGCTTCGGCAGCAGCTTCTTCAGCTTCGCGAACCTTGGTGGCGCGATCTTCAGCGCGCTCCTTGGCCTTCTTGCCCGGCTCTGCCTTGGTCGGGTTCACGGAAGCGGCGCGCTCCTTGATACCGGCCTTGTCGAGCATGCGAGCAACGCGGTCGGTCGGCTGGGCGCCAACGCCGAGCCAGTAACGCACGCGGTCTTCGACCAGGCGAACGCGGTTCTCGTCTTCCTTGGGGAGGACCGGGTTGTAGGTGCCGACCTGCTCAAGATAAGCGCCGTCGCGCGGAGCGCGCGAGTTGGCGACGACGATCTTGTAGTAAGGGCGCTTCTTGGCACCACCGCGCGAGAGACGGATCGAAACGGACATTTGCTGTTACCTTCCTGATAAACTTGAAAAAAGCGTGTGTGATTATTTCTTGAGAAACTTGCTGAGGTCGGGGCTTGCGCCCATCCCTCCGAGACCCGGAAGGCCGCCGCCAAGACCCTGGCCGCCCAACCCCTGACCGCCGAGCCCCGGCATGGCGCCGTCGAGGCCGCCCTTGCCGAACATCGCGGCCAGCCCCTTGAGGCCGCCCATCTTCTTGATCTGCTTCATGGCCTTGGACATCTCCATGTGCATTTTCAGCAGCTTGTTGACGTCCTGGACCTGGGTGCCCGAACCCTTGGCGACGCGGATCTTGCGCTTGGCATTGAGCAGCGCGGGATTGATGCGTTCCTTGGGGGTCATCGAACCGATGATCGCATCCATGCGCAGCAGCACGCGGTCGTCCATGCCGGACGCCTGCATCGCCGCCTTAGCCTTCTTCATGCCGGGCATCATGCCCGCCAGCATGCCGAGGCCGCCCATCGACTGCATCTGCTTGAGCTGCATGCGCAGGTCGTTCATGTCGAACTTGCCCTGGTCCATGCGCTTGGCAAGCGCCTCGGCATCCTCGACCTTGACCGCTTCTGCCGCCTTCTCGACCATGGAGACGATGTCGCCCATGCCCAGGATGCGGTTGGCGACACGGCTGGGGTGGAAGACCTCGAGGGCCTCCATCTTCTCGCCGGTGCCTGCGAACTTGATTGGCTTGCCGGTGACCGCGCGCATCGACAGCGCCGCGCCGCCGCGCGCATCGCCGTCCATGCGGGTCAGCACGACGCCGGTGAGATCAACCTGGCCCGCGAAGGACTGGGCGACGTTCACGGCGTCCTGGCCGGTGAGCGAATCGACGACGAGCAGCGTTTCACGCGGGGTCGAGATGGCGGCAACCGCCTTCATCTCGTCCATGAGCTGCTGGTCGACGTGGAGACGGCCGGCGGTATCGAGCAGCAGCACGTCCACCGCCTGCAAACGCGCGGCCTGCATGGCGCGCGTGGCGATTTCAGTCGGCTGCTGGCCGGAGATGATCGGCAAGGTGGCAACGCCGACCTGCGTGCCGAGCACCTGAAGCTGTTCCTGCGCCGCCGGACGATTGACGTCCAGCGAGGCCATCATGACCTTCTTGCCCTGCTTCTCCTTGAGGAGCTTGGCGATCTTGGCGGTGCTGGTCGTCTTGCCCGAGCCCTGAAGGCCGACCATCATGATGACGATCGGCGGCACGGCTTCAAGGTCGAGGCCGGGGACGTCTTCGCCGCCCAGCATGTCGATCAGCGCGTCGTTGACGATCTTGACGACCTGCTGGCCCGGCGTGATCGAACGCAGGACGTTCTGGCCCACAGCCTTTTCGGTGACCTGATCGATGAAGCGGCGCACCACCGGCAGCGCGACGTCGGCCTCGAGAAGCGCGATGCGCACTTCGCGCATGGCGTCGAGGACGTCCTGCTCCTTGAGCGCACCACGCCCACGCAGCTTGTCGAACACACCACCAAGGCGGTCTGAAAGGCTGTCGAACATGGGCCGCTCACTCCAATCAAGACCGGGGAGATCAAACCCGGCACGCGAAACGCAAAAAACGCCGGTGGGCGAAACCTCGCTGACCGGCGTGCATGAATTTATGCGAAAAACGCCGGTGAACGAAACCTCGTCAACCAGCGTGGTCGCAAATCATGCGAAACTGCAATGTCAAACCGGCTCGAAAACCGACTTGTTCGAAATGGTGGAGCCTAGCGGGATCGAACCGCTGACCTCCTGCATGCCATGCAGGCGCTCTCCCAGCTGAGCTAAGGCCCCAATCATTTCAGCAGGTTGACCCCGGGAGGATCGACCCGTTCCCTTGCTTTGCGGCGCTGCGTAGAGGCCGTTTCGCTTGGGAGGCCGCCATCTAGTGGCGGTCTGAAAACTTGGCAAGAGGAAAATTAAAGGGGTGTCAGATTTTTCTGACACCCCTGCGACATCAGTTGTCGATGTCCTTGTCGTCGTCACCGGCGCCGATACCCAGATCGTCGTCACCGCCGAGATCCACATCGTTGTCGGGCGAATCCTCGTCCTCGTCGATGTCCAGATCCTCTTCGGCCAGATCGGAGTCTTCGGTCTCGACGACCTCCTTCTTCTGGATCTGCTCATAGGGAATCGGCTGCTTCGACTTCAGCACCGGCTCGGGGTGCCATGTGTTGCCGCATTCGATGCAGGTAACCGGGTCATCCTTGCCCAGGTCATAGAAGCGGGTGCCGCATTTCGGGCAGCCATGCTTGGCGCCCCATTCAGCCTTGGCCATGGAAAATCCTCGTCTGGCCCGTCCCAAATGGCGCGGGCGTATAAATCTGCGTCTTGATGGGAAGGCGCGCGCGCAAAAGCAAGCGTGGCAAAATCCTGCGAACTGCCCTCATCAGGGCGCGCGCCTTGCCATAGGCGGCACGCGCTGTCAAAAGCCGGCCGGATTTTCACCCCCTCCCGCCCCGGAAAGACCCTTGCTGTGAGCCACGCCGACCCCGCCTCGATGCGCCCCCGCCGTTTCCTGCCTGCCGGGCCTCTCAAGGGACGCATCCGGGTGCCGGGCGACAAGTCGATCAGCCACCGCTCGATCATGCTGGGCGCGCTGGCCGTGGGCGAGACGCGCGTGACCGGCCTGCTGGAAGGCGAGGACGTGCTGGCCACCGCCGCCGCGATGCGGGCAATGGGCGCATCGGTGGAACGTCTCGAATCCG
Source organism: Novosphingobium sp. P6W (assembly GCF_000876675.2). GTDB lineage: Bacteria > Pseudomonadota > Alphaproteobacteria > Sphingomonadales > Sphingomonadaceae > Novosphingobium. The sequence continues at coordinate 2,536,561 of NZ_CP030352.1, forward strand.
GCGAATGGGTCATCAACGGAGTCGGCGTGGGCGCCCTGCTCCAGCCCGAGACGCCGCTCGACATGGGCAATTCGGGCACCTCGACGCGGCTGCTGATGGGTCTTGTCGCCAGCCACCCGATCACCGCGACCTTCACCGGCGATGCTTCGCTGTCGAAGCGCCCGATGGGCCGGGTAATCGATCCGCTTTCCAGCATGGGTGCCAGCTTCGAGGCCAGCGAAGGCGGCACGCTCCCTCTTATCCTCAAGGGCGCATCGCCCGCCGTGCCGATCACCTATCGCCTCCCGGTCGCCTCGGCGCAGGTCAAGAGCGCAATCCTGCTCGCCGGGCTCAACACGCCTGGCATCACCACCGTTATCGAGCCGGTGCCCACCCGCGATCACTCCGAACGGATGCTGCGCGGCTTCGGCGCCGAACTGACCGTCGAAACCGACGCCAACGGCGCCCGCGTCATCTCGATCCGGGGCGAGGCCGAACTCAAGCCGCAGACCATCGAGGTTCCCGGCGACCCGTCCTCAGCAGCTTTCTTCATCGTCGCCGCGCTCGTCGTGCCCGGTAGTGAAGTCCTGATCGAGAACGTCGGCCTCAACCCCACCCGCGCCGGGATCGTCGAAGTGCTGCGCCTGATGGGCGGCTCCATCGAGGAAGTGAACCCGCGCGAAGTCGGCGGTGAGCCGGTTGCAGACCTGCTGGTGCGCCACTCCGCGCTCAAGGGCATTGATGTGGACCCGGCCGTCGTGCCCAGCATGGTCGACGAGTTTCCCGCCCTGTTCGTCGCCGCATCGCTGGCGGAAGGGATCACCACCACCACCGGCCTCGACGAACTGCGCATCAAGGAATCAGACCGTATCTCGGTGATGGCCGCCGCCCTCACCGCCGCCGGCGCCGCAGTGCGCGAAACCGAGGACGGTCTCGTCATCACCGGCACCGGGGGCCAGCCCCTGCCCGGCAGCGACGCCGCGATCGCCACCCACCTGGACCACCGCATAGCCATGTCGATGGCGATCGCGGGCATCGCGAGCCGCAGCGGCGTCGAGGTGGACGACACCCGCCCCATCGCCACCAGCTTCCCGGTCTTCGAGGCCATGCTGGACGAGTTGGCGGCATGATTATCGCCGTCGACGGCCCCACCGCCTCGGGCAAGGGCACCATCGCCCGCGCCCTTGCCGCGCATTTCGGCGTGCCTCACCTCGACACCGGCCTGCTGTACCGCGCGGTAGGCCGCCAGTGCGTGCTGGACGGCGGCAACCTGGAAGACCCGGCAGCAGCACTCGCCGCCTGCGCCTTTCCGGAAAGTCTGCTGCTCGACCCCGAACTGCGCTCCGAGGAAACCGGCGGGCTTGCGAGCCGCGTCTCGGTCCACCCGGCAGTTCGCCGCGCCCTCTACGACCGCCAGCGCGCCTTCGCGACGCGGGCGGGCGGCGCCGTTCTCGACGGGCGCGACATCGCCTCCGTCATCGCGCCCGATGCCACCGCCAAGCTGTTCGTCACCGCCAGCACCCAGGCCCGGGCCCGCCGCCGCTTCGCCGAAATGCAAAGCCACGGCCGCGACATCACGCTGGAAGCCATCACCGCCGACCTCGCCGCCCGCGACGAACGCGACCGTTCGCGCAAGGACGCTCCGCTGGTGGTGGCGCCAGGCGCCATCGTCCTGGACACCTCGGACCTCGACCGCGATCAGGCCGTGGCCAAAGCGATCGGCATCGCCGAAGCCGCACTCGCCTCGGCGCAGGGCTGAACCCTATTTGCCGGCTGGCAGTGTGGGAATGCACCGCGCGCCGCTATAGACAGCGTAACTTCAGGTAATTCAGGTAGAACCATGGCCCGCAAGCACCCCAAACACGGTCCTTACGAAGACGTAGCAGACGAAGAAGAGGCTCCGGTAGAGGTAGTGCCCTGCTGGCTCTGCAGCCGCCCCACCGGCAAGACCATCGTCTGGCACCATCCCGTGCCCAAGAGCCGGGGCGGGCGCGATACCGTGCCCATGCACCCTATCTGCCAGCAGGCACTCATCACCAACTTCACCAATTCCGAACTACAGCGCCACGGGATGAATGTGGAAGGGCTGCTCGACAACCCGAACGTGCGCAAGTTCGTAGACTGGGTGGCAAAGAAGGACCCCGATTTCACTGCGCCCCTCACCAAGAAGCAGCGCTGAACTCGGCAAACCCTTGAGGGCGATACCTTATGCCGACGCCTCTTGAAACGCCCGCCTTCCCGCCCCGCTTCACCGTGCGAGCGCGGTTGAAAAGTTTCATCTTCGCGGGCTGCGGGCTGCGCTCTCTGGTCCAAGGAGAACACAATGCCCGGCTGCATCTTGCGGCCTCGCTGATTGTCGTAGCCGCAGGACTGGTGCTGCGCGTTTCGGCGGCCGACTGGCGCTGGCTGGTACTGGCCATCGCCATGGTCTGGCTGGCCGAAGCGTTCAACACCGCGATCGAAGACATCTGTGACCGCATCAACCCCGAGTTCGATCCCGCCATCGGGCGCATAAAGGACCTGGCGGCCGGCGCTGTCCTGGTCGCGTCGATCGCTGCCGCATTGATCGGACTATTCACGCTAACCCCGCCTTTGCTGGAGCTGTTTCGCTAGGCCCAGTTCATAAGCGACCGGCCCGGTTATAACGGCACCAGTGAACCGGCGCTGCAAAGCTGCGCGCAGCCCTGCCGCATCCTCCCCGTACCCGCCATTTCCCTTGCATTTCTGCGCCCTCCAGCCTAAGCGCCGCCGGTCCCGAAGGTTCGCGAGAATCGCCGGGACGCCGCGACCGGCATCCGGCCATCGCGGCAGTACGGCCCCTTTGGCCTGTGGCCCGCATGGTGCGGACCATGGAGAAAAGACCGGCGGATCCAACCGCCAGGCCGGAAAATCGAACGAAGGAAATGGGTTACATGGCCTCAGTTGCCAATCCGACTCGCGACGATTTCGCGAAAATGCTCGATGACCAGTTCGGCGGCGCTGCCGACGACGGTTTCGAGGGACGTGTCGTCAAGGGCACCATCACCGCCATCGAGAACGACAAGGCCGTCATCGACGTGGGCCTCAAGAGCGAAGGCCGCGTTTCGCTGCGCGAATTCGCTCGCGGTGAAGACGACCACGGCCTGAAGGTCGGCGACGAAGTCGAAGTTTACGTCGACCGCGTCGAGAACGCCGACGGCGAAGCGATGCTGTCGCGCGATCGCGCACGCCGCGAAGCCGCCTGGGACAAGCTCGAAAACGAATTCGGTGAAGGCAAGCGCGTCGAAGGCGTGATCTTCGGCCGCGTCAAGGGCGGCTTCACCGTCGACCTCGACGGCGCCGTTGCATTCCTTCCCGGTTCGCAGGTCGACATCCGCCCCGTGCGCGACGTCACCCCGCTCATGGATGTGCCGCAGCCCTTCCAGATCCTCAAGATGGACCGTCGCCGTGGCAACATCGTCGTGTCGCGCCGCGCCGTCCTCGAAGAGACCCGCGCAGAACAGCGCAGCGAGCTGATCGACAAGCTGACCGAAGGTCAGGTCATCGACGGCGTCGTCAAGAACATCACCGACTACGGTGCGTTCGTTGACCTCGGCGGCATCGACGGCCTGCTCCATGTCACCGACATGAGCTACAAGCGCGTCAACCACCCGAGCGAAGTCATCGCCATCGGCGATACCGTGAAGGTGCAGATCATCCGCATCAACTCGGAAACCCAGCGCATCAGCCTCGGCATGAAGCAGCTGGAAAGCGATCCCTGGGAAGGCGCAGCCGTCAAGTACCCGGTCGGCGCGAAGCTGGCGGGCACTGTCACCAACATCACCGAATACGGCGCCTTCGTGGAGCTGGAAGCCGGGATCGAGGGCCTGGTCCACGTTTCGGAAATGTCCTGGACCAAGAAGAACGTCCACCCGGGCAAGATCGTTTCGACCTCGCAGGAAGTCGAAGTCATGGTTCTCGAGGTCGACAGCGACAAGCGTCGCATCAGCCTCGGCCTCAAGCAGGCTCAGCAGAATCCTTGGGAAGCCTTCGCTGAGAAGCACCCCGTCGGCTCGCAGGTTGAGGGCGAAGTCAAGAACGCCACTGAATTCGGCCTGTTCATCGGTCTCGACGGCGACGTCGACGGCATGGTTCACATGTCGGACATCGCCTGGGGCATCTCGGGTGAAGACGCGCTGGCTCTGCACCGCAAGGGTGAAGAGGTTTCGGCCGTGGTTCTCGACGTCGACGTCGAGAAGGAACGCATCAGCCTCGGCATGAAGCAGCTTGAGCGCGGTGCTCCGGCAGCTGGCGGCGTTGCTGCATCGGGCGCCGAAGGCGGCCTGCGTCGTGGTCAGGTCACCACCGTGACCATCCTCGAAGTCCGCGACGGCGGCCTGGAAGTCCAGGCTGGCGACGATGGCGCCACTGGCTTCATCAAGCGTTCGGACCTCGGCCGCGACCGCGACGAGCAGCGCCCCGACCGCTTCCAGGTCGGCCAGAAGCTCGACGCCATGGTTACCGGTTTCGACCGTTCCAAGAAGCCGAACTTCTCGGTCAAGGCCCGCCAGCTGGCCGAAGAGAAGGAAGCAGTGGAGCAGTACGGTTCGTCCGACTCGGGCGCATCGCTCGGCGACATCCTGGGCGAAGCGCTCAAGAACCGCTGATAGCTTCGACCCGCAGCCAAGGTTGCAGGTTGAACGAAAGCAAGGCCCGTCCGGAGCAATCCGGGCGGGCTTTTGCTTTGTTGTCCGTCTTGGGAAGAATGGAACATCCCCGCTCCCACCGCTTTGTCTGATCCAGAAGCAGTGACGAGACGGAGGCTTCCATGCACGCCACCCCCTTCCTGATGTTCCAGGGCGACGCACAGGATGCGCTCATGCTGTGGAAGCGCGCCTTTCCCGACCACCTTGAGGTGACGGCGCTCGATCATCACGGGGCCGGCGAATTCGAAGGCAAGACCGCCCGCGCGTACTTCACCCTTGGCGGCACGCAATGGCACGTCCTCGATAGCGACATACCCCACGGTTTCACCTTCACCCCCTCGACCTCGATCTTCATCGACTGCGACGATGAGGCGCAGCTTCGTCACGCCGCAAAGGTGCTGGGCGCCGACGGCAAGGTGATGATGCCGCTGGACGCCTACGAATTCAGCGCAATGTTTACATGGCTCAGCGACGTCCACGGCGTGAGCTGGCAGCTCAACCTGCCCTTCCCCGCCGACGCATGAATGCTTACATCTCTTCCGCGCAAGGAGAGGTCACAATGCTTGAAGTCCACCAGTTCCCCTGCCTGTCCGACAACTACGGCTACCTGCTTCATGATAGCGAGAGCGGCGAAACCGTATGTATCGACACGCCGGATGCGGACGAATACCTGCGGCAGGCGGCCCACAAGGGCTGGCAGATCACCCAGATCTGGAACACTCACTGGCACCCGGACCATGCCGGCGGCAATGCCGCCATCACGGCGGCGACGGGGTGCCGCGTAACTGCCCCGGTCGGCGATGCCGCCAAAATCGAGGCGGTCGATCGCACCGTGGGCCAGGGCGATGTCGTTTCCATCGGTGACCGCCAGGCTTTCGTGATCGATGTCGGCGGCCATACCAATGGCCACATCGCGTACCATTTGCCCGGCGCGTCCATCGCGTTCGTAGGCGATTCGCTGTTCGCGCTAGGCTGCGGACGCATGTTCGAGGGCACACCCAGTCAGTTCTGGGCCTCGCTCCAGCGGCTGAAGGCCCTGCCCGCTGTGACGATGATCTACTGCGCGCACGAATACACTGCTTCTAATGCCCGCTTCGCGCTCCACGCCGACCCGGACAACGCCGAGTTGCAGGCCTATGCGCAGGAAATAACCCGCCGCCGCGAAAAGGGCCTGGCCACCGTCCCCGCCAAACTCGAACGGGAACTGGCGACCAACCCTTTCCTGCGCGCCGACGATCAGGCGATGCAGGCACGCTGGGGCGGCGGCGATGCGGTTGAGACGTTTGCCGCGCTCAGGAGCGCGAAGGATAATTTCTAGGCACGAGCGCCTCCCTGTTTCGCGAAGCGAAATGGAGAGGCGCTGCCAAAGAAATCAGTGATTCGGGAAAATCCCGTCACCTACTGCGCTGCGACGCGCCCGCCTCCTCATACCAAGCTGCGGGAGGAACCTGCGCATCAGGTATCCGGAAATGACAGTGTCAGGTTGAGACGCTTCATAACCTCCTCCAGCGGTTCGATGACAGTGACGGAGCGTCCCTCGCCGAAGCGAACGCGGGTTCCAACATCGACTTGCGAAACGAAAGTGACCTGTGCTGCATTGATCGCGGTAGGGGTACGGTCGGCACCGGTAAACTTCACGAACATGATGAGCCTCTCCTTCTTTTCTGGACGTAAAGCCTAGAGCTTGTCCGCCCGGCGTCAAACTCCATGTTTTCGCCCGCACCCTGGCAAATCTCGTTCAGACGCAAAAAAGCCCCCGTCCCGAAAGGACGGAGGCCCGTTTTACCTGCCCTTTCGGGCCGAGATCAGATTCCGGCGATGGCCTGGTCGACCAGCACCTTGTCCGCGTCCGCCGAATGGTTGGCGGCAATCAAAACCTTGGCGGCCGCAGCAGCGGCAGCGGCTGCTTGGTTGCGCAGGCCGGTGACCGCAGCAAATTCAGCGGCGCCGATCTTGTCCTGCGCCATCTTTTCGCGGCGGGCCACCACTTCGACAGTGTCCTTCTCGGCCTTGGCGATGATCGCCTCGGCTTCGTGACGGGCATGGTCGAGCATAGCCGCGGCGTCCTTTTCGGCGCCGGCAATCTTGTCCGCGTATTCCTTGCGCAGGCTTTCGGCCTCAGCGCGCAGGGTCTTCGCTTCCGCAAGCTGCGCCTTGATCTCGGCGATCTTGGAGTCGAGCCCGCCGGTGATCATCTTGGGCGCGCCCTTCCAGACCAGGATGGCAAGCAGGACGATCATCGAGGCGCTGACGACTGCAACCGGAGGCGCGAAGCCCAGGAACAGCGGTTCGGCGTGATGCTCGACCGTGGCGGTATGCGCGGTCTGCGCACCCGTCAGTTCGGCACCCTCGTGAGCGAGGCCATGTTCGACGGCGGCGTTGGCGTCAGTCGCGGAGGTTTCAGCCATGGACCAGGTTCTCCTTCACCGCGCCGCGCACGGCGGCGTCGTCAAGCGAGAGGCCGGCGACGCGGCTGACGATCTCACGGGTGGCGTCGGCGGCGACAGTCTCGATCTCGTCGGCGGCCAAACGGCGCGCCTCGGCGATACGGGTTTCGGCCCCGGCGATGGTGGCGTCGATGCCGGCCTGGGCGACAGCGAGACGCTGCGCGGTGGCGGCAGCGGCTTTGCCGCGTGCATCCGCGATCAGCCCCTGCGCCTGGGCGCGGTTGGCGTTCTCACGAGCGCGCCATGCGGCTTCTTCCGCGTCTGCCTGCGCACGCGCGGCTTCGGCAGCCTTGAGGTCGTCGGCGATCTGCTTGTCGCGGCTCGCGACGGTGTCCATCACCTTCGGAACCATACCCCGTCCAACGACGAAGAAAGTGATACCGAAGAAGATCAGCAGCCAGAAAATCTGGCTGGAGTAGAACTCGCCTAGCTGTGCGATCTGAGGCATTGGTCAGCCTTGTCTCGAGGTTGCCGTGAAAAATCTTGAACCGTAGAAAGTCCCGGCCGCCTCACCCAAAGGGTATGAGGCAGCCGGAGCCAATCCGGTCAGGCGCTGGATCAGGCGAAGATCAGCAGCGCGGCAATGACGAACGAAAGCAGGCCAAGAAGCTCTGCACCGGCGAAACCGATGAAGAGACGACCCTGCTGGGCGTCAGCGGCGCCCGGATTGCGCAGTGCGCCTTCGAGGAACTTCGCGAAGACGTTGCCCACGCCGATAGAAGCGAGGCCGGCACCGATAGCGGCGAAGCCAGCGCCGAGCATCTTTGCAGCTTCTGCGTCCATTTCAAAAACTCCCTTTGGTAAACCCGAGTGTGGTAGAAAAATCAGTGAAGGTTCTCTGCGTCGTTCAGATAGACGCAAGTGAGAAGAGCGAAAACGTATGCCTGGATACCAGCGACCAGCAGCTCGAGAGCGCAGATGCCGACCATCAGGACAAAGCTGGGAACACCGGCGATCACGAACATAATCGGGCCGTTGTTACCGCCGCTGATGACGAAGCTCGAAAGCACCTCAAGCAGGACGTGGCCGGCCATCATCGCGACGAACAGTCGCAGGCCGAGGCTGAACGGGCGCACCAGGAACGAGATCAGCTCGACCACGAAGATGATCGGGATCATGCCAACCGGAGTGCCGTGCGGCACGAACAGCGAGAAGAAGTGAAGGCCGTGCTTCGAGAAGCCGACGATAAGCACGATCGCGAAGGACAGCACCGCCAGAACACCCGTAGCCGAGAAGTGGCTGGTGAAGGTGAAGGCGTGCACGCCGACGACGCCGAGCGGCATCAGGCCAAGGAAGTTCGCGAACAGGATGAACATGAACAGCGAGAAGATGTACGGAACGTACTTCTTGCCGTTCTTGCCGACGTTGGCGGCCAGCATGCCGTCGATGAAACCGGTGAAGGTCTCGACAGCCATCTGCCAGCGGCCAGGCACGACGGCGCGCTTCATGCCGCCCGCAACGAAGACGATCAACGCAAGCGTCGCAATGGCCATCCACAGCGCGCTATTGGTGAAAGCGACGTTGTAACCGGCAATGTTCCAGTCCGCGCCCGCCAGCTTCTCGAGCTGGAACTGGTGCATCGGGTCGAGCTTCGCTTCGGCTGCCACGCGAGTTTCCCTGTCGCCAATGAACGACAGCGCCCCTTCCATCCCCCCTAATGGGTCAGTCCGGGCGCCGGTTCGTAATCCGGATTATGTTCCTGAAGGCAATACCGATTCCAACGAACAGCATCACCATCAGACCCCAGGGGGACGTACCAGCGAAATGGTCGATCAACCACCCCAGGAACAGTCCGCCCGCAAGACCCCCCAGCAGTTCCGAAAGGACGCGGTTGCCAAGGCGATAGCTCGCATCGGTTTCCGCACCGGCCTTCGGTCGGTTGCGTTCGTCTTCCCGCTCGCGAAGGGCTTTCAGCCTTTCGTCAAGCGAATCGATGCGCGCATCCTCCCCCACAGGGTCTCGGACAGGTGGCTCGTCGGTCATGTCAGGCTCCTCATTATGACAACAGGAACGCAAGACGCAAACGACGGCTGCCCGCCAAGAGCGCCGCCCCCTTAGGGTGGGGCTTTTCCCGAGTCAACCGGGGGCGGTCCGCAGCATTGCCTGTTGTTGACAGCGCCCACGCTTTAGAAACGCGCGGGACCAAGAACAGAGCGGCCCCATGCGGCCAATACCGCATCCGCGATACACGGCGAAAGGCCAAGAAAAAGGCCGGAAAAGCGCGAACGCTTCCGACCTTTTCTTGATTCGTCACCGCCCGCGAAAAACGCTTTCGCCGCCCGGCCTAGTACTTTTGTCCATCATGGATAGCGGACAGGTTCACGGGCAGCGCGGATCGAGTTCCGGTGCACCGCTGCCGCGTGTTTTCCACGAACCGTCGAGGCCCTGATACTTCTCACCCGCCTTGGTGTCGCGGATCAGCTTGCAGCCGGTGGTGAAGGCATATTCCTGAATCGTGCTCTTGCCCGCCGCAGCGCCGGTGTAGACCGCCCGGCGCTGGTTGTTGAGGTCACGCACCATCGCGGCGATATCGGCGCCCTGACTGCCCACCACGCCCAGATAGCCATCATTCTGCTCACCCACCTGCCCAGCGGCACGCGCGGCGGTGTAGGCCGGGCTGCGGCCGTCGGCATGGGCTGCAGAAATACCGGAAACCATGAGAACCGTGGCGACAACAGCGCCGGAAAAACGGATCCTCGTCATCAGAATATTCCCTTGTTCTCATCCACGGTCTTGGCCGCGTCGGCGGCAAGACGGTAGACCACTTCCTGCCTGATGTTGATGTTCAGTTCGATGACGATCGGCTTGTCGGGTGCTGCAACCTGTATGCACCCGCCGAGCCCGAACGCTCCCGAAACCGTCATCATCATCGCGGCCATCCCTGCAGCGCGAACGGCGCGCCTTCCGGACCTTGTGCCTGCCAGCTGCTCGATATTTTCATGCCCGTCATTCATCGCCGGGTTTCTTGCAGCCGGAACGCTTCCGGTCAATTCACACGACGTCATGGCTTTTTCTCGCTGACTGGAGGCTGAATGGCGGTGGATGGAAGCGCCGGGGGGATGACAGTGGCATCTGGCGCCGATTCGCGGCGCTTGCCGTCCGCATCGAGCAGGCCCAGCATCCGGGGATCGGCCACGAAAGCGGGATCGTAAAGCGAGCGCATCGAGCCGAACAGGCTGAAGAACGGTGCCCTGAGGTTGACCACAAAACGGATCGGCAGCTTGGCAATCTGCTTGGTGATGAAATTCCGGCTGGCATTCTGCCCTTGGCTCAGCCCGTCGAAGCTGATCCGCGTCAGGATTTCGCCTGAAAGCGAACCGGCCAGCCCGATTTCCATGTCCTTGTAGTTCACAGATTTGAGCGCTGCGAAGGCGAAATTGCCCATCGCCGAAAGGTCCTTGTAGGTCAGCGCGCCATTATACGAAACATTGCCCCCCGGCATGCGGGAGCGCAGGAACCCGTTCTCGATCCGGCCACCGTTTTCATCGAAAATCAGCGGCATCTCGCCGTCGAACGTGCCGGTGGCGCTGATGTTTTCCATCTCGAGATGCTGCACGAAAGTCGCTGCGTTGAGGCCAGTGACGCGCAGGGTGTAATAGCGCGTTTCGGCCACACCGATCTGCATGTGCGCGGGGTCGAGGTTCAGCGTGCCTTCCATGAAGGGCCACTGCGCACCGTTGATCTGGAGATAGTAGCCCGGCTTCACTTCATAGGACAGCGTGCCGTCGGTCACCTCGATGCCCGGATTGGCCGAAGCGATATGGACCTTCTGGGCAGGCGCCGTGACCATGCCGAGCAGATCGGTGAACACCACTTCGCCCGACAGTCCCTGCACCGGACCGAAGGCCGCTGCGAAATCGACGCCTCCGGTGGCGAAACGGCCGTGGCTGGTCACCGCCCTGGTGTTCCAGTCGATCCGGCCAGTGCCGTGGACCTGCCCCTTCAGCCCCGAGACGACGCCCAGCAGCATGCCGGACAGCGTATCTGCCTGGAGCCGCTCGTCGAAGATGATGCCGTTCACCGCGAGGTCGGCATGGCCGGCGGCGCTGGACAAGTCGTGGGCGATGGCCGCGCGGACGATTTCCCGGTCCGTGGTCGGCTCGCGCAGCAGCGCCTGCGCGGTGATGCGGTTGCCTTCGAGCCGCAGTGTCGCATCGCGCGCTACCAGCGGCTGGAACCGCGCGACCGGCTGGCGGTCGACCAGCGTGAAGCGCCCGCCGTCGATCTGGAGCACGCCGCCGGCATAGCGCCATGTGCCCGCCGCCTGTTTCATGTCGAGCGGGACAGCGGCAAGGCCGATGTCGGCTTCGTCGAACGTGCCCGCGACGTCCTTGCCCAGCCGCGCGTCGAGACGGCTGATCGCGAAGTGCGACGCGGTCTGCGCCGGACCGAGAGCGACCTTGATCGCGCCCGCCTTGAGGACGCCGCCATTCCTCAGATCGCCCGTACCGCCTATGGCGAAACCAATCGGGCCGCTGGCGATGCGGATCGGCGTTTCGCCCAGCCGCCCGGACAAGTCGAGCGAGGTGACGCCCGCCGCGATAGTCAGGTTTTCGGGAGCGCCCTGCACGATTGCCCCGCCGCGAGACGGGCATAGTGTCAGGCGCCGCTTGTCGATGGTCAGGCTGGAGAAGCTGAGGGCGTCGAAGGAAACATCGCTGCAACCCCGCCACACCGCCAGATTGCCGTCTGCGCCCCAGCGTCCGTCGAGCGGCAGCAGCATGTTGCGGGTGCTGCCGCCCGGCAAGGCGCCGCTCAGCAGGACTTGTCCGGTAAAGCCGAGCGCGCCGTCGCGGTCCTGCACCAGCGAAAGGCGCGGCACGCCGATCACGGCTGAACCGGCGCGGTAATCGGGCATGGCCACCTGCATCGTCAGGCGGCCATTGTCCGCCGTCTCCATGCGGCCCCAGACCTGCGGCAGCTGCTGACCACCAGTCGCGAAATTGCCGGTGACGTGCGGCGCGCCCTTGCCGAACAGCGCTTGCAAGCGCGACACGGCAAGCAGCGAAGCCCCGCTCCCGCCGCGCAGCGAACCGCGCGTGACGACAAGGCTGAGGCCCTCGTGCGAATTGCGCACGATAAGATTGGCATCCAGCGTGCTGCCGCGCATTTCACGGGCCAGCGCGCCGCGCACTTGCGCTGCGATCGGTTCGCCCAGCGTGCCGGCGGCGGAATTCTGCGCGGAGAGCATCGCGCGGCCCAGCGTATCGCCAAGCGCGGCGCCCCGGCCGGTCAGGTCACCCTCCACATCGAAGCGCGCGAGGCCGCCGGTGGAGCGCGCGCGCCCGTCGAACACCAGGCTCGCAAGGCGGGCCTGCGGCGTTTCCAGCCCCTGCGCGGTTATCCGGTAAGTCGCGTTGAGAGACTTCTTGCGGTACGTGACGCGGCCCTTGCCCGAAAGCCCGGCGATCTTCTGCGCGCCGTACCGACCCCGGCCTGCGGCGATGCCAAGGCTGCCCTCGCCCCCGTCCAGCGCCTCGTCCAGCGTCAGGTCGAGTTGCACACCCGCCTTAGCCAGTTGCAGCCCGCTACCGGGACAGGCCAATCCGTCCATCCGCACCGGCCCGACGAATCTCGGTTTCGCGGCAGAAGTGGTGAGCTTGCCGTAAAGCGTGGTGCGCCCGGCCTTGCAGCCGTCCACCTCGATGCCGGGCGACAGCGCGGCGATCTCTCCCGCGAAGCCGCCGCGCAGCGCGCCCTCACCCGCCAGCTTCACGCCGATGCGGCCATGGTCGCTGTCCAGCAACGCCCGCCCGTCGACCACGCCCAGGTCGAGATCGGGCATGGTGAAAGGCCCGGCCTCGCCGGAGAACAGCACCTTGTCCAGACTACCGAAGCTGACCTTGCCGTCCCGGTACGAACCGTAGAGCCGCGGCTTGATGACGGTGATTCGCCCGATGCCCGGCAGCCCCCACGACAGCCGCGTGGCGATACGCAGTTCCTGAACCGTAAGGTCGGGCCGCTTCGGATCGCCGATGGAAAGGTTGCGTATCACCTGCTCGGCAGGGCCGATGCTGACGATCTCGTAGCGTGCAGGCAAGCCCAGCGAATCGAGCTGGCTTTCGATGAGGTTGTCCGCGATCTCCTTGCGGGCCAGCCAGGCAGCGCCCAGCGACAGCAGCAGCAACCCCTCGACGACAAGGATCGGCCCGCGCCATTTGCGCAGCCAGCGTACCGGGCCCATCAGCCTGGGATCCAGACGCACACCACTGCTCGCGCCGCCGGACGTATCCCCGGTGGCGGCATCATGGTTTTCGGGGGAATGGTCCTGCTCTTGCGACATCCGCTCCATCACTTGCGCTGGACGCGCAGGAAAGGCAATTGTTTGTACGCACTATGCCCGAACAACCCCCACTCTTCGATGACGCTGCCGGCACTTTGGCCGATGCAGGCCCCGCTGCGCCTCCCGGTGCCGGCAACGATCCCAGCGGTCATCGCGGAAGGCTGCGCAAGCGGCTGCTCGAAGGCGGGGCAGAGGCTTTGGGCGATCACGAAGTCATTGAACTCCTGTTGATGCAGGCCGTTCCCCGCCGCGATATGAAGCCGCTGGCGCGCACGCTGCTACAGCGTTTCGGCTCGCTCGCCGGTGTGTTGCAGACCGACCCGCGCACGCTGGCCGCTCACCCCGGCATGGGCGAGGCGAGTGCGGCGGCGCTGCGCATCGTCACCGTGGCCGCCACCCGCATGGCGCGCCAGAAAGTGCGCGAGGCCCCGGTGATCGGATCGTGGCAGGCCCTGATCGACTATCTGACGATCGACATGGCCCACCTGACGGTTGAGCGAGTGCGCGTACTTTATCTCAATACCCGCAACATGCTGATCCTCGACGATCTCGTGGGCGAAGGCTCCATCGACGAAGCGGCGATCCACCCGCGTGAGGTCATCCGCCGCGCGTTGGACCTGGGCGCGGCTGCGCTGATTCTGGTGCACAATCACCCTTCCGGCTCGCCTCAGCCCAGCCGCGCCGACATCGAGATCACCAACCGCATCGCCGAAGCCGGACGGTTGCTGGGCGTAAGCGTGCACGACCATGTCGTGATCGGGCGCGAAGGCTATGTCAGCCTCAAGGCTAAGGGGCTGATCTGAGATGTGCGTCGCCGCCATCGCCTGGGATGCCCATCCCGACTGGCTGCTCGTCGCCATCGGCAACCGCGACGAATACCATGCCCGCCCCGCCGCGCCGCTGGCGCGCTGGGACCATGGCAGCGGGATCATCGCCGGCACCGATCTCATCGGCGGAGGAACGTGGCTGGGCGTAACCGAACCCCAGGACGGCGATGGCGCACGGTTTGCCCTCGTCACCAATTACCGCGTGCCGGAAGGCGCGCAGCTCGGCCGCCCCTCACGCGGTAAGCTGGTCACCGACCTGCTCGCCGGAATCGAGCCCGGCGAACTGGACGAGGAGATGGCGCGGATGAATCCGTTCAATCTCATTTTTGCAGGCGGCGGCCGCGCCTCGTTCCTGACCAACCACCCAAAGGTAGAGACGCGCGCGCTTTCGGCCGGCATTCACGGACTGTCGAACGGCGGGTTTGACGTTCCCTGGCCCAAAACACTGCAGGTCGGTCAGGCGATCACAGACTGGTTCGCTGCCGGCGAGGCGGATTTCGAGCCATTGTTCACCGCGCTGCGCGACGAGAAGCCCGCTGCCAGTCCCAAGCGCCCTGAACTCGGCCCGGAACCGCGCTTCGCCCCGGTTTTCATTCGCGGCGAGACCTACGGCACGCGGTGCAGCACGGTGATCGCGGTCGACCGGCAAGGACAAGGCACTATCATCGAACGCAGTTTCGACGCGCTCGGCAGGAACAGCGGCGAAGCGCGAATCGGTTTCGCGTGGCCCCCGGCCTAGCCTAAGCCGCGATCAGCTGGTTGCGCCCGCCGCGCTTGGCGGCATAGAGCGCCATGTCGGCACGGTTGAGCAGGTCGATACCGCCCTGCCCCGGCATCCGGTGGACCAGACCGCAACTGATGCGCGTCTCGGCCTCTCCGCCCAGCGGCAGGGTGACCGGCGCCGCCGAGACGCTCTCCACCATCCGGCGGCAGATTTCCTGCGCGACTTCGGGATCGGCGGTGCCCAGCATCACTACGAATTCATCCCCGCCCAGCCGCGCGACAAGATCGGTAGCGCGCAGGTTCCCGGCAATCCGGCGGCCAATTTCAGCCAGCGCGGCATCCCCAGCGACATGGCCAAGTTCGTCGTTCAACGACTTGAAGCGGTCCACGTCGATCAGTGCGATGCTCAGCCCGTCGGCGGGCGGATCGGCAAGTGCCGCCTCGAACCGGCGCAGAAAGCCTGCGCGGTTGGAAAGGCCGGTCAATTCGTCCGTTTCGGCCAGGCGGGAGAGTTCGCCTTCGCGGGCCTTGCGCGCCGTCACGTCGACCAGTGTCGCCGCCGAGCCGGTCATGATGCCCTGCTCATCGCGTTCGGCGCGAAAGGTCGCCTCGATCCAGATGCCGCCTGGGCGTTCCACCTCGATGATGACCGGCCGGTCGCTGGTACCAGCGCGCAAGTGAGCACCGAACAGCGCCACGCCCAGCGGCGGATCCAGTTCGCCGATGTGGGCGCCCAGCAGCCGGTCTGGGCTCTCGCCGACAAGCGTCGCCACATCGCCCACCACGCGGGTGCAGGCACCCTCGGCCGAAAAACGCAGCAGGACGATGGCGGAACGGTCCGCCAGCAGCCCGAGCGAGCGTTCGCTTTCGCTGAGCCGGTCGATCAGGTCGCGGCGCGCGGCCAGCGCAGCGGCGACCGGCAACATCAGCATCAGGACAGTGGCGAGGTAGAATTGCAGGAAGACCAGCTTCACCGCCATGTCGCCCGCAGAAAGGCTGACCGGACCATGGCCGTAGCACGTCGCCACACCGCCCGTCACCGCCACCAGCATGACGCCCAGGCTGGTGCCCTCCCAGCCAAGTCGGAAGGCGACAAGCATCAGCGGCACCATCGGCAGGAACAGCAGCGGATAGCGGTTCTGCGCGAATACGGAGACGCTCACCGCCAGCACGGCGACGAGCAGCAACAGCATCTGCGCCCGCTCCGCCCGTGATGCGGCGCGAATGCTGGCGCGGTAGTCGCCGTGGAAAAGGCCGAAGAAGAACGGCGTGAAGATCATCAGTCCCAGCGCGTCGGCGCTGAACTTGGTCGCCAGCGAAACTCCGATCGGCAGATGGAAGCCAATGGCTGCGATCACCGCCCCCAGCAGCGCCCCTACGCCGGGTGCGATTATCCCGGCGCAGATCACGAAGCGGCCTACCGAGGCGTGATGGTGAAGCAGGCGCCCACCTGCATCGACAGGGCCGCGCAGCAACCATGAGGCAAGCGCGATCTCGACGACGTTTGCTACCCCGAAACCGACGGGCGCCGACAGCGCGCCGCGCGTGAAGGCGCCGGCAGCGGCGATGGCGATGAATGCGGCGACAAGATATCGCCCCCATTCGCGGCGCGGGCGCGCCAGCAATTGCGCCAGAACCACCGCGTTCGCAGGCCATACCGAGGCCAGGTTGCCCTGAAAGCTGAGGTACTTGATCATCGCCACCGACAGAACGAAGCATAGAACGCCGCTGGCGAAAGGAGCGAAGATGGGCCTGATGCTCGGCATTGATCGCGGTTGCCCTGGGCGGCCTGCGCACGGGTTTGTGACGGCTCTTCCTGCAAACGTTTGCGCGAGATTCGTTAAAATTCCTACCTTTCACGCCTGTAATCGACCCATTTAGGCTTAACCGAAGCATCCCCACGTCTGCCCGGATCGCGCCCCCCGCCCTCGTCTCTTGCCTTTCGTGCCCGCGCGCCCTAGCGGCGGGCGCGTCAGCCACAGGAGTCGAACATGGTCCCCCGCTATTCCCGCCCAGCGATGTCCGCGATCTGGGAACCCGAAGCGCGCTACCGCATCTGGTTCGAGATCGAAGCACACGCCGCCGTGAAGATGGGTGAGATGGGCACCGTGCCGCCAAGCGCCGGCAAGGCCCTGTGGGACTGGTGGGCAACGAACCCCAAGATCGACGTCGCCGCAATCGACGCGATCGAAGCCGTCACCAAGCACGACGTCATCGCCTTCCTCGACTGGGTTGCCCAGCAGGTCGGCCCGGAAGCGCGCTTCATGCACCAGGGCATGACCAGCTCCGACGTGCTGGACACCACGCTCAACGTGCAGCTGGTGAAGGCCGCCGACATCCTCATCGCCGACCTCGACGCGCTGCTCGCAGCGATCGAGCGCCGCGCGCAGGAGCACAAGTACACCCCCACTATCGGCCGCAGCCACGGCATCCATGCCGAGCCGGTGACCTTCGGCCTCAAGCTGGCGCAGGCCCATGCCGAGTTCAGCCGCAACCGCGCACGCCTTGTCCTCGCCCGCGAAGACGTCGCCACTTGCGCCATCTCGGGCGCGGTAGGCACATTCGCCAACGTCGACCCGGTGGTGGAAGAATACGTCGCCGAGAAGATGGGCCTGGGCATCGAGCCGGTCTCCACCCAGGTCATCCCGCGTGACCGCCATGCGATGTTCTTCGCCGTCCTGGGCGTGATCGCCAGCTCGATCGAGCGCCTTGCCGTCGAAGTGCGCCACCTCCAGCGCACCGAAGTCCTGGAGGCCGAGGAATACTTCTCGCCCGGCCAGAAGGGTTCGTCGGCAATGCCGCACAAGCGCAACCCGATCCTCACCGAGAACCTCACCGGCCTTGCCCGTCTCGTCCGTTCGGCCGTGGTGCCAGCGATGGAGAACGTGGCGCTCTGGCACGAGCGTGACATCTCGCACTCCTCGGTGGAGCGTTTCATCGGCCCCGATGCGACGATCACCCTCGATTTCGCTCTGGGCCGCCTGACCGGCGTGATCGACAAGCTGCTGATCTACCCTGCGCGCATGCAGAAGAACCTCGACCGCATGGGCGGCCTCGTCCACTCGCAGCGCGTGCTGCTGGCGCTGACCCAGGCCGGCCTGAGCCGCGACGACAGCTACCGCCTCGTCCAGCGCAACGCGATGAAGGTGTGGGAATCGGACGGCGAACTCAGCCTGCTCGAACTGCTCAAGGCTGATGCCGACGTAACCGCCGCGCTGCCGGTCGAAGTGATCGAGGACAAGTTCAACCTCGACTACCACTTTAAGCACGTCGACACGATCTTCGCGCGCGTGTTCGGCTAAGACCGGATTGCCCGAGGGGGCTTCGACAGGCTCAGCCTGAGCGGTGCGGCAAAAGCTGCTTTAATTCCCGCTCAGGCTGAGCTTGTCGAAGCCCCCTCGGGACAAAGCCTGAAACGCCGCCCCCTTCCCTTGCGTAGTATTCCCGCCTAGCATCAGGCGTTTCCGCCGGGGAAAGCAGGAGATAGAATGCAGATCATCCGCACCATTACGTGGATCGTCGTCACCGCGGTCCTGGTCGCGTTCATCGCCATGAACTGGAACCGGGCACCGGTGAACTTCTGGCCGCTCGACAACGGCAACTACATACATTTCGACTGGCCGGTCGGCCTCGTGGCCCTGCTGTTCTTCGGCCTGGGTATGCTGCCGGTATGGGCATACCTGCGCGCCGTGCGCTGGCGCCTGAACCGCCGCATCGCCGCCCTCGAAAACTCGCTGCGCGCCACCTCGGCCCAGACTGTGGGGGCCCCCTCGATGGCCCCGCCTGAGGCCGCGCCTGCAACTTTACTCGAAACTCCGACGGATCTCACGAAGTCATGAACCACAATCCCGTCTACCTCGCCCTCGACCTTCCCCGCCTCGACGCCGCAGAGGCGCTGGCGCGCAAGGTCGCGGGCCATATCGGCGGGATCAAGCTGGGGCTGGAATTCTTCTGCGCCCACGGCCACCACGGCGTCCACGAATTGCACAAGCTGGGGCTGCCGATCTTCCTCGACCTCAAGCTGCACGACATCCCCAACACCGTCGCCGGCGCCATGCAGGCGATCCACGTCCTGCAACCCGCGATCGTCACCATCCACGCCGCCGGTGGCCGCGCCATGATGGAAGACGCCAAGGCCGCCGCCGGTGAAAACTGCAAGGTCGTCGCAGTCACCGTCCTCACCAGCCTCGACGGGGACGACCTTGCCGCCATCGGCGTGAAAGACGAACCCCACGCACAGGCATTGCGCCTCGCAGACCTCGCTCACTCGGCAGGCCTCGACGGTATCGTCTGCTCGGGCCACGAAGTCGGCGCCGTTCACAAGCAATGGAAGGACGGCTATTTCGTCGTCCCCGGCCTGCGCCCGGCAGACGGCAGGGTCGGCGACCAGAAACGCACCGTTACTCCGCGCGAGGCCCGCGATGCAGGCGCCAGCGTGCTGGTGATCGGCCGGCCCATTACCCGTGCGGAAGATCCGCTGGCTGCGGCCAAGGCGATCGAGGGTACTCTTTAAGGTTCGAGGGGAAGACCTGGGGCCATCGCCCCAGACCCCGGGAATGTCGGCGTTTCGCCTCGGTCGCATCGGCGGTTTGGTGTTAGAGGTACACCTGCGGCAACTTTGGGCATGTCGCCAGGGATGGACGGAAAGCGCGCGGCGCAAAGTGGCCCCTCAATGAGCGCCCGTCGCTGCTGCATGCACTACGACGACATCAATGGCGGTCCAGGGGGGCTATGCTCCCCTGCTCTTAATCTCCAACTCCACTCACCTTAACAAATCCTCGCCCTGCCGTTCAGCACGCCGCAACCTGCCTGCCTCCAGATCGTTGCTCCAAGATGTCAACCTATGGAGTGCGACCCATAATGAAATCCCTCAGCCTGCTCGCGGCAAGTGCCCTCGGCGCTGCGATGATCCCTGCCGCCCCCGCGCTTGCGCAGCAGGCCGTTCCTGCGATCGAGACCGGGCATACGCTACTTACGGTCACCGCGCAGGGTTCCTCCACCCGCGTTCCTGACCTTGCCAGCTATACCGCAGGCGTCACGACCCAGGGCGCAACTGCCAGCGCCGCGCTCTCGGCCAATTCGGCGCAGATGACGCAGGTGATCGCCGCGCTGAAGCGTGCGGGTATCGCCGACCGCGATGTCCAGACCAGCAATCTCAGCGTCAACCCGGTCTATGCCCAGCCAAAGCGCCTTCCCGACGGCAATTTCGAAGATGGTCCGCAGAAGATCGTCGGCTATCAGGCCAGCAACAACGTTTCGGTTCGCCAGCGCAAGCTGGCCGACATGGGCAAGGTGATCGACGCGCTCGTGGCGGCGGGCGCGAATCAGGTCAACGGTCCGAACTTCATGGTCGACAAGCCCGAAGCCGCGCAGGACGAAGCGCGCGTCGAGGCGATGAAGACTGCTCGTGCCCGCGCCGACCTCTATGCCAAGGCATCTGGCCTGCGCGTCGCGCGGATCGTGTCGATCAGCGAGAGCGGCGGTTTCTCGCCGCAGCCGGTGATGTATATGCGCAAGGAAGCGATGGACGTCTCCGCTGCTCCGCCGGTCGCGGCGGGCGAGCTTGAGATGAACGTCAACGTCACGGTTCAGTTCGAACTGGCGTCGTAAAAACGGCGGCAGTTGCCAAGCCCTACCCCGCTGTCCTCTCGCAAGCGAGGATGGTGCTGACCTTAAAAACGGCGCCACCGTTTGGTCAGCGCCGCCCCTGCAAGATGGGGCGGCGGGGACAGCGCTCCTCAATTCATCATCATGTCCTGCGACTGGATATCGTAGCCGACAAGCGTCAGCTTATCCGCCTCCCCTTTGCGAAAGACGAACTGTTCGGTGCCAGTGCCGCGCTCGAACGTCGTCTCGGTACTGACGGTGACGAAGCTGCCGCCGGTGGTCGCATTGGCATTCCAGCCGATTTGCTGGCTCGACTTCACCTTGCCCAGCTTGCGGTGGACCGCATCCAGCAGCTTGCCGAACTGATCGCGGCTGGTGGCCTTGCGCAGGTCCGGGTCCGCGCCGACCCAGACCGCCTGCGTATTGCCCGCATCCAGCGACTGGTGGAAGCGCCCTATTTCGACCTCAGCCTCCCTGATCGAAGCCTGCACGTTGCAACCGGCCAGCATGGCGGCCGCCGTCAGCGGTAGGATAAAGCGCGCCAGTCTGTTCATTCGTGTGTCTCCTCGGTCCGCGAAGCCTAAATCTAACAGGCCCCAATCTAACAAGCGTTGCAGCCTTGTCACGGAGCGCTAGATAGCACCTTCGCGCGCCGTTCCCCGGCGCGATACGAGGCGAGCGTTACATGCCAACTGCGGCAATCAAGATCTGCGGTATCAGCACTCCCGATGCGCTGGAGGCAGCCATCAAGGGCCGCGCCGCGCATATCGGACTGGTGTTCTTCCCCCGCAGCCTGCGCGCAGTGACCCCGGCCGAGGCAGCGCATCTTTCCGCGCGGGCCGAGGGCCGGATCGGCCGCGTCGGCCTGTTCGTCGATGCAGGCGATACCGCGATCGGCGATGCGATGGACGCCGCCCGCCTGGATGCAATCCAGCTTCACGGCGAGGAAACGCCCGAGCGCGCAGCCCAGCTTCGTGCCCGGTTCGGCGTGCCCGTGTGGAAAGCTCTGCCCGTTGCCACCGCTGGCGACGTCGAGCGCGCCGCCGCCTATGCCGATGCGGTGGACCTCATCCTGTTCGACGCCAAGACGCCCAAGGGCGCGCTGCCGGGCGGCATGGGCCTCAGCTTCGACTGGAGCCTCATCGCGCACTGGAAGGGCCCGGTGGCATGGGGCCTCGCAGGTGGCCTTGCTCCCGCGAATGTGGCGGAAGCGATCCGCATGACCGGCACCCCGCTGGTCGACACCTCATCGGGCGTGGAAAGCGCGCCGGGCGTCAAGGACGAGAGCCGCATCGCCGCGTTCTGCCGGGCTGTGCGCGAGGCCGGCTAAAGCCTCTCCGTCATCCCGAAACCAAGAAAGGGCGGCCCGTCTTGCGGACCGCCCTTCCTGGCTTACACTGCTTACGCAGCGATCAGAACTTGACGCCCACGCCCACCACGCCGCGGTCGGCGTCGGGGGTGTTGTCGCCGATCAGCAGGTGCTGGTACTCAGCCTTCAGGTAGTAGCGCGAGCCGACGTCCTGCTGGACGCCGCCGCCAACGCCGACTGCGCTGTTGCCGTAGCGGGTGTTCTTCGATTCCCAGTCAGCCAGGGCATATGCCTTGGTGCCCGGAAGGACCTTGACGCCGATACGGCCGCCAGCGCCCCACGAAACGCGGGTGTTGTCGGTCAGCACCTTGTCGGCCGAACCCTGGACACCCACGAAAAGCTTGTCGCCCAGGTCGTAGTCGTAACCGGCGGCGATACCTGCGGTTGCGTCGCTGTCGCTACCGTTCCAGATCACGCCGGTACGCGCTTCGACGCGTGCTTCGTTGGCCAGAGCGGGAGTGGCGGCAGCAATCGAGGCAACCGCAGCGAGCGAAACAAGTGCAATACGCATATTATAAACTCCAGTATTCAAAATCCCGCCCCTCAGCGGGAAACCAGCCCGTGGTCCCCGGCACCTTGCGCGAAAATGAACGAAAATTTCCGCTGGACGGGCAAAACGACACAAAACTGCAGCATTGGGACACTATGATGCTTTTGGCGCAATTCAGTTGCATTGTTTGCAATTGAAACCCAGCCTGCCCGTTCCCATCGCCTGCATAGCGCGTTCGCTGATGCAAAGGCGTCTGGACAAGCGCCGGGGCCTCTGCCAAGCGCCAGTACCATGACAGCCCAACCGCCCGTGAACAGCTTGCGCTCCCTTCCTGACGAGACCGGCCACTTCGGCCAGTTCGGGGGACGGTATGTCGCCGAAACGCTGATGCCGCTCATCCTCGACCTCGAGAAGGAATACCGCAGGGCGCAAGGCGACCCGGCATTCCAGGCCGAATTCGACGACCTGCTCAAGAATTTCGTGGGACGGCCCAGCCCGCTCTACCCGGCGCCCCGCATCACCGAACATTTCCGCAACCTCGCGCCTGAGGGCAAGGGTCCGAAGATCTACTTCAAGCGCGAGGACCTGAACCACACCGGCGCGCACAAGATCAACAATTGCGTCGGCCAGATCCTGCTGGCCATGCGCATGGGCAAGACCCGCATCATCGCCGAGACCGGCGCCGGCCAGCACGGCGTCGCCACCGCCACCGTCGCGGCGCGCTTCGGCCTGCCTTGCGTGATCTTCATGGGCGCCAAGGACGTTGAGCGCCAGAAGCCCAACGTCTTTCGCATGAAGCTGCTGGGCGCGGAGGTCCACCCCGTAACCAGCGGCGCTGAAACTCTGAAGGATGCCATGAACGAGGCGCTGCGCGACTGGGTCGCCAACGTCCACGACACGTTCTACATCATCGGCACCGCCGCCGGCCCGCACCCCTATCCTGAACTGGTCCGCGACTTCCAGAGCGTGATCGGCAACGAAACCAAGGCGCAGATGATGGAGGCCGAGGGCCGCCTGCCCGACATGGTCGTGGCCTGCGTAGGCGGCGGATCGAACGCGATCGGCATGTTCCACCCCTTCCTCGACGATCCCGAAGTCGCCATGGTCGGCATCGAGGCGGCCGGCCACGGCATCGAGACCGGCGAGCACGCCGCCAGCCTCGCCGGCGGCAAGCCCGGCATCCTGCACGGCAACAAGACCTACCTGCTGCAGGACGAGGACGGCCAGATCACCGAGGCCCACTCGATCAGCGCCGGACTGGACTATCCCGGCCTTGGCCCGGAGCATTCCTGGCTGCATGAAAGCGGCCGCGTGCGGTACGTGCCGATCACCGACGACCAGGCGCTGGAAGCCTTCCAGCTGTGCTGCGCCCTCGAAGGCATCATTCCCGCCCTCGAAAGCGCCCACGCGCTGGCCGCCTTGCCCCAGCTCACCGCCGAGATGGACGATGACAAGATCCTCGTCGTCAACGTATCGGGCCGCGGCGACAAGGACATCTTCACCGTCGCCGAGGCGCTGGGGTTCGAGCTTTGAAAAAGGGCGGGTGGCAGCGGTCGCTGATCGACGCCGCTCTGCTCTGGATGGCGGTGTTCCCCGCTATCCGGGTGCTTGCCGACCTTGTGAAGGCGCGCTCGTTCGATCTTTCCGAAGCCGGGTATTTCTGGGCCTTCGCCTTCCGGGGTGACTGGAGCCACATCGCCGTCAGCCTTGGCTACCTCGCCGTTTTCATCGGCCTCACCGCCGCCATTCTTCGCTTTTCCGGAAAGACGCTGTTTTCCTGATGACACGCTTCGAAACCGCTTTCGCCAAAGGTCCGGCCCTCGTCTGCTTCATCACCGGGGGCGACGGCGACACCGCCTCCAACCTCGACGCGCTGGTCGCGGGCGGGGCCGACGTGATCGAACTGGGCATGCCCTTCACCGATCCGATGGCCGATGGCATGGCGATCCAGGAAGCGAACCTGCGTTCCTTCGCTGCCGGCACGAAGACCGCCGATATCTTCGCCATCGCCACCGGCTTTCGCGCGCGCCACCCGAACGTACCGCTGGTGCTGATGGGCTATGCCAACCCGATGACGATTCGCGGCTCCGAATGGTTCGCGGACGAATGCGCCAAGGCCGGCGTCGACGGCGTCATCTGCGTCGACATTCCCCCTGAGGAAGACGCCGAACTGGGCCCGGCCCTGCGCGCCAAAGGCGTGTCGCTGATCCGTCTGGCCACCCCAACTACCGACACCGCGCGCCTTCCCGCCGTGCTTGAGGGGTCTTCGGGCTTCCTCTACTACGTCTCGGTCGCGGGCATCACCGGCCAGCAGCAGGCCGCGCAAAGCTCGATCGAGGAAGCCGTGGCGCGCCTCAAGGCCGCTGCCACGATCCCCGTCGCGGTCGGCTTCGGTGTGCGCACGCCTGAACAGGCCGCCGCCATCGCCAAGGTTGCGGACGGCGTGGTCGTCGGCTCGGCACTGGTCGATCTCGTCAAGCAGCACGGCAAAGATGCGCCCGGCCCGCTCCAGGCGCTGACCTCGGCGCTGGCGCAGGCGGTACACTCGGCGCGCTGAGCGTGAAGGACTTCGCGGTGTCGGACGCGCCCGCCGTACAGGCCCAGCTCGACCGCCTCGCCGCGTTGTCCCTGCCGCAGGGGCGACTTGGGCTGGACACGGTCCGCACCCTGCTGGCTCGGCTGGGCGATCCCCACCTTGCCATTCCCCCGGCGTTTCATGTCGCGGGCACCAACGGGAAAGGCTCGACCTGCGCTTACCTGCGCGCGATTCTGGAGGCGCAGGGCTACCGCGTCCATGCGATCACCAGCCCGCATCTGGTGCGCTACAACGAACGCATCCGCATCGCCGGCGAATTGGTTAGCGACGACGAACTGGCCGCATTGCTGGGCGAAGTCCTGGACGCGGCGCACGGGCTGGACGTCAGCTTCTTCGAAACCACTATCGCCGCCAGCTTCCTGGCATTTGCGCGGCATCCGGCGGATGTCTGCGTGATCGAGGTCGGGCTTGGCGGCCGGTTCGATGCCACCAATGTCCTGCCGGCCCCGCTGGTCTGCGGGATCGCGACGCTGGGCATCGACCACGAACGCTTCCTCCTCGCCCCCGACCACGGCGTGCCTGCCGAGCCGCTGGCGCGAATCGCCTTCGAGAAGGCCGGCATCCGCCGCCCCCATGTGCCGCTGGTGACGCAGGCCTATCCGGCCGACGTGGTGGCCGTGCTGCAATCCCTGGCCGCGTCTGAGGAAGTGCCGCTCTACCTGCGCGGCGAGGCCTGGAATGCGCAGGCCACCAGCGACGCGCTATGGTTCGAGGACGGCGCCGGTTCGCTGACCCTGCCCTTGCCGCACATCCCCGGCGCGCATCAGGCCGACAACGCCGCGCTGGCCGTCGCCATGCTGCGGCGCCAGCAGGTGCTCGCGATCGACCCCGCAGCCATGGCCGCCGGCATCCGCGCCGCCCGCTGGCCCGCGCGGATGCAGCTTCTGGGCGATGGCCCTCTCACCCGGCTTGTGCCGGGCACGGCGGTATGGCTCGACGGCGGCCACAACCGCGATGCGGGGCTCGCACTGGGGAAGTTCCTCGAAGAACAGGAAATCGCAGCTCACCTCGTGCTCGGCATGATCGCGGGCAAGGATCCAGGCGCCCTGCTCGATCCGCTGCACCGGCTGGTCGAAACTGTGACGCTGGTGCCGGTACCGGGCCACGACTGCCTGCCGCCCGAGGCCTTTGCGCCGTGGGCTCCTGAGGCGACAAGCGCACCCGATGTGGCGACGGCGCTGCGGGAACTGGAGCAGCGCAATCCGCGCGCGGTCCTGATCGCGGGTTCGCTTTACCTTGCCGGTGCAGTGCTGCGCGGCAACGGCGAAATGCCGGACTGACAGGCGCAGCTGCGCCGGGCACAGGTTTTGCTACATACACGCCGTCATCCTGAACTTGTTTCAGGATCTATCCTGCAAGATCACACCGCCGCTTGATCGGAGAAATGGATCCTGAAACAAGTTCAGGATGACGATGCGCAAGGCCCGCCGCGCCGATACTCCGAAGAGTTGGCCTCATGGCCTCGCGGTCAAGCGAAGACGTCTTCCTCCGGCTCAACCTCACCAGCAGAGCCCATGGCCTGATCGACCAGCCCGGTCCGGGCCATCCACCAGAACAGCACCATGCCCGGAACCGAGGCCACCGTGGTCAGCAGGTAGAAGTTCACGTACCCCATCGCCTCGATCAGTGCGCCTGCGGTGGTGCCGGTCAGCAACCGCCCCACCACGCTCGCCGCCGCCGAGATCAGCGCATATTGCGAGGCCGTGTAGCGCAGGTCGCACAATGCCGAGAAATAGGCGATCACCACCACGCCGCCATAGCCGCTGGCGATGTTCTCGAACCCGATCGCCCCGGCCATGCCCCAGTTGCTGTGCCCCGCCGCCGCAAGCGCTGCAAAGCTGAGGTTCGACACGCCCATCAAGACCAGCGAGATCATCACCGAACGCTTCAGGCCCAGCCGGGCATAAGCAACGCCGCCGATGAACACGCCGATCATGTAGGCCCAGAACCCCAGCCCGATATCGTAGATGGCGATCTCGTCGTTGCTGAAGCCGAGGTCGTCGAACAGCAGGCGGAAGGTCAGGTTCGCCAGCGTGTCGCCGATCTTGTGGACGAGGATGAACAGCAGCACGAGGAACGCCCCGTTACGCCGGAAGAACTCACCGAACGGCCCGACGATGGAGGCCCAGACTTCGCCGACGCCCTTTTTCTCGACCACCACCTTGCGGCGTTCCGGCTCTCCCAGGAACAGCGCGGCCAGCATCGCGGGAAGCGCAAACATGGCGCAGGCCATGTAGCCCACACTCCACCCATAGCGCGCCGAAAGCACCAGCGCCAAAGCGCCGGCGCCCGCCGAACCGATGCGCCAGCCGTACTGACTCATGCCCGATCCGGTGCCGAGCTGATACGGCTTGAGCGTCTCGATCCGGTAAGCGTCGATGACGATGTCGAAGCTGGCTCCCGCAACGCCTACCAGCACGGCAGCGATTACGGTGGCCTGCAAGGCATCGCGCGGATCGACCAGCGCCAGGTTGATGACGGCGGCCATCACCGCCACGCCGCAGACCAGCATCCATGAAACGCGCTGCCCCAGCCGTCCGATCACCGGCAGGCGCACGCCGTCGATGATCCAGGCCCAGAACACCTTCAGGTTGTAGACAAGGAAGGCCAGCGTGAACGCGGTGACGACTTTTTTGTCGATTCCGTCCTGCGCCAGGCGCGTGGTCAGGGTGGCGCCGATCATCGCATAAGGAAAGCCCGAGGACAGCCCGAGCATGAACGCGGCAAGCGATTCCCGTTCGAAATAAGGCTTCACCGAGCCCCAGACGCTGCGACGCTCAACACTGCTATCGGCGTCCACGCCTGTCTCCTTGATGTCACTTAGGTGCCGTTAAGGCGTAGTTACGGTCAACTTAGCGCCGCCTCCCGCGAAGGGAAGGCTGGATGAAGCGGCGATCAACAGGTATGGGCGCACGAATGTCCAAACCACCCAGCAAGTCCGGCGGCCCAGGTCGCGGCCGCAATTCCGGCGGCTCATCCCGCGATGGTTCCTCTTTCGGGAGTTCCTCGTCCGGAGGAGATCGCGGAAGATCGCCCCGCAGCGGCGGCGGCTCCGACGGCGGCGGATCACGCTATAACGGCGGTTCGCGCGGCGATGGCCCGCGTGGCGGCGGCGGTAGCGGCGGCTCCCAGGGTGGTGGCTCGCGCTACAACGGCGGTTCGCGCGGCGATTCTCCGCGCGGTGACGCAGCTCGTGGCGGCGGTCGCGGGACGTATTCGCGCGAAGGCGCGCCCCGTGAAGGTGGCCGTGAAGGTGGGCGCGACAGCAGCTACCGCAGCGTCGGCCGCGATGAAGCAGCACGCGGCGGCGGTTCGCGCGGCGGCTACACCCCGCGCGATGGCGGTGGACGCAGCGGCGCACGCGAGGACGCCCCTCGCGGCGGCGGTCAGCGCGGCACCTACTCGCGCGATGGCGGCGCTCGCAGCGATGCGCCTCGCGGTGGTCCTCGCGACAGTTTCCCCCGTGACGGTGGTTCGCGCGGCGCTCCGCGTGACGCCGCTCCTCGCGGCAGCGCCCCTCGCGACGACGCGCCCCGCAGCAGCGGCCCGCGCGATTACTCACCGCGCGGCACCTACTCGCGCGATTCGGCGCCCCGTGACGGCGCTCCCCGTGGTGGTGGTGGCCGCAGCGATGGTCCGCGCGCTACTTACTCGCGCGGCGCCCCGCGTGACGACCGCTACGGTGACAAGCGCGAAAACCGCTACGGCGGCGGCGGACGCAGCGACGGCCCGCGCACCGGCGGCCGCCCGATCGCCCGGCCCGGCCCGGCCCCGCGCGCCAAGGCGCCGACAGCCAAGGACCCCACGCTCCCCGCCCGCGAAGGTGAGCGTATCGCCAAGCTGCTCGCCCGTGCGGGCGTCGCCAGCCGCCGCGAAGTGGAGCGCATGATCATCGAGGGCCGCGTGCGGCTCGGCGACGATCTGATCGAGACGCCCTCCACGGTGCTGACCAGCCTTGCCGGCGTCACTGTCGACGGCAACCGGGTCGCCGCGCCGGAAGGCACGCGCCTGTTCCTGTTCCACAAGCCTTCGGGCCTGATCACCGCCGAGCGCGACATGGCCGGCCGCCCGACGATCTACAGCGCGCTTCGCAACGCCCTGCCGGACGGCGCGGGACGGGTCATGCCGATCGGCCGACTCGATCTCAACACCGAAGGCCTGTTGCTGCTGACCAACGACGGTGAGTTCAAGCGCCAGCTGGAACTGCCCGCCACCGGCGTGCCGCGCACCTACCGCGCGCGCACTTTCGGCGACATCACGCAGAGCCGCCTGGAAGAGCTGATGGAAGGCATCGAGGTCGACGGCGTGATCTATGGGCGGATCGACGCCAACATGGAGCGGCGCACTGGGCGCAACCAGTGGATCGAGATGACCCTGACCGAAGGCAAGAACCGTGAAGTCCGCCGCGTTCTGGAAGCGCTGGACCTGCAGGTCAGCCGTCTGCTGCGCGTGTCCTACGGCCCGTTCCGCCTGGGCGACCTGCCCAAGGGCGCGGCCGGCGAAGTGTCGCAGAAAGACCTCGAAACCTTCCGCCGCACTTTGAAGGAGAACGAGGCGAGGGAAGCCAACGCCCGGGCCATCGACGAGCGGAAGGCAGCCGTGGCTGGTGACGAGGCTATCGGCGCGACCGAGAATATCGACACAAACAAGGATATCCCCACAAACGAGGCTGAGGAGGCGGAGGATTGAGCGCCAACCTTCGCATCATCGCGGGTGAATGGCGCGGCCGTAAACTGGCCGCGCCCGCCGGCGACACCACCCGCCCCACTGCCGACCGCACGCGCGAGACGCTGTTCTCGATGCTGGTGAGCCGGCTTGGCACCTTCGAAGACCTCAAGGTCGCCGATCTGTTCGCCGGGTCTGGCGCGCTGGGGCTTGAGGCCCTGTCGCGCGGGTCGGCGCATTGCCTGTTCGTAGATCAGGACGCCGCGGCGATCCGCGCGATCCGCAGCAATATCGCCGCCTTGCGCGCCCAGCCGAGGAGCGACGTGCGCGCCAGTTCGGTGCTGTCGCTGGGTCCGGCCAAGGAGCCGCTCGATCTCGTTCTGCTCGACCCGCCGTATGACACCGGCGCCGGTGCTGTCGCAGTCGACAAGCTGGCCCGGCTCGGCTGGATCGGCGAGACGACATGGGTCAGTCTCGAAACCGGCAAGGGTGAGGCCGTGTCGATCAAGGGCTTCGAAACCGAAACCGAACGTGATGTGGGCAAGGCCCGGCTGCACCTGCTACGCCGGGTCGGGTAGTCGATATCGTCGTCCCGGATCAGATCCGGGACGACGAACCCATCACTCTCTCACTTCCCCCCGCGATTGACGCAGCTGTCGGTGACCGTCTTACTGCACTTGGGGTATTTCTTCTCCATCGCAGTCGCGGGCGGAGGAGTCAGTGCGCCCTTGTAGGGACCGCCCTGATAATTCTCGTCGGCAGGCATCGCCGGGCGCGCCGCCTGCGAAGCTGCCTGCGGATCCGGCACCCCGGCTGTCGGCATGCCTTCACCCGGAGGGTTGGCCTGCCCCATCGGAGTGGCCGGCGTCTCGCCCTTCATCTGCTGGACCACCGAGTTCCACGCCATCTGCCGCTGTTCGGGCGTCATCTTGTAGATTTGGCCGCGTTGATCGGCCGTCAGCGCCCAATAACCCTTCTGCTGCTCGGCATTGAGCGTCCAGTAGTAGACCTTGTAGTCATTAGGCCACGAGGCATAGTCCGCTTTCTGCTGCGGCGTCCAACCGTCATGCACAGCCTTCTGCTCGGGCGTCAGCGCAGCGCCTTGGGCCGCGGGCATCGGGGGCGGCGCCGCCGGGTCGGCTGGCGCATCCCCGGGCATGGCGGCATCTTCGGTTTCGGGGGCACTTTGGGCCTGGATGGTGGCGGGAACCGCCAGCATGGCGAGGGCAGCGCATCCTGCGAGTAACAACTTACGCATTCTCACTCTCCACTATTATTATTATTGCTGACGAAATGACGCACGCCGCCGGGGAATGTTCCGTAGCTGCGACGAAGCGGGCTTGCGCCGCGACGCCCCGTTCCCTAACTGTTCACGGTGAACAACCTGCAAGCACCTCCCCCCTCGTCTGGCACCACCGACGCCATGATCGGCGGCCTGAACGAGCCGCAGCGCGAGGCCGTGCTGACCACCGAAGGTCCGGTGCTGATGCTGGCAGGCGCCGGCACCGGCAAGACCGCCGCGCTGACCACCCGGCTGGCCCATCTGGTGCGCGAGCGCCTTGCCTGGCCCAGCGAAATCCTCTGCGTCACCTTCACCAACCGGGCGGCGCGCGAAATGCGCGAACGCGTCGGCCACATGATCGGCCCGGCGGTTGAGGGAATGCCGTGGCTGGGCACGTTCCATTCGGTCGCCGCCAAGATGCTGCGCCGCCACGCCGAACTGGTCGGCCTGCAGTCGAACTATACGATCATCGACACCGACGACCAGCTGCGCCTCCTCAAGCAGTTGATCGTCGCCGAGAACGTCGACGAAAAGCGCTTCCCGGCCAAGCAGCTCGCCGGCTGCATCGACCGCTGGAAAAACCGCGGCCTGAACCCCGCCGACCTCGACGCGGGCGAGAACGAGGCTTACGCCAACGGCAAGGGCAGGAAGTTCTATCAGCTTTACCAGGACCGCCTGAAGGCCGTGAACGCCTGCGATTTCGGCGACCTGCTCCTGCACATGCTGAACATCCTGCGCACCCACCGCGATGTGCTGGACCAGTACCAGCAGCGCTTCAAATACGTCATGGTGGACGAATATCAGGACACCAATCAGGTCCAGTACCTGTGGCTGCGCCTGATCGCTCAGGGCCGCCAGAACATCTGCGTGGTGGGCGACGACGACCAGTCGATCTATTCGTGGCGCGGCGCCGAAGTGGCCAATATCCTGCGCTTCGAGAAGGACTTTCCCGGCGCCAAGGTCATCAAGCTGGAGCAGAACTACCGCTCCACTCCGCAAATTCTCGCCGCCGCATCGGGCCTTATCGACGAGAACACCCAGCGCCTCGGCAAGACCCTTTGGACCGAGCGGCATGCGGGCGACAAAGTGCGCGTCATCGGCGTCTGGGACGGCCCCGAGGAAGCACGCCGCATCGGTGAGGACATCGAGCGGCTGGAACGCGAAGGCGCCCCGCTGGACCAGGTCGCCATCCTCGTTCGTGCGCAGTACCAGACGCGCGAATTCGAGGACCGCTTCATCTCGATCGGGCTGAAATACCGCATCGTCGGAGGCTTTCGGTTCTACGAACGCGCCGAAATCCGCGATGCGCTGGCGTACCTGCGCGTCATCGCCCAGCCGCAGGACGACCTTGCGTTCGAGCGGATCTACAATGCCCCCAAGCGCGGCCTCGGTGCCAAGGCGCTGGAGGCGCTGCACACCCTGGCCCGCCGCCAGAACATCCCGCTAGCCCGCGCCGCGATCGAGATCGCCGACAGCGACGAACTGCCCGCCCGCCCCCGCAACACCTTCCTTGCCCTGATGCGCGATTTCGCCCGCTGGCGCGACCTGTCCGGCACCGAAAAACCTTCGGACCTGCTGCGCACCGTGATGGACGAATGCGGCTACACCGATGCGCTTCAGGCGGAAAAGAGCGCCGAGGCGACCGGGCGTCTGGAAAACCTTGCCGAACTCGCCCGCGCCATGGAGGAATACGACACCCTCGGCGAATTCCTCGAACACGTCAGCCTCGTCATGGACAACGAGAAATCGGCGGACGACGAGAAGGTCACGATCATGACCATGCACGCGGCCAAGGGCCTGGAATTCGACAACGTGTTCCTGCCCGGCTGGGAGGAAGGCGTGTTCCCCTCGCAGCGCGCGCTCGACGAAGGCGGCCTCGCCAGCCTGGAGGAGGAACGCCGCCTCGCTTACGTCGCGATCACCCGGGCGCGGCGCAAGTGCACGATCGTCCATGCCGCCAACCGGCGCATCTACGGCCAGTGGACCAGTTCGATCCCCTCGCGCTTCATCGCCGAACTGCCTGAGGAACACGTCGACAGCGAAACCACGCTGTCGGGCGGAGCCTCGTTGTGGCGGGCGCAGTGGTCCGAACATGGCGACCCCTTCGCCGAAGTCGCCCGCACCCAGCCCTCGCGCATCGTCACGCGCGGCCCTGGCTGGCAGCGCGCCGCCGCGAAGGAGTTCGACACCAAGCCCAAGCGCGTCGCCGAAAGCACCCGCAGCGCCGCCAGCTTCGCCGCCAAGCCTCGCGGCGACATTTCGGTGGGCGACCGGGTCTTCCATGAGAAGTTCGGCTACGGCAGCGTTGCCGCGCAGGAAGGCAATAAGCTGGAAATCGATTTCGAACATTCCGGCCGCAAGCGAGTGATCGACAGTTTCGTGAAACCGGCCTGAACGCGGGAGACGGCGGCCTCGTGAGAAGCCCCCCCTTTTTCCAATCCCTGTCGCTTGCTTCTGACGGCAAGCTGCCAACGCATTTACCGTCGCCGCGATGACCCCGCGCGCCTCTTCGATTGCCTCGCGCATCCTGCCCTGTACATTAGTTCAACAAGGCAAGATTAACGCGAGAGGTATTGGGAAGTGCTCAAATCAGCAGACGGCGGCCTGCGGCCGGTGCCGTTCCCGATCGAAGATCCCGAACGTATCCCCGTGAAGCGCTACTTCGATGCGGACTTCTATCAGGCGGAGCTGGACCACCTCTGGCCCAACGTCTGGCAGATGGCCTGCCGCGAGGAACAGATCCCCGAAGTGGGCGACTGGATCGAGTACGAGAACGTCGGCAAGTCGGTGATCGTGGTGCGCACAGCCAGCGGCGTGAAGGCCTTTCACAACGCCTGCCGCCACCGCGGCGTGCCCTTTGCCGGCGGCACACCGCTGGGCGCCTCTCACCCGACCGCTCATGGCAACTGCTCGAAGAGCGGTTTCGTCTGCCCGTTCCACGGCTGGCGCTGGAACATGGACGGCGAAAGCACCAAGATCTACGGCAAGCACCTGTTCTCCGAACACCAGATGCAGGATGCCGCCGAACTCAACCTGATCCCCTGCCGCGCCGAGACTTTCATCGGCTGCGTGTGGATCAACCATGACAACGACGCCCTGCCCGTGCGCGAATCGATCGGCCCCCTCGCCGACCGCCTCGATGCCCACAACGTCGACAAGCTGCGCGCCGAATGGTGCTACGCTGCGGTCCTGCCAGCGAACTGGAAGATCGCGATGGAGGCCTTCATGGAAGGCTACCATGTCCAGCAGACCCACCCGCAGCTGCAACACGCCGCGCCGATGATGTATGACAGCATGTACGCCGTCCCGCGCGGCGCTTTCCCGCAAATGGCGATGGACGATCTTTCGCACACCGAGAACCAGGAGCTTCAGGTGAAGTCGATGGCTCTCCTCGGCGAAGGCATGGCGGGCATGATCCACGCTAAGGAAGTCGACATCGCGCGCAACATGATCGGCGTCGAGGAAGGCCTGCCCGAGGACAAAAACCAGGCCATGTTCATGTGGCTGGGCATGGTCATGCACCAGATTTCCGAGCGCCTGAAAGCCGCCGGCGAGCCGATCCCTGACTTGTGCGCGGTAACTCAGTCGCACCCGATCAATGCCGTAGAATTCCTCTTCCCGCATTATTTCCTGCTGCCCTACTTCAGCTCGATGTCGGCCTACCGCATCCGCCCGCTCGGTCCGGAAAGCTGCTTCTTCGAGATCTGGTCGCTGACCTTCTTCCCCGAAGGCCAGGAGCCGGAACCGATCATGGAACCCACCGTGTTGCCTTACGACAGCCCTGAATTCCCTCCGATCCCGCGCCAGGACTATGCAAACATCCCGATCCAGCAGAAGGGTGTTCACGCCAGCGGGTTCGAGTTCATGCGCCTCTCCAGCCAGATCGAAGGCATGATCAGCAACTACCAGCGCATCATCGATGGCTACCTCGCCGGTGCTCCGGCGGAAAAGCTGGCGGCGGCAACGAACAAGCTGGGCGGCAATTTCGACGGAAAGATCGAGGATCTGGGCCTCTGAGCCCCGGCGAGATGGTTTGCGCCGGGGCAAAAAAGGAACTTGCAAGGTCATTCTGATTTTCGAGCATTCCCGGCGCGTTAATACGTGTTATTGCGGTGCGTCGGGCAACCGGAAGATAGGAAGATTAATGAAGTTCAAGAATGCTCTTTTCGCCGTTGGCACGGCGGCCATGCTTGTTGCACCCGTCGCCGCCCAGGCTGGCACCGTTGCATCGGCATCGACCGGCAAGATCGCCAACCTTTCTGGCGTTGGTGAGCGCCGTTCGGCGCCCGTCAAGGCAAAGAACAAGGCAGAGGCCGGCGTGATCGCCCTCGCCGTGCTCGGCGCAGGCGCAGCAACGTACGGCGTCGTGCGCGCTGTCGACGACGACAAGTCGAACGGCAGCTGATAGAATACCCTGCGCTCAATTGAGCCAGCCCGGCCGCGGTAGAGTCAGCTCTGCCGCGGCCGACTGATTCGGGGCTGCCACCTGCCCCGGTGATGCGCTCCGTTACTTGGCTATAGACTGGTGACTACGGCGCGAGCCCTGCTAACGGCCGCGTCCCTTTATCATCGCGTCGCCAGACCACTCTCCGCCGCCGCGCGCGATCAGCGGGAGAAGGATGCTGCCCAGCTCAGATAGGTCGGCCAAGCATCGGGTAGACATATATCTCGATGACGGCGGGCTTGACGGCGACGCGCCTTCTATCGCCGCCGCATGCCGGGCGGCGAAAGCGCCCGCCCGCCCTGCTGGGTCAGTGGATCGCAGACGGCTTCATCGTCTGCGCGGGGCCGGACGGAGGCTTGCCGTAACCGTCAGGCCGGCTCGAACTTCATCGCCGCGCCGTTCATGCAATACCGCAGC
Organism: Novosphingobium sp. P6W; assembly: GCF_000876675.2. Taxonomy (GTDB): domain Bacteria; phylum Pseudomonadota; class Alphaproteobacteria; order Sphingomonadales; family Sphingomonadaceae; genus Novosphingobium. The sequence continues at coordinate 2,572,354 of NZ_CP030352.1, forward strand.
CCGGTGGGCTTGGGCCCATCATCGAAAACATGGCCAAGGTGGCCCGCGCAGCGCGCGCAGACGACCTCGGTACGGGTCATGCCGAACTTGCGGTCGGTCTTGGTGGTGATCGCACGGGAATAGTGATCATAGAAGCTGGGCCAGCCAGTCCCGCTGTCGAACTTGGTCGCCGACGCGAATAGAGGCAAGGCGCAGCCCGCGCAAAGGAACCGTCCCTTGCGATGCTCCTTGTTCAGCACACTGGTGAAGGCGCGCTCCGTCCCGCCCTTGCGCAGAATATCGTAAGCCTGCGGCGACAGGCGCTCCCGCCATTGGGCATCGGTCAACTTGAGCGTTCCCGAAGCAGGCGATGCCGCCAGAGCCTCATCCCCGAATGCCCGCCAGCAGAGCGCAGCGACAGCGGCTGAACCGCAAAGGCGCAGGACATCGCGGCGGTGCGAAGACAAAGGCATGGTCGGCTCCTGTAGCTTGGTGGGAGAAGAGCATGACGGGGCCATGACCTTTGGTCACCGGCCCCGCCTGCGCTCCATCAGGGCATCAACACCGTATCGACGACGTGGATCACGCCGTTGGACTGCATGACGTTGGGAATCGTGATCTTGGACTTGCCGCCCTTGGCATCGGTGAGCCACCAAGCACCGGCCTTGTCCTTCCACGCGGTCAGCTTTTCGCCTTCGACGGTGGTCAGTGTGGCCTTGCCGCCGTGCGTCTTGGCATTGGCGGCGATGTCCTTGGCGGTCATCCGGCCGGCGACGACGTGATAGCTGAGGATCTTGGTGAGCATCGCCTTGTTCTCAGGCTTCACCAGCGATTCCACGGTGCCTGCGGGCAGCTTGGCGAACGCGGCATTGGTCGGTGCGAAAACGGTGAAGGGCCCGGGGCCTGACAGCGTTTCGACAAGGCCAGCGGCCTTTACCGCCGCCACGAGCGTGGTGTGGTCCTTGGAGTTGACGGCGTTCTCGACGATGTTCTTCGTCGAATACATCGCAGCGCCGCCAACCATCGGGTTGGAGCCGGCATATACCGACGTGGCGCCGCCCAGTATAAGCGCACTTGCCAGGGCTACGGCGAATGTCCGGGATTGTGCCTTCATGTCTAAGCATCCTTCCATCTCGCACCCCGTTTCGTGGGATGCGACAGAAGATACGAAGATCGGCGCGTGGCGGATGCACCTGGACGTTCAGATAATGGAAAACTTCCCGACCAGCACCGGCGTGGCACTAGGCGCCTTGTGGGGAGCGCTGGCTGCATCCTCCATGGTGATCGCCAGTGTAGCTCCATCGCTCATGAAACGGCGCAGGCCTGCGTCGACCGTAAGTTCGTCGCCATCGGCGCGCACGATACCCAGCGATCGCGGCACGCCGTCCTCGGGGATGATCCATAGCTCGGGGCTCTTCCCGGAACCCAGCAGCGTAGCACCGCCCAGGCGCAGCACGCCCTTCTGCGGATCGTATGCCACTGCCATGGTAACGCCGCCATCGGCGCCGGACAGCTGCGAGACGGCAACGGACGTAGCGGGCGGCACCGCGACGACGGAAGGCGCAGGCGGACGGGTCACAAGGACCAGGGCCAGCCCCGCAGCAATGGCGCCCGATACCAGCGCTCCGCCGCGCCACAGCCTGAGGCTGCGCGGACCAGCGGAGGGTCGTAAAGCCTTCTCCTCGCCAATGCGCGCCTCGACCGCGTTCCAGACACGCGGCGACGGCGGCATCGCAGCCACCGTTCCCAGCAGCGGCGACAGACGGCAGCGCCAGGCTTCCACCTCGACCGCGAAAGCCGGGTCCGACAGCGTCAGGCGCAGCGCCTCGGCGCGGTCTGCGCCTTCGAGAACGCCCAGCGCCAGCTCGGCGGCAAGGGATTCGTGTTCGGAGGAAAGGGGCAGGTCAGGCATCGCCGAGGCACACCTTGAGCTTGAGCATCCCGCGCCTTATCCAGCTCTTGATTGTTCCCAGTGGAGTCTGCAGGTGGTCGGCAAGCTGCTGGTACGTCAGTCCGCTCAGGAACGTGCTGCGGATAGCCTCGGCATGTTGCCGCTCAAGACCATTCAGGCAGGCCAGCAGGCGCAGGCGCTGTTCGTCCTGCATCATCACTTCATCGGCGCGCGGCGTATCGTCGGCCACGGTGTCAAACGCCCCTTCCGGCGCAGCATCGTGACGCAGTTGCGCGCGCCGCCAGTCGATGGCCGCATTGTGCGCGATCGTCGCCAACCAGCTTACCGCGCTTGCCCGCGAAGCATCGAAAGTAGCGGCCCGGCGCCAGATCTTGACGTAAACATCCTGCAAAATGTCCTCCGTAGCTTCCCTGTCACCAGAGATACGAAGGCAAATACCAAATAGTTTCGCCGAAGTCAGATCATAGACCCGGCGCAATGCCAAAACGTCGCCTGCTCCGGCCTCGCCCAAAGCGGCGGCCAGCATCGTTCTCGCATCGTTTGCATTCTGTTCGCCGACATTACCCATTCGATGCCCCAGACCACCCTGACCCTGAATGATTAGCTCAAACCGGCAATCGAACTACTGTTCCAAAGGTGAATCGAATTCCCGAAAGCGCAGGCCGCGAATTTCGGCTTCGAGGCAAGGTCAAATTGGCTGATTTCGAATGCTGACGCCGCCGGCCCGTCAACCCGGCAAAGTGTTCGTCTGGCGCAGAGCTTCGCCAAGTGCGAGCGCCGCCGATGTGGCAAGGTTCATCGAGCGCACCTGCGGCCGCATCGGGATGCGCACCTGTGCATGGCAGCAATCAGCGACAGCGGCGGGCACGCCGGCGCTTTCCTTTCCAAAGAGCAGGATGTCGTCGGCCTCAAAACAAAAATCGTAGGCCGATTCGTGGCTCTTGGTGGTGAACAGCACCAGTCTTCGCGGGCCGATTGCAGCCCGGAACGCGTCGAAGTCGGCATGACGGGCAATGGTGACATGATCGATATAGTCCATCGCAGTGCGGCGAACTCTTCGATCGTCCCATTCGAAACCCATGGGCTCGATAAGATCGACAGCCGCCCCGAAACAAGCACCGAGACGCAGAATGGCGCCAACATTTCCGGCAATTTCAGGTTCAAAAAGAGCGATGCGCATTCGGGCTACTTGGCGCGGGCGAAGTCCCCATGCAAGCCCGCACTACGATCTCGCAGCCGCCCCGACCGAAGCAGCACCAGCACACGGTTATCGACGAAAGAATAGACCGCCGAGTGCATCATATTTCCGCAACTGGCCCGTGCCGGGCCGCGATGACACTGTCCTGCGCGAATTCCCGCATTCCGGTCGAAATGGTATTCGATGAACCTATCGGGCGGCTATTCGTCACTCGCGGTCGTTCCGGCAGACTGCGGCAAAGTAGACTGCCGATGCGCGGCATATGCCTGTCCGGTGTCTCGCCCTGCCTTCAGCCGGTGATATTGTAACCGGCGTCGACGTAGATCGTCTGCCCGGTGACCGTTGGCGAGCGGCCGGAAAGCAGGAACGCGGCCATTTCGCCCACTTGCTCGATGGTCACCAGCTAGTGCATCGGCGCCGTTTCCCCCGCCTTGCGCATTAACGCGTCAAAGTGGTCGAGCCCCGATGCGGCGCGGGTGCGGACGGGGCCGGCAGACAGTGCATTTACGCGGATTCCTGCAGGTCCCAGTTCAGCCGCGAGATAACGCACGCTGGATTCCAGCGCGGCCTTCACCGGCCCCATGATGCCATAGCCCGGCATGACTTTTTCCGAACCGTAGAAGCTCATCGTCAGGATCGCGCCCCCTTGCGTCATCAACGGAGCTGCGCGCGCGGCAAGGCGAATGAGCGAATGGCACGAGATATCCATGGCCGTCGCGAACCCTTGGGCCGAACTGTCGAGTACGCGCCCTTGAATGTCGGCCTTGCGCGCGAAGGCGATCGAGTGGAGCAGGAAGTCGAGGCTGCCCCACTGCGCCGCGATAGTATCGAACAGGGCGTCCACCTGCTCCGGCTGCGTCACGTCGAGCGGCAGGAAGATCGGCGCCTCCACCGCCCTCGCCAATGGCTCGACATGAGGACGGGCCTTGTCGTTGAGGTAGGTCAGGGCCAGCGCCGCGCCTTGCGCGCGCAGCGCCGAGGCGCAGCCCCAGGCGAGCGACTGGTCGTTGGCAAGACCGACGATGAGGCCCTTCATGACAGTGTCTCCAGCAAGTCGCTGGCGTGGATCGCCATCATGCGCTCCTCGTCGGCGGGGATGACAAGGCTTTCCACCGGACCCAGAAAGGCGAGATGTTCGAGGATGCGTGCCCGCAGCGGCGCGGCATTTTCGCCGATCCCGCCGGTGAAGACGATTCCATCGACGCCGCCCAGACTGACCGCCATGGCCGCGGCGAACTGCGCGGCACGGTGGCAGAAGTATTCGAGCGCGAAGGCGGCGCGGGGATCGGCGCTGGCGGACAGGGCGGCGACGTCATTGGTCAGCCCGGACAGTCCCTTCAGCCCTGAATCCTCGTATAGCATCCGGTCGACATGATCGGCATCAAGGCCGAAGCGGCGCATCATGTAAGTCACCGCTCCCGCATCCAGCGCGCCGCTGCGGCTGCCCATCGGCAGGCCGTCTAGCGCGGTCATGCCCATCGTCGTGTCGATGCTGACCCCGCCCCGCATGGCGCACAGGCTTGCCCCGTTGCCGAGATGGGCAGCGATCACGCGGCCCTGTGCAAGGGCGGGGCGTTGCTCGGCCAGCACCCGGGCTATCCATTCATAGGAAATGCCGTGGAAGCCATAGCGCCGCACGCCCGCCTCGCGCATCGCTGCCGGCAGGGCAAAGCTGTGGACCACCGGATCGTGCCCGGCGTGGAAGGCGGTGTCGAAGCAGGCCACGTCATAGGCATCGGGAGCGAGCCGTGCCGAGGCGGCGATCCCTGCAAGGTTATAGGGCTGGTGCAACGGTGCGAGCGTGCAGAGCGCTTCCAGTTCGGCCAGCACATGCGGGGTAACCACCACCGGCGCGGTGAACGCCTGCCCGCCATGGACGATACGATGGGCGAAGGCCTCGATGTGCCAGCCATCGTCATGCGCATCGATGCAGGCGATCACTGCCGCAAGCGCCGCTTCCTGGTCGGCGCCGGGCAGCGGCCGCTCGATCTCCTCGCCGGTTTCGACAACCCTTGCGACCAGCCGGCAATCACCGCCGATGCCGGTTACCTTGCCCGCCATCAGCCGGTCCAGCGAATGCCTGGCGAAAATGCGGAACTTGAGGCTGGAAGAGCCGGTGTTGAGCGTTGCCAGGGCCGCGATCAAAGCGGCGTCCCTGTCCTGCGCGCCGCAGCGCACGAGAAGCCGCAATCGCGACCATTGAAGCCCGCAAGGCTCGTGACGATGGCGCATATGATGAAGCAATGCGCCAGCACGAAGCGGAAGTGGCATCCTATCAGGCAGCCCGGGCCGAGTGGGAGCGCACGAACCCGGCCTGCAAGCGCAAAGACCTGGTTGGTTGCCCGGCGCCCTGACGAGCATAAACATGCGGAAATTGACTATAAGAGGCCGGGTGGCCGCTGTAAAATCCGCTACTGCCGGGTTAGCGATGCCCTACGCGCAGTAATGGCGGGTAAACGACTCTGGGGGGAAGCGTGAGATATTGCAGCATCGTTGTTGCGGGGCTTGCCCTTGTTGCCGGTACTATGCCCGCTGCCGCGCAAGGGGCGAAAGCGAGTTCTCCGCCCGAGTTCGCGCGTCTGATCGAGCAGCTCAAGCCAGGCCAATGGGTCTGGGCGCCCCAGGTGTCTCCCACAGGACCTATTCTGGTCTATGTGGACCTCTCGCGCCAGATCGCGCTCGTCTACCGCAATGGCGTGCGCATCGCCGCGACCACCGTATCGAGCGGCAAGGCCGGCCACGATACGCCAACCGGCGTCTTCACCGTTCTCCAGAAGGACGCAAAGCACAGGTCCAGCACCTACAACAACGCCCCCATGCCCTTTCAGCAGCGACTAACATGGGACGGTGTGGCGCTGCACGCCGGAGGCCTGCCGGGCTATCCTGAAAGCCATGGCTGCGTTCATCTGCCCTATGAGTTCGCGCGCGAACTGTTCGGGATCACCAGCCTGGGCATAACGGTGGTGGTCGACGGCGATGCCGCCAATCACGTGCGTACCAGCGAGAACAGCCTGCTGGCTCCGTTCGACACAAAGGGTCAGTTGCAGGAGGCCCAGCCGCTGCGCGGCGCCGAATACCGCTGGACACCGCAGCTTTCGCCCACCGGGCCGCTCAGCATCATCGTCTCGAAGTCTGACCAGCGCATCGTCGTGGTGCGCGCCGGCGTAGAGATCGGACGCGGTGCAGCGCACATCGACGATGACGACCCCGGTTCGCACGTCATCACGCTGACGACAAGGAACGGCGAACCGCGCTGGGTCTACGTGGGCATGAATGGCCACGCGGAAGACGAAGACAAGGCAGTGGACGAGGCCATCATCAACCGCGTGCGGATGCCGCGCCGGTTCTACGAACTGATCAAGGCGCAGCTCAAGCCCGGAGCAACCATCCTCGTAACCGATTCCCGCGTCGGAGCGGAACCCCTGGAGCGCTTGACGATCATGGATGCGGTAGTACCCCGGCCCTGAAATACCTGACGCTGCCATGTCACGGACTTGAAACGGAGCTAATTGTTCGATGCCATGCTATACAGGTGCGAACAGCAGGGGAGGCACTTAAATGAAGCGTATCACTGTAACTGCGTCCATCATCGCGTTGACTGTCCTGGCGGGCTCGGCGCAGGCGCAGACACCGTCCAGTCTCAATGATCTTGTCGGCGCCCGGGCCGTTGGCGCCGAAGCCCAGATGCAGTCGCGCGGCTACAGCCTCGTAAAGACCGAAAAAGGCGACGACCGCAGCTATACTTATTGGTGGAACGCCTCGACCCGCCAGTGTGTGACTGTCGCGACGATGGAAGGCCGCTATGATTCCATCACGTCCACGCTGGCGCCCGACTGTGGTCAACAGGCAGATCGGCACAGCTCCAACGATAACGGGCGCTATCGCCCGAACCCCGGCTATTCCTACGACAATCCCTCTTCCAATCAGCGTCAATCTCCCAGCTACGTCGAAGATCGCGACCGCGGCGGGGATCGCTATCAGGTAGACGGTCGGGATGTCGATCTGGGCCTGGTGTGCTTCGGTGACGGCCAGCGGCCGGGCTTTGCGACCACCTACGGATATTCCTGGAATAGCCGGACCCGGCGCTACGACTACGGCAACCGGACCGAGATGACCGGACAGCAGTTCGACGCGTCCGTCATGATCCAGCTCTGGCCCGGCGGCGGGCATATCCGCCTTCCCAAGAAACTGGTTCCGCCGATCAACAGCCGAGGCAACGATGGTTGGTGGGATCTGTACGACGTCGAGATGGGCCCTGACGTGATCCGCGCCAAGTACCGGCTCAACGGGCTTAACAAGCCGCTTATCACCATCAACCGGCGCAGCGGGCAGATCAGCATCAAGGGCACCGATCCTTACGCTTTTCGCGGCGGCTGCGACCTGATCGACGGGGAAGATCACCGCCGCTTTTAATCTGTGGCATGCAGGCCCGCTCTGCCGGGCCTGCATCACTTCGGGAGAATGCGCATGAACTGGAAACATGGAACCATCGCTGCGGCCGTCGCAGCCGCAGCGGCGATACCAGCAGTGGCACAGACACCGATCAAAAACGAAAGGGTGCAGTTCCCACGCGGAGCCAGCTCGGCCACCGTGCGCGGAACCATTCGCGGATACGAAACGGTGGATTACATCGTCGGGGCAAGAGCCGGGCAGTCGATGTCCGTCTCGCTCAAGACAACCAGCAAATCCGCCTATTTCAACGTCTTGCCGCCCCGTTCGCAGGAGGCCGTTTTCAACGGTTCCCTTGCCGGCGGTCGGTTCGATGGCCGCCTGCAGTATTCCGGTGATTACCGGGTCCGCGTCTACCTCATGCGCAATGCCGCCAGGCGCGGCGAGCGGGCTATCTACAATCTGACGGTAGCCGTGAACAGCCGACCCGGCGGTGGCCCCGGCAATGGCGGGCCTGGCGCTCCGGGCCCCATCCGCTCGGGCGCCCCTGTCTCGTCGGGGAACATGCCTGCGTTCTGCCGGGGTGAAGCATCGCGCCAGTACGGCGTGCGGCCTGCCTACATCACCACCGGACGCGTCGTAGCCAATCGCGGCGGCAGCGTTATCGACGGATCGGCCGACCAGGGCCGCAACGGCATCAAGCGCTTCCGCTGTCGCTTCGATGGACGTGGGCGCTTCATCGACGTGATGGCGATAAACCGGGACGGCGTTTGAACTGATCCATCCGACTGGTGTCGGCTTGCGTCCTGCCGTCTGCAGGATGGTTTCTCAGCCATTCCAATGCCGTTATTGGAAATGGTGAGCCCTGCTGGGTTCAGCCGAGGCGGGATTTCGGCGCTGGGGAGGTTGGCGTCGGTAGCATCGATTTGATACCCGGCCTGCGGCGTTTCAGAGCGTGCGGTCATGCTGGAACTCCATGGTTGGATTGAAGGTCGGACGGGATCGTTGGGGTGATCATGGCCGGGTAGGGTGTCGGGCATCATGCCATTGATCGTTGGGCAGAAGGCTGTGATGATGGCGGTCTGACGATCTGGAGGATTGATTGGGGTTCGATGATCTCGACGTGTCACTGGTAGAAGCGGCTATCGACAGAGGCTGTGATCGTTGCGGTGCGCGTTTCCACGGCGGGCGCGTGACAGTCCGGGGTGACGAGTTGCTCGGTGTGGAGTGCCGGTCCTGCGTCGATGGAGATGTGCAGGCGATGTCGGGGACCGTGCATTGATCGCTGTCGATCATGATGCCTCTCCTTGTTCCTGCCCGCTTTGCGTCGATGATGTTCCTGAGGAGATCGTCGCGAGGATCAAGGCCTCGGCAGCCGCGCAGGGTACGACGATGACGCAAGAGGAGTTCCTCGCGTGGCTCGACGGGGTCGGCAGAAAAGGACCGGAAGCCCGCTGATGTCAGGCCAGAGGCGGTTTCACCAATGGCAGGTACCGGGTGCCGGTCATCCATAAATACTTGATGATGATGACACCCTTCCTCCGAGCCCTGAATGAGCGCTTGTCGCGGCATAGCCATACCATCGTGATCGTCGATGACGTTTCGATCCGTATGGAAGAGGGTGATTGCCCTGACTATATCGGCGATGAACTCGCCCTGTGGTGCCATCATACGGGCCTGCGCGTATGGCGGATGGAGCGATCCCGGCGAGACGTCGTGCGCTTCGGTTTTGAAAACGCAGACGCAGCGTTGCAGTACCGGGCTCTATGCGGCCTTTTGGCGAGATGATCCTCAGTGGATCGTGGTCCAGCCCGAGGTGTCATCGTCGAGGAACGTGTCCATGCCCTCGCTCTCGACCGCGCGTAGGAATGCGTCGAAGGCGGCTGTGTCGGTTTCGAACGGCTCTTCCCACACGGTAGATGTCCCCTCCACGTTGACCACCTCCAGCGTCCAGCCCGCATCCCCGCCGATTTTAAAAACCGCGACCTGCACGGTGATGCCGTCGCGCCTGAAGGTCTGGGACAGCGAAGATTCGATGATGGGCGGATCGTTGTTGTCGGTCATTTCGCTCTCCGGGATGACGACGACGTTTTAGATCAGGCCGCGAGCGCACGGTAGACAGAGGCTCGTGCGATCTGGAGTTCCCGCGCGATGGCTGCCGGTCCCATGCCGTTCTGGCGAAGCTCCTTGACCCGGTCCGGGTTGATGGTGGGCTTGCGGCCCCGGTACTTGCCTGCGCGCTTGGCCTTCTCGATGCCTTCGCGCTGACGTTCGAGGCGCAGATCGTTCTCGAACATCGCCACAGCACCCAGCACGGAGAGCATGAGCCGCCCGGTCGAGCTATCGGTGTTCACCCCCTGTTGCGCGAGGCATCGGAACTCCACGCCCTTCGAGGTCAGGGTCTCGATGATGCGATGGAGGTCGCCGACGCTTCGAGCCAGACGGTCCAACCGCGTGACGACGAGCGTGTCGCCTTCACGGACGAAGTCGATGGCCATGGCGAGTTGCTCGCGGTCGATGGTGGACCGGCCCGACATCTTCTCCGTGAAGACCTTGTCGCACCCGGCGGCTGCGAGCGCTTCGTTCTGGATGTCGAGGCTCTGCGATGAACTCGAAACGCGTCCGTAACCTACCAGCATCCTATACGAGGCGCTTCGCGGGCGGGGTGATGCGTTGCAAGCGCTGGGGTGAATGGCCGAACTAGCGTTTTTTGCCCGTCCGCTTTGCCGCGTCCCTCACAATAAATACCTGCATAACCTTGAGAGTGCGGCGCGGTGAAACCAGTAAGTGAGATCAGGGCATGGGAGCAAGTCGTAGATAATGGCTGCCGGATCGAGGTCGTAGAAATTCCAGTCGGCACACCCTATCAAGCAACGAGATGGGATTACGATGACCGAGAAATCATGGTCCCGAAATCGTCTGGAAGCTTGTGGATGAGGGTATGCCGGGAAAATAGCGTCGAATTGGTAGCTACTGCGACCTTCGCGGCAGACAAATTCGTCGCCCGGTGCAATTCAGTATTTGTCACCCCCGGCTTCCGGCGAGCGGGCCTCGCGACCTACCTCTATTATCTTGCGTCCGAAAGGTTCGATGCTCGGATCGTTCCATCGAACCTCTTGTTGAAAGACGGCGCAACATTTTGGTCGAACCGCTCGGCCATAGATTTTCGCGATCTGCCTGCGTGAAACGGTCGAGCATGCCGCCCTCTTTGGATTGTTACGAGGACGGCATAATACAGGGACTAAAGTGGCCTCACTGTGTTTCCAATTTGGTTCGCGTCCACTGTCGTTCGAAATGCATACCGAAGCTCCTTCATCGCGCTGGGACAGGCGTTCAGCAAGCGGAACAGCTTCAAGTTGATCTTCAGCAGATGGCGCTTGCCTTGATTGCGTGGTCCCCTGTTACGCCCGCAAGACTGATTGATTTGGTCGATATGGGAAAGGCGGACGAGATCATCCCTGCCCAGCCATGACCCCAACGCCCGCAGTTCCTTGTACTGGACTGGCGGGAACATCGTAACAATCTGGACAATATTTTTGTGGGTCAGATCGTTAATCCCCCGTGCGCTGTGGTGGTTTGTCGCGTTGTCGACATCACTCAGTTTATTGCTGATGATGTGCACGTGAGGCTGATTCTGATATTCGGCAGTCTGCTGGTCGATTGTATTCGCCCGAACTTCACCGGAGACGTAGACATCAACGGGGTCTCGACCGAGGCGAAAGTTAGGGCGGTAGTCAACGAGTTCCAGCGTGGCTTCATCGGGTCGTTCTCCCCCCCCATGATTGATCCCACTGGTGGCACGCTTCATGACCTCACGAACAACGTTGGCGGGAACCGTCTCCGTCGTCGTCATGAGCAGCGTCTGCGCGACACGGTGCTTCCCGTCGTGCCACCAATCACGGGACCGAACATAATACGTCTCGCCGTCGCAGGCATATGGCTGCGGCTTTGGCTTACCGCTTGGATACACCTCGTCGGCTTCACCGCGCAGCGGATACTCGGGCTGAGGATTGTCGCGAACTTGGATAGGTTGAAAGCTGTCGAGACCCGCGCGCATGGCTCGCTGGACCTGAAAGATGTCGAGCCCCGCCGTCCCACTCATCGCCTCAACATGCTTGGCGAACTGATCGCGTTGCCGCGCCGACGACCGGCCAGACCATACCTTCGGAGAGCCGTCACGCAGTTTTTTGAGCCAATCCATCTGCTGTGACGAGAACAGGTCGACGAACATCGGATAAGCGATTTCGTCGACGACCAGCCAGTTCAGACGAGTTGACTCATGCGCCGCCGCCCTGTCGAAATCGGAGGCAAGCGCATGGGGCGAAAGCAGCCATCGGGTCAGCGAGTGATCGCGCCACCGGAAGGCGACTTCGTGCGAAGTGAAGAGAACCACGTTCATGTCGGCCATTTCAGTCATTCTTTCGGTGTGCCAGACGCCCATTTTCTCCAGAATCGCAGGCTGGTCGCGCTCGATCAGCGCCCACAAGTTCTTCACCCTAGCTGCCGCCTTCCCATGCAAGGTGTGAGAACGCGACCGGACAATCCTCTCCCACGAAATGAGCCTTGAGATGGCTCTCGACATGAGCGGTTTGCTCGGAGGAGAGAGGGTGTCGGCGGTATGCGACGCCCGAAGGCTCCAGCTTTTCCCCTGAAGGCATGGGCGTCAAAGGCGTCGGGTAGCGGGTGGACGAAAAAAACAGCGCGTACCCATTCGCGCTTTTCCGCAGCGACACCTTTTCCCAGATGACTAGTTGGTGCACCTTGGCCCCCTTCTTGAGGTCGAACGGGTGTCCGACCTTATCGATTTTTCGAATGCCGTCGGGAGTCCTGCGGAATGCAGTCTGCCAAGCGAGATTGCCGTCCGGATGGACAGCGCGCGAAGGGGCGAGGACGGCCTCTACATCCGCCGCGAGCACATTCCAGTGAGAGTGATGGCCAGCATGCAAGGCGGTGACATGCGGCGCGCCCCCTCGATCAACGAACAGGGCAGTGTCGAAGACCACGTGGATGTGGAAAGACTTGTTCCCGCTCCAGACAACCGAGAGAAGATGGAAGTCCTTGTATTTTAGTCTCAAAATAGCGTGAAGCTTGCCGTAGCGAGACTTCTGAGCTTCCTTGACCGGCAGCGCCCAGCCGATCTGTTCCTCGAAGAATTGAACCGCCCCGGGATTGCCGGAGGCCCGATCTCCTGAGAGAAAGGGTCTACGATGAGCAAGACTACAAACAAGTTTGCGCCTGAGGTTCGTGAGCGAGCGATCCGGATGGTTTTGGATCACGAGGGTGATCATCCTTCCCGCTGGGCGGCAGTCACATCGGTGGCCGAGAAGATCGGCTGCTCCGGCCATACTTTGCTCGAATGGGTAAAGAAGGCCGAGGTGGACAGCGGTAAGCGACGCGGCGTGCCAACGGAAACTGCCGAGAAGCTAAAAGCTTTGGAGCGCGAGGTTCGCGAACTGCGGCAGGCGAATGAGATCCTTCGCAAGGCGTCGGCATATTTTGCCCAGGCGGAGCTCGACCGCCCGTTCAAACGATGATCGATTTTATCGACGAACATCGGGATGCTTATGGGGTCGAGCCGATCTGCCGGGTCCTGCCGATCGCCCCATCAACCTATCATGAGCGTGTCGCCCAGCGCCGGGATCCGGTGCGGCAAACTGCCCGCGTCAAACGCGACAAAGCTCTCAAACCTGAAGTCCTGCGCGTCTTCGCCGAGAACTTCGGGGTGTATGGCGTACGCAAGGTTTGGCGGCAGATGAAGCGCGAAGGTTTCGAGGTGGCGCGCTGCACAGTGGAGCGGCTCATGCGCGATCTGGGCCTGCAAGGGGTGATCCGAGGCAAACCGGTGCGGACCACGATCAGCGACAAGGCGGCATCGTGCCCTCTCGACCAGGTCAATCGCCAGTTCCACGCCCCGGCGCCGAACATGCTCTGGGTTTCCGACTTTACTTATGGTGCGCCTCGTCCCGGATGGTCCGGGGGCGTATGTTGGAATGCAAAGGAGAAAGGAGGAATGAACGACTGCCCTGCCCTCTGCTGTGAGGGGGTATGAGCCCAAGCGGCGGTGACCTGTCGTCAACTGACAGGGTGACGTAGCCCGCAGGTAAAGGGGATTGAGGTGAAGCCGTTACGCCGAGATGGTCCCCGAGGCTGTAGCGCTGGAAGGTTGAGGAACACGAACCGGTTAATCCGCATCCGAGGGCTGAAATGTCGCCTTCGCCTACACGGCTTAACAGGCGGAATGCTGATGATGGCGCCGGATACGTAAGTCGGCGACATCCGACTGCGGTCGTACACGTAGCACGCCCGCATGGAGTCATGGAGAGAACGCAGCCAGGCCATGGCATCGGCATCGACTTGCAGGACGCAAGGACAAGGACTGCGACCGGCAGCCTCCCCAGCGCGTGAAAGTCCAGCATATGAACGAGGGAAGGCATGATGGAATGCCAAGGGAGTTGGCCCCGATGTCCACCATGCTGGCGGAGTCCCCGTAGTAGTCCGCGACAGGGAAAGCCTGTCACATGGCGAAGGGGGACAGTTCAATCCGCTTGAAGTGCAAACTACCTGACCAAACGAGGTGAAGACCTTTGATAATCAGCGAAATGCAGCACAAGCTCGCGACATGGGCCGAGAGCGATCCGAACCGCAGGTTCGATCGTCTCCTCCGGCTCATCGCCGACAGGGCGTGGCTGGCCGAGGCAGCCCGGATCGTGCTGGCGTCAAGTGGCGCCAATACGCCGGGCATCGACGGAATGGACAAGCAGCGGATGCAGGCCGGACTGGCAGAATATCTGGCCAGCCTGCGCACGGACTTGCTGTCGGGGAATTACATCCCGCAGCCGGTCAGGCGAATCTATATCCCGAAAGCCAATGGCAAGAATCGACCTCTGGGTATCCCGACCCTGAAAGACCGCATCATCCAACGTGCGATGCTGATGGCCATGGAGCCGATCTGGGAGAGCGACTTCCATCGCCTCTCCTACGGCTTCCGGCCGGAACGCAGCGTGCATCACGCAGTCCGGACAGTGAAGATCCAGTTGCAGGATGGTGGCGCCGGGACGCGGGGCCGCTGGGTCATCGAAGGTGATCTGGCGAGCTACTTCGACACGGTCCACCATCGGCTTCTTCTTCGCTGTATCCGGCGGCGTATCAGGGATGATCGGTTCGTCGATCTGCTCTGGCGGTTCCTGAAGGCAGGCCACATTGATCGTGGCCTGTTCGTCGCCTCGAGCGAAGGTGTTCCGCAAGGCGGCGTGCTGTCGCCGCTTCTGTCCAACATCATGCTCCATGAGTTCGATGCCTGGCTGGAGGCGAAATACCTCAGCGACAAGGCGCGAAAGGATCGCTGGGCATGGAACTTCGGTATTCAGCAGGGACGCCCCATCACGGTTCGCGAGAACCGGCAATGGAAACCTGCTGTCGCCTACTGCCGCTACGCCGACGACTTCGTCGTCATCGTCAAGGGCACCAAGGCACACGCCGAGGCCATCCGTGATGAATGCCGGACCTTTCTGGAGGGCGGCCTTAAACTGACGTTGAATATGGGCAAGACCCATATCACCCACGTCAATGACGGGTTCGTGTTCCTCGGGCACCGGATCATCCGCAGGCGGGGATCAAGAGGACGCATGTCCGTGGTCTCGACGATACCCAAGGAGAAAGCCGAGACCTTCGCCCACCGATTGATCAAGGCGCTCTCCGGCAATCATGATGTTGCCACGGTGGACATGATCGATCGCCTGAACCGTCAACTGGCGGGATGGGCTGCGTTCTACAAGTTCACCGACTTCACAGCGCGCATATTCCGGCGCATCGACACCGTCGTGTTCTGGAAAATGGCGCACTGGTTGGCGCGGAAATACCGGTCACGCATCAAGCCTCTGATGCGCAAATGGTACCGTGTACCGGACATCGGCCAGTCGAAAACTTGGCTGATTTATGGTCGTAGCAATCAGGGAAAAGCTGTCGGCAAGGCGCTGCGCAGACTGGTCACAAGCCAGAAAATGCAGTTCCGGTGGCGGAACCCGGATCGAAATCCCTATATCTTCCGGGACGAAATCCGAAACACCGTTACCTCCCGCTATCATGACGTCGCCATGGCCATGGGCCAGGGTTGAATGGAGAGCCGTATGCGCTGAAAGGTGCACGTACGGTTCGGGGAGGGGAAGCGCTGATGCGCTTCCTACTCCACTCGCAACTTGGGCGGGCTTCGTCTACGTCGCCTTCGTAATCGACGTCTACGCCCGCTACATCGTTGGATGGCGGGTCAGCCGGACCGCACATGCCAGCTTCGTTCTCGATGCGCTGGAGCAGGCTATCCATGAACGTCGCCCCGTTCACCGAGGCGGGCTCATTCACCATAGCGACCGCGGATCGCAATACGTATCTATTAAGTACACCGAGCGCCTCGCTGAAGCGGGCATCGAACCGTCGGTCGGCAGCGTCGGTGACAGCTACGACAACGCTTTAGCCGAGACAATCAACGGCCTCTACAAAGCTGAGGTAATCCACCGCAGAGGGCCTTGGCGGTCGTTCGAGGCCGTCGAATACGCCACGCTGGAATGGGTCGATTGGTTTAACAACCGGCGGCTCTTGGAGCCCATCGGGAACATCCCGCCGGTCGAAGCCGAGCAACGATATTACGATATGCTGGACGATATCCCAGTGGCAGCTTAATTTAGCTAAAATGGCCTCCGGCAGTCCCGGGGCGGTTCAGGATCGAGTTTTTAAGCTCTTATCCGTGCTCCCGACCAGAGATATCTCGGTGATCACAAAACACCGCACATCATCGACGATGCGAACATCGGCGATGTCAAGTTGGCAGATTTCGTTGAGTCGCAGACCGCTGTAAAGGCCGATCAGAGGTATCCAGAAACGTGTTCCCTTGGGGCGTACGTCTCCCGGCGTGGTGTACCCGTTGCCATCATTCTTGCAGCCTCGATATAACGGCGCGGTGAAGATATGTCGTAACTGCTCATCCGAAAATGGGTGGCGCTTGTCCTGTTTTGCGATGGGATCGGCCAGCCGAAGACCCCGCATATGATTCTTCGTGAGGAACTCCTCCCTGACCGCCCAGTTCAGAACCACGCACACCTTGTTGAGGTAGACGTTGATGTTGGAAGGGCTGATGAGATCAGACCAGCCCTCCGCCCTCGCCCGCTCTGCTGCTTCGCGCGGCGTCAGGTCGGGATACCGCTTCGATGCACTCTTGGGGATGAAGCGGAGCGTTTCCATGAAATCGCGACATGCGGCCCTATTGAGATTTTCCATTAGGGTGTTCGCTCCCATAATGGAGAGGGTCAATCGACGTGCCGTTTCATAGGCCAATCGAGTACGCGGGGACCATTCTCGGGTCGGATCGTCCATAAACCGAGCATAGACCTCGCCCAGAGTGAGGCGGGGGACGACCGGCGCTGACTCAACATCGACCGCAGGTGTGCGCCCAGAAACGGCTCGCACCTCCTCCCGACCATCAACTTCAAATGGTTGAAGCAGCTTCACATCGACCGTCTGCCCCAATTTGCGACCAGCGGATTCGAGCATCGCCTCGATCTCGCTGATAACGGCATGTGAGCGCCGCACGGCCATTCTCAAACTGTCAGTGCCCAGTGTCCGCCAAATTTCGACCTTCCCGATGGTCGTCGTGAGGTCTGCCGGGACATGTTTCCGCACATGGAATACGCCCCGTTTCTCGACCAGCAAATTTCGCCGATACGGTAGACGTTTTGGGTAGACGCGAGTTTGCCGATTTCCCGAATGATTCTCGCTGCTTAAACCAAAATCAGCATTACAAGTTGGGAGACGGTTTCGGGAGACGGCAGGCACTTGAAGCGGTCTGCGTGACAATTTCCCAACGATTTCAGCATCATCCTGAAGGATGGTGAGCCCTGCTGGGTTCGAACCAGCGACCTACTGATTAAAAGTCAGTTGCTCTACCGACTGAGCTAAGGGCCCCGATGCCGCTTGGCGGATCTGGTGGGGGTCACCTAGGGGCCGCGCGCGGCTTGGTCAAGCGGGCACGCAACTGGTTTATGCTAAGACCCGTGAGCGGATCGCGCCAGCGGCCCGCGATCGTCGCGGCGGGGTCGAGGACGAAGCGGCGTTCACGGAAGGAACGGTGCGGAATGACAAGATCTCCGCCCTCGCCCGGCCCGGTGTAGGCGCCGCCGTTCCACAGCACGATATCGAGGTCCAGCACGCGGGCGCCCCAGGCGCCGCCCGTGCGGCGGCGGCCGAAGCGGTGCTCGATCTTGTGCAGCTTGCGCAGCATCTCGCCGGGATCGCGTTTCGAACGGATCAGCGCCGCCGCGTTGGCATAGCGGCGGCGCGAGGGGCCTAGCGGCGGCGTCTCGATCACGCGGGAGGCTGCCAGCAGGTCCAGCTTGCCGTGATCCAGCGCCGCCAGCGCAGCCGCCAGCACCCGGCGCGGCGAGCCGTGGCGCGGATGCCGCATGTTCGAGCCTAGCGCGACGAGGTAGCGATGCTTCGCCACCCGCGTCAGATATCCTGCGCGATGCGGGTGTAGAGCTGCGGGCGGCGGTCGCGGAAGAAACCCATGCCGGCGCGGTGAGTGGCGGCGCAGGCGAGGTCCAGGGTGGCGACCAGCACGCCGGTTTCCTCGCGCCCGAATTCGGCGAGGTAATCGCCCCATTCGTCGGTGATGAAGGAGTGGCCGTAAAACGCCTGCTCGCTGCCGCATTCGGTTTCGGCGCCAATGCGGTTGGCGGCGATCACCGGCATGCAGTTGGACACCGAGTGCCCCACCATCGCGCGGCGCCACATGCGGCTGGTATCGAGCGTGGCGTCATAAGGCTCGGAGCCGATCGCCGTGGGATAGAACAGCAGTTCTGCGCCCATCAGCGCCATCACGCGCGCGCATTCGGGATACCACTGGTCCCAGCACACGCCCACGCCGATGCGGGTTCCGAACAGGTCCCAGACCTTGAACCCATCATTGCCCGGGCGGAAGTAGTACTTTTCCTCATAGCCGGGGCCATCGGGAATGTGGCTCTTGCGGTAGGTGCCGACGATCTGGCCCTCCGCATCGATCATGGCGAGGGTGTTGTAGTAGTGATGCCCGTCCCGCTCGAAGAAGCTGGTTGGGATAGCGATCTTCAGCTTCGCGGCCAGCGCCTGCATGGCGATCACCGAGGGATGCTCGGCGGTGGGGCGGGCCAGCGCGAACAGCGCCTCGTCCTCAACCTTGCAGAAGTAGGGGCCGGAGAACAGTTCGGGCGGCAGCACGATCTGCGCGCCCTTCCCCGCCGCTTCCTCGACCAGCGCGGAAACGGCGGCGATGTTCTCGCCCTCATCAGCTGAGTTCAGCGCAAGCTGGAGCGCGGCGACGGTGATCTGACGGTTCGACATGGGCGCGGCCCCTATCAGTCCCGCTTGCGGAAAAGAAGCGTCATGCGGTCGCTCTCGCCGATCGCGAGGTACTTCGCCTTGTCCTGCTCCTTGAGCGCCAGCGTGGGCGGCAGGGTCCATACGCCGCCGGGCCAGTTCGCCGTGTCCTTGGGGTTGGCGCTGACCTCGGACTTTCCGGCGAGGTCGAAGCCGTTCACTTCCATGAAGCGGATTACGTCCGCCTCGCGCAGGTAGCCCTTCGAGCCATCGGTGTACGAATAGGGCGCATCCGCCTTGGCGCGGTGCTGCTCGATGCCGATCAGGCCGCCCGGCTTGAGCAGGGCGCGCATCGCCTTTATCTCGCTATCGGCGATGTTCCAGTTCAACAGGTTGTGCATCATGCGCGGCACGACGATGACGTCGAAGGTGCCCTTCTCGCCCTCGGGCACGGCGTCCAGCGTGTAGGCGGCGAAGCGCGAGGCATCCATGCCGGTGAACTTGGCGACGTCGGCGGGATAGGCGGCGGCGGCCTTGCGGATGCCGTCCTGCCTCTCGGGCTTGAAGGCGCCGCTGGTGGGGTCGAAGAACAGGCCGACCAGATGGCCCTGCTGGCCCAGGTACAGGCCCAGGAAGCGCGAGTACCACTCTCCGCCCGGCGCATATTCACCCACCTTCATCTGCGGGCCGACGCGGAAGAACGACAGCGTCTCCACCGGATGACGCGCTGCGTCGCGAGCGCGGTCGTCCTTGCGCAGCGGGTTGGAGGCGGCCCGTTCGAGCAGCGCCTCGCAGCCCTTGCACTGCTGGGTCGGCGCGGCCTTGACCGGCGTACCGGTATTGGCGGCGAGCGGCGCGGCGACGAGGCCGAGAAGCGAGGACAGGGTCAACAGGGCGCGGCGCATGAGGCTCTCCATTTGTGGGTCGGGGCGAGACTAGCCACACTCGGGGCAATGACAAGCGGCACCGGCGTACCTATCTAGCGGCCCAGTGCTTCGAATTGAGGACAAGGATCAGATGGAAACGGCAATCGTAGCTGGTGGGTGCTTCTGGTGCACCGAGGCAGTGTTCCGCGACGTGGTCGGGGTGAACAAGGTGGAAAGCGGCTATATCGGCGGCAACGTCGAGAACCCGACCTACAAGGCGGTATGCTCGGGATCGACCGGCCATGCCGAGGCGATCATGGTGGAATTCGATCCCGCCGTGATATCGCTGCCCGAAATATTCGACGTGTTCCTCGGCACGCATGATCCCTCGCAGCTCAACCGCCAGGGCAATGACGTGGGCACCCAGTACCGCTCGGCGATCTTCCCGCTGGACGATGCGCAAACGCAAGAGGCCACCGCCGCCATCGCTCGCTGGGACGGCGAACATCCGGGCGAAAAGGCCGTCACCACCATTGAAGGCCCCGCCCCGTGGTATCCGGCCGAGGACTATCATCAGGAATACTGGGACGGCGAAGGCCAGCGCAACCCCTACTGCCTGGCCGTGATCCCGCCCAAGCTGATGAAGCTGCGCAAGAGCTTCCAGAACAAGGTCAAGGGCTGAGAAACCGTTCGAGAATGGGCTTTGCCCATTCGACCGCACCAGCCCGCTGCCTAATCGTTCACAAATTCTGAACGACATCATCGGTGACTTGCCCGCTGTTCCACCAAGGGACAGCGGGAAAGTCGAACTTCCCAAACGCCCCAGTAACTATACGGAGTTTTTCAACTTAACCATCAATCGAGAAACCGCCTGTGGCCCACATCCGTACCGTCTCGCTGTCCCTGGCCGCCATCGCCGCCGCGCTCGCCGCCAGCCCGGTGCTGGCCGATTCCGATGATCGCCGGAACCGACGTGCTGCGGACATGGAACCTCGTGGTGCTGGGCGACCTCACCTCCTCTTCCGAGGTGGAAGGCCGCACTTTCGTCGGCGGTAACCTGAGCGGCAATTCCTCGAACTACCAGATCCAGCCCATCGCCGCCTCCAGCACCGGCACCCCCGGCCTGACCGTCGTGGGCGACGTGAACGGTGGCCACAAGAACCTCAACAACGGCTCCGGCGCCGTGGTCGGCGGCAGTGTAAACAGCGGCCTCAACCTCAACGGCGCGGCGCAGACGGTGCTGGTCGGTGGATCGATCAGCAATACCAACGTCAACCAGAACACGGTCACCTCTGGCCTTGCCGCCAGCGACCCTTCGTTCAGCCAGAACCTCACCCAGCAGAAAAGCCTCATCGAAACCTCGATGACCGGCCTGAGCCACACCATGAGCACGCAAACGTCGAACAGCGCGCTGACCATCACCGGCAACACTGGCACCTTCAACGCCCAGCCCGATTCCAGCGGCGTGGCCGTGTTCAACATATCCTCCGCCGACCTCGACAAGATCGGCGAGATCAAGTTCAACCTCAACGGCGCCGACACCGCGATCGTCAACGTCTCGGGCGCCTCGATCACGCTGAACGACAACTTCCTCGGCGGCACCCAGAACCTGGGTGAACACGTCATCTGGAACTTCCCCGATGCCAAGGACCTGTCGCTGACCACCGCATGGGGCGGCTCTGTCCTGGCTCCGGGCGCCGCGGCGACGACCGGGAACTACATCCAGGGCTCGGCCGTGTTCGGCAGTCTCGTCCAGAACGGCGAGATGCACATCGGAACCTACACCGGCGGCTACACCGCACCCAGCGATCCGGGCACCTCGACCAGTTCGGGCGGCTCGTCCTCGGGCGGCAGCACTGCGGTGCCGGAGCCGGGCGTGGTTGCGCTGTTCGCTGCGGTGCTGGGCGGGCTGGCGTTCTGGCGTCGCCGGAAGGTCGTTGCAGGTTAAGTTGAGGGTAGAAGCAGGGGAGCATCGCCCCCCTGCACCCCCATTATCGTCGTCGTGGTGCGCGCAGCTTGGTAGTGCGCTCGTTTCGGGGTTCGCCTGCGGCGAAGCCGCTTTCCAGCCTCGACGTCACCTGACACAGACGCTGGCAAACAAAGCCTGCGGCGCGGCTACGTCATTGCAATGCACACAACGCAGCCTCGACAATACCGGGGTCTGGGGCAATGGCCCCAGGTCTTCCCCTTAGTCCTTGACCCAGCGCGCCACAAAGAACCCGTCCAGCCCGCCAACCTCGGCCAGCATCCCCGGATCGGTGCGCAGGAACCCTTCAGCGGTAGGCGCAAGACCCTCCGGCAGTTCAGACGCCTCGATCGGCAGCACCGTCAAACCGGCGGGAGCAGCCTGCCCCTCGCCCTCTGCGGCTTCCAATGAACATACCGCGTAGATCAGCCGCCCGCCCGGCTTAAGCCAGCCCGCCGCGCGTTCGAGCAGTTTTGCCTGAAGCTCCACCATCTCGTCGATCTGGCGCGGGGAGATGCGGTGCAGCACGTCGGGGTGGCGCCGCGCGGTGCCGGTCGCCGTGCACGGTGCGTCGAGCAGGATCGCATCGAACTTTTCCTCCGGCTCCCACGTCAGTGCATCGGCCAGCACGACTTCGGCTTCCAGCATGGTGCGCTTGAGGTTTTCGCCGAGGCGTTCGAGGCGGCGCTTGGCGTTGTCCAGCGCGGTTACCTGCCAGCCTTGCGCTGCAAGCTGCATGGTCTTGCCGCCGGGCGCGGCGCAAAGGTCGAGAACGCGCTTTCCCTCGCCGGCGCCCAGCAACCTTGCCGGCAGGCTAGCGGCGAGATCCTGCACCCACCAGGCACCGTCACGGAAACCGGGCAGCAGGTCGATCGCCGAACCGCGCGGCAGACGCAGATGGCCGGGCATCAGCGAAACGCCGCCCATGCGCTCTGCCCATTCGGCGGTTTCAGCCGGATTGCGCAGGGCGATATCCAGCGGCGGCGGCTCCACCAGACCGGCGGCAATGGCATCGGCCCGCTCTCCCCAGCGCGTCGCGGCGGCTTCGGGCAGCGTGGGGACGGCCGGCAGCCTGGCCTCGCGCTTCATCAGGGTGGAGAAGACGCCGTGGGCCAGACGGCGCGGGCCGCCCATGAGCAGCGGCAGGCCAGTGGCGATCACCGCGTGCGGCGGGGTCTCCAGCCGCAGCACCTGCGCCAGCATGATCTGCAGCACCGCGCGGGCCTTGGCGTCGTCTGCCAAAGCCATCTTGGTGGCCGAATCTATCAGTTCGTCCAGGTCCTGCCGCCAGCGCAGCGCCTCTCCGGCGATGGCGCGGGCAAGCGCGCGGTCGGCGTCGCCGCGTACTTTGGCGAGGGCACCACCCGCCGCCTGGTCGAGCGTTTCGCCCCTGCGCAGAACGGCATCGATAAGGTGAAGCGCGGCACGGCGCGCCGGAAGGCCGGGAATGTCCATCGCGGGCCCCTATACCGGATTGCGTTTTTCCGCCAGCGTCGCCACATGACAAGTATGACCAAGCGCGCAACCCAGCGTCCTGAAGGCTTCTCGAAGCCTGCTCACTGGACGAACGAGCCGGCGCCCAAGCCGGCGCAATTCAAGGACGGTGAAGACCCTGACGGTCTTTCGCCCACCCGCTATGGGGATTGGGTGCGCAACGGGGTTGCCGTCGATTTCTAAGGGTTGATGGGAAGACCTGGGCCCATCGCCCCAGACCCCGTACTGTCGTCGACGCGCGCACAGCAGTGACGTGCAATGGAACTATCCTTGCGGCGAAGCCGCCTTCAGTCCCGCTGTCGTCACGGCACAAAACATAAAGCCTGCGGCGCTTTTTCTACCCTGAAGTGAGCACGAAAACGTAGCAGCGCGCGTAACCTCGACAGTACGGGGTCTGGGGCAATGGCCCCAGGTCTTCCCCTTCAACTATCGCTGCCACCCGCCGCCCAGCGCCAGAAACACCGCGATCTGGTTATCCACCACCGCTGCCTGCGCCGCGGCATGCGTGACTTCCGCCGAAGCAAGGCTGCCCTGCGCGCTCAGCAGGTCGAGGAAGCCCCCGCGTCCGAAGCGGAACAGCTTGCCCGCCTGCCCGGCCGAAATTTCGGCGCTATCCCGCGCACGGCCCAGCGCCGCCGCCCGTTCGCGGCCGCGGGCGTAGGTTTCCATCGCGCTTTCCGCCTCGCGTAGTGCAGTCAGCACGGTGCTGTCGAACGTCGCGATGTCGGCACGGACTTTTGCATCGGCCTGGTCGATCCGGGCGTGGACGACCGGGCGGTTGGGGAACGACCAGCTGAGCAGCGGGCCGAGGCTGAAGCCGAAGCTGCTGCCTTTGCCGATATTCTCCAGCGGGCCGGACAGGCCCAGCGACGAGCCGAGGCTGACTTGCGGATAGAGGTCGGCAACGGCAACGCCGATGCGCGCGGTATCGCCTGCAATGGTCCGTTCGGCCTGCCGGATATCGGCGCGGCGGCGGATCAGTGAAGCCCCGTCCTCAACCGGAAGCGCTCCGGCCAGCCGGGGCAGCGCAGCGCAGTCCGCCACTTCGCGCGGGTACTCTGCCGGGGGACGACCAAGCAGCGTGGCGAGCAGGTAAAGCCCGTTCTGGCGCGTTGCTACGAAGGCCGGCAGGGCAGCGGCGCTGGCGTCGACGGCAGCGGCCGCCCGGCTGACGTCGAAGGTGGTGCCGCGTCCGCCGCGTTGCAGGCGGCGCGTCGCATCGAGCGTCTGGCGTTGCAGCTGCACGACCTTGCGCGTCACGTTCAGCTGGTAATTGGCGGCGCAGACATCGGCGTAGGCCTTTGTCGCGGCGCCGGCCACGCTCACCCGCACCGCGTCGCGTGCGGCTTCCACGGCGGCGCGGTCGCTTTCGCTTGCTTCGATCGCGCGCCGCAGCTTGCCGCGCAGATCGAGGGGATAGCTGAGCGCCAGCCCTAGGTTGTCGGTAATGACGCCGGGCAGCGGCCTGCCGGTCTGCGCCTGCCGCGAGACGTCCACTGCGCCGGTCAGCGAAGTCGTCAGCGCCCGGCCGCCTTCCGCCTCGCGAACGACGGCTTCGGCGCGTTCGAGGTTGGCTTCGGCGGCGCGCAGATCCGTGTTGGCGGTAAGCGCCTGTTCGACCAGCGCATCGAGGCGCGGATCGTCGTAAAGGCTCCACCAGCGATCGGGCAGCGGGGCTTGGGTGAAAGCCGCGTCGTTGCCCGAAACGAAAGCCCCTTGCGCGGAAGGCTCATTCGCCACCGACTGTTCGGGCGGGTGATAGTCCGGCCCGGCGGTTGCGCAGGCGGACAAAGCCAGCGCCAATGCTGCGGCGGAGAGGAAGCGCGATGCGGCCATTACTTGGTTTCCTGCGCTACTGGCTTTGCGGCGGGGGCGGGATGCTCCACGGTCACCGTCGCGGTGCGGCCCAGGATCAGCCGCACGTCCCTGGGAACATGCGTCAGCTTCACGCGCACCGGGATGCGCTGGGCGAGGCGCACCCACGAGAAGGTCGCCGCGACGTTGGGGAGGAGGTTGCCCGAATCGCTGCGGCTATCGTCATTGATGCCTGCCGCGATGCTTTCGACCCGGCCCTTGAGCGCCTGCCCCTCGCCCATGAGGTGGACAGTGACGGGGGCGCCGACGTGGATCATCGCCAACTTGGTTTCCTCGAAATAGCCTTCGACGCGGATCGAATCGTCGTCGACCAGCGCCATCGCCTGACTGCCCGCAGCAAGGTAATCGCCGGGGTGCAAGTCCAGGTTGGTAACGGTGCCGTTGACCGAGGCATGGACCTGCGTGCGCGCAAGGTTGAGTTTGGCGCCATCGAGGGCGCTCTCCGCTTCAGCCAGCGCTGCGCGGGCCGTGGCGACGCGGGCGACGTTCTGCTCGTGCGATTCGGTGGCGACCAGGTCGCCCAGCGCCAGATCGCGTGCGGATTCGCGGCCCGCCTGCCCCAGCGTAGCCTTCGCGCTCGCTACGGAAGCCTGCGCCTGTTCGACGGCAAGCGTATAGCGCGGGCGGTCGATCACGAATAGAAGGTCGCCCGCCTTCACCGTCTGGTTGTCCCGCACCGCCACCGAGGTGACTAGGCCGCCGATGTCGGGCGTCACCCGCACCACGTCGGCACGCACGCGCCCGTCGCGGGTCCAGGGGCTGCGCTCGTAGTGGTTCCACATCCAGAACGCGATGAACGCGGCCAGGATGACGATGACGATGGTAGCGGCGCTGCGGCCGATCGCGGGAAGCAGGTTCTTCATGGATGGAGACCGATGTGGGGGGCAAGAAGGGAAAGCGCGCCGAGGACCATGATGTAGATGCACAGGTCCACAAGGGCGCGATAGGCGACGAAGCGATAAAGGCCCGAGACGTTGATGAAGCGCAGAAGAATCATCGTCAGCACCGAGGCGATCACCGCGAGCAGCAGGATGGTGGGCATGAACACGCCCCCAATGGATATTTCGCCGTTCATGGCAGGCCTTTCAGCGCGGCGGCGTCGGGGAACAGGTTACGGCGCAGCGATACGAGCGCGAGCGCGGCCTGGCGGCGCACGGAGCGATCCTCATCGGCCACGAACAGGTTGAGCGCCTTGTCGATATCGCCCAGCAGTTCGGGATCGGCAGGGGCGCGTTCCTCAGGCTCAAGGCGGCGATAATATGCGCCAACTTCAGCCAGCACGCTGGTGAGAGTGCCGGTGCGCGCCGCTGGAAGATCGAGGCGCAGCTGGCGCAGTTCGCCGATGGCGACGCCGGTGCGAAGATCGCGCAGCACGTCGTAGAGCGGCTCGCCCGGCTGCTTGCCGCTCAGCGCAAGTCGGGGGGAGAGCACGGCGATGCGGTCGAGCATACGGTTGATCCAGCCGCGCACGTCGGGCGGCCCCATCACATTGCTGCGCTCGGCGATGTCGCGCCAGCCTGCGCGCAAGGTTCGGCGAATGGCGCTCTCCAGCCCGGCGGTCTGCAACAGGCGCGCCATGACGATCGCGAACAGCGTCCCGGTCAGCTGGGCCAGCGCGCCGTTGGCAAAGCTGACGAAATTGTCGTTGTACTTCACGGCGATGATGAACGGGCTGCCCATGCCCAGCAATGCGGGCAGAGCCACCCCGGCAAAGCGCGGCGAATGCATCAGCGATCCCAGCACCAGCAATGCCGGGGCAAGCACCAGCGCCAGTTCCGGGAACCCGGTCACCCTGGGCAGGATGACGAAGGCGTAGATGAACCCGATGATCGTCGCGATCAGAGTGCCCCAGAAGAACAGCCGCAGCGGCAGCACCGGATTGTCCATCGCCGAAAACAAGGCGAGGAACACGCCCGCAAGCATGACGGCGGTGGCGCCATCGTTCCAGCCGCTGCCGATCCACAGCACGCTGCCCAGAATGATGGTGATTGCCGCGCCTGCCGCGCCGCGCAGGGCGCCCGCGACATCGCGGTGCACTTCGCGGTTGCGGCGGCCTTCAAGCAGGCGCGGGATACGCAAGGACACCGGCTTGCGATCGAGCGTGCCTAACTGCTCGGCAAGATCGCGGCAGTCGAGATGGGCGTCGATCAGGCTGGATAGACGCGAGCCCAGGCTGAGCTGGAGCAGGTCGTCCCAGTCGGACTGCGCGCTTACTTCGGGTTCGAGCGCAAGGCAGCGGGCCTTGAGATCCTGTGCCGCCGCTTCACGATCTTCCCGTGGGCCCTCGATGGCATCGAGCCAGGCGCGGGTGTCAGCGAGCAGGGTCACGGCGGCATCGGCAAGCCCCCCGCGCTCCCTCAGCGCCGCAACGCGGTCCGCCACGGCAGCGCCCAGCGGCATGAGCAGCGAAAGCTGGTCCTGCAATGCGCGCACCGTGCGCACGCGCGGAGCGGGGCGGCTGGTTTCATAGGGCAGGTGGATCGACAAGTTGTGCAGTTCGGTAACGTCCTGCGCCAGGCGGCGGCGTTCCGCCTCGACCGCTGCATCCGGTTCCAGTTCGAGGGAATCGCGGCTCCACCGTTCGGCATCGCGCAGCATCATGGCAACGCGGCCCAGCAGGAACGTGGAGACCGAATTGGGGAACACCACGCCGTGCATCAGGCTGGAACACAGGATGCCGATGGTGATTTCCTGCACCCGAAGCGAAGCGTCAGTAAAGATTTCGCCGGGGGTGTTCACGGCCGGCAGTACGATCAGCACGGCGGTATAGCCAGCGAGCACGAAAGCGTAGCCGCGCGGCGTGCGTTCGAGGAGCGAGACGAAGACGCAGAGCGCCAGCCACGAGGCGATCGCCAACGTCAGCAGTTCCGGGCTGTGCGAGAGCGGCGGCACCATGATCACTGCCATAGCGGCGCCGACGAACGTGCCGATGACGCGGAACAGCGCCTTCGAGATGACCGCCCCCGCCAGCGGCGCGGCGACGATGTAGGAGGTGAGAAAGGCCCAGTAAGGCCGCTCCAGCCCGATCGAAAAGGAAATGTAGGTCGCAAGAATGGCCGCCGCGAGCGCCTTGAGCGAGAAGACCGCTGCGGGAATGCCCCAGCGGTTGAAGAGGGCGGTGTTCATGCCCGGCTCCGCATCTCTGCCGCGCGTTCGGACACGATGCCGAGCAGGCGCACCGCTCCTTCGAGCTGCTCGTCGGGAATGCCTTCAAGAAGCTCGATACGCAGTTCGATCAGGCGCTTTTCGGCCTTGCGCGCCAGTTCCTTGCCTTCTGCCGTCAGATGCAGGCGATTGGCGCGGCGATCTTCCTCGTCGGGGCGACGTTCGACCAGGCCGCCACGCTCCAACTGTTGCAAGGTACGCACCAGCGAGGCTTCGGTGATGCCGATCGCGCGGGCCAGATCGCCCTGCCGCGCACCCTTCCCAAGCCGTTCGAGATGCACAAGCGCCCAGCCCGCAGAATTGGAAATCGCCAACGAGCCTAGAATGCGGTCGGCAAGCTGCAACCATGCGCGCGAGACAGGGCTCAACTGCGTGGCGAGTTCATGGGCAAGGGTGATTCGGTCAGTCATGGAAGCCATTAGTTAGGCTCCTAACTATTAATCGGCAACATCGGCTGTCTTGCGTTTTACAAACCAGCAATGCCGGAAAGTGCAATTTGTGCAAGTCGGTCGGTGCAGTGGGGTGTCAGCCTCTATCGCGCGGACTTGACCCACGGCGGCGTGTACCACCTTGACCTAAGGCACGATCTCGATCGGGGTGCCATCGGCGACCGCCTCCCACAAGGCTTCGATCTCCTCGTCCGACACCGCGATGCAGCCGTCGGTCCAGTCGCCGGGCACGCGGCCTTCGGTCCACGAATTGGGCTGGCCGTGGATCATGATCATCCCTCCGGCAGAACGGCCATGCGCAGCGGCATAGGCGCGGTCGGCGGCGCTGGGATACGAAATGTGGAATGAGAGGTGGTAGGCGCTCTGCGGATTGGCCCAATCGATCGTGTAGCGTCCCTCGGGGGTGCGCTCATCGCCTTCGAAGCGTTTTGGGCCGACAGGCTCATCGCCAAGCTGGATATGCTCGATGACGTGCACGAGGCGCCCGTCTGCGTAGAGTTCCATGATCCGCGCCGCCTTGCGCACACGGATCAGGTCAATTTCAGGTAAAGGCTGCGGCAGGGGCTGCGGCGGGGCCTGTGCCTCGGCCGCAGCGATGCCAAAAAGCAGCAGCAGCGGGGCAAACCGAAGTGCGCCCCGCATTGCCGTCAGTCCGCGAAGGGATCGCGCACGAGGATCGTATCCTCACGCTCGGGGCTGGTGGAAACCAGCGCGACCGGGGTTTCGATCAGTTCCTGCACGCGCTGGATGTACTTGATCGCCTGAGCAGGCAGATCGGCCCACGAACGGGCGCCGGCGGTAGTGCCCTGCCAGCCGTCCATTTCTTCGTAGATCGGCTCTACCGCGGCCTGGTCGGCGGCGTGGCTGGGGTAGTAATCCATCACCTTGCCGCGCAGGCGGTAGCCGGTGCAGATCTTCACCTTCTCGAACCCGTCGAGAACGTCGAGCTTGGTTAGGGCGATGCCTGTGACGCCCGAGATGGCGCAGGACTGGCGCGTCAGCACCGCGTCGAACCAGCCGCAGCGGCGCTTGCGCCCCGTCACGGTGCCGAATTCATGGCCCCGCTCACCCAGGCGCTGGCCGGTTTCGTCTTCCAGCTCGGTGGGGAACGGGCCGGAACCGACGCGGGTGGTGTAAGCCTTGACGATACCCAGCACGAAACCGGTCGCCGAAGGACCAAGGCCCGAACCGCTGGCCGCCGTGCCCGAAACCGTGTTCGAGCTGGTGACGAAGGGATAAGTGCCGTGGTCGACGTCGAGCAGGACGCCCTGAGCGCCTTCGAACAGTATGCGCGCGCCGGCCTTCTTGACCTTGTTCAGGCGGCGCCACACCGGCTCGGCGAACTGCAGCACGAAAGGCGCGATCTCGCGCAATTCGTTGAGCAGGGCCTCGCGGTCGATCGGCGGCTGGCCGAAACCGGCGCGCAGTGCGTCGTGATGGGCGCAGAGACGGTCGAGCTGCGGTTCCATCGAATCAAGGTGGGCCAGATCGCAGACGCGCAGCGCGCGGCGGCCGACCTTGTCCTCGTAAGCCGGGCCGATGCCGCGACCCGTGGTGCCGATCTTGCCGGCACCGGCGGCTGCTTCGCGCAGGCCGTCCAGTTCGCGGTGGACGGGCAGGATCAGCGGGCAGTTGTCGGCGATGGCGAAGTTGTCGGAATTGATCTCGACGCCCTGCCCGCGTAGCTTTTCGACTTCGGACTTGAGGTGCCAGGGGTCGAGCACCACGCCGTTGCCGATGATCGACAGCGTGCCGGTGACGATGCCCGAGGGCAGCAGGCTCAGCTTGTAGACCTGTTCGCCCACGACGAGCGTGTGGCCGGCGTTATGGCCGCCCTGGAAGCGGACAACGGCATCGGCCCGGCTTGCCAGCCAGTCGACGATCTTGCCCTTGCCCTCATCGCCCCACTGGGCGCCGATCACGGTTACGTTGGCCATGGATATGCTCCTCCACCCTGCCCAGGCGGATCCGGTGACGCCCTTCGACAGGACTCGGCGAAACGGATGAGATGGTGGGGCGTAGATGCCCCGGCTTTTCGCCCCGCGCCCTAATGCGTAGGCGGCGGGGTAGTCAAGACCCTCAAGGCCGCCCCGGATCAGGTCCGGGACGGGGAGATCAGATCTCCACCGCCTCGCCGCCTTCGAGGCGGTGCGAGCAGCCGAGCGCGATCGCCTCGTCATCCTCGCTCAGGGCCGCCACGGTGACCCAGCCGATGGCACGCTGGCGCGCCGCGATTTCGCGGTCGTGGCCGAGCGGGAGGAACAGCTTGCGCTCCTCGCCGCCGCCCGAGCCGAGCACGTCGATCAGCCGATCGGGATAGAGCGAGAAGCCGGTGGCCGGCTCGGGGTCCAGCCCTGCGCCGCCAAGAATCGCATATGTGCCGCCGCGCCCCATGCTGCCGGGAATGCCGTCCGCATAAATCGTGAAGCCCAGCCACGACTGGTATTCGAAGCCGTGACGCTCGGAAGGGTCCAGCGTGAGGCGGGCCTTGTCGCTCACCCGCGCCGCGATGGCGCGCAGTCCGGCGATGCGGCTTGCCAGAACGCCGTCCACGTCGAATGCCGCAAGCCGCTCGATCGCGGCGTCGAACGGACCGACCGCATAGAGCAGCGGCAGGTAAGTCTCACCGCCAGCGTCGACCAGCCCGCCCGCATCCTTGGAATCGAGCATCCGGCGCACCGCCTCGATGTTCGCGGCGGAAAGCGGCAGGGCCTCGGCGCTAAGGGCGTCGACGAGGTCGGGAAGCGTGAAGTCCACCGAAACCCCGGTAGCGCCGGCGGCGCGCAGGGTTTCGATAGCGAGTTCGACGATTTCGGCGACGGCGTCGATCGAATCGGTGCCGATGAGTTCGGCGCCCAGTTGCAGCCGCTCACGCGCGGGGTCGAGGCCGTCGCCCTTCACGGTAACAACCTGCCCGGAATAGGAAAGCCGCAGCGGACGCGGCGCCTGCGCAAGGCCGGTAGCGGCAATGCGCGCGACTTGCGCGGTAATGTCGGAACGCAGCGCGAGGGTGCGCAGCGAAACCGGGTCCATGAAGCGGAACATGCGGCGCACCTGCACGCCCGCCATGCGGCTGGCCAGCGCCTTCTCGAATTCAAGCACGGGCGTCTCGACCCGCGCATAGCCATGGCTCGCCAGCACGTCATGCGCGGCGCGGCGCACGGTCTGCGAGGCCCATGCCTGCTGCGGAAGTCGGTCGCCCAGTCCCTCGGGCAGAAGATCGCGGTCGTTTTCCTGCATAGTGCGCGCGCCCTTAGCGGGATGGTGCGGGAATGTCGAATGGGTTGGCACATGGCGCTGGGGGGCCATGTGCAGCGCCCCTCCCGCCGCGATCAGGCCAGCTGGTTCCCCAGCCCCGCCGCGTGCTTCGCTGCGATCCACCCGAAGGTCATCGAAGGACCCACGCTTGCCCCGGCGCCAGGATAGACCCGGCCCATCGGCGACGCCGTGGTGACACCGCAGGCATAAAGGCCCTCGATGACCGAACCATCTTCACGCAGCACGCGCGAATCGCAGTCGCAGACCACGCCGCCATAAGTGCCCACATCGCCGGGGACGATGGGGATGGCGTAAAACGGGCCCTTCTCGATCGTGCCCATGCACTGGTTCGGGCCGTCCTTGAAAAAGGGGTCGCCCAGCCAGTTGTCATAGGCGCGCACGCCGCGCTGGAAATCCTCGTCCCGCCCGCCGCGCACGAAGCCGTTCCAGCGCTCGACCGTGCCCTTGAGTGCATCGGCCGGTACGTCTATCGACGCGCCCAGAGCCTCTATGGTATCGGCGCGGTGCATCCAGCCCGAGGCAAGCCACTGAGCCATGTTCTTCCTGGCAGTGCCCCTGCCGGCGACGGCATATTCGTCCATGAACTGCTGGTCCATGATAGCCCAGCTGGGGATCGCGGGCACGGTGCGATTGCGCACCAGCATGTTCTCGCAGAACTCCTCGTAGGAGCCGCCCTCGTTCATGTAGCGCACGCCGGTCTGGTCGACCTGGATGGCATGGGGTTTGCCGGTCGTACTCTGGGTGCCGGGCTTGACGTAGTCGGTCGCCCAGCCGGGGGCCTCGGTCATCTGGAAGCCGACCATCTGGTCCATCTGCGCCAGCTGCGCGCCCTTTGCGGCCAGTTCGACATGCATGTCGCCGGTATCGCTCTCGATCCCGTTGGACCACTTCGACTGCGTGCCGGGCATGTGCTTGTCGCGCATGGCCTGATTCATCGAAAAGCCGCCTGCATTCATCAGCACGCCCAGCTTTGCCCCGACACGCCAGGGCTTGCCGTCCCGGATGGTGACCACCCCCACCGCCCGGTCGCCGTCCATGATGACTTCGCTGACAGGAGAGTCGGTGCGGATCTGCGCCGCCTCCTTATCCAGCACCGCCTTGAGCATCCGCCCCTGCAGCGCTGCTCCGGCGGTGACCCAATGCTTGCCGGTCAGCTTGCCGGCGACGACCTTGAGCGCGATCTTGAGAAACAGCCGCTTGATCGCCCAGGAATGCTTCATGAAAGGCAGCTTCATCCCGTCGTCGAGCCGGACGGGCACTTCGAGGAACCCCTGACGCAGCTTCGGCGCCCATTCCTTGCCGAGCTGCTTCTTGTCGAAGGGCAGCGCGGTGACGGTGCGGCTGGTTTTCACGCCGCCGGGAAGTTCATCGTAATAGTCGGGCCAGAAGGTCGATCCGCGTTCCATCCTCACGCCTTGCGCGACGATGAAGTCGAGCATTTTGGGCGCTTCGACCGCGTATGTACGGCGGCGCGCGGGACTGGTCCCGGGCGAATCCGGGCCATCGGGAACCACCGCGTCGAGATATTGGCAGGCCTTTTCGAGGCTGTCCTCGCCGGGGTCCATGAAACGATTGCCGGGGATCCACATCACCCCGCCCGACTTGCAGGTGGTGCCGCCTACCCACGGCGCCTTTTCGAGGATGACAACGGACTTGCCCGCCTGCTTCATCAGCAGCGCCGAGGCCATCGAACCCGCACCGCTGCCCACGACCACCCAGTCGAAAGTCTCGTCGAACTGCGTCATCGTAGTTGATCCTCTCATCCGTCATGCCGCGCTGCTGCGCATGCGTTCAACACGGGGGTAGATCGAACTTCGCGCACTTTGGCAACGCCGCGCACGCTTGTAGGTGCAGGTTTCGCTGGAGCGAAGGATTGCGTCTGCCGTGGCGTTTTAATGTGGCCTTGGAAGGCCGCCTGCCTATGAGATGAACCGCAAAAGAGGGAGACCCGCCGCAATGACCGAGAACGTGCCCGCCCTGCCCGTTTTGAGCACGATCGCCATGGCCCGCGAGGGACGGCTGCTGCGCATCACCCTTAACCGGCCCGAAGCGCTGAACGCGGTGAACTTGGCGCTGCATGACGATCTGGCCGAAGCCATGTGGTTCGCGCAGGTCGACACCGGCTCCGACGTCATCGTGCTGACCGGCGCGGGGCGCGCGTTCTCCGCCGGGGGCGACCTTGGCCATATCGAGCACAATGCCAGGAACCCGCACCTGTTCGACCACGAGACGCGCGTCGCCAAGCGCATAGTTTCGACCCTGCTCGACATCGACAAGCCTGTAGTGTGCCGGATGAACGGCCACGCGGTGGGGCTTGGTGCAACGCTGGCCCTGCTGTGCGACGTGATCTTCGCAGCTGAAGGCGCCAAGATCGGCGATCCGCATGTCGGCCTCGGCCTTGTGGCAGGGGATGGCGGCGCGGTGATCTGGGCCCAGCGCATCGGCCTGACGCGCGCCAAGGAATACCTGCTGACGGGCGACCTGCTCACCGCGAGCAAGGCGGCGGAGATCGGCCTGATCAACTACTGCGTCCCGCTGGAAGACCTGGACGCGCGTGTCGACGCCTTCTGCGCCAGGCTGCTGAACGGCGCGACGGGCGCCATTCGCGCGACCAAGATCCTCACCAACATCGAACTCAAGCGGCTGGCGACGGCGTTGATGGACGCCGGCATCGCCTATGAAAGCGTGTCGGTACGCAGCGCAGACCACCTTGAAGGCATTCAGGCTCTGAAGGAGAAGCGGCCCCCGAAATTCACCGGGCGGTGACGCGGGCGATGCATTTGGGGGGGGGATGAAGACGATCCTTTGCCGGCTCTGAAAGCCGCCGCCTTCCCGTTCCTTCGAAACGGAGAGCTTGGATCAACTTTCCGCGAAGGTATAGGGCTGCGCGGCCCGGCGATAATCGTCGGCCAGCACATCGCGCCCGATTGGCGGGACCGAGCGAGCCGTACATTCGGCGCGCTGGCACAAGCGGCAGGTAACGCCGATCGGCGTGGTAGGCGCGTTGATGGGATCTGCCTTGGCGGCATAGACCAGACGGCCCGCATGTTCGGCTGCGCACGCCAGCGCGACGGCGCGCACCACGCGGGTCGCGCCGTACCCCTTGGCCCCGCCGGTGACGGTGCGGGCGATCGAGAAGAAACGCTCTCCGCCCGGCAGTTCCAGCCATTGCGTGGCGATTTCTCCCGGACGGCGGAAGACCTGATGAACGTTCCACAAAGGGCACCCTCCCCCATGCGCGGCAAAGGGAAAGCCCGCGCCGTCGAGCCGTTTGGACACATTGCCCGCTTCATCCACCCGGATGAAAAAGAAGCCGACACACTCCTCTCCGGGGCGCTGAAGCGTGGTGAGGCGGTGTGCGACCTGCTCGAAACTGGCGCCGAACAGCGAGCATAGCGCATCGATATCGTAACCGCGCTGGTCCGCCGCGCGGGCGAAGCGGCCATACGGCATAACGATCGCAGCAGCGGCATAGCCTGCCAGTGCGCGCAGCAGCAGCGCGGCGGTGGTGCGGCTGGAGAAATTCTCGGCACGGATCGCCTGCTTGATCTCGGTGCGCAGCGCGGTGTGGGCGATGTGGGTGGCGATCTGAAACGCCCGGCTGGCACTGTCGAGCGTATCGGCGATCAGCAGTTGCTGGTTGTGCCGGTCGAACCGGCGCAGCGATTCCATCAGCACGTCGGGCGGCAGGAAGCGCACGCGCACGCCCTTTGCCGCCAGCCACGCGGTTGCCCCGCCCGCCTTGTCGATCTCTGCCGCAAGTTCCTCGGCGCGCTGGTCCAGAGCGTGGAAGTAGTTGCGCGCCTGCGCCAGGAACCGCTGTGCCTCGCGCACAGGTTCGTTCTCGTCCACGTCCGGCCCGGCAGCGCGCTGTTCGGCCAGTGCCTGCGCCTCGCGCGTATAGGCCTGATGCAGCCGCAGCAGCGCTTCGGACACCCCCGGGAAGCTGGTGGCAAGGTCTGCCACTTCCAGCGCGGGCAAGTCGATATCGGCGAAGATCGGATCGCGCAGCACGTCGGTCAGGCGGCGGGCGTAATCTTCTCCATCATCCCCGGCGATATCGGCGATATCGAGCCGGTAGGTGCGCGCCAGACGTAGCAGCATGTCGGCCGTGACGGGCCTCTGGTTCCGCTCGATCAGGGCAACGTAACTGGGCGAAATCTCAAGGTCGTCAGCCATCGCTTGCTGCGTCAGGCCAAGCTCCCGGCGCAGGCGGCGCAGCCTTGGGCCGAGGTATAAGGGGCGGTTTTCTGCCATATCCACCGCACTTTGTCAGGATCGTACAACTTTACAAGGAAAATCTGTAAAGATTGACAACAGCACTTCGCAAGCCATTCCGGCCCGCGAAACTTGCGACTACCTCAAGGTCATCAAACGCAACATTCTTCCGCAAGAGGAAACTCCATCGTGACCTACCAGAGCAAAATCATCGAAGCCGGAAAGGCCATCGGCGCCGAAGCCCACTGGAACGGGATCGAGCCGGAATCGGTCGCCCGCATGCGCATGCAGAACCGGTTCCAGACCGGCCTCGACATCGCCCGTTACACCGCGCGCATCATGCGTGAGGACATGGCCGCCTATGACCAGGACCCCGCAAACTACACCCAGTCGCTGGGCTGCTGGCACGGGTTCATCGGCCAGCAGAAGATGATCTCCATCAAGAAGCATTTCGGCACCACCAAGGGCCGTTACCTGTACCTTTCCGGCTGGATGGTCGCCGCCTTGCGCAGCGAGTTCGGCCCCCTGCCCGACCAGTCGATGCATGAGAAGACGTCGGTCCCCGCGCTGATCGAGGAACTCTACATCTTCCTGCGCCAGGCCGATGCGCGTGAAATGGGCATGATGTTCCGCGACCTCGACAAGGCCCGCGAGAGCGGCGACGAGATGGAAGCCAAGCGCCTCGAACACGCGCTCGACACGTATGAAACGCATGTCGTTCCCATCGTCGCCGATATCGATGCCGGTTTCGGCAATGCCGAGGCGACGTACCTGCTCGCCAAGAAGTTCATCGAGGCGGGCGCCTGCTGCATCCAGATCGAGAACCAGGTTTCGGACGAGAAGCAGTGCGGCCACCAGGACGGCAAGGTCACCGTTCCGCACGAGGACTTCATCGCGAAGATCCGCGCGGTACGCTATGCCTTCATGGAACTGGGCGTGGACGATGGCCTGATCGTTGCCCGCACCGACTCGCTCGGCGCCGGCCTGACCAAGCAGATCGCCGTCACCAACGAGGCCGGCGACATCGGCGACCAGTACAACTCGTACCTCGACTGCGAGGAAGTGTCTGCGATCGGCCACGGCGACGTCCTGATCAGCCGCGACGGCAAGCTGCTCAAGCCCAGGCGCCTTGCCAGCAACCTGTTCCAGTTCCGCCCCGGCACCGGCGAGGACCGCTGCGTGCTCGACTGCATCCACGCCCTGAAGAACGGCGCGGATCTGCTGTGGATCGAAACCGAAAAGCCGCACATCGGCCAGATCGGCGGCATGGTCAGCCGCATCCGCGAGGTGATCCCGAATGCCAAGCTGGTGTACAACAATTCGCCCAGCTTCAACTGGACGCTCAACTTCCGCCAGCAGGTCTATGACGCCTGGGAAGCGGCCGGCACGGACATATCGGCCTTCGAGCGGGCGCGCCTGATGAGCGTGGATTACGATGGCACCGAACTGGCGGATGAAGCCGACGAACGCATCCGTACCTTCCAGAAGGACTCGGCGCGCGAGGCAGGCATTTTCCACCACCTCATCACCTTGCCGACTTACCACACCGCGGCACTGTCGACCGACAATCTTGCCAGGGAATACTTCGGGGACGCCGGCATGCTGGGTTACGTCAAGGGCGTGCAGCGTCAGGAGATCCGCCAGGGCATCGCCTGCGTGAAGCACCAGAACATGGCCGGCTCCGACGTGGGCGACGACCACAAGGAATACTTCGCCGGTGAGGCTGCCCTGAAGGCGGGCGGCACGCACAACACGATGAACCAGTTCGCCGCGTAAAAGGTTGAAACGAACACCCGGAGACAGTCTCCGGGTGACTTGGGGAAGCTCCCCGCAAAGCAAGGAAAGGAATGACCATGACCACCATGACGACCGAACCGGCCCGCGCCCGCGCGGTGCTTTCGAACCAGGACTTCAAGCTCCTTCAGGAAGCCGTTCTGTTTTACCTCAAGGCGCACGAGGACGATCCGATCTCGTCCACGTATTCCAACCTTTATCACCGCCTCGGCAGCGCCGTCCGCCGTTGAAGCAAGAGTTTTCCTGGGGAGGAAAGCTTGGCCCGTCGCACCATGTGCGGCGGGCCATTTCGTTTGATTACAACCGATGCGGATCAGCTTGAGTGCCGATCCGGTGCAAACGATTTAAGCCACATTAAATATTGATGCGTTACAATTTCGTCATGAGCGAAACAGGCGCAGCACACTTCTTTCAGGTTATACTTTGCGCGAAAGACCAGCATCGGCCGGAGATGGTCTTGCTGGCAATCCTTGCCTGCGCCCTGGCCGCCGGCAAGAGCATGTCCCTTCTTGAACAGGCGCGCGGCCGCAAGCGGAGCGGTGCATACCTGCTGGCCGGCCTCATGCTTGGCTTCGGATGCTGGGCGGCGCACTTCATTTCGTCCCTTGGTTTCGACACTGGTTATCGTCATGCCTATTCGCCCTGGCTGACCGCCGCTTCGCTGATTGTCGGCGTTACTGGCGCACAGGCCGCGCTCTATTTTGCGGTGCAGGCACGGTCCAAGGTGGGCCTCGTCCCCGCCGCACTTCTGCTGAGCGCGGGGCTGGCGGCAATGCACTATACCGGCATGGCGGCGCTGGAAGTTCCCGCAATGCTGAACTGGGACTGGCATCTTGTAGCTGCTTCGGTCGTCTTGCCGGCGATCCTTTTCTATCCCGGACTTTTCATCGCCCTGCGCGCAAAAGGCTTAACTCTTATCCTGGCGGCAACCGGACTGGTCACCATCGCCGCGCAAGTCCTCCACTATTGCGGCACCGCCGCGCTGACGTTCATTCCGTCTCACCTCTCCGACCAGGGCCTCTCTATACCGCAGGAGGAACTGGCCGCATGGCTGTGCGTCGGCTCGCTGGCGGTCGCGGCGATCAGCACGTTCGCGCACCAATTGCGCCAGCGCACTCACGCCGCACGGTTGCTGGGCGAGCGCCAGTTTGCACAGTTGGTCAGGGGCACGTCCGACTACGCGATCTGCATGCTCAATCGCAGCGCGCACGTCGCGCAGTGGAACGCCGGCGGCCGTTCGCTGATTGGCTATGACGATGCCGAAGCGCTGGGCCTGCCCTTCGCGCGCTTCTTCACCGCCGAGGACCGCGCAGCAGGCCGCCCCGCATTCGCCATCGCCGAGGCTGACGCTTTGGGCATCGCCAAGGGGCAGTGGCTTTGCACCCGCAGCGACGGGTCGGATTTCTGGGCGCACGGCACGATCGAAAAACTGTGCGACGAGGACGGCGCACACATCGGCTACTCGCTGATCACCCGCGACATCACCGAGATCAAAGCGGCGCAGGACGCGCTGGCCGAAAAGTCGCACCAACTCGACACCGCGCTCGAACACATGAGCCAGGGCCTGTGCATGTTCGGCCCGGATGAGCGCCTGATCTTCGCCAACCGCGCCTATTACCGCATCTGGAACATCCCGGAGGAGCGCTGCCAGCCCGGCACCTCCATGACCGAACTGGTTTACGCCGGCTACTTCTCCACGGAGTACCACCCGGCCAAGACTCTCGATATGATCCACAAGTCCATCCTGCGTGCCAGCACCTCGGGCGACCACCCCTCGTGGCATCTTAATTTCACCGAAGACCTCGTGCTGGCGATTAGCGAGCGTCCGCTGCCCGATGGCGGCTGGATCGCCACGTTCGAAGACATCACCCAGCAGCGCCGCTCCGAAGACCGGATCGCGCACATGGCGATGCATGATGCGTTGACCGGCCTGCCCAACCGCGCCCAGTTCTATCGGGAAGTGGACTCGATGATCGCCGATGCCACGCTGGCGGACGAGAAAGTCGCCGTGCTCGCCATCGATCTCGACCGCTTCAAGGAGATCAACGACACTTTCGGACATGCCTCGGGCGACCATCTGCTGCAGGTTCTGGCGGGGCGCTTCAGCGCCACCCGGCGCGAAGGCGAGGCTGTGGCCCGCCTCGGCGGCGACGAGTTCGCAGCCGCAATCCGCTTCACCCGCCGCGCCCAGCTGAACGACTTCATCGCCCGCATCCAGACCTGCATCGCCGCGCCGGTCGCCGACGAAGGGCAGCCGCTCACCGTTGGCGCCAGCCTGGGTGTCGCCACTCACCCGCTGCACGGCGACACCCGCGAGACCTTGCTTAACAACGCCGACCTCGCGATGTACCGCGCCAAGGCCAAGCTGGGCAAAAGCATCTGCTTCTTCGAGGCCGGCATGGACGAAAGCGCGCGCGAACACAGGCAACTGGCCACCGACTTGCGCCAGGCCAGCGCGAAAGGCGAGTTGAGCGTGCTCTACCAGCCGCAGCACTCGCTGCGCACCGGCGCGGTATCGGGTTACGAGGCGCTGCTACGTTGGACGCACCCCCGCCGGGGACTGGTATCGCCCGAAGAATTCATTCCCATCGCCGAGGAGACTGGCGAAATCATCGCGCTGGGCGAATGGGTACTGCGTCAGGCCTGCCACGAAGCACGGACATGGCCGGGCGAGGAGAAGGTCGCGGTCAACCTTTCGGCCGTGCAGTTTCTCCAACCCGACCTTGTCGAGATGGTCCACTCCGTTCTGGTGGAAACCGGCCTGCCTGCCCGCAGGCTCGAACTGGAGATCACCGAAACCGCCATCATCCAGGACAAATTACGCGCTCTGCACTGCCTGCGTCTCATCAAGGCGATGGGCGTCAGCGTGGCCATCGACGACTTCGGCACCGGCTATTCTTCGCTCGACACCTTGCAGTCGTTCCCGTTCGACAAGATCAAGATCGACAAGTCGTTCCTGCTGAAATCGGAAGGCAGCGCCCAGGCCCGGGCCATTATCCGCGCCGTTCTGGCGCTGGGCCGCAGCCTCGACATCCCTGTACTGGCCGAGGGGATCGAGACCGAAGGGCAGCTCAGGGTGCTGGAGGCGGAAGGCTGCGACGAG
The DNA here is from genome assembly GCF_000876675.2 of Novosphingobium sp. P6W. Taxonomy (GTDB): domain Bacteria; phylum Pseudomonadota; class Alphaproteobacteria; order Sphingomonadales; family Sphingomonadaceae; genus Novosphingobium. Next base: position 2,613,381 of record NZ_CP030352.1, read on the forward strand.
GGCCAGGGCTATTATTTCGGCCATCCCTCCCCCGCACCCAGTCTGAAAGTGCGGGAAGCGGCGCCGTGAAACCATGCCAGCCTAGTTCTCATGATATTGGAATATATCCGCATGTTTCATCACCTCGCCGTTTACCAATGCAGGGAAAATTAACTCCCTTGCCCCTAGCTTGGGCCAAACCGGATGGGGATCTGCGTGTATTTGGGGCTTGATAACGAAAAGGCGGAAGCGGTGAAGTCCGGCGCGATTGGCGATGACGAGGCCATGCCCTCGCTCGACACCGCGCTGCAGGCTGCCTCACTCGCCGAAAAGCGCCTTCGCGAAGCGATCGAGGCGATACCCCAGGGCATCGTCTTCCTCGACGAGGAAGACCGCTATATCCTGTGGAACGAGCGCTACGCCGAAATCTACGAGAAGTCCGCCGACCTGCTGAAACCCGGCGTTAGGCTGGCCGATGCCTTGCGCATCGGCATCGAGCGCGGCGACTATCCCGAAGCGATGGGACAGGAAGAACAGTGGCTGGCCAGCCGCATCGCCCAGTTGCACCAGCCGGGGCGCCGCCACGAACAGCGCCTGTCGAACGGGCGCTGCATCATGATCGAGGAGCGCCGCATAGAGGGCGGCGGCACGATCGGCATCCGAGTCGACATCACCGACCTCAAGCAGAAGGAAGAAACCTTCCGTCTGCTGTTCGAACTCAACCCCCTTCCGATGCTGGTCTACGATCAGGAAACCGGCCGCGTCCGCGCCGCCAACGAGGCAGCCTATGCCCTGCTTGGCTATCGTCCCGGCGAAATGGACGGCCTGCCTGCACACGACCTGTTTCCTGCAAGCCTATGGCCCGATGCCGCCGAACTGCTCGCCACCGATAATTCCGACGCCAATGACTGCTGGCAGATGGTGCGCAGGGACGGCACCTGCGTCGACACGGCAATCTCCACCCGCCTCTCCGGGCTGGAAGACCATGCCGGCACCATTGTCTCGATCTTCGACGTCACCGAGCGCCGCCGCATCGAGCAGCGCATGGCCCACATGGCGCGGCACGACGAACTGACCGGCCTCGCCAACCGCGCCCACTGCCGCGAACACCTGCGCGACCTGCTGGACCATGCCGGCTCCACCGAAACCATCACCTTCGCGCTGGTGGACCTCGACCATTTCAAGCCGGTCAACGATACGTACGGCCACCATTTCGGCGATGTCGTACTGACCGAGACTGCGATGCGCATGCGCGAACTGATCCCGCCAGATGCCCTGCTGTGCCGGGTCGGCGGAGACGAGTTCGCGGTGATCTTCCGCCGCTCCAGCCTAACCCAGGCCGAACTGGTCGCCAAGTCGATCATCACCACCTTGTCGGAGCCGTTCTTCGTGCAGGGTCACATGATCCATATCGGCGCCACCATCGGCTTCGCCTCATCTCCATACGACACCCGCGAAGCCGAGACGCTGATGCGTTATGCGGACCTTGCGCTCTACGCCGCCAAGGGTGAGCGGCGCGGAACCTGCCGGGGCTTCGAAGCAGGCATGGACGCGGCCGCGCAGGAGAAGAACCGGCTGGAGAAAGACCTGCGCGCAGCAGTCCGCCAGGGATCTCTCGAAGTCCATTACCAGCCGATCGTCGACCTCCAAACCGGCGCGGTCGAATGTTACGAGGCGCTGCTGCGCTGGAACCATCCGGAACGCGGGGCAGTGCCGCCCGACGTCTTTGTGCCGCTGGCCGAGGAGATGGGCCTGATCGATCCGATCGGCCGTTTCGTGCTGGGCAGTGCCTGCGCAGAGGCGATGCGCTGGCCCGCCCATGTGCGCGTCGCTGTGAACGTGTCGCCGCTTCAGTTCCGCAACGGCAACCTGCTGAGCACGGTCATCAACGCCCTGTCCACCTCGGGCCTCGCCGCCGAGCGGCTGGAGCTTGAGATCACTGAGGCGGTGCTGATGGAAAAGGGGCCGCGTCCGGCCGCCATCATCCGCAACTTGCGCGCCTTCGGCATCGGCATCTCTCTGGATGATTTCGGCACTGGCTATTCCTCGCTGAGCTATTTGCTCAACTACCCGTTCACCAAGATCAAGATCGACAAGTCGTTCATCCTCAACCTGCACCAGGAGGCGAGTTCGCGCGCCGTGATCCGCGCCGTCATCGGCCTGGGCCGCAGTCTGGGACTGACGGTCACGGCCGAGGGCATCGAGCATGAGATCGACCGCGATTACCTGCGCGAGGAAGGCTGCACCCAGGGACAAGGCTTCCTGTTCGGCCGCGCCGAGCCGCCACTGGCGATCGCCGCGGCGCAGTGCCAGGCCGCCTGATAAGGCCTGAAGGCGGCGGACCTCGTCGTCAGGACTGTATCGCGCGGCGGCAGAATTCCCACAGGTCCTCGGCCAGTCCCTCACGCTCTGCGGGATCGGCCGCGCCGCCTTCTTCTGCAAGCAGGACGGTGTGCACCGTGGTCGAGACGAGGTTGTAGATCAGCCGCGCCTGGAGCTGCGAATCCGCCGCGCGGAACACCCCCTGCCCCATTCCCAGCGCAACATGACCGGCCATCACGTCCAGCAGTGGTTCGAGCGCCGAATTCAATTCAGACGGCCGGGTTTGCGCCAGACGAAGATGCTCGCGGCTGAGCGCCGCCCCGCGCCGGTTGGCGCCCATCCGGTCCTGTCCAAGCTGCCCGACGACGATCCCGGTAACGATCGCCTGCAATGCCTCCACCGGGCCGGCGCAGCGCGCGGTGATCTCGCGGAATTGCAGCGCGGCGGCGCGCAGCGACTGGTCGAACACCGCCAGCACGAGATCGTCCTTGCTCTGGAACCGCTCGTAGAAAGCCCGCCGCGCGAGGCCCGCACGCGCCAGCACGGCACGGATCGTCAGCCCCTCCAGCCCTGCTTCGTCGAGCAGGTCGTAAGCGGCGCGGATGAGCACCAGCGTGCGGTCCGCCGCATCCCCGGAAGTTCCGGCAGGAATTTCGGGCAGCGCGAATAGAGGCGGATAAGTCGTCGGCATTGCTCCCCCGCTAGGCCGTGATCGCCCGCCGGTCCAGCCTGCACGCATGCAAAACGCGCGCCTCGTGCCCGCGCGTCCGGCACGCGCCGTCCCGTCTCGTCTCGTGATTGACTTGCCGACCCACCTCGGAGTACAACTTTGAGAACACTGTTCTCATCTTAAGGGAACTAGGCAAGGAAAGCGAGAGGAACCATGGCAAAGATCACATACGTCGATCACACCGGCACGGCGGTTGAGGTCGATATCGCGGTTGGCGAGAACGTCATGCGCGGCGCGCTCTACAATGGCATCGAAGGCATAACTGGCGAATGCGGCGGCGGCCTCTCCTGCGCGACGTGCCATTGCTACGTCGACGAGGAATGGACCGATGCGGCCGGCGGCCCTTCGTCCGAAGCAGAGGCCGAACTGCTCGAATCCGCAGCGGCCGAGGTGAAGCCAAACAGCCGCCTGTCGTGCCAGTTGGTGGTCACCGAGGCGCTCGACGGCATGGTCGTTCATATGCCCGAACACCAGTTCTGACCGGCCCGGAAAGAGAAGGAACAACCATGCCCATCGACGCCGCCAACCCCGTCCCGCCCGTGTTCCCGCGCCATGTCGGCATGGACCAGGTGCCAGCCCACGTCCCCCCCGAACTGATCCGCCAGTCCGGCCTTACCTTTGGCCCGGACTTCCTGGCGAACCCGCATGACTTCATGGCCGCGATGCATGAAAAGCAGCCGCCGATCTATTACGACGTCAGTCCGATGGGCAACATGTGGCACCTCATCAAGCACGAGGATGCGCTGTTCGGCCTGCGTCACCCGGACGTCTTCTCGAACGAGGGCGCTACCCCCTTCCCGCGCGATCCCAACGACTATTTCTACTTCATCCCGATCGAGATCGATCCGCCCCACCACCGCAAGTACCGCAATATCGTCGACCCGGTGTTCAGCCCCCAGGGCGTGCTCAAACTGGAAGGGCAAATCCGCCAACGCGCCAATGACCTGATCGATTCCATCGAGGCCAAAGTCGCCGCCGGAGAGACGTGCGAATACACCGAGGATTATGGCCGCCCGCTGCCCGTCTCGGTCTTCCTCGACATCATGGGCCTGCCGCAGGACATGCGGGACGAATTCGTCGACTGGGCGGTGAAGCTGCTGCATTCCAACGACCGGGCGATCATGGCCGAACAAATGGGCAAGATCACCGCCTACCTGAAAAGCGCGATCGAGGAAAAGAAGGCCAATCCCGACGACGGCGTCGTCAGCCGCATCGCCCATGCCGCGCCGGACGGGGTGCCCTTGTCGGACAAGGAGATTTTCGGCTTCGTCTGCTTCCTGTTTATCGGCGGCCTAGACACCGTGTTCGCGACGATGAACAACATCTGGCTCTACCTTGCGCAGAACCCGGCCAAGCTGGAGGAAATCCACGCCCGGCCGGACGATATCGACAAGATCGTCGAGGAACTGCTGCGCCGATGGTCGGTGACCTTCTCGGGCCGCGTGCTCGACAAGGACTACGAGATGCGCGGCGTACAGATGAAGAAGGGCGACCGCGTCACCTTCATATTACCCGCCTGCAACTTCGACCCGGATGTTTTCCCGAACCCAAAGGAGGTAGATTTCGACCGGCCGCGCAAAACCATCCTCGCCTTCACCGTCGGCGTCCACAGCTGCATGGGCGCCCACCTCGCGCGGCTGGAAGTGAAGATCGGACTGCAGGAATGGCTGAAGCGCATCCCCAAATTCGCCGTGAAACCCGGCACCGAGATCGAGTACCGTCCCGGCGGCGTGATCGGCCCGGAGCACCTTCCGCTGGTTTGGTGAAGGACGTCCAAGGGGGAGGCGGCAAAGTTGCTGCCTCCCATGCCGGGCTTCCGTTCTGGACGAGCAATGACGCAAGGCACGGACGAGCCCCGCAAAAGTGTCACGAAAAAATTTACATGCTGCGCAGCAAGAATTGCAATTCTTGCTTGGCCAAGGCGATTTTCTGATGCAGGGTGGCCGGTGAAAGGTTCTTGTAACCTTACCGGTGTTGGGAGAGAGCGCGCCGGGGATGAGTAATCACTCCGGCGCGCCGATTTCTCGCAGTTGCAGCAAAGACCTGAAACTGCCTTCGACACAACCAATCTCCCCTAAATCAGCCTACTACGCAAGCCCTGTTCGCGCGGTCAGCAAACTTTTACCCTCGTAAATTTGCGCTTTGGCCTGGTTTGCGCAAAAGTATTCCGCAACTGCGAAGCCCGCAAAGCCGATTCGGGCAGTTCCGTACAATTGCGATCCTCCAGCACCCCCGATAGAACCCTGCCTCCCCGAGCGAACCTGGACGCCGCAGTGACCCGAAGCGACACCGCCCGCCAGCTCTGGTCCATCGCCTTGCCGGCGATGCTGACCAACGTGGCGACAGCGCTGTTCGGGCTGGCCGACATGTGGGCGATCGGCCGCCTCGGCGATGCCCCGGCCCAAGGCGCGGTGGAACTGGGGGCCAAGTTCATGCTGGGCCTTCTCAACGTCTTCAACTTCCTGCGCACCAGCACCGTAGCCCTGACCGCACAGGGCAGCGGACGCGGCGGCGGGCCGGTACAGGGCCAGACCCTTGCCCGCGCCATGACCGTGGCAATGGCAATCGGTGCGCTGGTGTTGCTCGCCATGCCCTGGACGATATCCATCGGGCTCGATCTGCTGGGCGCCACCGGGCCTCTGCGCGAAGACGCCCAGACTTATGTTGCGATCCGCTATTGGGCCGGGCCGATCTGGCTGGCCAACTGCGTGCTGGTGGGGTGGCTGATCGGGCACCGCAAGGTCCGCTATGTTCTTTATGTCGAGATCGCCGCCAACCTCGTCCACATCGCGCTGGACCTGCTGCTTGTGCTGGTGGCGCATTGGGGCGTGGCCGGTGTGGCCGCCGCGACGGTCAGTTCCGAAACTCTCAAGTTCGCGCTGCTCGCCGCAGTCGTGGTGCGCGAAGGTACCGCGCGCGAGGCGCTGGCGGCAATTGCCCACCGGGCGACATGGGCCCGCGCCGACCTGATGCAGTTGTTCGCCCTCAACCGCGACCTCTTCGCCCGCACCCTGCTGCTGACCGCGGCGCTGCTGATCTTCGCGCGTAGCGGAGCGCAGGCCGGGCCGGTGACGCTGGCCGCGAACGGCATCCTGTTCCAGCTTTTCATGCTCGCCACCCTGCTCCTCGACGGCTTCGACAGCGCGGCCCAGGTGCTCTGCGGCGAGGCACTGGGCGCCGGCGCCCGCAGCCGCTTCAACGCCGCCGTGCGCGCCGCGCTGGTCTGGGGCGGGCTGACCGGACTCGCGGTATCATGCCTCTACGCGCTTGGCGGCGCATGGCTTGCCGCCGCTTTCAGCACCGATCCGCAAGTGATCTCGGCGACCCGCGACTATGCCGTCTGGCTGGCACTCCTGCCGCTGCTGGGTGTCGTCTCGTTCGTGCTCGACGGCGTGTTCGTGGGGGCGGGCTGGACTCGCGCAATGCTGGGGACGATGGCGGCGGCCATGGCGCTTTATCTTGCGCTGCTGGCGGGATTGCGGCCCTTGGGCAACCATGGCTTGTGGGCCGCTTTCGCGGTGCTGTTCGCCGCCCGCGCGGTGGGCCAGGCGCTGGTCCTGCCTCGGCTTTCGCGCCGCAGCTTCAGCGCTTCCTGAAGACCAGCATCAGGTTGTTGGCCGGCATCTCGACCAACTGGTCGAACGCCAGCCCATGGTCCAGCGCGCACGCTCGCACGTCCTCCACGCTGCGTAGGCCCCAGTCCGGATCGCGGCGCTTCAGGTCCTCATCGAATGCGGCATTGCCTGGCTCCAGCATACGCTCACCGCGCCGGTACGGGCCGTAGAGCACCAGCGGATGGCCGGAGCCGAGAACTTTGGCCGCGCCCGCCATCAATCCCTCGGTCGCCGCCCATGGGCTGATGTGGATCATGTTGATGCACACCACCGCCTCCGCGCCCATGTCGGGCCAGTCGGCAGCGGCATCGAGGGCAATGGGCTCAAGAAGATTGGACAGCCCCGCATCCCCGCGCCACGCCGCGATCGAGGCGCGGGCTTGCGGATCGGGATCGCTTGGCTGCCAGAGCAGGTCGGGCAGCGCGGCGGCGAAATGAACGGCATGTTCGCCGGTCCCGCCCGCGACTTCTAGGACCCGGCCCGAAAGCGGCAGTACCTCGCGCAGGACCGAGAGAATCGGGTCGCGGTTGCGCTCTGTGGCGGGAGCCTGGCGGCGTGGGTCTGGGAAACCATCTTCTGTCATCGGCCAAGGATGGAAGCGGCCGGCCGCCGGCGCAAGAGGCGCAAGCGACCGGCCGGTGTGCCGACCGGACGGAAAGGCGAGAGGCTTGGGGGGCTGCCTGTCCTTCCGTCCGGCCGGAACGCTGCTTTGCCTTTGGTGCGACCCGAAGGCGCCCCGTAAGTGCACTGTGTCAGTGCCCCGAGGCGGGTTTGACGTTCTTGGGCGGACGCGGGGCCAGCCAGATCGTCAGCGCGGCAAGGAACAGGGCCACTGCGCAGATGCCGAAAAGATGCCCGGTGGCGACGGCGGTACCCTGGTTCTCCACCAGCTGCGCGATCGTCCCGCGTGCCTGCTCGGCAGAGAAGCCCCTGTCCTGAAGACTTTGCGAGACCGCGCCGGCACCGTTGAGCGTACCCGCGATCTCGGCGGAGCGTTCGCGCGACATGTCGCTCCAGATCGTCGACACGATCGCCGTGGCCACCGCGCCCGCCAGCGTTCGCCCGAAGTTGGCGATGCCCGCCGCCGAGGCGGTTTCCCTCGGCAGGACCGAACTCAGGCTGATGGTGGTCAGCGGCACGATCATCAGCGAGACGCCAATGCCCTGCAGAAGCTGCGGCGTGGCGATCGTCCAGAAGGTGATCTCGGTCGACCATGTCATGCGCATCAGCGCACAGATGCCAATCCACGTTACCCCTGCGAAGACGATGAGCCGGGGGTCGAAACGCTGCATGAGCTTGGGCACGAAGGGCGAGGCGACAACCGCCAGCACGCCGCTGAAGGCCATGGCCCGGCCCGCCTCCGTCGCGGTGTAGCCCATCGAGGTCTGGAGCCACTGCGGGATGATGACGATCGAGGCGAAGTAGGTGCCGAAGGCGATCGTCAGCGAAAGTGTGGCGGCCGAGAAGCCTCGATGCCTGAACACGCTGATGTCGACGATCGGGTGGTCTTCGGTCAGTTCCCAGATCACGAAAGCGGCAAAGGCCACCACCGCGATACAGGCCAGCACCACGATTCTGCCCGATGAGAACCAGTCCTCGTCCCGGCCCAGATCCAGCATCATCTGGAACGCGCCGACCCATATCACCAGCAGCAGCAGGCCGATCTTGTCGATCGGCAGCTTCTGTACCGGCGTTTCCGCGCCGCGCAGCAGGGTGAACACCCCGAAGAAGATCAGTGCGACGATCGGCACGTTGATGAAAAAGATCCATTCCCACGACCAGTTGTCGGAGATGTAGCCGCCCAGGATCGGCCCCGCGATCGGCGCGGTGACGACGGTCATCGCCCACATCGCCATCGCCTTGGGGTGCATTTCCTTGGGGAAGATGCGCAGCAGCAGCGTCTGCGTCAGCGGCATCAGCGGACCGCCGCAAAAGCCCTGTCCCAAACGGAACACGACCAGCATGGAAAGCGAGTTCGAAAGGCCGCACAGGGTCGAGAACAGACCGAACCCGATCAGCGACAGCATGAAGACGCGCAAAGTGCCGAAACGGTTGGAAAGCCAGCCGGTGAGCGGCACGCAGATCGCTTCGGCGACGGCATAGGAGGTAATGACCCAGGTCCCGCTCGATACGGAAACCGCCAGGCCGCCCGCGATATGCGGAACCGAAACGTTGGCGATCGTCGTGTCGAGAACGACGACGAAGTTCGCCATGGCCAGCACGAGGCCCGCAAGGACCAGCTTGGCCCCGGTCAGCGGCTGCGCCGGGGCGCCTCCGCCGGCCTTCGGGGCAGCCCCCGCCGCTGATGCAGCGCCTGCCATCAGTCCTTACTCGTCAGGTCGATCTTGGCTTCCATCGACAGGCCGATCCGCAGCGGATGCTCCTTCAGCTCCTTGGGATCGAGTTCGATGCGCACCGGCAGGCGCTGCACCACCTTGATCCAGTTGCCGGTCGCGTTCTGCGCCGGGATCAGCGAGAACGCCGCCCCGGTGCCGCCTGCGAAGCCGACGACCTTGCCGTGGAATTCCACGTCGTCGCCGTAGAAATCGGAGACCACGGTGGCCGGCTGGCCCGAACGGACCTTGCCGAGCTGATCTTCCTTGAAGTTGGCGTCGACGTAGAGCGCGTTCACCGGCACGATCATCATCGCGACAGTGCCCGTCTCGATCTTCTGGCCGACCTGCACCGAGCGCTTGGCGATGATGCCGTCGATCGGGGCGCGGATCACGGTGCGCTCCATCGCCAGCTTTGCCGTGGCGAGCTGGGCCTTGGCGAGCAGGATTTCCGGCGCGGTTTCAGTGCTGGTCCCCTTGGTCAGCGCGCGGGCGGCTTCTTCCTGACGGCGTGAGCTGTTGGCGCTGGCACGGGCCTGAGCCACCGCTGCGCGCGCTTCCTGTCCCGCAGCCTGGGCCGAAGCCAGGGCCTGGCGGGCGGAGGTCAGTTCCTCTGCCGAAACGGCGCCGCCGCCGGCGAGTGCGTTGCGGCGGCGGAAATCTTCCTGGGCCTTGGCAAGCGTGGCCTGCGCCGATGCCTGCTTGGCGATCGCCGAAGCGATCTGGGTGGCGCTGGCATCTGCCGCTGCGCCCAGCGCGTTTTCGTTCGCCAGAGACTGGCCGTAACGGCGGGTAGCGTATTCCACCTGCGCCTCGGCCTGGGCGAGTGTTATGCGCTGGTCCTTGTCGTCGAGGCGCATCAGGATCTGGCCCTTGCGCACCGGCTGGGTATCGGTGACCAGCACTTCGGCGATCTGGCCGGCGGTCAGCGGGGTCACTTCCGCGCTCTCACCCCCGACATAGGCGTTGTCGGTCGAGACCGAGCGGCTGCCGATGAACTCGTCATAGAGGAAGTAGATCGCGGCAACCGCCACGACCGCCACCGCAACGCCGATCAACAGCGGCTTGCGGTTCTTCTTCTCGATCACGCTTTCACCAGCATCCGGGCCGGAACCGTTCTTCTGGTCCTGCACGCCATCAGTCATTGTCGGGAGCCTTCTCACTGGAATTGTCTGCGAACCCGCCGCCCAGCGCGCGTTGCAGCGCGACTTCCAGGGCGAGGGTACGGAAATGGGCATCGATCGCGGCTTCGCGCGCCTGCAGAGCATCGGTCTGGGCGGTCAGTGCATCGAGATAGTTGGACAGGCCGCCGCGAAAGCGCTGCATCGACAAGTCGTAGCCGACCTGCGAGGTCCGCGCCGCTTCCGCCGCGTCGCGCTCCTGACCGGCGGCGGCATCGCGGCTGGCAAGCGCATCGGCGACTTCCTGCAACGCGCCCACCACGGTGTCGTTATAATTGGCGACGGCAGCGTCATAGCCGCCGCGCGCCTGCGTGAACTGGCCTTTCAGGCGTCCACCCTGGAAGATCGGCAGACTGAGCGCGCCAATGCCGTTTCCGTAGGTCGAACCGCTGTCGATCAGGTTGGACAGGCCCAGCGACGTCAAGCCGAACAGACCGCGCAGGCTGATGTTGGGCATGTAAGCAGCCTTGGCCTGATCGATCCGGGCGCCGGCCGCCTCGGCTCGCAGGCGCGCCGCGACGATGTCGGGACGGCGGCCTGCGAGCGCGATGCCCGCATCGGTGGGAATTCCCACCTCGGGAACCGTGGCGATGGCTGGGGGGGTGATCGCCAGTCCACGGTCGGGGCCTTTGCCGAGCAGCGCGGCAAGCGCGTGCCGGCGAAGCAGGGTCTGTTCTTCATTGGCAGAGAATGCGGCGCGCGCAGTGGCAGCCGCTGCTTCCGCACGGCGCATCGGCGCCTGATTGTCTATACCCTCCCGTTCGCGCTGACCGGTCAGGTCGACGAAAGAGCCGCGCGCCTTGTTGGCATCGGCCAGCGCCTTGCCGCGTTCGACCAGTCGGGCGAGGTCAAAATAGGAGGAGACCACGTTGCTGGAAATCATCAGCTCGGCCTGCCGGGCGTCGGCTTCGACGGCTTCGGCTTCAGACGTCGCAGCGGCGAGGGCCTTACGGTTCGCGCCCCACAAGTCGAGGTCGAAGTCGCCCGAGAGCGCCAGCGTACCGGTGCTGTTCCAGCCCTTGGGAACGAATTCGGCGGGCACGCCGTTGTTGTAGGACTGCTTGGTGAAACCCGCAGAGCCCTGCCCGCCCAGCGTGGGGAGCAATGCGGCACCGGCAACCCCGGCTGCACCGCGCGCCTGGCGAATGCGGGCCTGGGCTGCAGCGACGCTGGGCGATCCGGCCAGCGCTTCCTCCACCAGGGCGTCAAGCTGGGGATCGCCATAGGCAGTCCACCAGCGCTCTCGCGGCCAATCGCGCAAGGCGGGACTGTTGCTGGTCAGTGACTGGCCAGCCTCCAGCCCGCCTGGCGGCGTCAATTGCGGACGCGGGCCCAGATCAGGCGCCGTGCAGGCCCCGAGGGAAAGTGTAATCGCCAGCAGCGACGCTGCCGCGAATCGCGGGTTCATATGCGTACTCATCGGTACACATTTATCGAGATGCGGGTTGAACCTGTCAAACAAAAAGTGTACTGCATGGTACGCCTATGACGGAAATGATCGGAAAACGAGAGCTCAACAAAGCACGCAAACGCGCGGAGATCGTGCGCATTGCCACGCTTTTGTTTCTGGAACATGGCTATGCGGCCACCACCATGTCCGCAATTGCCGACGCGCTTGGCGGTTCCAAGGCGACTTTATGGGCGCACTTTTCCTCCAAGGAAGACCTGTTTTCCGCCGTCATCGACATGCACATCGGCACGTTCTCGCGCGATATCGACGAAGTGCTGACGGGGCAGACCTTCTCGCCCCCGGCCATGCGGCGCGCTTGCATGCGGTTCCTGGATTGCCTGCTGAACGTGAACTCGGTGCTGCTCTACCGCCTTGTGGTGAGTGAGGGCGAACGCTTCCCCGAGATCAAGGAAATGTTCTACGAGCGCGGCCCGGTGAAGATGCGCAGCGCCATTACCCGCTTCTTCTCTACGCGCTTCGATGCTGACGAGGCGGCGCGGCTCACCCAGTTCACCGTCTCCGCCGTCACCGGTTACCGCACCGATATCCTCCTGCGCCCGGCCAAGGCAACGAAAGCCCAGCACGAAGCCTTTGTGGACAACCTGATGGCGCACATAGCCTTTCCCCCGGAAAAGGATGTCGCAGCAGACTGACGCCGGACCGCTGGGGCGATCACTCGGCCGCGTATCTATTCAGGATTAGACGCCCGCGCCCCCTATCGGCCATCGTGCTCTTCGCTTCGGCAGGAGAGGAAAACGCCATGAGCGACGACACGTCAGCCGCGATCCGCGATACTCGCAAGGACTGGATCACCGAGCACCGCGACATGTACCTCGAATCCGGAGGTGCGCAGGGCCACATCATGGACATCACGCCGGTAGGCGGCCGCTCCTTCGCGACGCATTGCCTGGTCAAGTACACCGGGCGCAAAAGCGGCAAGGTCTTCATCACCCCGCTTTGCTACGCCGACATCGGCGGCGAAGTGGTGATCTGCGCGTCCAAGGGCGGTGCCGACCATCACCCGGCCTGGTATCTCAACGTGCGCGAGGCCGAAACGGTGGAATTTCAGGTCGCCACCCAGGCTTTCCGCGCAACCTGGCGCGAGCCCGAAGGCGCGGAGCGTGAAAAGGTCTGGGACTTCATGACCTTTTGCCACCCCTTCTACGGCAATTACCAGAAAGCCACCACGCGGGTGATCCCGCTGGTGATGCTCAAGGCGATCGAGCCGATTGCCGTCTTCAAGGCCGCCGATGCCACCGGCCAGCGCCAATACTGAAAATCACGGGAAAGACCCTGAAATGAGCGATCAAGATTTCGACTGCTCCGACATCGACCAGTACCTGGGCAAGCCCATGGATTTCTCGCCCCTGCGCGAGGAAATCGCTCCCAACGACATCCGCCGCTGGGTCCATGCGATGCATTATCCCAACCTCGTCCATTTCGATCCGGCAACCGCGCAGGCCAGTCGCTGGGCCGCCCTTGTCGCCCCGCAGAGCTTCGCCATCGCGACCGACGACGGCCACGGCGCCGCGCCGGCCTGTGTGGGCCGGATCGACAATTCGCACCTCCTGTTCGGCGGCGACGAATGGTGGTTCTTCGGCCCCCGCATCAAGCCGGGCGACGTGGTCACCAATACCCGCGTTCCCTTTGACTACACCGTCAAGCAGACCGGCTTCGGCCCCACTTGCTTCCAGCGCGGCGACAACAACTATTCCAACCAGGACGGCGAGCAGATCGCCCGCCAGCGCTCAACCTCGATCCGCTACCGCGCATCTGCCGGCGGCGACAAGGTCAAGACGGACGACTTCGACGAGCCGGAATGGACCGACGCCGAAGTGGAAGCGATGGAGGAGCGCCGCTTCTCCTGGGTGCAGATGCTGCATGACCTGGGCCACAAGGAACGCTGGTGGGACGACGTGGCGGTGGGCGACCAGCTTCCCGAACGCGTCTTCGGCCCGCACTCGATCGCCAGCTTCGCTACCGAATGGCGCGCCTATATCGTCAACACCTGGGGCGCGATCGATTTGCGCAAGCAGGATCTCGAAGGGCTGGGCTTCACCCCCGAAATGGCCGGCTACGAGAACGACCCGGACATGCTCAAGGTCAATCCCTTCCTCACCGACGGCGCCTATTACGGCCCTTCGCGCGGTCACCTGTTCCCCAAATTCGCGCGGCGGATCGGCATGCCGCGCGGCTATGGTTACGGCGCCTCGATGGGCTCATGGGTGACAGACTACCTCTCAGGCTGGGCGGGTGAGCATGGCATGGTGGTCCACTCGCTCGCCAACTACCGCGGCCCCGCGCTGACCGGCGACGTGACGATCCAGACCGCCGAAGTGGTCGACAAGTCGGTCGATGCGGACGGGCGCGCCCTCGTCCACGTCAAGCACCTGATGAAGAACCAGAAGGGCACGACGATGTGCACCGGCACAGCCGAGATCGCCCTGCCGAAAAAGCCAGCCTAACCCTTTGGAAAAAGCCTAACCTTTCGGGAACAGGACGCCGCCGGTGGAGACCGTCTCCACCCGGCCGGCGATCCATACCTCCCCGTCCGCCGCTTGCGAGCAGTGGACCAGACCGTCGGCGCCCACCTTCCGGCCCTGCGCGGCGACATAGCTGCCCTGCGCCTGTCCGCTGGCGAAGAGGTACTGCGCCACGGCCGCGTTGAGGCTGCCGGTTACCGGGTCCTCAACCAGCTTGCCGGCGGGATCGGCGAAGAAGGCACGCACCTCGAACTGCGCTGCGCCGCCCGGCGCAATGGCGCCCAGCAGCGCCACATTCGTATCCAAGGGAACATGGGAAACGGGCGTTGCCGCCAGCACTGCCTCTGCCGAAGAGAGATGCAGCAGCCGCCAGCCCGGACCATTGGCAGCGTGGACGGCGGCGAGTATCTGCGCCTCATCCACACCGGCCTGCCGTGCGGCCTCGGCGCGGTCGGCATCGTCCAGCGGGCCGGAACGAATCAGCGGCGGCGCGCGGAAGGCCAGCCGCTCCTCATCCTCGCGCACTTCGACGAGACCGATGCCGCATTCCTGCATCACGCGGCCCGCCTGCCTTGGAACGCCGCCTGCCGCCAGCCAGGCATGGGCACTGCCCAGTGTCGGGTGACCGGCAAACGGCAGTTCGCCCGCCGGATAGAAGATACGCACGCGGTAATCGGCATCGGGATGCTCGGGCGGCAACAGGAACGTGGTTTCCGAATAACCCAGCCACCGCGTCAATCGCAGCATGGCTGCATCGTCCAGCCCTTCTTCCCCGCGCACCACCGCCAGCGGATTGCCGCTCAGCGGGCCCGAACCGAATACGTCCACCAGATCGAGCAACATTTACGTACCTTCCCGCAGCCCATGATCACTTTGCGCGTTTCATCGCAGGTAAAGGCCGGTATGTCCTGCGTCACGTACATTTGTGCACGCAGTTCATCACCGGTTCGTCAAAGCCGCCCATGATCGGCCGCAGCATTCAAATACCTGAATATCGCAGGAGAAACAGGAAATGAAGAAGTCCCTGCTGGCGCTGGCCGCCTTGGCCTTCACCGCCACCGCCCTCCCCCTTACTCCCGCGATGGCCGATCCGCCGCGCTGGAACGACCGCGACCGTGATGGACGTAACGACCGCTGGGATCGCCGCGACAACCGCAAGGATTATCGCCGTGATGACCGCCGCCGCAATGTCTACGATTCGCGTGGCCGTTATTCGGAGCCGCGCCGGATCGACCGCAATTCGCGGGTCTGGCGCGGCAATGACGGCCGTTATTACTGCAAGCGCGACAACGGCACGACCGGCCTCATCATCGGCGCCGGTGTGGGCGCGCTGGCCGGTAACCAGATCGCCGGCAACGGCGACCGCACGATCGGCACGATCCTGGGGGGCGTCCTGGGAGGCGCGCTCGGCCGCGAGATCGACAAGGGCGATATCCAGTGCCGTTGACCTGATCCCCGCGCAGGACTGCGAAAAGGCGCGCCTCCTCTTTAGACTGCGTGCCCTTTCAATGCCCTGACGCGGGACGCGCGGTTCGCACCGATCCGCCATTGAATTATTTCCGCCTGCAACATTTCTCCACGGCTCGTCGCTGCCTCGGCGCATTTCGTCACCTATTTTCAAACACAACGAGGCGTTCATCTGACGTTGTGGATCAATGAACGAGTAGCGGCGTTACCAGATTATTCCACGCAACCGACGAGGGCACACTTTCATGCGTAAAATCATTCTCGCCGCCACCATGATGGCGCTCAGCGTTCCCGCCTACATGACCGTCACCACTCCGGCCGAAGCGCGCGACAAGCGCCGCTACCACCGCGCCGATGACGGCTCGCGCTACTGGCGCGGCAACGACGGCCGCTATCGCTGCCAGAAGAAGAACGGCACCACCGGCCTGCTGGTCGGCGGCGTTGCCGGCGCCCTGGCTGGCCGCGCAATCGACACCCGCGGTGACCGCACCGTCGGCACCCTGCTGGGCGCAGCGGGCGGCGCAGTGCTGGGCCGCGAAATCGATCGCGGCGGCTCGAAGTCGCGCTGCCGTTGACCGGATCGGCGCAGAGCCGATCGCAGTCCCTTGAGAGAGGCGCGCCGTCCCCGGACGGCGCGCCTTTTTCTTTGCCCGGGCCGATGCGTCCCGCCAGTACGATTGTCATCATCGGCAGGCTGCTGGGCCTTTCCTATGCTGGCCGGCTATGCTCCAACGGTGCCATGTCCCAGAACCTAGCGCCTTTGCCTTCCTTGTCCGTCCGGCTTTGTACCAACCCCGAAGCCGCGCGCCGCAGCGTTCCTTCAACGCTATGCAAACCTGCGTTCGGCACATCGCCTTTCCCATGACCGTATTCCCCAACGATCGCCCCGCCATGCTGGTGACCGGCGGTGCCAAGCGGATCGGGGCGGCCATTGCCCGCGCCTTCGGGGACGCGGGTTGGCACGTCGTGATCCACTACGGCCGATCGCGCGAACAGGCCGAGGCGCTGGCCGCCCAGCTGCCTTCCGCCGAAATCGTCGCCTGCGACCTCGATGACTGGGAACAGGGCCCCGCCATGGTGGAAGAACTGGCGCAGCGCCTCCCCGACTGGCGCGTCCTGATAAACTGCGCGGGGGTGTTCGACATCGACACCGCACAGGATCTCGACCCCGCCACGTTCACGCCTGCCATGCGCGTCAACGCCGCCACGCCCGCCCGGCTCGGCCAGGCGTTCCTCGCCCATGCACGGGCCAAGGGCGGCAGGCGGCTGGTTCATATCACCGACCAGAAGCTGCTCAATCCCAATCCCGATTTCTTCTCCTACACGATGAGCAAGCATGCACTGGCAGCGACCGTACCGATGCTGTCGATGGCCCGCACCGATGCCCGCGACCGGGTCTATGGCATTGCCCCGGGCGCCATTCTCGCCAGCCATGACCAGAGCGAGGCGGAAGCCGAAGTCTCTCACCGGATGAACCTGCTGCACCGCCGCGCCACCGCGCAGGATGTAGCCGGCGCGGCTCTGTTCCTTGCCGGCGGCTGGCTGGCCAGCGGCGAGACGCTCTACGTCGATTCCGGCCAGCACCTCACCGCCCAGCCGCGCGACGTGCTGTTTCTGGCCCGGCACGGCGATGCGGCTTGAGACATGCGCACGCCAAACCAAACTATGTACACTTTGCAACACCTAGCCCCTTGCACAGAGCGCCCCACCCCCGCAAAAGCCACTAATGGCATTCGGTATTCTAGACCGCTTCCTTGAACGCGGCGTCCGTAAGGGCGTGCTCGAGGTCCTCCGTCCCAATGGCAACCTGCGCCGTTTCGGAACGCCCCACGAAGGCTTCCCCGAAGTGCGTATTCGCCTGACCCCGTCCGCCGAACGCCGCATCCTGCGCGATCCGCGCCTGGGCGCGGCGGAGGCGTTCATGGACGGCCAGCTGGTGGTCGAACAGGGCGGCATCATGGAACTGGTGGAACTGCTGCGCGCCAACGCCCGCTGGGACAAGGGCGGTGAACTGCACGAGACCAAGCCGCTGAAAAAAGTCGCCGGCAAAGTCCTCACCCTGATCGACGGCATCAACAAGGCAGCCAGCGCCAAGGCCAACATCGCCCATCATTACGACGTGGGCAACGACCTCTACAACCTGTTCCTCGATACCGAGCACATGCAGTATTCCTGCGCCTACTGGCCGCGCGACGACATGAGCCTCGAAGAAGCGCAGACCGCCAAGCTCGCCCATATCGCGGCCAAGCTGGCGATCGAACCGGGCCAGACCGTACTCGACATCGGCTGCGGCTGGGGCGGCATGGCCATATACCTGGCGAAGAACTTCGACGTCTCGGTCAAGGGCATCACGCTGAGCGAGGAACAGCTCGCGCTTGCTAAGACGCGCGCGATCGAGGCAGGCGTAGCGGGGCGCATCGATTTCGAGCTGATCGACTACCGCGACCTTGCCGCGCGGGGCGACAAGTTCGAGCGCATCGTCTCGGTCGGCATGTTCGAGCATGTCGGCCAGGCCCAGTTCGCCCGCTACTTCCGCGACTGCGCGACCATGCTCACCGACGAGGGCGTGATGCTGATGCATACCATCGGCCGCATGGGCGGGCCCGGCGCGACGGACGCCTTCACCCGCAAGTACATCTTCCCCGGCGGCTACATCCCGGCGCTCAGCGAAACCGTGGCGGCCAGCGAAAAGGTCCGCCTGATCGCCGCAGACGTTGAGAACCTGCGCCTGCACTACGCCAAGACCCTGCGCGAATGGTACAAGCGCTGCGTCGACAACAAGGAGGCGATCGTCGCCCTCCTCGACGAGCGTTTCTACCGCATGTGGATTTTCTACCTCGCCGGCGCCACCGCCGCTTTCGAAAGCGGGGGCATGTGCAACTACCAGATCCAGTACATCCGCAGCCGCCACGCCCTGCCGCTGACACGCGACTATCTGGGTGAAACCGAAAAGCGGCTTCTGGCGGATTGACGTCGCGAGCGGACCTGATCCGGGACCGCTGGAGGTGAACAGCCACTATCGGCGGGTGATGCCGGGGGCTTCGACAAGCTCAGCCTGAGCGGTTTGAGAGCAACTTTTGATTTCCGCTCGGGCTGAGCTTGTCGAAGCCTCCAGCCGCCAGCACTCATCTGGACGCGGCTGACGGGAACGCCGCCATTGCGAAGCCCCCGCGCACCTGATAGGCGCGCGCCGGTATATCCACCGCCCATTCTCGCGGAGCCGTTGCCCATGTCCGACAGCATCAAGAAGGTCGTCCTCGCCTACTCCGGCGGCCTCGACACCAGCGTCATCCTGAAGTGGCTTCAGGTCACCTACAACTGCGAGGTGGTGACCTTCACCGCCGACCTCGGCCAGGGCGAGGAGCTGGAACCGGCACGCGCCAAAGCCAAGCTGATGGGCCTGGCCGACGAGAACATCTACATCGACGACCTGCGCGAGGAATTCGTGCGCGACTTCGTCTTCCCGATGATGCGCGCCAATGCCCGCTACGAAGGCGACTACCTGCTGGGCACCTCCATTGCCCGCCCGCTGATCTCCAAGCGCCTGATCGAAATCGCGCATGAGACCGGCGCCGACGCGGTCGCCCACGGCGCCACCGGCAAGGGTAACGACCAGGTCCGCTTCGAGCTGTCGGCCTATGCGCTCGATCCGAACATCAAGGTCATCGCCCCCTGGCGCGAATGGGACCTGACCAGCCGCACCGCGCTGATCGCCTGGGCCGAACAGCACCAGATCCCCGTCCCCAAAGACAAGCGCGGCGAAAGCCCGTTCTCGACCGACGCCAACCTCCTGCACACCTCGTCCGAGGGCAAGGTGCTGGAAGACCCGTGGAACGAGACCCCGGACTACGTCTACTCGCGCACGGTAAACCCGGAAGACGCGCCTGACGCGCCGGAATACATTACCGTCGACTTCGAGAAGGGTGACGGCGTTGCCCTCAACGGCGAGGCGATGAGCCCGGCCACCCTGCTCACCGCGCTCAACGAACTGGGCCGCAAGCACGGCATCGGCCGCCTTGACCTCGTGGAAAACCGCTTCGTGGGCATGAAGTCGCGCGGCATGTACGAGACGCCGGGCGGCGAAATCTACGCCCGCGCCCACCGCGGCATCGAACAGATCACCCTCGACCGCGGCGCAGCTCACCTCAAGGACGAGCTGATGCCGAAGTACGCTGAACTGATCTACAACGGCTTCTGGTTCGCCCCCGAGCGCGAGATGCTCCAGGCCGCGATCGACCATTCGCAGGCCCGCGTGAACGGCACCGTGCGCCTCAAGCTCTACAAGGGTTCTGTCTCGGTCGTCGGGCGCAAGAGCCCCGATTCGCTGTACTCCGAACGCCACGTCACCTTCGAAGACGATGCCGGCGCCTACGACCAGAAGGACGCGGCGGGCTTCATCAAGCTCAACGCCCTGCGCCTGCGACTGCTCGCCCAACAGGGCCGGTAGAGTCTTTCCAACAGCTTAACCGCATCAGGCGGCCCGTTGCCAATGCGCGACGGGCCGCTTTTGCATGGGTGGTAAGCCGGGAACCCGGCAGGTAGGACTCCGCTCGTCGTCAACGACGTAGTGGGGTATTGCTTGAAAATCCGCCGAACCGGCCGACTGGCTGCTATTGCCGCAGTCATGACCCTGACCCTTGCAGGGCCTGTCCACGCCGATTCCCGGATGATTCCGGTCGCAGCAGAAGCCGCGATCAGCACCGCCTCCACCTCGCCTCTTGCCGATCCGGCAGTCGGCGCCGAGGCTCCCTCGCTCGAACTCGAATTTTCGCCTATCAAGGGCGGCATGGCCAGCTACTACGGCCGCCACCTTGCCGGCGCGCGTACCGCCAGCGGTGCACGCTTCGATCCCGACGCGCTGACCTGCGCGCATCGCACCCTGCCCTTCGGCACCCAGCTTCAGGTGACCAACCCGGCAAACGGCGAAACAGTCGTCGTCACCGTCAACGATCGCGGCCCGTTCCACGGCAACCGCGTCATCGACCTTTCCGACGCCGCAGCCGAGGAAATCGGCATATTGCGCAAGGGCAGCGGCGTGGTGCAGTTGGCAGTTCTGTCAAACTGAGCACTACGCTGACAAAGGCTTCGCACCCTTGTCCGAAACACTGAATTTCCGGGAAAGACAAGGCCGGCGCTACTCGCCGCGGGGGGAGGGAAGCGGTGCGCCGGCCTTCACCATCGATAACAGCGAAACCGTAGTTCGGTTCCCGGTATCGGCGGAATTTGCCGCTCTATCGAGCCGGCCCGCCAGCACCGCCACCTGCATCATCAGCCGTGCGCGGCAGCGTAGGCGTCCAGTTTGGCCAGGTTCGCCGCGATCGCCTCGGGCGGCAGGAACGAGCCCGTGAAGCTGTTGCGCGCCAGCGTGACGAGATCGCCGCGCGACAAACCACGCGCCTCTGCTACGGCTCGGTAGTTGTCCGCCACGTAGCCGCCGAAATAGGCAGGATCGTCGGAGTTCACCGTCGCCTTGAGGCCCAGCGCCAGCATCCGGTCCAGCGGATGGTCGGCGAGATCGTCAACCACGCACAGCTTGAGGTTCGACAGCGGGCAGACCGTCAGCGTCATTCCCTCGGCCGCCAAGCGTGCGACCAGTGCATCGTTCTCCAGAGCGCGGTTGCCGTGGTCGATGCGGTCGACGTGGAGCAGGTCGAGTGCCTCATGGACGTAGGAGGGCGGGCCTTCCTCGCCGGCGTGGGCGGTGATCTTCAGGCCTTTGGCGCGCGCAGCCGCGAAGACGCGGGCGAATTTCTCAGGCGGATGACCCACCTCGGAACTGTCGAGACCTACCGCCGTGACACGGTCCAGCCACGGCTCCGCCGCTTCCAGCGTCGCGAAGGCCGCTTCCTCGGACAAGTGCCGCAGGAACGAGAGGATGAGCTGCGAAGTCATGCCGAACTGCGCCCGCGCCTCGGCCATGGCCGACAGCAGGCCCTCGATCACCTCCTCGAAGGCGATGCCCCGGTCGGTGTGGGTCTGGGGGTCGAACATAAGTTCGGCGTGGAGCACGCCGTCCGCCGCCGCGCGGGTGAAATAGGCCATCGCAAGGTCGTGGAAGTCCTGCCGGACACGCAGCACGTCGGCGCCCGCATAGTAGATGTCGAGGAAGTCCTGCAGGTTGGAGAAGTCGTAGGCGGCGCGCACTTCCTCCACCGATGCATAGGGGATTGCCACTGCGTTGCGCTGGGCAAGCTGGAACATCAGTTCCGGCTCAAGGCTACCCTCGATGTGGAGGTGGAGTTCGGCCTTGGGCAGGCCGGCGATGAAATCTGTCTCGGTCATGGTGTCCTTTTCCACGCACATTCGCCCATGACATAGGTCCGGGCGATGGCGCGATCGTCGCCCAGTATCTGGAGCGCGAAGAGGCGTGTCGCAAGGTCTGCCTCGTAAGTGCGGCGGGCAAGGAGCGGCGTGGCGGCAGGGTCTAGCACGGCGAAATCGGCCTCCTGGCCCGGCTCCAGCGCGCCCACGCGGTCTTCGATGTGAAGCAGCGCGGCAGAGCCGGCAGTGGCGAGATAGAGGGCGCGGAAAGGGTCCAGCCGGTCCTCGCGGGCCAGTGCGGCCTGATAGGCGAGCCCCGATGTCCGCAGCATCGAGAACGAGGTGCCGGCACCGATATCGGTGCCCAGACCAAGGCGCAGGGCGTGGCGATCGGCCTGTCCGAAATCGAAATGGCCCGAGCCAAGGAACAGGTTCGACGACGGGCAGACTGCTATCCCTGCCCCGCTGCCGTGAAGACGCGAACAAGCGCGGTCCGACAAGTGGACGCCATGCGCGAAAACCGAACGCGGCGTGACGAGGCCAAAGCGGTCGTAAGCGTCGAGATAATCGGCGCTGTCGGGAAAACGCCCCGCCACGGCAGCGATTTCGTGCAGGTTTTCCGACAAGTGGGTGTGCATGAGCACGTCGGGATGCTCGGCCAGCAAGGCGCCTGCATCGGCAAGCTGCCCGTCGCTGGAGGCCAGGGCAAAACGCGGAGTCACGGCGTAGCCGAGGCGGCCCCTGCCCTTCCACCGGCGGATCAACGCTTCGGTTTCGGCGCGGCCGGTGGCGACGGTGTCGTTCAGCCCCTCGGGCCCGAGATTCATCAGCACTTTGCCTGAGACGATGCGCATCCGGCGGCTCAGCGCGGCCTCGAAAAGGGCGTCGACCGACTGTTCGTGGACGGTCGGAAAGACCAGCGCGCTGGTGGTGCCGTTACGCAGCAGTTCTTCCAAGAAGAAAGCCGCGACCGCGCCGGCGTGGGCCTTGTCGACGAAGGCTTTTTCGGCGGGGAAGATGTGCTTGTCCAGCCAGTCCAGCAGCTGTTCGCCGTGGGAGGCGATGCGGTCTGTCTGGGGGTAGTGAACGTGCGCGTCGATGAAGCCGGGGACTACCAGGCCAGACAGCGTTTCGACAGTGACGCCGGGATATCGCGGCGCGAGATCGGCGTAGGCGCCTCTGGCGATGACGACGCCGTCTTCGATGACCAGCAAGCCGTCGGGTTCGTGGCGCACGGCTTCGCGGCCGGCATCGCGCGGGTCATGGGCCACGGACAGGAGTTCGGCGCGGTAGGCGTGGATCATACCGTCCTGCCGGTGCCGGGGAGACCTTGTCTTTGAATACTCATTTCCCTCTCAATTGCAGAAGCTGCGCGCAGACGGAGATGGCGATGACGTCGGGCTCCTTGCCCATGACGCCCGGCACTCCGATCGGCGCGGTGAGGCGCTCCAGCGCCTCAGGTGAAATACCGTCCGCCGCGAGCCGCGAGCGGAAGCGGGCGATCTTGGTGGATGAACCGATCAGGCCCACGAAGGCCGCGCTCTCACGCCCCAGTGCGGCAAGCGTGAGATGATAGTCCAGGGGATGGTCGTGCGTGAGAATCAGGATCGCGGCGTCCGCCGGGGCTTCCTCCACGCACGTCGCGATCTCTTCCTCGGGCACCACGGTGACGCCGTCGATGCCGCCCTGCTCCGGCCGGGTATCGAACCAGGCGAGGTGGAGCGGCAGCCCCGTCATGTGCCGCGCAATGGCCTGCCCGACATGGCCGGCGCCGAACAGGTACACGGGGCGCGGACGCTCACCCACCGGCTCTACCATACGCGCGCCTGCCTCCGGCCTTGGACCGCGTGCGGACTGGCGAGTGGCGGTTTCGCGCTCGAAGATCGTGCGCAGCGGTCCGGTTTCCTCCAGAGTCGTCGCCAGCATCCGCCCCGGCTCGGCATCGTGCAGCCAGCCGAGCGCCGCAGGATCGAGGTGTTCCACCAGCAGGCGCACCCGCCCGCCGCAGCACTGTCCCAGCAGCGGCCCCAGCGGATAGTCCTGCACCCGCCACGTGCCCGGCGCATGGTCCAGCATCGCGCGCGCCTGATCTACCGCGCGGTATTCCAGCTGGCCGCCGCCGATGGTGCCTTCCTGGCCCTGCGCCGTCACCAGCATCCGCGTGCCCGCGCCGCGCGGGGCCGAACCCTCGCTGGCGAGAATGGAGACCATCGCTGTCGGCACATCCCTGTCCAGCCGCCGCAGCCAGCCGATCCACTGCGTCATGGTTCAGCCCTGTGCCCGGCCCTATGTCCGGCAATGGCCTTGAGGATGCGCTCCGGCGTTGCCGGGGCATCGAGCGGCGGGATCGCGCGACTGCCCTGCACGGTAGCCGCCACCGCGCGGTTCAGCGCACAGAACACCGAATTCGCCAGCATGAACGGAGGCTCGCCTACCGCCTTGGAACGGTTGATCGTCGGCTCCACGTTCTCGCCGTCCCACAAGGTTACGGTGAAGTGTTTCGGGCGGTCCGAGGCGGTCGGGATCTTGTAGGTTGCCGGGCTGTGGGTGAGCAGGCGCCCCTTGGCGTCGTAAACCAGTTCCTCGGTGGTCAGCCAGCCCTGCCCCTGGATGAAACCGCCCTCGATCTGGCCCACGTCGACCACCGGGTTCAGCGAGCGGCCGACATCGTGGAGGATGTCTACCGCCAGCACCTTATGCTCGCCGGTCAGAGTGTCGATCACCACTTCGCTGACGGAGGCGCCATAGGCGAAGTAGTAGAACGGGCGGCCCTTGAAGACCGAGCGGTCGTAGTCGATTCCTGGCGTGGCATAGTAGCCGGTCGACGACAGCGAGATGCGCCCGATATGCGCCTTGCGCGCGATTTGCCTGAAGGTCAGCGTCTCGGCCCCGACCAGCACGCCGCCGGGGGTGAAGTGCACGCCGTCCTCGCCGCAGCCGTAAGTGCGCGCGAGGAATTCGGTCAGCCGCTCACGGATCGCGGCGGCTGCGTTGTAAGCCGCCATGCCGTTGAGATCGGCGCCGGAACTGGCCGCCGTCGCCGAGGTGTTGGGCACCTTGTCGGTACGCGTGGCGGTAATGCGCACCGCGCTCAGCGGCACGGCAAAGACGTCCGCCACGATCTGCGCGACCTTCACGTAAAGGCCCTGCCCCATTTCGGTGCCGCCGTGGTTCACCTGGATCGAGCCGTCGGCATAGACATGCACCAGCGCGCCCGCCTGGTTGAGGTGGGTAGTGGTGAAACTGATCCCGAACTTCACCGGGGTGAGGGCAATGCCCTTCTTGAGAATCGGATTGGCGGCATTGAAGGCTTCGACGGCGCGGAGTCGCTCGTCGTAGCGGGAGGTTTCGCGAAGGCGCGCGATGATCTGCGGGGCGACATTGTCAGCCACCACCATCTCGTAAGGCGTGGTGTCGCGACCCGGTCCGTAGAGGTTGGCCACGCGCACTTCCAGCGGATCGACGCCCAGACGGGCCGCCACGTCTTCGATCACGCGCTCGATCGCCAGCATTCCCTGCGGTCCGCCAAAGCCCCGAAACGCGGTGGCCGAGACGGTGTTGGTCTTGAGCCTTTCGGACACGACCTCGACATGGGGCAGGAAGTAGCAATTGTCGGAATGGAACATCGCGCGGTCGTTGATCGCGGGCGACAGGTCCACCGTCGCGCCGCAGCGCGAGGCGAGATGCAGCGAAAGCGCCAGCAGGTGGCCGGCTTCGTCGAAGCCGACTTCGTAGGCGACCTCGAATTCATGACGCTTGCCGGTCATGACCATGTCGTCGTCGCGGTCGCAGCGGAACTTGGCGGGCCGGCCGGTACGGTGGGCGACCAGTGCGGCGGCACCTGCAAAAAGCGCGGCCTGCGTCTCCTTGCCGCCGAACGCGCCGCCCATGCGCCGCACCTCCACCGTCACGTCGGCAGAGGAAAGGTGCAGCATATGCGCGATCAGGTGCTGCACTTCGCTGGGGTGCTGGGTTGAGCTGAGGACATGGACCTGCCCGTCCTCGCCCGGGGTGGCGACGGCGACCTGCCCTTCGAGGTAGAAGTGATCCTGCCCGCCCATCTCGAAGCGTCCGGCAAGGCGGTGCGGCGCATCCTCCATCGCGGCGGCGGCATCGCCGCGCGCCATGCGCTGAGCCGGTTCGATCAGTGCCTGCGCGGCCTGCGCATCGGCGATGGTGATGGCGGCCGGCAGCACCTCGTATTCGATCCTGCCGAGGCGTGCCGCAACCCGCGCCGCGCGCTGGCTGGTGGCGGCGACGAGGAACACCGATTGACCGTGGCAGATCACCTCGCCGTCCGCGAGAAGGCGGTCATCACCGGCCACGGGGCTGACATCGTTGGCGCCGGGAATGTCGGCGGCGGTGAACACCGCGACCACGCCGGGGGCGGCGCGCACGGCATCGAGGTCCATTGAAAGGATGCGCGCGCGCGCCTCGCTCGACTGGCCGAAAGCGAGGTGGAGCATGTCCGCGGGCTCGCCCAGATCATCGGCATAGCGCGCCTCGCCGCTGACGTGCAGGCAGGCGCTGTCATGGGGCTGCGACGGCTTTTGCAGCACTTTCCACGCCGGATCGCGTTCAGCCATCGAGGGCCTCCACTTCGAGCACAGAAATCGCCATTCCCTGATGCCGCAGCCACAGGCGGCGCAGCAGATTCGCAGCGGTTTCCACACGGTAGGCCGATGAGCCGCGCACGTCGCTCAACGGTTCGAAGTCCGCCTTTAGTGCAGCAATAGCGACGGTGACGGTGGCATCATCGAAGGGTTTGCCGGTCAGCGCGGCTTCGCAGGCGGCCGCGCGCTTCGGCGTCGCCGCCATGCCGCCGAAGGCGACGCGCGCCGAGGTGATCGCGCCATCGGTCACGTTCAGCATGAAAGCGCCGCAAACCGCCGAAATATCGCTGTCGAAGCGGCGCGAGAGTTTGGCGATATGGATCACCGCATCGGCGCCGGGGCGCGGGATATGCACGGATTCCACGAACTCGCCGGCACGGCGGTCCTGCTTGCCGTAAGCAAGGAAGTAGTCCTCCAGCGGCATCGTTCGCCGACCGTCCACACTGCGCAGCGTCAGCAGTGCCCCCAGCGCGATCAGTGCAGGCGGTCCATCCCCGATCGGCGAGCCATTGGCGATGTTGCCGCCCACGGTGCCGGCATTGCGCACCTGAAGCCCGCCGATACGGCGCACCAGTTCGCCAAGGTCCGGGTGGAGGCGCGTCATGGCGGCGTGTGCATCGGCATAGCGCACGCCTGCGCCGAGGATCAGCGCATCGTTTGTTTCCTCGATCCGCGCAAGGTCGGCCACGTCGCCGAGGAAGATCACGGTGCCCAGTTCGCGCAGCCCCTTGGTCACCCACAGGCCGACATCGGTCGCGCCCGCGACCAGGCGGGCATCCGGATGCTCGGCCAGAAGCGCGGCAAGTTCATCGGATGAGCGCGGGGCGAACCAGCGGCGGCCCTGCCATTCACCTGAGGTTACCTCACCCGTTAGCGCCATGAGGCCCTCGGCCAGCCCGGCATCATTGCGATCCTGCGGCGGCGTGTTTTCGCCCGCTTCGAGGATCGGGCCGTAGCCGGTGCAGCGGCACAAGTTGCCCGCGATCACGTCTGCCACCGGCAGCTCGCATCCCTTCGCGCCGATGCTCCGTCCGTGGAGCGACATCACGAAACCCGGCGTGCAGAACCCGCATTGCGAGCTTCCGTTAGCCGCCATCGTCTTCTGCAACGGGCAGAGCGCGCCGTCTTCGGACTTGAGGCTTTCGACCGTCATCAGCGCCTTGCCGTTCACCATCGGCAGGAACTGGATGCACGAATTGACCGCGCGCCAGTCCACCGTATCTCCGGCCGGGCCAAGCGAGCCAACCAGCACGGTGCAGGCTCCGCAGTCGCCTTCCGCGCAGCCTTCCTTGGGCCCGGTGCGGCGCATCTTGTACCGCAAGTGGTCGAGCAGCGTCGCAGTGGGGTCAACTTCAGGCAGGTCCACCACTTCGCCGTCGAGAAGGAAACGCACTCCCCCCATCAGCTGCCCCGGTAGGTCGAGTAGCCGAAGGGGGAGACCAGCAGCGGTACGTGATAATGCCCGGCGGGATCGGCAATGCCAAAGTCGATCGCCACGCGGTCGAGGAACGGCGGCTCGGGCAGGTGCACGCCGCGGCCCCGGAAATAGGCGGCGACCGAGAAGGTCAGCCGATAGGTGCCGGTGGGAAGTTCCGGCACGCCGGGACAGCGGCCGTCGACATTGGTCGTGCCTTCGAACAGCACGGTGCCGCTTTCGGTTTCGAGGACCAGAGAGATGCCCGCCGCCGGACTGCCATGCGCGGTGTCGAGGACGTGGGTGGACAAGGTGCTCATACCGCTGTCTCCTTCGGCCATTGTTCCAGAAACTCATGCTCGTCGTAGTCGAGGAAATCGGCCACCAGTTCATCCCGGTCGTCGAGGAAAAGCTGGTCGGCCACTCCCTTGACGAGGCGCGGCAGCGCGTTGTGCAGGCCCGAAAGTGCCGAGGCTGACAGGCCGAGACTGACCAACGCGGAGTAGTTGAAGGCGAACAGCCCGTGCAGACCTGCGCCGTCGACGCCCTCCCGGGGGAGGAATTCGAAGGCCGCGCCGAGGTAGGGGTGCGCGTCGATGAGGGCGTTGCGCTTGCCTGCGGGCATCACCCGGTCACCCCAGCGGACGATGAGATCGGCCACGTCCGAAAGTTCGGGTCGAAGGCCGGGATCGCTCAGCAGGCCGGTGGAGACGACCACGAAGTCGTAATCATGGAAGCCGTGCGGGCTGGTGACGCGCACCCCGCCCTGATGCTCCGCAACGTCCAGCCACGGCGCGCCCAGGTGCAGCGCGAAGCCCGGCCATGCGGCGGCGCGGGCGAAGGTGTCGTTGGTGGGCGGCTGGTTGTGGCCCAGAAAGCAGTCCATCGCCGCATACTTGGTGGCATCATCGAGCGCGGGATAGCGAGCGGTGAAGCCCACCCGCTCCATGAAGCGGATCGGATTGATGCGCGGCAGTTCCTTGCGGCGCATGAACACCTCCGCCGCCGCGACGCCCTGAGTCAATGCATAGTTGGCGTTGTCGAACGCGGAGGCGCCGCCGCCAAGGATGCCGATGCGCTTGCCGTGCAGCCGCGCAAAGTCGATCGGTTCGCTGGTATGCGCCCACAGCGACTTGGGCAGGTTATCACGCACCATTGCCGGGGTGTGCCATTCGCCGCCGCCCTGAATGCCGGTGGCCAGCACCACCTTGCGGGCCAGCCGCCCCGCGCCGCCGGTAAAATGCAGGCGGTGCAGGCCTTTACCCGGCAGAGGTTCGATCCGGTCGAGCCTTGCGCCGTTCTCTATGGGTAGATCCAGCACGCGGCGATACCAGCGCAGGTATTCCATCCAGTCGCCGCGCGCGATCTTGTCGACCGCTTGCCAGCCATCAGCGCCGTGCTGCGCTTCCCACCAGGCCCGGTAAGTCAGCGAGGGTACACCGAAGTCGATCGGGTTCAGGTGCTTGGGCGTGCGCAGGGTGACCATCCGCGCGTAGGTTTCCCATGGCCCTTCGTAGCCTGGCTCGTTCTCGTCGAAGACCATGACGTTGGTCACGCCTTCGCGGCGCAGGCCCAGGGCGGCGGAAAGACCGCACTGCCCGCCGCCGATCACCGCGACATCGAGAACATCCTCGCCGGCCGACACGCGCGGGCGCACCCATTCGGGACGGTAGAAACCGATCAGGTCAAGGTCGCGCGCAAGCTGCGCCTCGAGGGCGGCCAAA
The DNA here is from genome assembly GCF_000876675.2 of Novosphingobium sp. P6W. Taxonomy (GTDB): domain Bacteria; phylum Pseudomonadota; class Alphaproteobacteria; order Sphingomonadales; family Sphingomonadaceae; genus Novosphingobium. Next base: position 2,642,952 of record NZ_CP030352.1, read on the forward strand.
CCGCTGGAGGACTTTCCGATACCTTCGCTCATTTCAGGTCTTCCAGACGCAGGCGCACGATCTCGCCGATCTGCTCCAGCGCCGTCTCGATTTCCGCGTCGCGCTCGTTTGCGAGGCGGCGTTCCATGGCGGCCAGGATACCAGCCTTGTCGGTCAGGCGCACACAGATGATGAAAGGAAAGCCGAACTTGTCCCGGTAAGCCCCGTTCAGGACGTGGAACTGGTCGAATTCCTGCGGCGTCAGACGGTCCAGCCCGGCGCTGGCCTGTTCGGCGCTGCTGGCATCGGTCAGCGTCCTGTCGATCGCCGCCTTTCCGGCGAGTTCGGGGTGGGCGCGGATCAGCGCGAGCTGTTCATCGGGGCTGGCCGCGTACATCACCGCCATCAGGTCTACATGACGGTCACCGCTGGAGGGACGCGCATCGGCGCGTTCCTCTACCCAGAGGCTGTGTTCGAACAGAGCGGTCACGAGGTGGTCCCCTCAAGGCTGACATGGGCGGAGACGACTTTCCAGCCGCCTGCGAACTTCACCCAGGATTGCGTCTGGCGGCCGCGCCGGTCCGAACCTTCGCGGAAGAATTCGGCATCGGCGGTGGCGAAACTGTCGCCATAAACGGTGATCGCCACGCGCCCGAGCCTGCGCTGGGGAGAGCCGCCGCGCCCTTTGCGAAATTCGCGGATTTCCTCGATGCCGTAAAGCACTTCACCGACGCCGTAGCGGTTGGTGGTGGGTGCATCGTGGAACAACGCGTCCATTGCGGGCACGTCGTCCGCCATCAGCGCCAGTTCGTAGGAATGAAACGCGTGCGTCACTTCGGCGAGCAGGACCGGGTCGTTAATCCGCATAAGCCCCTCTTTGGTTAGGATGCACTTCCTGCCAGTGACGGGCGATGTCGATGCGGCGCGCCGTCCAGGCATCGCCGCTGGCGATCACATGGTCGAAGAAGCGTGCCAGCCAGCGGGCGCGTCCGGGCTTTCCGGCGATACGGGCATGGAGGCCGATGGACATCATACGCCCGCCTTCCTCGCGCAATTGGTCGAACGTATCGCGCATGTGACGGAAGAACTGCTCGCCCTCGGTGAAGCCGTTGAGCGCGACCATCTTCATGTCGTTCACGTCGAGCGTGTAGGGCACGACGAGCTGCGGCTTGCCATGACGGGTGTCCCAGTAAGGGAGGTCGTCGGCATAGCTGTCGGCGTCATAGGCAAAGCCGCCCTCCTCGGCCACCAGCCGCGCGGTGTTGGGGGAGGTGCGGCCCTGATACCAACCGAGCGGACGCTGGCCGGTGAGCTTTTCGTGGAGCGCGATGGCCTCGGCGATATGAGCGCGTTCCACGTCCTCGGCCACGTACTGATAGTCGATCCAGCGCAGGCCGTGGCTGGCGATTTCCCAGTCGGCCGCCAGCATCGCGGCGACAGCTTCGGGGTTCATCTCCATGGCTTTTGCCACGCCGAAGACGGTGACTGGCAGATTGCGCTCGGTGAACAGGCGGTGGAGGCGCCAGAAGCCGGCGCGGCTGCCGTATTCGTAGAGGCTTTCCATCGCCATCGCCCGGTCCGGGTGACTGCCCGCGCCGACCATCTCGGACAGGAATGCCTCCGAACCCTTGTCGCCGTTGAGAACGGAGTTTTCCGCGCCTTCCTCATAATTGATGACGAACTGCACCGCCACGCGCGCGCCGCCGGGCCACTGCGCATCAGGCGGGTTCTGGCCGTAGCCGATAAGGTCGCGGGGCACGCTCATGCGTCCCAGGCCTGCATCGCCGCCGGAACCGCCTCGCCCAGGGGAAGCGCGAAGCCTTCCATGCGCAGGCACGATTCCAGCGCCGCCAGCGTCAGCAGCACTTTGTGCTTCATCGCATTGTAACCCATCGCGCCCAGCCGCCAGACCTTGCCCTGGAGCGGCCCGAAAGCGGTGCCGATCTCGATCTCGAACAGCTCGCGCATGGCCATGCGCACCGCCTCGCCATCGACGCCATCGGGGATGTAGACGCCGGTTACATTGGTCATGCGGTAACGGTCGTCGCCGAACACGGTAAGGCCCATCGCCCGCAGACCCGCCGTCATCGCGCGGCCTGCCGCAGCATGGCGGGCATAGCGGGCCTCAAGCCCCTCGCCCAGCACGATGCGGGCACATTCGCGCGCGGCATAGAGCATCGAGGTCGCCTCTGTGTGGTGGTTAAGGCGCTTGTCCGACCAGTAATCCATGATCATGGCGAGGTCGAAGTAGTTGGAGCGGATGCGCGGCCCCTGCCCGTCGACGGTATCGGCGCCCCGGATGCCCTGCTCGACGTGACGGCGTTTGCCGATATGGTCAGCCGCCCTGTCCGAGATGGTGATCGGCGCCGAACCCGAAGGCCCGCCGAGGCACTTCTGGAGGCCGCCCGTCACCACGTCCACGTCCCAGCGGTCTGCGGCCAGTTCCATGCCGCCGATGGTCGCGGTCGCATCGACGTAGGACAATGCCCCCGCCGCCCGGCACAAAGCGCCAAAGCCTTCCAGCGGCTGGGCCATGGTGGTCGAGGTGTCGCCGTGGATGGTGGCGACGATCTTGGGGTGGGCGCGGGCGATGGCTGCCTCGATCCGTTCCAGCGGGACGACCTCGCCCCACGGCGCTTCAACCGTCTCGATCACCGCACCGATGCGCTGGAGGATCTCGGTCAGAAGCAGGCCGAAACGGCCGAAGTTCACCACCAGCACCACGTCTCCGGGCGAAACGAGGCTGACCAGCGCTGCCTCGATCCCGGCGCGGGCGGTGCCGTCGACCAGCATGGTCCACTTGTTCTGCGTGCCGAAGATCGGACGGTAAAGCGCCATGACCTGGTTCATGAACCCGGTCATTTCAGGATCGAACTGGCCGAGCAGGTCCGCGCTCATCGCGCGCAATACGCGCGGATGGGCGTTGATCGGGCCGGGGCCCATCAGCAGCCGCTGGGGCGGGTCGATCTCGCCAAACAGCATCTGGCCGAGAGCGAGGGGGTCCAGTTCAGGCGGCAAAGTTCTCTCCAAGGCGATCTATGAAGCCAAGCATGACCTGAAGCGCGATTTCGACATCGGCAGGTTCGACATGTTCGGCGGGGTTATGGCTTACGCCGCCGGTGCAGCGGATGAACAGCATGGCGGTGGGGCACAGCGACGCCATGACCATGGCATCGTGCCCGGCGCCCGAGACAAGCCGGCGCACTGGCTGCCCGGCAGCGACAAGCGCCTCGTCCATCAAATCCATCAGCGCGGGCGCACAGGGGCTGGCGGCAAGATCGTGGATGAGCGCGGTGGCGAAATCGAGGTCACGCGCGTCGGCGATTTCAGCAATACGATCAAGGATCGCTTCTGCCACGCCGTTGCGCCGGGTTTCCAAGCCTGAGCGCACGTCGATGGTAAAGCGGACTTCGCCCGGGATGACATTGGCGGCGCCGGGCAGCGCCTCGATCGTGCCGACCGTGGCGACCACGTCCGAATTGTCCCCGCACGCAAGCTGCTCGACGGCGAGGATCATGGCCGCTGCCCCGGCGAGCGGGTCGCGGCGCAGGCGCATCGTGGTAGTGCCGGCGTGTCCTGCCATGCCCTTGACGGTGACGGCGTACCGAAGCTGCGCGGCGATCCCGGTGACGGTGCCGACTGCGAGGCCGTCCGCCTCCAGCACCGGGCCCTGCTCGATATGCGCTTCGAGGTAGGCCAGCGTAGCGGCGGGATCGCGGCGGGCGTCGAGATAGTCAGCCACGCAAGGCAGCGCCTGCGCAAGAGTGATGCCCTCGGCGTCCGCTACATCCAGCGCGGCGGCGTCCAGCGTTCCGGCAACCGCGCGCGAGGTCAGCATCGCTGCGGGAAAACGCGAGCCTTCCTCGTCGCCGAACGCATAGACCTCGATCGGGAACGGCATTCTTCGTCCCTGCTCGTGGAGCACGGCGACCGCTTCGATACCCAGCATCACGCCAAGCGGCCCATCGTAGAAGCCCGCATCGCGGACCGAATCGAGATGGCTACCGATCACCAGCGCCGGTGCCTTGGCGAGGCTGCCTTCATAACGGCCGATTAGGTTGGCGGCGGCATCCCGGCGTACGGTCATGCCGGCAGATTCCATCCAGCCGGCCAGCGCCTCCTGAGAGGCTGCGTAGGCAGGCGTCAGATAGCCGCGAAACAGCCCGCCTTCCATGTCGGAATAAGGCGCGGTGCCCAGTGCATCGCAGCAGGCAACGGCACGGGCGCCGCCGGGTGGGAGGTCTGCGGCGATCATGGCCTTGCGCCTGTGCGCGGGGGCTTCGACAAGCTCAGCCTGAGCGGGTTTTGTAGGGCATCTTTCTCGACGTTACTCGAGCTGAACGGGAATGGGGAAACTGTCCTACCAACCCCGCTCAGGCTGAGCTTGTCGAAGCCCTCGGCCCACAGCACCGCCCTTGGCCGAACTGTCACCATCCCAGCACGCCCCCGTCGCTGCGCGGATCGGTAGCCCCTTCAAAACCGCCGCCCGCGAGGCGCACTAGTGCCCCGGCGTGGCCCATCGTCGCCGTCAGCGGGCCGACGCGCTCGACGTCGTGGCCAGCCTCGGCAAGGGCTGCATAAAGCGCATCGTCGAAGCCGTCCTCCAGCTTCAGCGTGGTCGATTGCTCTCCCCAGGTCCGGCCGAGCAGCCAGCGCGGGGTGCTGATCGCCTCCTGCAGGTCCACGCCAAAGCGGGCGTAGCGGCTGAACAGGGCGGCCTGCGTCTGTGGCTGCCCCTCTCCGCCCATTGTGCCATAGGCCATGATGCGGCCATCGTCGAACACGGCGAGCGCCGGATTGAGCGTATGGAAAGGCTTGCGGCCGGGCTTCAGTGCATTCCAGCCGCCTTCCGAAAGGCGGAACGAACTGCCCCGGTTCTGCCAGGTGATACCGGTCTGCGGCAGGACTAGCCCGGAGCCGAACTCGAAGTAGGTGGACTGGATGCAGGACACCACCCTGCCCTCGCTGTCCGCCGCGCCGAACCAGCAGGTATCGCCCCACTGCGGCGGCTGCGGCCAGGGAAGCGCTTTCGCAAGATCGATGCGGGAAGCCAGTTCGTCCAGCGCAGCCGGATCGGAAAGCAAGGCCTGAAAATCGAAGTCGGTATAGGCCGGATCGCCTACATGGACGTCGCGCAGCAGGAACGCCTGCTTTGTCGCCTCGATCAGGCCGTGGACGTGATCGAAACTGTCGGGCGCATCGGCCGTGAGACGGTCGAACAGCGCCAGGATCATCAGCGCGGCAAAGCCCTGCGTAGGCGGAGTTGCATTGTAGAGCGCCGCGCCGGAGATAGCGGTGTGCAGCGGATCGGGCCGGCTGGCGGCATGGGCATTCAGGTCGGCCAGCGACACCGGACTGCCCAGCGCCGCAAGGTCCTGCGCGATCAGCTGTGCAAGTTCGCCCCGGTAATAATCGTCGAGGCCGTTCGCCGCCAGCTTGCGAAACGTCTGCGCCAGCAGCGGCTGGAGCAGCACGTCGCCTTCGGTGAGCGGCTTGCCCTCAGGCTCGAACACCTGCGCATAGGCGCCGGGCTGGCCGCGCAGTTCGCCGCCTTTGGCCGCTGCTATGCCCGCGCCGCCCGCCGTTACCGACACGCCCCGTTCCGCATGCTGGATCGCGTCGCGCAGCAGGCGGTCCAGCGGCAACGTGCAGCCGTCCCCTGCCAGCGCCGCCGCCCAGCCCGAGATCGTGCCCGCCACCGTATTCGCCGCCAAGGGCCCGCGCGTCGGCACTGCGTCAAGGCCGGCGTAGAGCGAAAGCTCCGCCTTTGCCGCTGCGCCGCCGCAGCCGTGGATCGAATGCACCCGGCCATCCGGCTCGCGGATCAGCCAGAAGCCGTCGCCGCCGATCCCGGTCATATGCGGATAGACCACGGCCAACGTCGCCGCGACCGCAACGCAGGCTTCGACGGCATTGCCGCCATCGGCCAGCACATCGCGCCCGGCCTGCGCCGCAAGGTAGTGCGGCGCGGTGACGATGCCGTTTTGCGCGGTGACTGTTTTCATTCCGGCGGCCTCAATCGGGAAGCGCGGCAACGAATGCGCGCACCACATGGGCGGAATTCACGGCGGCGAGATGCTCATACGTGTCTTCCATGTTCTTGTGTTTGTCGCCGCCGGCAAGGTCGGAAAGCGAGCGGAACACGATCGTCGGCACCTGGTTCGCATAGGCGACCTGCGCGACCGCGCCGCTCTCCATGTCGAGGACGCGGGCGTTCCAGGCCTTGAACAGATACTCACGGAACTCGGCGTTGTCGGCATAGACGCCCGCGCTGACGCCGGTGCCGCCTACGACGACCTTGGGCGCCTTCTTCAGGCACAGTTCGGTATCGGGCAGCTGCGTGGGCGATGGCGGCACGCAGGCTTCCATGTCCACCGTGGGCGCGACCTTGCGGGCAAGGTCCAGCAGGCCTGCGTCCATCGGGAACTTGAAGATGCGCTGCGGCGGCGTGGCGGCATTGGCCACGGTCACCCCGCGCGGGAAGATGAAGTTCCAGTTGCCCGGCGCCTCGGGAGCAACCGCCTCGGGTGACTTCCAGGCTTTCTTGCCCGCCTTTCGCGCAAAGTTTACTTCCAGGTACTGGCCCCAGTCCTCCAGCACGATCACGTCGCCGATCGAAAGGCCGGGGTCGACGCCGCCGGCGATGCCGGAAAAGACGATGCGCTTTACAGTGAACCTGTCGATCACAAGCTGCGTGTTCATCGCCGCGTTCACCATCGACACGCCGCTCTGCATCAGCAGGATGGGCTTACCTTCCAGCGTGCCGGTCAGGTAGGTCATGCCGTTGATCCGGTATTCCTTGGGCGCCGTTACGGCATGGACCAGCGCGTTCCATTCGGGCTGATAAGCGGTCATCACCAAGGTGCGCGGCGTGATGTCCAACCTTTCGTCGGCCAGCGCCGGAGCGGCAGCCAGCGTGCAGGCGGCGGCGATCAAGGCGTATTTCAGCATCAGGCGGCTCCCATCCAGACGAAGCGGGCGACGAACAACAGGGCCAGAACCAGCAGGAAAGCGTCGCTCTTGCGGATCGTGCCGCGCACGATCTTGAGGATGGCATGGGCGGTGATGCCAAAGGCCAGGCCATTGGCGATCGAGAACGTCAGCGGGATCATCGCCACGGTCAGGAACGCCGGGATCGCCGAAAGCGGGTCTTCCCACTCCACCTCGGTCAGCGGCAGCAGCATCAGTCCGCCGACGATGATGAGCGCGGGCGCGGTCGCCGCCAGCGGGATCACCTGCGCATAAGGTGCAACGAACATCGTCGCCAGAAACAGCAAGCCGGTGACGATAGCGGTAAGGCCGGTGCGCCCGCCCGCCTGCACGCCCGCCGCACTTTCCACATAGGAGGTCACGGTGCTGGTGCCCGCCATCGAACCGACGATGGTGGCGGCGGCATCGGTGATGAGGATGCGGTTGAGGCGCGGGATACGGCCGGCTGCGTCCATCAGCCCGGCCCGCTTGGTGACGGCGACCAGCGTTCCGATATTGTCGAACAGGTCGACGAAAAGGAACACGAAGAGGATTTCGAGAAGCCCCAGCCCCTGCTTGCCGGACAGGCCGAAAACGCCGCCCAGGTCGAGCTGGAAGGCCGTGCCCGTCAGCGCGGCGAGCGAGTAAGGCTCAGGGCTGACCGTGACCATGCCCGCCAGCCAGCCGACCAGCGTGGTGGCGACGATGCCGACCAGCATTGCCCCGCGCACGTTCCACACGCTCAGCGCGCCGATCACGACAAGGCCGAACAGCGCCAGAGCCGCGCCGGGGCTTTTAAGGTCGCCCAGCGCCACGAACGTCGCCGGATTGGCCACCACGATGCCGGCGCCCTTGAGGCCTATGAAGCCGATGAACAGGCCGATGCCGCCTGCAACCGCCGCGAAAAGGTACTGCGGAATGGCCGAGACGATCAGCTGGCGCACGCCGGTCAGGGTCAGTACCAAAAAGGCGATGCCGGAAAGGAACACGCAGCCCAGCGCCACTGGCCAGGGTACGCCCATCTGCTGGACGACGGTGAAGCTGAAGTAGGCGTTCAGGCCCATGCCCGGCGCCAGCGCCAGCGGCACATTGGCGACGAAGCCCATCAGGATCGAGGCGAAGGCCGCCGCGAAACAGGTCGCCGCCGCTACCGAGGCGACCGGCATCCCGGCGCTGCCCAGGATCGCCGGGTTGACCAGTACGATGTAGGCCATAGTCAGGAAGGTGGTCATCCCTGCCAGCACCTCGGTACGCGCGTTGGTGCCGCGCGCGGTGAGCGAGAAATAGCGGTCCAGCCTGCCCGAAGGTGCGGCCTCGGGGATGTCGGACCCACTCGGCCCGCCGTGAATAGTCTGTGTCTGCGTCACGCTATGCCCCCAACACCGCGCCGAGCGGTGAAAATGCCTGAAACCTGCCGCCCCCGCAGCTTCGATGCTTGTTCACGTTCACCCCGACCGTATCAGGTCGGGATGCAATTCCTGTCTCGCGTCCTATCCCCCTCTCAGGGGATCGGCTCCCCCTGCACGGGAGGGACGCCGGGCGCCGTTTCATTCGCTGGCGCCGAAAACCCGGTCACACCCTGCTGCTCCAGCGCGGCGGCAAAGGCGAAGAGGTCCGCCTCGCGCCCCGGTCCGCCGATCAACTGGAGGCCGATAGGCAACTTGCCCGGACGGTAGAGCGGAACCGCCAGCGACGGCAATCCGGTGAAGCTGATCGGCTGGGTATGAATGCCAAGATCCGCCCGCGCCGGGCTTAGCGCTCCGTCGATCAGGATGCGCGGGTCCGCCACCAGCGGCGCGGTGGTGGGCGTTGCAGGCGCCAGCAGCACGTCATAGTCCGCAACCAGCGCCTCGATCCGGGCGCGGTAAGCGGTGCGGAACGCCTGCGCCTCTGCGTAAAGAGCATCGGGCAGCAGCGCGCCCGCAAGGAGCCGGTCGCGCACCTGCGGGTCGAAGGCCATGGCGTTTTCAGCCAGCGCATCACGGTGAAGGGCGCCGCCCTCGTAAGCGGTGATGAGGAACGCGGCGGAGCGGGCGCGGGCGATCTCGGGCAGTTCGACCAGCGGAGCATCGGGCGCGATGGCATCGATGGCGGCAAGCTGGTAGGGGTCCGCGTTTTCGCGGAAACGGCCGCCAAGGCGGGCGACCCGCATCGCGCGGCCCGACGCTTCGGCGCTGCGGCCGGTCAGCACTTCCCAGACCAACGCCATGTCCTCCACCGAACGGGCGAAGGGGCCGACATCGTCAAAGCTCTTGGCAAACGGGAACACACCGCCCAGCGGCAGATCGCCGTTGCTGGGCTTGAGGCCGTAGATGCCGGTCAGGCTGGCGGGCACGCGCACCGACCCGTTGGTGTCCGAGCCGAGCGAGAAAGGCAGCAGCCCGGCCGCAACCACCGCCGCCGATCCGCCCGAGGACCCACCGGCAAGGCGGGCGGGATCGTGGGGATTGCGGGTGGTGCCAAAAGCCGCATTGATGGTCGCGAAGCCGTAGGCGAATTCGTCCATGTTGAGCGTGGCCACCACGACCGCGCCGGCAGCCTTGAGGCGCGCCACGGCCTCGGCATCGGTGGCGGCCGGCGCAGCGTCTGCGTAGAGTGTGGAGCCGGCCGTGGTGGGCAGCCCGGCCAGGTCGAACAGATCCTTCACACCGTAGGGCACGCCCGCGAGTGGTCCGGGATCGCGCCCTGCTGCGACCATGGCGTCAATGGCATCCGCCTCGGCGCGGGCGCGGTCGTGGAGAATGCGGGTTACCGCGATCAGCGTGCGGTCCGCCTCGACCAGCGCGGCAAGGGCTTCCTCAACGATAACGCGGGCGCTTAAGCGCCCTTCGCGCACGGCGGCGGCGATTTCGCGGATGGGCATCATGCCGCCTCGCCCCGCATCGTGCGGGCATGGCGCGCCAGCAAGGCAAGATTTGCAGCTACGCCTGCCTCGCACTCAGGCAGGATCGGCAGGCCGCGCGCGGCGGCGGCAGCGGCAATATCCGCAGCGCTCAGGGGAACTGCGGCACGGAGGGGCGCAGCGGGGGTTTCGGCCATGGTCTCACGATCGGTAGGCGCGGCAGGAAAAAGCGGTGTAACGCTTCTTTCCTGCCTGCTCACCCCCTATCGATCAAACGCAATGATCGGAACGGATCGTTGCAAAAATTAGAGCGCCCCTTGCCAGTAAAAAAGTGGGCAAGGCGTCAGATCATCGTTTCGGGGCGCACCACCCGGTCGAAGGTCGCCTCGTCCACAAGGCCCAGCTCCAGCGCGGCCTCCTTGAGGGTCTGCCCCTTGGTATGGGCATGCTTGGCGATCTTGGCGGCGTTGTCATAGCCGATCTCGGGCGCGAGCGCCGTCACCAGCATCAGCGAACGGTCGAGCAGTTCGGCGATACGCGCGCGGTTGGGTTCGATCCCCTCGACGCAGCGCTGCGCGAAGCTGACCATGCCGACCGAGAGCAGATCGATCGAACGCATCACCGCCGCCCCGATCAACGGCTTGAACACGTTCAGCTCGAATGCGCCCTGCAGGCCGCCAATGGTCGCTGCCTGATGGTTGCCGATGACCTGCGCGGACACCATCGTCAGCATCTCGCACTGGGTCGGGTTGACCTTGCCCGGCATAATCGAGCTGCCTGGCTCGTTCGCCGGAAGATCAAGTTCGCCAAGGCCGGAGCGCGGGCCGGACCCCAGCCAGCGGACGTCGTTGGCGATCTTGGTCAGCGCAACCGCCAGCGTCGCCAGGGTCGAGGACAAGTGCACCAGCGGATCGTTGGAAGCCAGCGCCTCGAACTTGTTCTCGGCCGGGCGAAACGCAAGGCCGGTAAGCCGCGACATTTCGCCGGCGAAGTCCACATCGAAACCGGGCGAGGAATTGAGGCCCGTGCCGACGGCCGTGCCGCCCTGCGCCAGCGCGGTCATACCCTCGGATACCGCCGGTTCGATCCGCAGCCGTGCCAGCCGTATCTGCTGCGCGTAACCGGAAAATTCCTGGCCCAGCGTCACCGGCGTTGCATCCTGCAGGTGGGTGCGGCCGATCTTGACGATATCCGCCCACGCCTTCGCCTTGGCGTCGAGCACCCCGAACAGCGTGTCGAGCGCGGGGTACAAGGTGTCCGTGACGGCCCGCGCCGCGGCGACGTGGAGCGCGGTGGGGAAGCTGTCGTTGGAGGACTGCCCCATGTTGACGTGATCGTTGGGATGGACCGGCGATTTGCCGCCGCGCGTACCTGCCAGCATCTCGTTGGCGCGGCCGGCGATCACCTCGTTGAGGTTCATGTTGGTCTGCGTGCCGCTGCCGGTCTGCCAGATCACCAGCGGAAACTGGTCGTCCAGCTTGCCCGCCACCACTTCGGCCGCAGCCGCTTCGATCGCATCGGCCAGCTTTGCGTCCAGCCCGTGCTTGCGGTTCACCCGCGCCGCCGCCTGCTTCACCAGCGCCATGGCGTGGACGATCGCGATGGGCATCCGCTCGGACGGGCCGAAAGGGAAATTCTCGATGCTGCGCTGCGTCTGCGCGCCCCAGTAGGCGGATGCGGGGACGTCGATTTCACCGATGCTGTCGGACTCGCGGCGGGTATCCATGGCTCTGGGCTCCTGAAGGGTCTGCCCCCTCTAGATAGCTGCGGCCACGGACTTTTCCATGGCTAATGCGACTTAATCGCACAAATACCGCAATGATCCGGCAAGCGGTTCTTTCCGCGCGCTACAGGCCCAGCGGCCGGAGTTCGCGGATCAGTTCGACCAGCAGGCGCAGCCCGCGCGGCACTTGCCGGCGGCTCGAATAATAGATGAAATACCCCGGCCCCGGCGAGGCCCAGTCCGCCAGCACCACGCGCAGACGCCCCAGCGCAACGAGGTCGGCGATGCCCTCCTCGGCGATGTAGATCAGGCCCAGTCCGCGCAGGGCCATCGCGCGGCTGGCGCCGCCGTTGTTGACGGTCACGCCGCCCGGCACGTCGAGCACCAGCGCTTCCTCGCCGCGTTCGAACTCCCACTTGTACATGCGGTCGTTGCCCAGGCGGATGCGGATGCACTGGTGGCGCATCAGGTCTTCGGGGTGGATGGGCTCGCCCCTGCTCTCGAAATAGGCAGGCGAGCCGGCGATGACCCAGTTGAAATCGGCCGAGAGGCGCTGGGCGATCATATCCTCAGGCACGGTTCCGCCGAAACGGATACCGGCGTCGAAGCCCTCCTGCGTCACGTCGATCATCGCGTTGTCGACGCAGATGTCGAGTTCGACGTCGGGATAGCGCGCGACGAATTCGGGCAGGATGGGCGCCAGAAGCTGCGTCGCCGCATCGTCCGGCACGTTGATGCGCACGCGGCCGGTGGGCGCATCACGGTGGAAGTTGAGCCGGTCTTCCGCGTCGTGGATCGCGGCGAAGGGGTCGCGGATCGACTGCTCAAGATCCTCACCCGCCGCCGTCAGCGTGACCGAGCGGTTGGTGCGGTTGACCAGCCGCACCTTCAGGCGCTCCTCCAACCCGCGCAGCGAATGGCTGAGCGCCGAGGCGCTTACCCCCAGTTCGGTGGCTGCCTTGCGGAAATTGCGGTGCCGGGCAATGGCGAGGAAGTAGCTGAGATCGGCAAGGTCGGCGCGCCTGAACGGCATCTGCGGATTGTCCCGGTACTGTGAAAAGGGCCGCCGGATGGCGGCCCTCAGCCTTTTAGCGCGTCAAATGCGATCAGACCACTTCGCCGAGCCGGTCGAGGTATTTGTCGAGCGTGATCGGATAATCGCGCACCCGAACTCCGGTGGCATTATAGATCGCGTTCGCGACCGCCGCACCGACACCGCAAAGGCCCAGTTCGCCCACGCCCTTGGCCTTCATCGGCGAGACCTTGTCGTCCGCCTCGTCGATGAAGATCACTTCCTGGTGCGGGATGTCGGCGTGGACCGGCACTTCGTAGCCGGCCAGGTCGTGGTTGACGAAGAAGCCGAAACGCTTGTCGACCGCCAGTTCCTCCATCAGCGCGCCGCCCACGCCCATGGTCATCGCGCCGATCACCTGGCTGCGCGCCGACGTGGGGTTGAGGATGCGGCCTGCCGCGCAGACCGCCAGCATCCGGCGCACCCGCGCCTCGCCGGTATAGCGATCGACCGCCGCCTCCACGAAATGCGCGCCGAAAGTGGACTGCTGGAACTTCTTGCCGAGATCGCCGAACTCGATCGAATCCTCGGCCACGATTTCACCCGACTTTGCGGCCCGGGCGATGTCGGCCGAGCGGTTGCCGACGTGGACCTGCCCGCCTTCGAACAAAGCCTCGCCGGGACCGAAGCCCAGTTTCTCGACGATCGCCTCGCGCAGCTTGACACAGGCAGCATAAAGCCCGGCGGTGGAACTGTTCGCACCCCACTGCCCGCCCGACCCGGCGGAAACCGGGAACGAACTGTCGCCCAGTTTCACCACCACCTTGGCCAGCGGCACGCCCAGCATCTCTGCCGCGGTCTGCGCCATGATGGTGTAAGTGCCGGTGCCGATATCGGTCATGTCGGTCTCGACGGTGACGGTGCCCTGCCCATCCAGCCGCACCCGCGCGCCCGACTTCATGTTGAGGTTGTTTCGGAACGCCGCCGCTACGCCCATGCCGACCAGCCAGCGCCCGTCGCGCACCTGGCCGGGCGCCTTGCGGCGGCTCCAGCCGAAACGCTTCGCACCGTCCTGGAGGCACCGCACGAGGTTGCGCTGGGAGAACGGGCGCTCGGGCTTTTCGGGATCGACCTGCGTATCGTTCAGAACGCGGAAGGCGACCGGGTCCATGCCCAGCTTCTCGGCCATTTCGTCCATGGCGATTTCAAGCGCCATCAGGCCGGGTGCCTCACCCGGTGCGCGCATGGCGTTGGCTTCGGGCAGGTCGAGCACGGCAAGGCGCATCGCGGTCATGCGGTTGGCACCGGCGTAGAGCAACTTGGTCTGCTGCACCGCCACTTCAAGACCGCCGCCTTCCAGATCGCCCGACCAGCTTTCATGGCCAATCGCGGCGATCTTGCCGTCCTTGCCGCAGCCAAGGCGAATGCGCTGGATCGTGGAGGGGCGATGGGTCGCATTGTTGGCCATGAGCGGCCGCTGCAGCGCCACCTTGACGGGGCGCTTCGCCGCCCGCGCGCCGAGCGAGGCCATCAGCGCGTCCGAACGCAGGAACAGCTTCCCCCCGAAACCGCCGCCGATATAAGGCGAGATCAGGCGTACCTTCTCAACCGGCACCTGCAGCGTAGCGGCAAGATCCTTCAAGCTCCAGTTGACCATCTGGTTCGATGTCCAGACAGTCAGCTTGTCCCCCTCCCATGCGGCGATGGTCGCCATCGGCTCCATCATCGCGTGGCTCTGGTCCGGGGTGGTGTAGTTCTGGTCGAGCTGGACCGGGGAAGATGCGAAAGCGCCCTCGAAATCGCCAACCGCAGTCGGCGCATCATTACCGCCCTGTTCCTTGGCGCCGCCCTTGGCAGCAACCAGGTCGAACGCCCCGTCGCTGCGCGCATAATCGACATCGATCATCGCGGCAGCGCAGCGCGCCTGCTCGAACGTCTCGGCGACGACCACCGCCACGGCCTGGTGATAGTGCTGGACGTCCGGCCCCGCGAGCAGCTTCGCGGTGTTCATCTGCCCTTTGCCCAGCTTGCCGGCGTTACGATGGGTGACCACCGCCAACACGCCCGGCGCACGCTGCGCGCGGGCAGTGTCGATGGAGCGGATCGTGCCCTTGGCCACCGCCGCTCCCAGCACATAGCCATAGGCGGGTTTGCCCGGAACGTCGTGGTGCTCGTACGCGTAAGGCGCGGCGCCGCTGACTTTGAGCGGGCCGTCGATGCGCGGCGTGGGCTTGCCGACCACGGTCATGCGGTCGATCGGGTTGGTCCCTGCGGGTGTATCGAACTTCATGCGTCCGGTTCCTTAGCCCTTGGCCTCAGCGATGACGGAAGCGATGGTGCGCTTCGCCAGCATGATCTTGAAGGCATTGTCCTCTCGCGGGGTCGCCTCGGCAAAGAGGCGGTCGGAGACGGCCTGCGCGCCCTTGGGCAGCAGCGCATCGGCTTCTTCGACCCGCCACGGTTTCGGCGCGACACCGCCAAGCGCAACGGCGCCCTTCCCGTCCCGGCCGATCACCGCCGCCACCGATACCAGCGCGAAGGCGTAGGACGCACGGTCGCGCACCTTACGGTATATGTGGGTGCCGCCGGTCGGTTTGGGCAAGGCGACCGAGATGATCAGTTCGCCCTTTTCCAGCGCGGTTTCGGTCTGCGGGGTCTGGCCGGGCAGCTTGTGGAATTCGGCGATGGGGATCGCGCGGGTGGTGCCGTCGGGCCGCATCGTCTCGACGCTGGCATCCAGCACGCGCATCGCCACCGCCATATCGCTGGGGTGCGTGGCGATGCAGGCCTCGCTCGTGCCAATGACGCCAAGCTGGCGGGAAAAGCCGCCGATCGCCCCGCAGCCCGAACCGGGCTTGCGCTTATTGCAGGGCATGTTGACGTCGTAGAAATAGGGGCAGCGCGTGCGTTGCAGCAGATTGCCAGCCGTCGTCGCCTTGTTGCGCAGCTGCCCGGAAGCGCCGGCAACCAGCGCCCGGGTCAGCACGCCGTAATCCTTGCGCACCCGCTTGTCGGCGGCAAGATCGGTGTTGCGCACCAGCGCCCCAATGCGCAGGCCGCCGTCCGGCGTCTCCACCATCTGGTCCATGCCCAGACCGTTGACATCGATCAGATGACCCGGAGTCTCGATCTCGAGCTTCATCAGGTCGAGCAGGTTGGTGCCGCCGGCGATGAAACGGGCGCCGGGCATGGCTGCGGCCTTGGCGGCGGCGTCCTGCGCGCTGGTGGCGCGCTCGTACGTAAAGGGCCTCATGCTTTCACCCCTGCGACTTGCGCCATGGCTTCGGCGATGTTCGAATAGGCACCGCAGCGGCAGATGTTGCCGCTCATCCGTTCGCGCATTTCCAGCGTGGTCATGCCGGGCGCGGCGCCGATATCCTCGGTGACGTGGCTGGGGATGCCGGCCCGGATTTCCTCCAGCACCGCGACGGCCGAGCAGATCTGGCCGGGCGTGCAATAGCCGCACTGATAGCCGTCATGTTCGACGAAGGCTGCCTGCATCGGGTGCAGGTCGCCAACGCTGCCAAGGCCCTCGATCGTGGTGACCTCGTCGCCTTCGTGCATCACCGCCAGCGTCAGGCAGGAATTGATGCGGCGGCCATTCACGATGACGGTGCAGGCTCCGCACTGCCCATGATCGCAGCCCTTCTTGGTGCCAGTCAGCTTCAGATGCTCGCGCAGAGTGTCCAGCAGCGTGGTGCGGGTGTCCAGCGTCAGCGAAATCTGCTTGCCGTTGACCTTCATCCGCACGGCGGCGGTGGGCGGCGCGCTGGGCTCCGCCTGGGCCATGGCGACGTTGCCGGTCCCCAGCGAACTGGCGATGGCGGCACCGGCCGCGCTTGTCTTGAGAACGTCGCGCCTGGAAATGGCTCCGCATCCTTGCGTCATGGTGGTGTTCCTTTATCGAGGCCACGGGCACGGCAAACCGCGTCCGACCACACCCTGCTTGCCCAGAGCGCGGCCCCTATCTGCCCATCAACCCGTTGTGCGCCCTTTAGTTGCGGCTTGCCATGGCGTGGGAATTGCACGCGGCGATGAACAATCCTCATCACTGCGCGCAGTTCTATGCATCGCCGGATATAGTTGTTCAGCGGTCGAGTGGATTGTCCCGCCGCGTATCGGGCAGCATCAGCGCGGCCACCAGCGACACCACGCAGAACGCCGATACGTACCAGTAGAACCCGTGCTCCAGCCCGGCGTCCTTGAAGCGGAGCGCGAAATACTCCGCCGTGCCGCCGAAAAGGGCGTTGGATACGCCGTAAGCCAAGCCCACCCCCAGCGCGCGGACATGGACGGGGAACAGCTCCGCCTTGAACAGCCCGCTGACGGACGTGTAGAAACTGCAGATCGTCAGCCCGGCCACGATCAGCACGAATGCCATGGCCGGGCTCTGCGCCGTGGCCAGCGCACTGAACAGCGGCACGATGCACACGGCGCCCAAAACGGCAAAGACGATCATGTTGGTGCGCCGCCCGATCCGGTCCGACAGCAGGCCCATCAGCGGCTGCTGCGCCATGAACACGATCAGCACCGCCGTCATCAGCAGCGTCGCGGTTTCCTTGGACATGCCCACGGTCAGCACCAGGAACTTCTGCATGTAGGTGGTGAAGGAATAGAACATCAGGCTGCCGCCCGCCGTCAGCGCCGCGACGATCAGGAAAGCGCGGGTCGAATGGCGGAACAGTTCGACGATACTGCCGGCCTGCGCACCTTCACGATCGGTATCGCTGGCGGTTTCATGCATGTGATCGCGCAGCAAGATGATGCAGCCCGCCGCCGCCGCGCCGATCAGGAAGGCGATCCGCCAGCCCCACGCCTTCATCCCGTCCTCGCCCAGCAATTGCTGGAGGATCAGGATCACCAGCGTCGCGCAAAGCTGTCCGCCGATCAGCGTCACGTACTGGAACGAGGACCAGAAGCCGCGCCGCGTGGGCCCGGCGATCTCGCTAAGGTATGTGGCGGCGGTGCCGTATTGCCCGCCGGTGGAAAAGCCCTGGAGCATGCGCCCCACCAGCAGCAGCGCCGGAGCCGCCGCGCCGATCGCCGCGTATGTCGGCAGCACCGCGATCAGCAGCGCGCCCGCGCCCATCATCAGCACCGAGACGACCATCGCTGCCTGCCGCCCCTTGCGATCGGCATAGCGGCCAAAGAACCACCCGCCGAAAGGCCGCATCAGAAAGCCTATCGCAAAGATGCCGCTGGTGGCCATGAGCTGGACCAGCCTGTCGCTTTCAGGGAAGAACTCGGACGAGAAATAGAGCGCGGTGAAAGCGTAGACGTAGAAGTCGTACCATTCGATGAGATTGCCGGCCGATCCTGCGAAGATGGCCCGCAGGCGCATCGCGTCGGTAAGCGTGGCCTTGGGCGGGACGGCATCGATCGTCGGACTTTCGGCCATCATGTTCCCCCGGCTACGTGTCGCCGGGCGTTATGGGCGAGCCATCGGCCAATCACAACCGTTGCATCAAAGGCGCTCCGTCAGATCGGCAGCGCCGTCGTCGCCTTTATCTCGGACAGCGCCACGGTAGAGGTGATTTCCTGCACGCCGGGAAGCTGTGACAGTTTCTCGAAGAAGAAACGCTCGTAAGCGCTGATATCTTCCGCCACCACGCGGATCATGAAGTCCACCGAACCCAGCAGTACATAGCAGTCGAGCACCTCTGGAAATTCGCGGATCTTGGCGGCGAACTCGTCGAGGTTGGCGCGGCCATGGGCGTTGAGCTTCACTTGCACAAAGACGTGCGCGTTGAGCCCCACCTTGTGCCGGTCGACAATGGCGACGCGGCGCTGGATGAACCCTTCGCGCTCCAGCCGGTCGATGCGCCGCCAGCAGGGCGAGGAGGACAAGCCCACACGCTCGGCGATCTGCGCCGTCGTCTGACTTGCGTCGCGCTGTAGCTCTCGGAGAATTTTTCTCTCGTACGGATCAAGTTCGGTCATTTTAACCTCATACCACGCTCATGAAGAACAGGTCTTGTTCGAATTTGTCTCAAAGACCCGAAATGAGGTCAAAATTCGCGACACAATCTTGGCATAACGGGGACCTTATCCAAGCTCACTCAGGAATCTACGCATGGTTGCCCAGACCCACCGCATGATGCCGCCGATGGAATATGTTCGCCTGTTCGACGAAAAGGCAGGCCTCGACGGTGTGATCGCGATCCACTCGACGGCGCGCGGCCCCGCCGCGGGCGGCTGCCGCCTCTGGTCCTACCCGGATTCGGAAGAGGCCATGGCCGATGCCTTCCGCCTTGCCGAGGGTATGAGCTACAAGAACGCCATGGCCCGCCTGCCCTTCGGCGGCGGCAAGGCAGTGCTTCGCCGCCCCGCAGGCGAGTTCGACCGCCGCGCCCTGTTCGAAGCCTTCGGGCGCGCGGTCGAAAAACTGGACGGCCGCTACGTCACTGCCGAAGACGTGGGTACCGGCGTCTCCGACATGGAATGCGTCGCCCGCCAGACCGCCCACGTCGCCGGGCGCACGGCGCTGCCGGGCCTTGCCGGTGGAGACCCTTCGCCCTGGACGGCATTGGGCGTGTTCGAAGCGATGAAGGAAGCGGTGGCATTCCGCTTCGGCAGCTCGCTCTCGGGCGTGACCGTTTCGGTGCTGGGCGTGGGTAACGTGGGCGCCGGGCTTGCCCGCCTGCTCGCGGCGGACGGCGCCCGCCTTGTCATCGCCGATATCGATCCCTTGCGCTGCGCCCGTCTTGCCGAGGAAACCGGCGCGCACATCGTGCCGATCGACGCGGTTGCCGACGTCGACGCACAGGTCTTCGCACCTTGTGCGCTGGGCGGCGCGCTGGACGACGCGACCGTGGCCGCACTGCGCGCGGGCGTCGTGTGCGGCGCCGCCAACAACCAGCTCGCAGTGCCGCACATGGCGCAGGCGCTGATGGCGCGCGGTATATCCTACGCGCCCGATTACGTGGTCAATGCGGGCGGCATCATCAACGTCGCCGCCGAATACCTGAGCGAAAGCGCCGACCAGGTCCGCGCCCGCGTGCTGGAGATCGGCCCGCGCACCCGCGAAATTCTCGAAGCGGCGGCAGATGGCGGCCTGCCTCCGCCGGTGGTGGCGGACCGCATGGCCGAAGGGCTGATGATGCGCTCGGAACCGGAACTGGTCTGAAACTGAAAGGCCCACCCCTCCCGTTTGCAGGAAGGGTGGGCCTTGGCAGTCAAGCGGGGCGAAGCCGCCCCGCCCGATCAGAACGCCTCGGCGTCCAGCGCCATCATCGACGCCTTGCCCGCCTTGATCGCCAGGAACGCAGTCGTCGCCTGCGGCAGGATGCGGTCGAAGTAGAACTGCGCGGTCGTCAGCTTGGCCTTGTAGAACCCGGCCTCGTCGCTGCCGCCCGCCAGTTTGTCCCGCGCGATCAGCGCTGATTGCGCAAAGCAGAACGCCATCGCCACCAGACCCGTCAGGCGCAGGTAATCGGTCGCCGCCGCGCCGGCTTCCTCGGGGTCTTTCAGGCCCTTCTGGGCAATCGTCGCGGTGGAGAGCTGGAGCGCCCCGAAGGCCTTTTCCAGCGCCTCGATCATCGGCTTGAACTGCTCGTCGTCCTTGTTCGCCTCGATAAACTGCGAGACCGGGTGGAAGAAGCTGCGCAAGTTGCGGCCCATATGCGCGGGCAGCTTGCGGCCGACAAGGTCGAGCGCCTGAATGCCGTTGGTGCCTTCATAGATCATGGCGATACGGCCATCGCGCACGTACTGCTCCACGCCGCTTTCAGCGATATAGCCGTGACCGCCGTAGACCTGCACTGCCAGGTTGGCGTTCTCATAGCCGAGGTCGGTGAACAGCGCTTTCACCACCGGCGTCATCAGCGCGATGAAGTCTGCGGCGCGCTGCTTGACCTCGGGATCGGTGGAGTACCGCTCGGCATCCAGCGCCCGGCTGACCCAGCCGCCAAGCGCGCGGCAGCCTTCGTTATAGGCGCGCATCGTCATCAACATCCGGCGCACGTCCGGGTGGACGATGATCGGATCGGCCGGTCCCTTGGGGTTCTTCACGCCTGAGAGCGAACGGCCCTGCAGGCGGTCCTTCGCATACCACACGGCCGATTGATAAGCCGCCTCGCCCACGCCAAGTCCCTGCACGCCCACCGAAACGCGTTCGGTGTTCATCATCGTGAACATCGCCTCCATGCCCTTGTGAGGCTTGCCGACCAGCCAACCGGTGGAATCGTCGAAGTTGAGCTGACAGGTCGCCGAGGCCTTCAGACCCATCTTGTGCTCGATCGCCGCCACCGACACGCCGTTGGAGGGACCGGGAGTGCCATCGTCTTTCGGCAAGTACTTGGGCACGATGAACAGGCTGATGCCCTTCACCCCTTCAGGCGCATCGGGAAGCCGCGCGAGGACGAGGTGGACGATGTTCTCGGTCAGGTCATGCTCGCCTGCCGAGATGAATATCTTGGATCCGCTGAGCTTGTAGCTGTCGTCACCCTGGGGGACGGCCTTGGTGCGCAGCATGCCAAGATCGGTGCCGCAATGCGGCTCGGTCAGGCACATCGTGCCGGACCAGTCGCCCGAGACCATCTTGGGCAGATAGAACGCTTTCAGTTCGTCGCTGGCATAGCCCTCGATCGCGGTCGTCGCACCGTGAGTCAGCCCCGGATAGAGGCTGAACGAAAGGTTGGCCGAGCAGATCATCTCCTCGGTCATCTTGTTGACCGTCTCGGGCAGGCCCTGTCCGCCCCATTCGGGGTCCGACGCCAGCGCGCACCAGCCGCCTTCGCGGAACATCTCGTAGGCTTCCTTGAAGCCCTTGGGGGTGCGCACGACGCCGTTTTCAAGGGTGCAACCCTCGATGTCGCCGGAGCGGTTGAGGGGCAGCAGCACCTCGGTCGCCACCTTGGCCGCTTCTTCCAGCACCGCGTCGACAAGGTCGGGGGTGAACTCGGCAAGAGCCTCGATGTTACCGAAGCCATCGTTCTGGTGGAGTTCGTGGATCACGAACCGCATGTCGCGCAAGGGCGCTTCATAGACCTGCATTTTGTCACTCTCCTCGGGGTCGGTGCGGCAATCCTTGAAACCACCCTGAACCTAGCTTTGTCATCCCCGCGAAGGCGGGGACCCAACTGACGTGCTCGCCATTCGAGCCTTCATCAGATGGGTTCCCACCCTTCGCGGGAATGACGGGTCGGGGGTGGCCGGATCACTCACCGTCAAACATCAATTACGCAGCGGCTTGCCGGTTTCGAGCATATGCTCGACCCGCGCGATCGAGCGCGGTTCCCGCACCAGTCGCATGAAGGTCTCGCGCTCCAGCTTGAGCAGTTCGGCTTCGCTGACGGTGTCGACAAGGTCCGCCTCGCCGCCCGAAAGCACCCCGGCCAGAGCAGCCGAGACGACCATGTCGTAGTCGGTCGCCTTGCCCTGCTTGTGGAAGCCTTCGGCCGCCATGCCCAGCGCGGTTCGGCCACTTTCGCCCGGCAGGCGGAAAGTCGGAGCCTCGGGCGCCGTATAGCCTTCGACCAGCGAAAGCGCCTTCTGCTTGGCATCGTAGAGCAGGCGGTCACGGTTCATGGTCACCCCGTCGTCGGCGCGCAGGAACAGCAGTTCCTTCGCCTGCGCCGCCGAGCGCGAAACCGAGGCGGTGGAGACCGTCTCGAACACCTTGGCGACGGCCGGCATCGGGCCCTTGGGCATACCCCTGTTCTTCTGCCAGCGGTCCAGCATCTCGCCATTACCGCCCCAGCCGGGGATCAGGCCGACGCCGCATTCGACGAGGCCCATGTACAGTTCGGCATGGGCCTGCACCGCGTCGCAGTGGAGCAGGATTTCGCACCCGCCGCCCACGGCGAGGCCCGCCGGCGCGCCGACCACCGGGAACGGCGCGTATTTGAGGCCCTTGTACGCCATCTGGCCGCCCGCGATCAGCTTCTCGATCTCGCCCCATGCGGCGATGTTCACCGCGAAAAGGGCGAGGCCCAGATTGGCTCCAGCCGAGAAACTGTCGGCATCGTTATATACGACAAGCGCTTTGTACTTTGCCTTCACCAGCGGGATCGCCTCGACGATCAGCTTCATAACATCGCCGTCGAGCGCGTTCATCTTGCCGGTGAATTCGAGGGCGACAACCCCGTCACCCACGTCCCAAAGTGCGGCGGAACCGTTCTTGAGCAGCGGCTTCGACGCCAGCTTGATGTCGGACAGCTTCAGGACGCCTTCGGGGCGCCTGATGTCATGGTAGGTGCCGTCAAGGTCGAGGTACTGCCGCTTGCCGTCTTCCACCCTGTAGAACGTCCGGTCCCCTGCGATCTTCAGGATTTCGGGAACGGGTTTCCCTTCGGATTCAAGTCGCTGAGCCAGCCAGTCGGCGCCCAGCTTGTCGATCATTTCGAAGGGGCCGGCCTTCCAGTTGTAGCCCAGCTTCATCGCGTCATCGATGGCCACCACGTCGCCCGCCGCCGAAGGCACGAGGGCAGCCGCATAGGCCAGCGTCCCGCCCAGCACGGCCCAGGCATAGTCGCCGATCTTGCCCTTGGTTTCGACCAGAGCGCGAAGATCACCCTTGCCCGCCGCGCCTGAGGGGCCGAAGGCGCGAATGGTTTCGCGGTACTCGCCGCTCGCCAGGTCGATGGTTTCCTTGCGGCGGCCCATCTCCTTGTTAAGACGGTAGAAACCGCCCTTGCCTTTGCGGCCGGTGTAGCCCTCGCCGATCATCTTCTCGATCAGCGGCATGGTCCGGGCGATGGCGTGGTACGGATCGTCCTTGGGCAAAGTCGAGGTCAGACTGGCCTGCAGATGCGGCATGAGATCGATGCCGACGAGGTCGACAAGGCCGAAAATCCCGGTCTTGGGCACGCCCATCGGCTTGCCGGCAATGGCATCCGCCAACTCGACGGTAAGCCCCATGTCGAACGCTGCATTGAGGCCCAGCTGAATCCAGTAAGTGCCGATGCGGTTGGCAATGAAGCCCGGCGTATCGTTGGCGCGAACCACCGTCTTGCCCAGCGCGGCGTCGGAAAAATGCTCGACTTTCGCAGCGATGGCAGTGTCGGTCGCAGGCCCGGTGACGATCTCCAGCAGGCGCATATAGCGCGGCGGGTTGAAGAAATGGGTGATGAGGAAGTCACGCTGGAACGCCGCCGAACGCCCTTCTACTAGCTGGCCGAGCGGGATCGTCGAGGTGTTGGACGACACCGCCGTCCCATCACGCTTCACCGCCTCGATTTTCGCGTAGAGACCTTGTTTGATGTCGAGCCGTTCGATGACGGCCTCGATCACCCAGTCGCATTCGGCAATCTTTTCAAGGTGATCCTCGATGTTGCCGGTTTCGACCAGTTTGGCGGCAGACTTGCTCATGAACGGGGCGGGTTCGGTCTTGAGCATCTTGGCCACCGCACCCTCGGCGATGGCATTACGGTTCCCGGCATCCTTGGGGACGATATCCAGCAGCAGCACCGGCACGCCCGCATTGGCAACCTGCGCAGCGATCCCGGCGCCCATGGTGCCGGCCCCGATTACGCAGACTTTCCTGATCGTGTCGCTCATTCCACGGCCTCCAGAACGGTGGCGATGCCCTGCCCGCCGCCGATGCACTGACTGGCGAGCGCGTACCTGCCGCCCTCACGCTTGAGCAGCGAGGCCGCCTTGCCGACGATCCGCGCCCCGGTTGCGCCCAGCGGGTGGCCGATGGCGATCGCGCCGCCGTCGATGTTCACCTTGGCGCGGTCCAGCCCCAGGTCCTTGATGCAGGCAAGTGCCTGGCTGGCGAAAGCCTCGTTCAGTTCCACCACGTCAAGATCGGCGGCGGAAATCCCGGCCCGCTGCAATGCCTTCTGGCTGGAGAGGATCGGGCCAAGTCCCATCGTCTCGGGCGCGCAGCCCGAGATCGCGACCGACTTGATACGGGCAAGGATCGGCAGGCCATGGGCGCGCGCATAATCCTCGGTCGTGACGAGAACGGCGCTAGCCCCATCGGTCAGCGGCGAGGACGTGCCGGCCGTCACCGAGCCCTGGGCATCGAACGCGGGCTTCAGTCCTGCCAGCGCCTCGGCGGTGGTATCGGGGCGGATGGTGCCATCCTCGCTTACCGTTCCGGCCTTGGTTTCGATCGGCACGATCTCGTCGTTCAGACGGCCCTCGGCGCGGGCAGAGGCGGCCTTGTTCTGGCTCTCCACCGCAAGCGCTTCCTGATCGCCGCGCGAAATCTGGTACTTGGCGGCGACGTTCTCGGCCGTATCGCCCATGCCCATGTAGGCAGCACTCTTTTTCGCCAGCACTGGGTTGGGCAGCGGGTTGAAGCCCATCATCGGCACCCGGCTCATCGATTCGACACCGGCGCAGACGAACACCTCGCCCGCGCCAATGGCGATCTGGCCCATGGCAATGTGGATCGCGCTCATCGACGAGCCGCAGAACCGGTTCACCGTCATGCCGCCGACGGAGATCGGCAGGTCCGCCAGCAGGCCGATCAGACGCGCCACGTTGAGGCCCTGCTCGCCTTCCGGGAAGGCGCAGCCGAGGATGATATCCTCGATATCGGCAGGCTCGACGCCGGTCTTGCCGATCAGCCCGCGAATGACCTGCGCGGCAAGGTCATCGGGGCGGACGCGGGCAAGTGCGCCCTTGCCGGCAAGGTGAAACGGCGAGCGGGCGTATCCCGCGATCACGACGCTTTGCATGCATTCTCTCCATGGGCGGACCGGCTCGGTTAATACCGAATCCGTTACGATCCTCGTTCCTCGTGAACGTCTTCCCTAAAGGTGCAATTCTTTCCCTATACGTCAAGCAAATTTTGGGTTAGACCGATTCTTGTTCCGGTCGGGATCGAACAGCCACCTTCATGAAAAGGGGCGGATCCAGGCACATAAGCGAACACGGGTAGAGAGATGGAGAGGTCGCTCGAATGCACGTGATGAAACCCCTGGCGCTGGCTTTGGTTGCCGCTGCCTGCTGTTCGGTTCCTGCCCTCGCCGCGAATGCGGATTCGGTGCTGGGAACCTGGCGCACCCCTTCGAAGAACGGCGTCGTCGAGATCGCCCGCTGCGGCGGCTCGATCTGCGGCAGGCTGATGTCGTCGGACCACATCAAGACCAATCCCGAACTGAAGGACGTCAACAACAAGGACACCTCCAAGCGCGACCGCAAGCTCAAGGGCCTGCAGATCGTCGGCGGCTTCAAGCTGGACGGCGACGCGTGGACCGGCGGCTCGATCTACAACCCCGAGGACGGCGGCACCTACAAGGCCACGATCACCCCCGCCGGCCCTGACAGCCTCAAACTGAAGGGCTGCATCGTCTGGCCCTTGTGCAAGACGCAGACATGGAACCGGATCAAGTGAAGGTCCGCCCCAATACCGATAGCGTTACCGACAATGTGGTCATTGCCAGAGCAAGGCCGACACCACTGGGAGAGTACCTCATGAATACCAAGTCCGGCCGCATCCTGCTGGCCAGCGCGACCAGTCTGATCGCCTTCGCCTATGCCGGGGCTGCCCATGCGCAGGCGTTCTACCTTCAGGAGCAGTCCGTGCGCGGACAGGGCCGTGCCTTCTCCGGCGAGGCTGCCGATACCGGCGTCGATTCGCTGTGGTGGAACCCCGCTTCGATCGCCGACCTGCAGGGCGGCGAAGCCTCCGTGCGCGCCAGCTTCATCCGCCCGCGCGGCGACGTGGTAGATAACGGCACCGTGATCGTGCGCCCGGGCCGGCCGGCTGCCCCGGTCGGCGGCGATCCGCGTGCGCAGAACCCGATCAACAACGGCATCCTGCCTTCAGGCGCCGTCGCTTACGGCTTCGGCAAAGTGGCCGTTGGCCTCGCGGTAACCGCACCTTATTCGTTCACCACCGACTACGATGCCGACAGCTGGGCGCGTTATTCCGCCGACAAGACCAAGCTGCGCACCTTCGACATCCAGCCCAGCGTCGCCGTCGCGGTGACCGACTGGCTGCGCGTAGGCGCCGCCGCCAATATCGAGCATGTCGACGCCTCGCTCGGCAACTACCTGCCCAACCTCTCGCCGCTGCTGCCGGACGGGCACCAGAACTTGAAGGGCAAGGGCTGGGATGTGGGCTGGTCTGCCGGTGTGCAGATCCACGAAGGCCCGGTAACGCTGGGCTTCGCCTACAAGTCCGCGATCAAGCACAAGCTGGACGGCACCGTGACGATCGAGGGCCTTCAGGGGCCGCTTGCCGGGCAGAACGCCGTCATCAATGCCAAGGCCCAGTTCAGCACCCCGTGGCAGGCGATCGCCGGCGTGCGCGCGCAGCTCAGCCCCAAGCTGACCTTCAACGGGCAGATCGTGCGCATGGGCTGGAGCGAATTCGATACGATCGACATCGGCGCCCCGCTCAACACCGCGATCCCCGAAAACTACCGCAACACCTGGACCTGGGCGATGGGCCTCGATTACGACGTAACCCCGCAGTGGACGGTGCGCACCGGCTTCCAGCGCGGCCAGACCCCCACCCAGAACGGCAACCGCGACGCGCGCGTGCCTGACAGCAACCGCTGGAACTTCTCGGCAGGCACCAGCTACGCCATGAGCAAGGCGTTCACCATCGACGCAGCGGCATCGTACATCACCTTCAAGGACGCCAGCATCGACCGCATCACGGCCGCCTATGCAGGAACCCCGGTGCAGACCCCGGTGATCACCAACGGCACGCTCGAGAATGCCTCGGCGCTCGTATTTTCCCTCGGTGCAAGGATGGCCTTCTGATGAATGACGCGGCGACGATCGGCGGGGTCGCACCCGCTTCCCCCACCCAACATGCGGACGAGATGCCGCCGATCGCGCCGCGTCTGCTGACCGACCTGCTCGACCATGCCGTGGACGCCCACGGCGCCTGGCCGGCGATCGACTTCATGGGCCGAAAGTGGACTTATGCCGAGATCGGCGCGCTTTCCCGGCGCGCCGCTCGCGGACTGCAGGACCTTGGCGTGGTCAAGGGCACGCGGGTCGGGCTGTGCCTGCCCAATACGCCTTACTATGTGATCTGCTACTTCGCAGTCCTGCGGATCGGGGCGGTCGTGGTGAACTTCAACCCGCTCTACACCGAGCGCGAGATGGCCCATCAGGTCGAGGATTCCGGCTGCGAGGTGATGATCGCCACCGACCTTGCGCTATGCCTGCCCAAGCTGGAGCCGCTGGTCGGCAAGACCTGCCTCAAGCGCGTGATCGTCTGCCCCTTCGCCGACGTGCTGCCCGCCTTCAAGCGCCGCGCCTTCCTGCTGTTCAAGCGCGCCGACATCGCCCACGAGCCGCACGACCTGCGCTATGCCCGGTTCGAGAACCTCATCGCCCGCGATGCCCAGCCAGATCCGGTGGAGCGATCCCCGAACGATCTCGCGGTGCTGCAATATACCGGCGGCACCACCGGCGTGCCCAAGGGGGCGATGCTCAGCCATGCCAACCTTGCCGCCAACTCGGCGCAGATGATTGCCCATGTCGGCCATATGCCCGACAAGCAGGAGCGCACGCTGGGCGTCCTGCCGCTGTTCCACGTCTTCGCGCTGACCACGGTGCTGAACTATTCGGTGGACACCGCCGCCGAGATGATCCTGCTGCCGCGCTTCGAGATGAAATCCTTCCTCGCCACTGCCAAGCGCACCAGGCCCACGCAGTTCTTCGGGGTGCCCACGCTCTACACCGCGCTCAACGGCCAGCAGCTTCACGGCGAGTTCGACAATGTGCGCGTGTGCATCTCGGGCGGTGCCCCCCTGCCCCTCGAAGTGCGCCGCGAGTTCGAGACGAAGACCGGCGTCAACGTGGTGGAAGGCTACGGCCTGTCGGAAGCCAGCCCGATCATCGCCTGCAACCCGCTGGAAGGGCTGGTCAAGGACAACTCCTGCGGCCCCGCCTTCCCCGGCACCCAGCTGGAAATCCGCGATCCGAACGAACCCACCCGCACTTGCCTGCCGGGCGAGAAGGGCGAGGTCTGCGCGCGCGGCCCGCAGATCATGAAAGGCTACTGGAACCGCCCGGAAGAAAGCGAAAAAACGTTCATCTACGGCGCCCTGCGCACGGGAGACATTGGCTATCTCGACGAGGACGGCTATCTGTTCCTTGTCGACAGGATCAAGGACGTGATCCTGTGCGGGGGCTACAACGTCTATCCCCGGATCATCGAAGAGGCGCTCTATGAGCATCCGATGGTCTGGGAGGCGGCGGTGATCGGCGTGCCGGATGCCTATAGGGGACAGTCCCCCAAGGCGTTCGTGGCATTGCATCCGGGGGATATCTTGGACGAAGAAACATTGCTCGCCTTCCTGCGCGAGCGGCTGAACAAGATCGAGATTCCATCCTCGGTCGAGTTTCGGGAATCGCTGCCGAAGACGATGATCGGCAAGCTGTCGAAGAAGGACCTCGCTGCCGAGGAAACGGCCCGGCGTGCTGGCGGGCAGGCAGGTTGAACCTGTCTCCTGCCCCGGCCGCCGACCCTCCCGAGATGATCGGCATCCAGGATGCGGCCACCCAGCTTGGCGTCACCATGCGCACCTTGCGATTCTACGAGGACAAGGGCCTGATCTCGCCGCAGCGGGTGGGCACCACGCGCATCTATTCGCGGCGTGAGATCGGCCGGATGCAGCTGATCCTGCGCGGCAAGCGGCTGGGTTTCTCGATCCGCGAGATCAAGGAATTTCTCGACCTCTACGACGTCGACCCGGAGCACCACGAACAGGTTCGCGCCCTGCGCACCCGTGTGGGCGACCGGATCTCCGACTTGCGCAAGCAGAAGCGCGCGATCGAGCAGACGCTGGACGAACTGCTCTCGATCGACCGGCAGGCGCAGGCCTGGCTAGCCGGCACGCCGGTAAAGCCCGTGGAGGAAGCCCCGCATGACTGAAGCCGTAGCCGAACTGCGTACCCTGCTGGAGGTCGAGGAGATCGACACCGATCTTTACCGGGGCGCCCCCGCCGCCGAAGGGCCGGGCCGCGTGTTCGGGGGGCAAGTGGTCGCGCAGGCGCTCGCCGCTGCCGTCCGCAGCGTGGGCGATGAGCGGCAGGCCCACTCGCTCCACGCCTACTTCCTGCGGGCAGGCGACACCGCGCGCCCCATCATCTACCGGACCTTGCGCGATTTCGACGGAGGCAGTTTCGCCAACCGCCGCGTCGTCGCCATGCAGGGCGGCAAGCCGATCCTCAACCTCGCCGCCTCGTTCCACCGCCGCGAAGAGGGCTTTGCCCATGCCGCCGCGATGCCGCCGGTGCCGGGGCCGGAGCAGTGCCCGGATTTCGCCTCCGCCCTTTCCGCCGCAGGGCAAAAGTTTCCGCAGGCCATGCTCGACCGACTTGCCGCGTTCGAAATCCGGCCCGGCCCGCCGGCGAGCGAAGGTTCCGGTACGCCGCGCCAGTTCCTGTGGTTCCGCCTCGCCGCGCCGATGCAGGCGGATGATGCCCTAAGCCGCACCGTCCTTGCCTATGCCAGCGACTTTGCGCTGGTCGGCACGGCGGTGCTGCCTCACAAATCCAATTTCTTCGCGCCCGGCCTGCAGGTTGCCAGCCTCGACCATGCGGTGTGGTTCCATTCCACCCCGCAGGTGGATGACTGGTTGCTCTATGCGATGGACAGCCCCTGGGCCGGCCATGCGAGAGGCTTTGCGCGCGGTTCGATCTACGACCGGGCAGGCAAGCTGATCGCCAGCGTTGCGCAGGAAGGCCTGTGCCGGGTGGTCGAGCGCGAAAGCAAGTAGCGCAACAAGCCCCGCTACCCTTCGACCGAATAGACCCGCAATATCTGCCTCGCGACCTCGTCCAGGCTGAGGCGCCCCGGCCGATACCAGGTGCTCGCGGTGTTGAGCGTGGTCAGCAGCAGGATGCGATAGACCGCCCGGTCCACGCCCGCCGGCAGGGGCGCGGCCTCCACCAGATCGGCAAACACCTGCTCGAAGGCATCGCGCCGTTCCACCAGTTGCACCCGAACGCTTTCGGGCACGGCGCGAAAAT
Organism: Novosphingobium sp. P6W; assembly: GCF_000876675.2. Classification (GTDB taxonomy): domain Bacteria; phylum Pseudomonadota; class Alphaproteobacteria; order Sphingomonadales; family Sphingomonadaceae; genus Novosphingobium. Next base: position 2,673,375 of record NZ_CP030352.1, read on the forward strand.
CATTCATCAAAGGCATCGTCAACGAAGCCGGGTCGAGCTGGATTTCCAGCAGCACCCGGCACGCCGTCGCCAAGGCCTGCGAAGGATCCTCCAACCCCGCGATCGCCGCGTGAATGCGATCCTCGGCCGATTGCAGAGCGCGATCATGGATGCGGATGAACAGCGCGTCCTTGCTCTTGATGTAATGATAGAGCGATCCGCCCAGCAGCCCCACCCGCTCGCCGATGTCCCGAATGCTGGTCGCAGCGAATCCCCGCGCGGCGAACAGCGCAGCAGCGGCAGCCAGCACTTCCTCTTCGCGCAGGGTGGCGACTTTGACGGTCAAACGGGCACTCGCTCTTGATTGTAACGATCGTTTGGTACAATGAAACCTGCATCCAGCGCAAGCAGTCGAAGACCGGAGACAACCATGCCCGCAGCGTACCAGCCCCCCGTCGCGACGATGCGGTTTCTGCTGGAGCATGTGCTCGACTTCGATGCCCAGATGGCGCAGCTTCCCGGCTTCGAGGACGCCAGCGCCGACCTCGCCGCTGAAGTGCTGACGGTGGCCGGGCGCATGTGCGCCGAACGCCTCGCCCCGCTAAACCTGCCGGGCGATGCGGCAGGATCGAAGCTGGTCGACGGCAAGGTGATTACTGCCCCCGGCTTCGCGGAGGCTTACGCCGAATTCGTCGCAGCGGGCTGGTCCGGCCTTGCAGGCGACCCCGCATTCGGCGGCCAGGGCCTGCCGCGCACGGTTCAGATCATGCTCGACGAGATGGTCTCGGCCGCGAACCTGTCGTTCGGGCTTTTCCCCGGCCTGACGCGCGGCGCGGCCGAGGCACTGGCCGCACACGGCTCCGACGAACTCAAGGCGATCTATCTCGAAAAGCTGGTTACCGGCGAATGGTGCGGCGCCATGGCCTTGACCGAGGCTTCTGCAGGCACCGACCTGGGCTTGCTGCGCACCCGCGCCGACCCGCGCGACGATGGCAGCTACTCCATCATCGGCACCAAGATCTTCATTTCCTCGGGCGATCAGGACTTCGGCAACAACGTCGTCCACCTCGTCCTTGCGCGCCTGCCCGATGCCCCTGCGGGCGTGAAGGGCATCAGCCTGTTCCTCGTCCCCAAGCTCCTGCCGGGGGAAGCCGGTGACTGGACAATGCGCAATGCCATGTCGGTGGGGGCGCTGGAACACAAGATGGGCATCCACGCCCAGCCAACCTGCGTCATGAACTACGACGGCGCCACCGGCTGGCTGGTTGGCGAGGCCGGGCGCGGGCTGAATGCGATGTTTACGATGATGAACGCCGAGCGCCTCTTCGTCGGCATCCAGGGCCTTGGCCTCGCCGATGCCGCAACCCAAGCCGCCGTCACTTACGCCCGCGAGCGCCTGCAGGGACGCGGCGCCGACGGCAGCGGCCCGGTGCCGATCATCGCCCATGCCGACGTGCGCAAGATGCTGCTCGCAGGCCGCGCCTTCGTCGAACCCGCCCGTGCACTGGCGGCCTGGACCGCGATCCGCATGGATGTGGCCGATCGCCACCCCGATCCGGTGGTCAGCGCAGCCGCCCATGCCGACGTCGCGCTGCTCACCCCGGTCATCAAGGCCGCCTTCACCGACTTCGGCTTCGAGACAACGGTGCTGGCCCAGCAGGTCTTCGGCGGTCACGGCTACATCCACGAGGCCGGGATGGAGCAGTTCGTGCGCGACGCGCGCATCACCCAGATCTACGAAGGCACCAACGGCGTGCAGGCCATGGACCTTGTCTCGCGCAAGGTAACGATGGAAGGCGGCGCCCCCTTGCGCGCCTATCTGGACATGATCGCCGCCGACCTCGGCAAGGCCGACCCGGCGCTCGCCGATCCTCTTGCCGCGCAGATGCGCGAAGCGCTGGCCCTGCTCGAAACCGCGAGCGAGACCATCGCCGCAGCCGCCGGCGACACAGACCGGCTGGGCGCGGCCGCAACCGAGTACCTCAATCTTTTCGCGCTGGTTTCGCTGGGCTGGATGTGGCTGCGTATCCTGGCCGCCTCCCCGGCGCTGGGCGCCACCCGCACGCCGCAGGCTTACGCCGCGATGGCCCGCTACTATGCCACTTACATGCTCCCCCGCGCCGCCCTGCACGCGGCCCGGATCGCAGCCGGCCCTGAGCCGGTCATGGCGCTGGACGAGGAATTGTTCTGAAGGAAAGCAACCCGGCCAGTTTCAGGATATCGCCAGCGGGCCCTTCGCGAAACTCTCGCGGGTGATCTCGAAGATCACATGCTCGACCATGGCCCCGCCGCGTTCGAAACTGCGGGTGCGGTCGGTCAGGATGCCGCCAATGTTGGCCATGGCCCTGCGTGAAACGACGTTGTCGGCGCCGACCTGGAAGATCACCCGGTCGAAATGCGCTAGCGCATGGGCGAGCATCAGGCGCTTGAATTCGGCGTTATAGCCCCCGCCCCAATACTTGCGGGCCAGGAACGACCAGCCGATCTCGATCTCACCGGGCGCTTCCGCCTCGGCCACACCATAGCGGGTCGAGCCGGCGATCTCGCCGCTGGCGTTGTCGATAACAACCAGCGCGCCGCCGCTGGCCAGCCCCTCGTCGAAGAACTGGCGGAACACCGGCTCCTGCCAGCGGTCATGTGCGGGGTGCACGGCCCATATCGCGGGATCGCGAGCGAGCGCGAACAACGCCTCCCAATCCTCAGGGACCAGGGGCCGTAGCGTCAGCCGGCTTCCTTCGAGAACCGGCTGACGGTTCATGTCAGGCTGTCACGTCCGCGACGGCAGCAATGAACTTGTCGATGTTGGCGGCGGTGAGGCCGGCCACGGCGATGCGGCCCGAAGCGGCGAAATAGACGCCGTGCTTCGAACGCATTTCCTGCACCTGCTCGGGCGTGAACGGGATGATCGAGAACATGCCGTTCTGGCTGCCGATCGGGGTCAGGTCGACACCGCCGGTCTTGCCGGCCGCAGCCAGGGCCGCGCGCACCTGGCGCATGCGCTCGCACATCTCGGCGACTTCATCGAGCCACTGCGCGGTCAGGGCTTCGTCCGCAAGGACGAGGCGCACTGCGGCAGCGCCGTGATCTGGCGGCTGCGACCAGTTGGCACGGGCGAGTGCGTGGCCGTTCGACATCACGCGGGTCAGGTCCGCCGGATCGACGACCATCGCATAGAGCGCGCCAACACGGTCGCGGTAGAGACCGAAGTTCTTGTCGCACGAATAGCAGACCAGCGCTTCCGGCACTGCGGCCAGCACGCGGCGAACGCCGTAAGCGTCCTCCTCCATGCCCTGGCCCAGACCCTGATAGGCCAGGTCGAGGATCGGCAGCACCTTGCTGTCCAGGATCAGACCGGCGATCTCGTCCCATTCGGCATTGGTGTAGTCGATGCCGGTGGGGTTGTGGCAGCACCCGTGCAGCAGGATGGCGTCGCCGGCCTGCGCCTGGCCAAGCGCGCCGCGCAGGGCATCCATATCGGTCGAGCCGTCAGCGGCGGCGTGGTTGAATTCGAACACTTCGAGGCCGAGGTCGGCGCAGATCTGGTTGTGGTTGGGCCAGCTGGGCTTGCCGACGATGACGCGGTTGTAGCCCGCACGCTTCACCATCGCGAGCGCGAGGCGCAGCGAGCCGGTGCCGCCGGGGGTCTGCATACCTTCGATGCGGCCGCCCATTGCGGGGTCCTGCTTACCGAAGATATAAGGCATGAGCGCCTCTACGAAGCCCATGTCGCCCTCGGGACCAAGGTATGCCTTGGAGTCCTGCTCGGCGACGAGCTTCGCTTCGGCGGCCTTGATCGCGGCGAACACGGGCGTATCGCCCTGCCCCGTCCGATACACGCCGACACCGAGGTCGATCTTGTCGGCACGCGGGTCCGAGTTGTGGAGCTTGATCAGCGCGAGGAGCGCGTCGGCGGGCTGTTGCTTGAGGTCATTGAGCATGGCGGGCGGCCAATAACCTCGCTGGCCGGGCAGCGCAACACCCGAGTGCGCAAAGTCTTGTGGAGCGCAACAAGATTACGCCCGGCCCTGTCGAGCCGGGCGTAAAACCTTGTCAGAACGGCAGCCAGCGCTGCTTCTCGGAGAACTTCATATAGCCGATGTTCGCGCCCAGTCGCAGGCCTGCACCGGCGCGTACCGGGATGAGCACGGTGTTACCGCGCCGCAGGTAGCTGACAGTGAATCCGCCGATCAGATAGGCCTGCCCCTCACCCGCGCCGAAGCGGTGGTACAGGTCCTGCGTGTCGTACAGATTGTAGACCAGCACGAAGGCGCTGCCGGCATTGGCACCGGCATCGAAGCCGATCGACGGGCCGGTCCAGTAGACGGGGCGTTCACCCTCGACCTTGTGGTGCATCGTGCCCGAACCGTAGCGCAGACCCACGGCAATGGCGCCGCCCGCCTCGCGCCCGACGATATAGGCGTTGGGTTCGCCCTGCTTGGCCAGCAGGTCGCGGATGATATCGGCAACGCCCTTGGCGCCCTTGCCAAAGACACCCTCGGCGGCGCCGATCAGGTCATCTTCGCGGTAAGTTGAACTGCTGTCACCGGCCACCACCGCTGGCGGGGTAGTGGGCGAAGGCACGGGCGTGGCCGGCACCGGCTGGCCGTTCCAGTCGGTCGCCGGAGCCTCGATCGGCGTGCCGTTGCCGGGCGCCGCCTGCGGGGCAGCCGAGTAAGTGGTGCCCCGGTTGATGTCCGCATCGATCGCCGCATCGGGATCGACCGTCGTGACTTGCGCCATCGCCGGCGCCAGCGGCGTGATCACCGCCAGCAGCGCCGAAACTGCGGCGATGAGCGGAGCAACGACCGGTCGGCGACGTTCGGCCTTTGCGCCCGCTTCGATGATATTCTTGCGGTTCGTCATGAGAGACCCTTCCGTGGCGTACTGCCCTGCGTTGCCGGCCTGTCGCCAGCGATTCCCCACCCCGCGCCCCGTGCGCGGCCAAAATGGTGCCATCCCACAAGAATCCACCGCGCCTGACCTCGCAATGAACGGGCGACGACATGAGTCTGTTTTGCGGCAGGCTGAATCGACAAACGCCGGTTTCCGGGGCTTTTTCGGAAATCGACATTTGTTCGCTGATCGCCTCTTGCCGCCCTCCATACGTCTCGCTATAGGGCCCGCCTGAGCCGCACTCGGAGACGTGGGTGAGTGGCTGAAACCAGCGGTTTGCTAAACCGTCGTGCCCTTAAGGGGGCACCGAGAGTTCGAATCTCTCCGTCTCCGCCATGCTGCCGGTGCGAGATGTCTCAGGTGATCCTGAGACATTGACAGCCCTTCGATGGAATAGCGATCAGCCGAACGCGGTGTCCACCCACCAGCCAGCCCTGTTGTCCGCCGCAAAATACTACTTCCTACAGACCTAGTCGTACCGGGAAAGCAGAACCAAGCGCGAGATGTTTGGTCCCGGCATGTGATGGTGCAGGACAATCGGCAAAGCAGCGAGCATCATGCCAGAGCCGATCTTGAAATCCGCATTTCCGCCCAGTGTCGACGGCAATACGCGCTTGCTCCTGCTCGGTAGCCTGCCCGGCGAGCGTTCGCTGGCGGCGGGGGAATATTATGCCCACCCGACCAATGCATTCTGGTGGCTCATCGGCGAAGTGCTTGGGGAAGCGGACTTTCCCCGCTTGCCCTACGCCCGGAGACTGGAGGGACTGAAGGCGCGAGGTGTCGGGCTTTGGGATGTCATCGCCAGCGCGCAGCGAACGGGGAGCCTCGACACGGCGATACGCAGCGCCACGCTGCGTAACCTTGCGGCGTTCGCAGAAAGGTTGCCACGGCTTCGCGCCATCGGCTTCAACGGCGGTACGGCTGCGAAGGCCGGCAGACGCCAGTTGGCCGGGGCCGACGGCACCTGGCATTTGATCGACCTGCCTTCCTCTAGCGCTGCATATGCAGGCATGCCGCGCGAAACGAAGCTGGCCGCATGGCGGGAAATTGAACGCTATCTGGCCTGAAGCCGGCCAGCGTTTCTCTCTACCCGAACGCGCAAAAACGCCCCCGGGAGAGAGTGGGTCTCCCGGGGGCGCTGCCCCGCCGCGCAGTCGGTGGGGGCATGGTAACGCGGCGGATCAGGCCAAGTTGATTACTGCTCGGTGCCGCCGCCGCTCACACCCAGATCGACCGACCCACCGGCGCCGTTTTTCGAAGCCGAACCGGTGCCCGATCCCGTCGCAGTGGCGCTACGCTTGCCAGCGGTTGCCGTGGCCGAGCCATTACCCGAACCGGAGGCCGAACTGTCCGATGCGCTGTTTGCCGTATCGCGCACCTTGCTGCCGGCGCCCTGCGCCTTCTCGGCAGCGGCCGAACGGGCAGCGCTCGCCGCGCCGGTAGCGGTGCCGGCAACCTGCGAGGCAGTGCCCGCTGCGTCGACCGGCAACGTTGGAGCGCCGCCTGTCAGGCTACCCGTGCCAGAACCCGAAGCCGAGCCGCTGGCGCCCGAGCCTGTCAACGAACCCATTGCAGTGCCCGCCCCGGAAGCGCTGCCGCTCGCCGAATTCAGGGACCCGGCGGCATTGCCCGCTGCAGAACGCGTGGAGCCGACCAGACCGCCAGCCTGTGAGCGGGCGCCTTCGAGCGCGCCAGTCGCAGTCGAAGTGTCGGGAGCTGCCGCCTGCGGGGTCTTCACCGACTTGCTGGCCTTGCCGCTGCCATTGGCACGCGAGGAAACACTGCGGCCAGCGCGCGAGGCGCTGATGTCTCCGGCACCGCTGGCGGCGCCATCGATCGAACTGCCGACGCTGCCCATGGTGCCACCCAGCGAACCGCCGATGCCGCCGCCGAGCGAGCCGCCCAGTCCGCCGCCGCCGCCAAGTCCACCACCGCCCAGCAACTGCGCGTTGGCTACACCGGGCATCGCGAAGAGAGCGAGGGTCGCACCAAGAGTGGTAAGCGCGGTGCCGAGGTTGAGCTTGTTCATGGGTATGCTCCTTCCTTTGTTGTTCAATCCCGGAGCAGATGTCCTGCCTCGGGGGTCTCTGAAGGAAGGAACGGGTGGGCTTTTCACTTTCATCCGTGGTGGATGCAATTTTTTCCGATTTTTTCTTTAAAGACCCGAGCGACAGATATTGCAGAGCACCCCGCGCCCGGTCCGCCGCGTCCCCTTGAGCGCCTCGGCATCCACGGGCCCGAGCCCCTGCGCGCCGTCACCCGTCGCCAGCCGCGCAGCAATGCGCGAGGCAGCAAGAGGGGCAGCATACGACGTTCCGCGCAGCGACACCCGGCCCCGGCCCGGCACCAGTGCGGACATGTCCGCCCCCGGCGCGGCGTAATCGAGGTGCGTGGCGCGGCCCGCTTCGATCAGTACGCGGCCTGCTCCATCCACGCCCGTCACCGCGACTACGCCCGGGTAAGATGCCGGATAGGCTGGCGGCGCGGCGGCGCCGTCGTTGCCAACTGCCGCGACGATGACCATACCTTTGGCCTGCGCAGCCGCAACCGCCCGCGCCAGTAGCGGGTTCGAAGGCCCCACCAGGCTGATCGAGACCACCGGAACACCCTGCCCCTTCATCCAGCCCAGTGCCTTGGCGATGGCCAGAGCATTACCGCCCGCCGAATCGCTGCCATAGACATCCGCACCATAGATCCGCGCCGTCCCTGCACCGGTCAGCAACGAGGCGATGGCGCTGGCGTGGTCGCTGGCCTTCGTCCCCGATGCAAAGGCATGCTGGGAAACCAGGCGCCGTGCCCCTGCATCCGAGACAGCGATGCCGCCGTCGATCACGCCTACCGTACCGCCCCGCGGCAGCGCCTTGGACGATGCCGTGCCCGACGCATTTTTAGCGCTCTTGCCAGAGGGAAAATGAAGCTGATCCGCTGTAATCTCACGCCCAGGCAGCGCCTTGCGCAAAGCCTCCACCGCCTTGGCCAGCGCAACCCCGGACGGCACGCCCAGCCGCGCGTAGGACACGTCCAACCCGCCCAGCGTTCCTTGCTCGATCACGGCGTAACCCTGCCGCCGCACTACTTCCAGCGTGGCAGGGTCGGGATCGATCAGCAGTGCCTCGCCGCGCACGGCAGGCTGACGCTGCTCATCCCATTCCACCCGGTCGCCATGGTCGGAAACCAACCGCGCCAGCCGCTGCACCCTTTCGCGTGCAAGCTTGCGCACGTCGCCGACCGCCTCGCCCAGCGGCTCCAGAGCGGGTGCGGCGATATCGCGGACTGCATCCCCCACCCGGCCCACCGCATTGCCTAACGGATCGATCGCGCCGCCCAGTTGCGCACGCACCGGCGCCGCTATCAGCGCCGCCGTCAGGACGAGAAATATAAGGGCATGTCGTTGCATCAGCTTGTCCGTCGCGAAATTTCGTAGCACTCAGGGATGAAACGCAGCTGTCCATCCGTTTCATCCCCAGGCAAGAGAAATCGATGAGCAACAACCGCTTCTGTGAAGAGCTGACAGCCCTGCTGCCGCGCCTGCGGCGGTTCGCGCGCGGCCTGACCCATGATGCGGCCGACGCCGATGACTTGTGCCAGCAAACGGTCGAGCGCGCGCTCAAGTCCCGCCAGCAGTGGCAGGAGGGCACCCGCCTTGACGCTTGGGTTTACAGGATCATGCGTAATCAATGGATCGACGAAGTACGGGCAAGGACGCGGCGTTCGCAGACTTTTGCTCACGAAGACGAAGGTGCGACCGTGGGCATGGCCGGCGACCGCGATGCGGAAAACCTCGTGGAACTGGGCAATATCGGCCGCGCCCTCGCCCGGCTGCCCGAGGAACAGCGCGAAGCGGTAGTGCTCGTGCTGGTCGAAGGCTTTTCGTACAAGGAAGCAGCCGAGATCATCGGCGTGCCGCAAGGCACCCTGACCTCGCGCCTGGGCCGCGGCCGCGAGGCGCTGATGCGCGAATTGGGAGAAACGGCGTGAGCGTGACCAACGAAGAACTCATGGCCTTTGCCGACGGCGAGCTGCCAGGCGCCGACGCTGCCCGCGTGGCGGCAGCCGTCGCGGCAGACCCGGTGCTGGCATCAAGGGTCGAGAGTGAACGGCAGCTACGCGCCCTGCTGCGCGGTCATCTCGATCCTGTGGCGAGCGAGCCGGTGCCCGAAAGCCTGTCGCTCATGATCGCCGCAGCCGCAGCGGAGGAGACGGAGCAGGACATGATCGATACTCCTCCCCCCGCGCAAACGCCCCCTCAAGCTGCGCAGCCCGCGCGGGTGCTGGACTTCGCAGCAGCCCGCGCCCGCCGCGAAGCCGAAGCCAAGGCTGCACAGTCCGCGCAAAAGCCTGCGTCTCGCCGCTGGGGCATCGGCGCCGCCATTGCCGCCGCCCTGGTATTGGGCCTGATGCTTGGCCCGCAGTTCCTGGGCGGCAGCACGGTAACGGAACGCAACGGAGCGCTGGTGGCTTCGGGTTCGCTTGCGCGCGGTCTGGACACGCAGCTTGCATCCAACGAGCCGGGCGCATTGCGCATCCTGTCCAGCTTCCGGCGCGAAGGCGGCAGCTATTGCCGCGTCTACGATGCCGGCGCGACGTCAGGCATCGCCTGCAAGTCAAAGGGTGAGTGGACGCTCGAACGCACAGTGGCCAGCGGCCAGCACGAGAGCGGCGAATATCGGCAGGCCGGATCACCCGCGAGCGAGTTGATGACGGCAGCCCAGAACATGGCGGCGGGCGACCCTCTGGACGCCGCACAGGAACGCGCGGCGCGGGTTGACGGCTGGGGCAAGTGATCGGTTGCCGGCATTGCAATGAATGGAAAGCCGGCGTCGATTTTTCTGCCCGCGATTTTTCGTCCTTCCCGCGATACCTGATGGAAATGCGCCGGCACTAGGCGATCAAAGCTTCTCCGGACATCCGGCGCACGCCGCGCATTTCTGGCGGAACCACGCTTTCGAACCCGAGCGGCTGAGGCGGTGCCGGCAATTGCTGCCTGCTTAGCGTCTCCTCGATAAAGCCGAGCGACCATCCGGCATGCATCGTCACCGCTGCGACACCGGCCCCGGCATCGCAGAACGAACGGGCGCGGCAGCCCAATATGGCACCTGCCACCAGCGCGGCGACCATCCAGCAGAGCATGGGGAATGCAAAGACGAGCGCCTCGATCCGGAGCGGTGCCAGTGCCAGCCCTATCAACGCCATCAGGATCGAGGGCACTACTGCCAGCGGTAACATCTGGCGCAGCTTCACCGGGACGGGGTGGCGTTTTAGATTACGCGCACGGCCGATGCCGTACTTGCGATATTGCCGGAACAACGCCCCCATCGTGCGCCGCGGAAAATAGGTAATCGCCGCTTGCGGTTCGAGCCAGATACGCCCGTCCGCTGCGATCAGCCTGCGGTCCAGTTCTGAATCCTCGTTGGCAGAAAAACCCTCATCGTAACCACCCACAGCCATAAACAACTTCAGGTCGAACAAGGCGTGGTGGCCGTGATCGACCCACTGCCCGCGCCCAAGGTGACGATGCGGCGCACCGCCCGTACCCAGCACGGAATTCTGCGCCGCTGCCGCCGCCTTCTGGAAGCAGGCCGTCCCGCTCGTAACCATCGGCACGACGACGGAACTGGCCCGCATGCTTCCGGCGGAAAGGCGCAAGCTATCCAGAAACCCGTCAGGATAATGGGCGTGAGCATCGATGCGCAGCAACCAGTTGCGTCCTGCTCCAAAGCGGCGCGCTGCCAGATTCACCGCTGCGCTCTGTATCCGCTGCGGGTTGTCCAGAAGTACGAGGTTGGCATGTTTGCGGCTTAGGAGCGTTACGATCTCGCGGCTGGCATCCACACTTCCGCCATCGGCCACGACCACCAGAGCGCCGTGCGCATTGCCCAGCAAGCCCCTAAGCAAAGCCGGTAGGTGCGCTTCCTCATTCAGGCAGGGCACCACGATCAGGACGTCGCCGTTACGGCTCTCTCCAAAGGCAGATCCCCCTTCAGGTCCGCGCGATATCCCGGGTATGGAGAAAGCCTCAGACACAGGAAAGCTCCCCGCTCCGGGCCTGCCCGGTGATGGCCGCCACGATCTCGCGCCGCTCAGCCGAAGTTTGGTATAGGGCGTGTTCGGGCAAGTTCGCTATCGCCTCGCGCATCCGGCCATGCCCGGATGCCATCAGTTCGGCGAGCAGGTCCGGAAGCTCGGCCACGGGATCGTCGACCAAAAGGCCGACGCCGTGGCGCTGTAACCAGCGCCCAGTCTCCACCCCCTTAAGCGCGATCGGAGGGACCCCGTTCGCAAGCCCTTCGTAAAGCCGGTTTGGCAAAAGCCAGTCCGAATTGAGCCCTTCCTCGAAGTAATCGATAGCCCATACGAAATCGACCATGCCGTAGAGGCTCGCAAGGTCATCCTGGCGGAAGGGTCCTGAATAACTCAGCCCGGGAAACGCAGCGACCTGCGCGGGAAAGTCCGGGAATTCAGCGGGACTGGCGATACCGGCGATCACCACCTTGATCCGGCCGCCAGACGACGCAGCGAGCCCCCCCATCTGCTCCAGCGTCTTGCGACATCGCAGCATTCCAAACCAGCCGATCGTCCATACCGCGCCGTCGCCAATATGCCGCCTCGCCGCCGAAGCCGCCCGCCGCTCAACCGGCACCTTGTTCTCAACCAACAACACTCTTTCGCGCCGGCCCTGCCGCGTCGCAAAGTAATCGCGCGCGAATGCAGGCGAACTGACGATGACAAGGTCTGTCCGCGCCAGCAACCGCCGCTCGATCCAGCGCATGACCCGCGACTTGCGCCCCGTTCCCAGCATGAGCCTGTGGATGTCCAGGCATTCGTAAACCAATCGCTGCCGAGGCAGACGTATCCGCCAGGCCAGCGCCAGCATCTCGAGGTTGCGGGCGACGATCACCGGCGCGCTACCGCACAGATCACGCATTGCGCCAGGCGAGAGCATACGTTTCGCTACCGCAACAAGACGTTGGCCAAGCCGGGCGTCCATCGTGCGCCCAAGATCCAGAACGCCGTGCCCCAAAGCCGTCTGCCCGGACACGCATTTCCGATGCGCCCCGCCCGGCCCTGTCACCCCCTCGGCATTTCTGCGGAAACCGCCCAGACCCACCACGAATCCCTCTCCCGCAAGCAAGTCCACGCGGCGGCGAACCGCAGCATCGTCAAGATCATGCACCAGATAAGCGAGCGACGCTGCGCCACTTTGATCCGTTTCCATCTAAAAAACCCCAAACTCGCTCACAAACGGAGTGAACTGCTGTTCCCAATGACGAGGAGCATCGGCATTGTACCTAAGACGCTCGCAACGCTTCATTGGCGAACTGCTTAGGCATCTACCGAATATCACTTCAATACGTATAAGATCTTATTTGGAGGAACGTCTTGAGCAACAGGACTCATGACGCTGCAGCGGACGAAATATCTATCGTCGCTTCAAAGCGTTTACTGCCAGACCCCTCCGAAATCGGCGCTCTGTTCTTTCGTCGCCGTTGGATTTTTGCGATTGCGTTTCTCGCCACACTGGCGACCGCAGCGCTGGCGATAGCCATCCTCCCGCGCACTTATACAGCGACAAGCGCCCTTCTCCTCGAGCCACGTGAAGCGCAGCCGGTCAAAGTGAACGATCGGGGTTTCGTCGCCCCCGCTGATGATAACCTGATCGACACTGCCGTGCAGATCATCCGCTCACCCACATTGACGCTCGACGTGGTACGCAGCCTCAGGCTGGACCGGGTTCCCGAATTCGGGGGTGATAGCAAAAGCCCGGCTCCGAAGCTCACTCCCTCCGGTACTGCCGGTGCGGACAACAACGACACCGCAGGCGCTGGGCAGCAAATCGCCACCATCACCCCCGCCGAGCGCCGCGCCGCCGGCATGCTCCTTACCCATAGCCACGTGCGCCGGGTTGGCGTGACATATCTTGTCGAAATCACGGCTTCAGCAGCGGACCCGGAACTGGCGGCACGCATCGCGAATGCCCTTGCTCGCCGCTACATCGGCCTCGATTCCGCCAAAAAGCAGACGCGCAACGCGCAGTCGGCGCGCTATGTCGAAAACCAGGCGGCAGCCCTGCGCAAACATGCCGTGGCCGACGATGCAGCATTGCAGCAATACATGATCCGCAACAACCTGATGAGCGCAGATGGCGCGACCATGGCCGAGCAGGAAGTGTCCGAGCTCAACCGCCAGATCGCCGATGCGCAGGCCCAGCTTGCCGGGCAGCGCGGAAAACTGGGTGCAGCACAAGCACAGATAGCGCGTGGCGGCGGCGGCGCAGACATCGGCTCCGCCCTTGCATCCGACACCATACGCCAACTGCGTCAGCAGGAAGCCCAGGCCAGCGCCCGGCTCGCACAACTAGACGCCCGCTACGGCGCGCTGCATCCGGATGTCGTGCAGGCCCGCGATGAACTTGCGGATGTGCGCGCACAACTGGGCGCCGAACTTGGACGCATCGTATCGGGCCTGCGGGCCGATGTGCAGATCGCGGAATCTCGCCTCGCCTCGCTTCTGGGCAGCCGTGCACAGGCGAAAGGTTCGCTGGTGCAGAACGGGTCCGCACAAGTGGGCCGGCTCGAACTGGAGCGCCGGGCGGAAGCAAGCCGGGCGATTTACAGCGCCTATCTTACCCGCGCCAAGGAAACAGCACAGGCCGGAGAACTGCCCAATGCGGATGCCAGCATCGCCACGCTGGCCCGCCCACCCGGCGGTCCTTCCTCGCCGAACTACCTTGTCGGTGCCTTGGCCGGATTTGTCGCGGCACTTCTCATCGCAGGGTTGGCAACCGGCATCGCCGAATACGTGGAGGACACCGTGGCAACCCGTGCCGATATCGAAGGCGGGCTCGGTGCAGTCTATGCCGGTGCAATCCCGACCTTAGCTTCCGCGACCCGCTCGACACCGAGGGATATGACCCCGCAGGATTACGTAACCATCCGCAGCATGTCGCTGTTCACCGAGAGCCTGCGCAACTTGGCGACATACCTCGGCATCGGCCATTTCGGCAGCGAGCAGGGTGCGGCGGTCGTCACCATAACCTCTCCCCTACCCCGTGAAGGCAAGTCGACCACATCGATGTGCCTGGCCCGCACCCTGGCAATGGGCAAGCAAAAGGTCGTGCTCGTCGACGCCGACGTGCGCCATCACTCGACATCCGATGCCCTTGCGCCGGGGCGAGAGCATGAAGGACTGTTTCGGGCGCTTGACGGGTCGCTTCCGCTCGATGAAGCTCTGATCGCGGACGACCGTACCGACTTGCAAATTCTTACCACGCTGGGCCAGGCAAGCCCGAGCGACGTGATCACCGAAGAAGCAATGGCCGCGCTTCTGGCAGTATTGCGCGCGCGCTTCGACATCGTCATCATCGATTCTGCGCCAGTTCTGGGCGTGGCGGAGACCCGGATCGTCTCTCGTCTTTCCGATACAACGCTGGTGGTCGCGCGATGGCGGGCCACGCCGCTGAAAGCCGTGCGCACGGCGCTCGACTTGCTTTCGCACAACGGCAGCAAAGTCGGCGGCGTCGCTCTCAGCCTCGTGAACATCAAGGAATACGCCAGCGCCGGCCTGACCGATGCCTTCGGCTATTACAAGAAATTCAAGGGCTACTATGCAGACTGACGGGCTGCCCCCCCCAGGGGTTGGTGGCATCCCGCACCGATACCTCGCACTCGACGCGCTTCGAGGGGCCGCCGCCTTTGCGGTATTGTTCTATCACTTGCGCAATCTCAAGACGCCAGACGGCTCAGCCAGCCCCCTGCACGCTTTCGACAGCGGCTATCTTGCAGTGGATTTGTTCTTCGTGCTCAGCGGCTTCGTCATATCTCATGCATATGAAAAGAAGTTGCGGGCATCGCTGTCATTGCCAGCCTTCATGATCACGCGCTTCCTGCGGCTGCAGCCGGTGATCGCAATTGGCACTCTGGCAGGGTTCGCCTTCGCGCTTTCACAGCGCTTGTTCGGCCTTGAGGGTGCACCGGGACTGTTCGCTATCGCCACTTCGCTTCCAGCGAACCTGCTGATGCTACCTAATGTCTTGGTACCCTGGGGCATATTTCTGTTCAATCCGCCTGCCTGGTCCCTTTTCTACGAACTTGCAGCCAATGCCGTATATGCACTTGGTATTCGCATGGGTGCCGCCGGACGGGGCGAAGCGGAAATCGCCAAAAGGATAGATCGGGCACTGACGGCCATCTGCTTTGCCGGATTGGCGGGGCTGGCAGCGTCCGTAGTTCTAGTCGGCAATCTCGACAAAGGTGTCGTTCTGGGGGATTGGCCTGTCGCACTGGCCCGCATCACTTTCTCCTTTGCGCTGGGCCTGCTGCTACACCGTACCCGGCAACGTTGGACGCCCCGCGTTCCCCGGTTGCCCATGCCCTGGCTGATGCTCGCATGCCTGCTGGTGCTCGCCCCCGAACTCGAAGGCGCGTCCCGGGCGGGCTACGATCTTGTCTTCGTCCTGTTGCTCTCTCCGGCATTGGTCATGCTTACCAGCGTGACACAGCCCACAAGCCATCAGGAAACTGCGGCGACCTGGCTGGGCATGATCTCCTATCCGCTTTACGCCATCCATGTTCCAATCAAGCACGTCACCGAAACCGGCTTACCGCTGGGCTTCAGGTCACTGGGGCTTGCTCCACCCAGCTTCGCAATGCTGCTGATCGTGGCTGCCTGCAGCGCAGTGGCCGCCGCGTGGCTGATTGGTTCCGTGGTCGACCCCGCGCTGCGGCGCTGGCTTGGCACACAGATCTTGCCCTTGCTCGCAAAGCCCGCCCCCATTCCTCAACCGCCACACTCTCGTGGCGCGTGAAGGTGCGCGTTCCCTCAGGCACTTCACCCGGCCCGCCCCTGCCTCCATTTCTGGATCGATGGACGGCGACCAGACCGCCCAGGCGAATTCTCGCTCCAAATCACGGATCAATCATGCTCCATGCATCCAGCGACACTGCTTTCGGGCGCACCAAGGGCCATGTCCTTTTCGTCAGCCGCCAGCGCATCACCGGGCAGACCAACGGCAGCAGCGCCTACCTGCTGGACTTGGCTGGCGCAGTGCGCCGTGCAGGATTTACGCCCCATCTGCTGCAACCCTCACCTGATCTTATGGGCCGCTGGCCGTACATGCGCCTTCGCCCGGAAATGGAAGTATTCGAAAGCCACGCCATACGCGGGGTATTGCGTATCGGAAACTGGGTTGTGGCCCGCGACCCCCGTGTTGGGATGGACGCCTTGCGCGCTGTCGCATCGCGATTGGCGCAGCGATTGGGACTGCGAGGCAATTGGCTCTCCGACCGGCCGCGCCCCTACGCGATCGCCATGCCCTGGACAGAGGCCGACCGCGCCTTCGTGCGCCGGCGCGCGCCCGGCGTTACAGACATCGTCGTCGCGGACTATGCGTTCCAGGCCGAGGCGATTGCGCTTCTGCCCAAACGCCCGTCCGCAATCGTGATGCATGACTTGTTCCATAGCCGTGCGGGGAAAGCTGATGGACGTGATTCCGTTGCCGATCTCGACCGCGAGCAAGAGATTGCGCTGTTATCGCAGGCCGATGCGGTTATCGCCATCCAGGCCAGCGAAGCACACTTCCTGAAAGAGCATGTACCCTCATCCCGGCCCATCCTCGCCCCTATGGCCACCCAACCGATTCTTCATCCCCAACCCGGCGACGGGAACCGACTGTTGTTCGTAGGCAGCAACACGGCGCCGAACGTCGTAGGACTGGAATGGATGTTCAAGGAAGTCTGGCCGCTGGTTCGCCAGCACTCGCCCGCTTGCACGCTTGACGTTGCCGGCACGGTCGCTGTGGGTTTTCCGCGCGGCGGACCGGACGGCGTGGTCTTCCACGGAATGGTCGACGATCTCCGATCTTTCTATGCCCGGGCGGGCGTGGTCGTGTCGCCGCTTACGTTCGGGTCCGGGCTGAAGATCAAGCTGGTGGAGGCACTGGCGCAGGGCAAGGCCGTGGTCGCCACCAGCGTTACGCTGCAAGGCGTGGAGCGCGAATGTGTCGGCGCGGTGGCTCATGCCGATGCTGCTGCAGACTTCGCCGCAGCAATCCTCGCTCTGGCCGATGACGGTCGCCGGCTAGCGCTGGCGACGGCTGCACTCGGCGCTGCGCGGATGCATTTCTCGCCCCAGGCGTGTCACGCCGAATTTTCCGCCTGGCTTGAGGAAAACCGTCCTCATGCCTCGCATCTTATCAACGCGGTGCAGCGCGGGTGAGCGCAACGCGTCCGGCCATCGCATCGCCGCTTATATGGTCCACCGCCTCCAGTCTGGGTACGCAGGCGCTGTCATTCCTCACTTTCGCCATCCTTGCACGGTTGCTTGGTGCTTCGGCCTTCGGTCTTGTCGCCTTGGCCGCGCTCGTGATCGACCTGCTGCTGGTCGTGAGCAACGCCGGCATCAATGAGGCGGTAGTGCAGCGCCGCACCCTCACCGAGGAAGATGCCGACACCGCGTTCTGGACCAACCTCATCTGCGGACTACTATTCTTCGCTGCCGCCGTCGCGGCCGCGCCGCTGGTAGCGTACCTGTTTGGCCAACCCCGCCTTACACCGATAGTCACGGCCCTGGCCGCCATCTTCGCCATCACGCCGCTCGGCGCAATCCATACCGCCCGGCTTACGCGCGATCTCAAATTCCGGTCAGTCGCCATGCGCAACATCGCCGCTTCCGTGGCAGGAGCCGCAGTGGGGCTGCCGCTGGCTTTTGCCGGCTACGGCGTATGGGCGCTGGTTGGACAGCGCATCGCCGCAGCGCTGGCAATGGCGATCACCGCATGGGCCAGTCTGCCTTGGCTGCCACGCCTGCGTTTTCAATGGCAATCATGCGAGGAGATGCTGCGGTTTGGAGCCTACATCGGCATTTCCGGCACTCTCAACCAGATTAATATTCGCAGTGCGGAAGTAATCTCCGGCGCTTTGGTGGGGCCCGTCCCGGTAGCTTTCATCCGTGCGGGCTCCCGAATTGTGGAAGTACTCAACCAAGTCACCTACATGCCATTCCAGCAGATCGCGATGCCGATCCTTACGCGCAGCGTACATGATCTGGATTCGTTGAAAGACACGTACCTGCGGCTTAGCCGCCTTTCCGCTTTCATCATGTTTCCTGCATTCCTGGGCACCCTCGCCCTGGCGGGAGAGATCGTTGCGATCGTGTTCGGAGACGGATGGGAACCGGTGGCAGATGCCATCCGCATCTTCGCTTGTGCCGTCGTCACATCACAAATGAACAACCTGATTATCGCAGCCATGATCGCAATGGGGCAGTCACGCACAGTACTGTCATGGACCTCCACCCAGATCGTGCTGGGCGTAGCGGCTGCGGTCGCTGTCCACCGCTGGGGTTGGCAGGCGATGCTGGTAACCGGCGTGGCACGGGGATACCTGATCCTGCCTTACGGCTTCCACCTGTTACGCAAATATGCCGGCATCCGCTTTGTCGATGTACTGGCGAACTTGCGTCCGGCGATGACCAGTTCCGTAGTAATGGCGCTGGTGGTCATTCTTGGCGTCAAAGCCTGCCAGGGCGGGCTTCCGCCAATGGCAATCGTCACCATCTGGCTGCCGCTGGGCGCGCTCGTATATTTCGCGGCCTACTTCTGGCAAGACCGCACGATCATCCGGCAATTGCGCGATATGATCGCAGCGCGGCAGGTGCGATCCGCACCCGCAGGATAATCAACAGCGGCTTGTGCTTGCCCCGTCGCCCAAAGTTACGAGTCAGCTTCCTGCCAGCACCCTGACCGCGCGCTTGGCCCGCTGCAATGGCGTGGGCCGGCGCAATGCCCACAAGTCGTCGATGTTGGGATCAATGTCCGCGGTGAAGTCAAAGAAGCGTTCAAGATCACCAAATACCGTTTCCAGCCGGGATGCTACCATGTCCGGGGAGTAGCCCGCGAACCACGGCGCATGCGGCGGGGCGGGCGCACGATCCTCAACCGCGCGTAGTATTTCCGCGACATCCCATTGCAGCGAGTGAATGCGGATCTTGCGGCAATTGAAACCGGGATCAAGGTAGTCGGCCAGCGCATCGTTCACGCTTGAAAAGACCACGCAGCCCTGCCCCATGGCCTCCAGCGGTGGCAGCCCGAATCCCTCGGTGGCGCCCACGTCAGCCCAGTGTTCAAGCGAATCGTAAAGATAGACGCTCGACCGGCGAAACCACGCGGACAAATCATCTACCCAGCCATCCAGCACGGTTACCCGGCACCGTTCCTGCAGCGCTGGCACTAACCGCTCCAGCAGGTAGCGAGAGGATTTGCGCACTTGCACCAGAACATCGACATCGCGTGGCTGAGTCGTGCCCGAACCATCGATCTCAACCACATTGGGCACATGGGCAATGTAGGAGTTGGGCGCGTTCCGCCCCCAATAGGCCATCGTATGCCGGCTGACGCACAGCATCGGCGCCTGCGATGGGAGTGTCATCCCCCAGCCGGTGCTGTGTGCGATGTAAACTACGTCGCGGCCCTTCAATCTCTCCAGCAGCATCGCGATATCGGGGCCCCAATGAATGACGAAAATCGGTGACGATGCTCCCTTCGCGTCATGCGTCAGGTAATCATCCAGATGAGGGCGATCGGCCATCCGGCTGCCGTAGAAAACGATGCTGGCAGCGGTGAAACGGCAACATGCCTCAACGAAACGGACTTGCGCGGTATTGCCGCCGACATCCATGCGGTCATGCGGAAACAGAAAGATCAGCGGGCGCATTGCAGCTCCATCAAGGATTGAGAACGGCAGATTGAAGCCCATGCGTGATTGCGCGCAGGCGCTCGGCCAAGGGTTCGCCATGCACCGGCGTTGCAGCCTGTCGCGCAGTCTGGCGAAGGCTGACGCGCTTGGCCGTAGCCTCGTAAAGGCTGGACATAGTCAGGCGCCGGGCATCGCGGTGCCCAGCCGTCAGCCGCAAAGCTTGCAGCATATTCCCAGCCTTGATCGCGGCAATGGTGTCGAGATGGAGCAATGCCCCTTTGAGGTTTTCCTGGCGGGCCTGCATTTTCGCGGCAAGGGCACCGTCCGTATCGCACGGATAGGCCTGCGCCGCGCGCAGCAACCCTTCCAGGTCGGCGCGCGACAGGCGGTGCGATGTGGAGGCTACATGCCTGCGATAATAATAGGTCATTTCCGGCAGATAGAGATAGCGCGCTCCAGCCAGCATCGCACGCAGCACCAGGTCGAAATCCTCTCCGATGCGCAGCCGTTCATCATAGCCCACTCCGTTGGCCCGCAGGAACGACATGTCGAACAAGGGTTTGAAATAGCCTGGTGATGCGCCCCTGCCGCCGATCATCCCGCGCTCGACGTATTCTTCTGCTCCGATCGACCGCGCTTCTTCCCATAACGGACCTTCCGCAAACGCCCGGGTAGTGAGGCTGCCGCCTTCCTCCTGAAACTCGACCATGTTGGCCGCAGATATTTCAGCGCCGAACCGAACTCTACCCGCCATCAGCCATTCGAGGTGGCGTGGATGCAGGATATCGTCGCTGTCGAGGATCGCGGCGAAGCGCCCCCGGGCCGCCTGCAGGCTGGTGTTTCGTACCGCGCTCAACCCTTTTTGCGGGCCTTCCAACAAGCGTACACGGCTGTCCGTGGCCACATGGGCACGAACGAGTTCGGCAGTGCAATCGCTGGACCCGTCATCGACGACAACGATCTCGATATCGGTCAGCGACTGTTCGCGCGCGGAAACAATCGCTGCATCGATGAAAAGTGCAGCATTGCGGGCAACCATCAGTATCGAAACCAGAGGGGCAGCCGTCATCACGCGCCAATCTTCATCATCGCAGGGACAGTCATTGCGGCCTCCACGAACGGGGAACTGGAATGGAAACGGGTGTTCGCTGCGGAACCGCAACCTGCCCGACATTAGTCCAAGCCCTATCGGTAACGAACGCCAACGACATCCATTCCGGAGCCAAAAGCCCGACCGACAATGCTGCATCGCAGTAAGATCATTTCGCGACCAATCAGGATGGGCGCGCCGCACTCAACAGGAAAGCCATGCCCCGGACAGCCGAAGCCGTGAGAATGCGAAGCCAGATGGCGCTGGCTGCCTGTTCGCTATTTGCGCTGCTGCCGTTCACCCCGCCGCGGGTTTCGGCCAAGCCAGCGACGAGAGCAGATCAGGCCAGCCACCTATCGACGAAGATGGTCGTCGATGCTGTTGCCCGAGGTCGGCTAGGCACTCCTTCGTTCGATGAGCGGTTCGACACGTTCGATAGCGGCACCGATCAACAGCGTCCGAAGAAGCCCCATCGCTGGCGCACCGTTTATGGATACGGCGGGCCGCGTTCGGTTTCCAACCGGCAGATGTCAGCGGGCAGCTTCGCCTCCGATGCCCGTTTCGCGGGGATGACGCCCTCTGCTGCAGGCAAGGTGCCGCTGGGGCTCGATCCTTTCCTTTTCGAACGCGGGCAGCTTACGATCCTTGCACGGCGGACGCCGCAAAGCCTGCGCGCGATGACCTGGAACAAGCCGTATTACGGCGGCGCCATCACCACCAAGTTCAGTTTCGCGCAAAAGTATGGGTACTTCGAGATCGAAGCCAAACTGCCCGCCGGCAAAGGGATGTGGCCGGCGTTCTGGCTCATGCCGCTGAAAGGCGCGTGGCCCGATACCGGCGAGATCGACGTTATCGAGGGCCTGGGCGATCCGCACACGATCTACTGCACCGTGATCGCCGGCAAAGCGAAGAAGACCATGCGTGTACGGCTTAACTTCGATGCTTCCGCCGCTTTCCATCGGTACGGGTTGCTGTGGGGGCCATCGGAAATGATCTGGTTCGTGGATCGCAAGCCGGTAGCCAGCGCGCCGACGCCGCGCGTGCTCACTACGCAGAAGGCCTATATGATTGCCAATCTTGCCGTGGGCGGCGCCTGGGGCGGATACCCGGACAAATCGACACGGTTTCCCGGCCGTTATGAAGTGCGCCGGATCGCCGCCTGGCCGCATCCCGGCATGTAGGCAAAGCGGCTTCCGATTGGTTCGAATCCGATCCTATCCTTCTAGCGACTTGAGTCCGCTTGAATGCGCTGCAACATATGCGGCACGCCAGCAGCCCAATCGGAACCATCAAAGGGGCCGAAGCACGCGGCAAGGGAACAGGATGGGAAAGCAATGAATCACGAGCAAACGGCCGACCTGCCCTACCTTCGCAAGGTGGTAGGCGCATCGATGGCCGGGACCATTGTCGAGTGGTACGAATTTTTCCTCTACGGAACCGCCGCCACCCTGATCTTCGGCAAACTGTTTTTCCCGGCGACCGGAAATGACCTCGACGGCGTGATCGCGGCTTTCGCAACGTACGCGGTGGGTTTCATCGCCCGCCCGCTTGGCGGCATCGTGTTCGGACACATCGGCGACAAGGTTGGGCGCAAATCGCTGCTCCAGTTCAGCCTCATGCTGATCGGCCTGTCCACTTTCCTCATGGGCTGCCTGCCGACCTTCGGCGGCATCGGCTACTGGGCGCCGGTACTTTTGGTGACGCTGCGATTCGTGCAAGGCTTCGCGCTGGGCGGTGAGTGGGGCGGCGCCGTCCTGCTCGTCGCAGAGCATAGCCCGAACCGCAGCCGCGCGTTCTGGGGCAGCTTCCCGCAGGCTGGCGTGCCTTTGGGCAACCTGCTGGCGACGATCGTGCTATTGGTGCTTTCCGCCACTTTGTCCGACGCGCAGTTTCTTGCCTGGGGCTGGCGGATCGGCTTCTGGCTCTCCGCAGTGATTGTCGGCATCGGTTATTACATTCGCACTCAGGTGACAGATTCGCCGATCTTCGAAGCTGCCAAGGCCGAAGCGGAAGAGCGGTCGGATGATGGCTATGGTCTTGTCGAAGTGTTCCGCCGTTATCCGCGCGGCGTCTTCACCGCGATGGGCCTGCGCGTGGGCGAAAACATCCTCTACTACATGGTCGTCACGTTCTCGATCACGTACCTGGCGCATATCGGCGTCAACACCACCAGCATCCTGACGCTTTTGTTCTGCGCGCATATCCTGCACGCAGTGGTCATCCCGATGTTCGGCGCAGCCGCCGATCGTATCGGGCGCAAGCCGATCTATATTCTCGGCGCAGCGCTGACCATGGTTTGGCCCTTCGTTGCCTTTCCCATGTTCGGCACCGGCAGTCTGCTGACTATCCTTGGCGCAATCTTCCTTGGCATGATCGTACATGCCCTGATGTATGCTGCGCAGCCAGCGATCATGGCCGAGATGTTCCCCACCCGTATGCGCTATTCGGGGGTCTCGCTCGGCTATCAGGTAACCGCGATCTTCGCCGGGTCGTGGGCGCCGCTGATCGGCACCGCCCTGCTGCGGCAATACGACGACTGGCTGCCGATCGCGTTCTATATCCTCGGCGCCGGGGCAATCAGCCTGATATCCGCTTTCGTCATGACCGAGAGCAAGGGCGTGTCGCTGCTCGCAATCGACCGCGAGGACGACCGGCGGCTTGGCAAAGGGTCAACCTGAGCCATGCTGCGCAGTTCGCGCCGCCCCGGCCCTTGCCACGGGAAACCAGCCGAACCCCAAGGCCGCAAACAGCATGATGGTTGGCGCGACCAAGGCAGCCGGGCGAATCGGTTCCACTGGCGACTTGCTCAGTTCCAGCGCCATGTAGCTGAGCCAGAAACAGGTGGCGAGCGAATGGGTCAGCACAAAACGGCGCAGTAGCGCGATAATGCCCGCGATCCAGCCCCCGAGCATAATGGCGAGGCCGATGTAACCGGTCTCCACCATGGTCTGGATATAGCTGTTATGAAACGAGAAGCCGGTGCCTTCCTGATGCACGTCGAAATATCGCCACAGACCGATCGCGTCAGGATTCGCTGGATGCCAAAAGCCGAAATAGCCCATTCCCAGCCAAGGCCTTTGAGCGATGATAAAGTCCGCCCGATACCAGAGATAGCCGCGCCCGGTCAGCCCGGAATCCTTGGCGGACAGTTCCTGTACCATCGCCATAAGAGGCTGGAAAAATAGCAGGCAAAGCACGAAGGTGCCAAAGACCGTTGCGGCAAAGGCCAGCTTGAGCGCTGGTGAACGCGTTCTCAACGCCAGCAAAGCCGCCAACAGTCCCACGGTAAGCGCCAGGGATGCCACTGCCCCGGCAGAATGCGCACGCACCGTCGTCAGAACGCAGATCGCAGCCATACCGCCGCTAAACACGGCAAGCACCGGTGAGCCCCGCTCAATGCCGGTCACCAGCATGACCAGCGCCAACAGGACAGCCGTACCGGCAGTGTCCGCGAAATAGTTCTTGGCCTCACCCCCCAGGCCATAGAGGGCGAGCGCGCCTCCCATGCCATCCGGGTGGATGTTGCCGGCCATCAGGGAAGCGACGCTATACCCGGTGTAGGCAACGAACAGTCCTGCCAGCACCGCTCTGGGCCGCGCGGCTTGCGACAGCAGCAGCCCGGCGAAGGCCGTGAGGGTCATCTGCACGGCATAGCGCAAGGTCAATTCCGGGTAGACCGCCCATACCGCCGACAACAGTGCAAAAGCCGGGAACACCAGTAGAATCCAACAACGCCAAAAAGCGTCACGGGTTTGTTCGAGCCGGATCGCAACATAAATACCGGTCAGGACCAGAAAAACGAAGGCGCCTGGCATACCGACGCTGGCCGGAATGCGCGCCATCACCATTAACGCGGCGAAAACCCCATCCTGCAGACTTCGGTCGGTGAGAAGGACGACAAAGCGGCTACCGCGCGCCTGCGGCAAGGCCAGCGCATTAGTCATTGCGATGAAGCCCACCGCGATAACACCGCGACCGCGGCAAACAGAACCAGCAACCCGGCAGCACGCCCCCACAAAATGTCGTGAATTGCCTGGACGTTAAAAAGCATCTGCCCTGAAAACCCTTCGAAGCCGCAGCACACATGGTGCTGCAGCTTCGATACAAGGCCCCGGCGGCAGGGTCGACCAAGCCGCCGGGAAGACTGCTTCATTCTGGAGTATGTTCTCAGGCCGATCAGGCCATCAGTCCGATCGTAGCGCCATAGTTCACGGTGCTGAGGAAGCTGATATCGGACATCTCGAACTGTGCATCGCCCATCAGGGTGATCTTTTCCGCACCGATCGAAACCACAGTCGAGGTCGCCGTATGGCTGATCGAAACCGCGCTGGTCTTCACGCCAACCAGCACCAGCTTGTCGACGCCGTGCTGGAAGTCGGTCACCGTATCCTTGCCATAGCCGGCAGCGAAAACGAAAGTATCCGCGCCTGCACCGCCGGTAAGCGTATCGTCGCCCGCACCGCCGTTAAGGACATCGTTGCCGGCTCCGCCGTCGATCAGGTCGTTGCCGGCCCATCCGAACAGCTTGTTGGCGCCGTCGTTGCCGTAGATCTTGTTCGCCAGCGTATTGCCGGCGCCGTTGATCCCGGCGCTGCCGGACAGGCGCAGTATCTCGACATTGGCGGGCAGCGTATAGCTGACAGAAGAGCGCACCGTGTCGTTGCCCTCGCTGGCCTGCTCGATCACACGCACACCGGCCTGGTCGACGATGTAGATATCATCTCCCTTACCGCCGACCAGAGTGTCGAGACCGCCGGCACCGTCGAGATAGTCGTTGCCCGCAAGCCCGGTCAGGACGTTGACCCCGGCATTGCCGATAATCCGGTTGTCTTCGCCATTGCCTGTGCCGTTGATATTGGCCGTGCCGCTCAGACGCAGATTTTCGACATTGGCGGTCAGGGTATAGGTGACCGTGCTGATAACCGAATCGCTGCCTTCATTCGCGTTTTCGATGACCTTCACCGCAGTGCTGTCGACCCGGTAAGTGTCATCGCCCAGCCCGCCGTACAGTGTGTCGGCACCCCCGTTCCCATCGAGATAGTCGTTGCCGGCCAGCCCCTTGAGGACGTTCGCCCCCTTGGTGCCGATCAATCTGTTGGCGAGCGCATTGCCGGTGCCATTGAGCGCAGCGTCGGTGGAAAGGCTCAGGTTCTCGACATTATCGGGCAACGTGAAGCTCACGCTGGAGATGACCGTATCGGAACCGCCGTTGACCTGCTCGACGATCTTGTCGAGCGCAGAGCTGACACGGAATGTATCATCCCCGCTGGTGCCCACATAGGTCTTGCCGGTTGCGACGCCGCCCGATCCATTTTCATTCGAGGTGACCGGCGTGGCGGGCTTCGGGGTTCCCGGCGTTGTCACGACAGGCGCCGAGGTGGACCCATTCCCCGAATAAACGGTATGCGTACCCTTGATCGTCGCCGAGACGGTGTCGGCCGTGCGATAGGCACGCACATAGTCCACCTTCATCTCGCCCGTGCCGGTGGTCGCATCTGCGGCGCCGCCCCAGCTGCCATTCCCGCCTACCGCAAGGTTGACGAGCATGTACATTTCCTTGTTCATGGCCGGCGGCGTAGCCTGCTGCGCCACTTCCACACCATCGATGTAGTAGATTACCCGTTCACCGTTCCAGTCGACGCCGTAAGTATGGAACTTCGTGGTATCGAGTACGGCGCGGTCCTGATCCATGGTGTTCTTGCCGTTCTCGATGCCATGCGTCGTCAGGTAAACGACGTTCGGGTCTTTGCCGAGCATCTCGAACACATCGAGTTCGGGCGGCCAGCTGCTGTCTGCCGGCAACAACCAGAACGCGGGCCAGAAGCCTTGCCCTGCTGGCAGCGCGGCGCGAATTTCGAAGTAACCGTATTGCTGCGCAAACGTGAACTTGGTCGTCAACAGGCCAGACGTATACGTGTGCCCGTCGATGAAGGGCAGCACATCCGCCGTCGCCGGGGCAGCGGTGATCGTCAGCACGCCGTCGTTGATCGAGAAGGGATTCACGCCCAGCGGTTTCGTGCCGGTGCCGCCCCAGTCGGGGTCCATATAAACCTCGGACTCGGTTTTCAGAGTGCGACTGGAAATGGAACCCGGACCGCCGTGGCCATATTCGGTACGCCAGGTGCCGCCCTTGGAGTAGAGGCTGAGGGAATTGAAATCATCGCCGAAGTTGAGCGTCAACGCAGCGCGGTTGATTTCGTAACTAAAGTCCTTGGCGACCAGGCTGGTAGCCGTCACACCGCGCAGGATCAGGTCTTCGCCATTGGAGAAGTGCAGTACGGTGTCCGCACCTACTTGCTTCAAAGCAGACTGTATCTGCGAGAAGTTGGTGACACCGTATCCGCTGAGCTGGATCTTGTCGACGCCGGTTGCAAAGTCGACGATGGCATCGCTGCCATTGCCCTTTACGATGATGAAGGTATCCGCACCCCCGCCGCCGACCAGTACATCGTTGCCAGCCCCGCCGTTGATCTGCTGCGCATACTCGTTACCGATAATCACATTGTCGAGGTCGTTGCCGCCGCCATACCAGGAGCCACTGCCTTCGAGGATCAAGTTTTCGAAGTTGGCGCCCAAGGTGTGATAGACCGAAGAGCGCACGGTATCGATGCCCTCACCGGCCGCCTCGAACAGCTTGTCCTTTTCGGAAGAGATTATGTAGGTGTCGTCACCCTGCCCGCCATAATAGCTGTCGCCGCCGCCGTAGCCGCGCATGATGTCAGCTTTATCGGTCCCCCGGATGATGTCGGAAGCAGATGTCCCGAGAAACGTCTTAACAGAGGAAGAAGAGCTATTAAGTAATTTGCCGTAAGCGTTCTTATACAAAAAAGCCATGATGAATAACCCCGTCACTGAAGCCATATTGCTTCGCCGTGTCGAGGAACTTGATAGTTTTGTTATTCACAACTCTGGCATAAGGACTCTGGTAAATGCGTTTTAATCGATTGCATCGATAGCATAGTTCTTGAATTTTACCGAATAATTCAGCACTTTGGCGAAAATTTGTATATAGATCGCTTTACGTCGCTCCCCCAGTTCCGCCAGGATAAACACCACGCCGACAGTGATGCTGCCCGCAAGCAGCCCACCCGAATTCGTCCCCAGACCATCAGGCCTGATCGCTGCGATCAACACCAGGACCGGAAGATGGGCGATGTAGAGCGTGAAGCTGGCACCTGCGCAGTAGCGAACGATTCGCTCCACTCCGACCGGCCAGATCGACCGTTCCGATGTACACGCAGCGAAAACGACGATGATCGCTGCCAGCAGCAGGGCCAGCACCAGGTAATAGGCCATGCTTGCACCCAGCAGTGCAGGAGCGGGCCATTCGAATAGCGGAACCGCCAGCTCGCCGCCCCATCTACGCCATGCGAGCATGGCAAGCGCTAACGCTGAAAGCAAAGCCCAACCCGCGAACGCGTCAATCCGCGGACAACGCCGCACAAAGCTCCAAGCCCCCACTCCCACCAGCCACAAGACGAATGCCACTGCGATGCGAGGGCCGCAGGCCACCAGCCAGACGGCGGCCAATAGCCAGCGCCGAGGCCCCCGCACATAGAACAAGATGGCGAAGGCAACATAATAGGCCATCTCGAACCCAAGCGACCAGAACGGCGTACCCGTAGATACGACGACACGGTCGAACCAGAATTCGTTGGTGAACGTCAGGTAATGGAGGATCGGCTGCCACCCAGGAGCCTCACCGATGAGAGCGCCGCCCAGGGTGTTGCGGAGCGTCTGATCGCTGACATCGCCAACGTCGTACAGCGCAGGGTTCACGGCCGCGCCAATCGTATGACACACCACCAGCACCACGATGGCGACAGGGAGCACCGAATACATCCGGATTGCCCGCGCATGCGCAAAGGATCGCCAGTCATGCTCTTTGCATTCCGTAACAAATGCGATGACGAAGCCAGACAGCACGAAGAAGATCGCCACCCCCTCCTTTGCACTGTGGGCAACGATAACGGGCATATTGAGGCTGTAAACCGCACCGGTGTGCCCAACGAACACTAACAAGGCGGCAAAAAGGCGCAGCAGATCGAGAAAGACCGACAGATTTCTGCTCAAGACGTTGCCCCGCACTCACCTTGGTCACCGAGCCCGCTTGCACATATGCGGCCAGGCGCAAGGTGCCGGCATCTTCGACCGAAAGCTGTTTTCGGCTTCAGGCTAGGTGAGCGCCCAGCGCTCGCAATGAAAAGAACATCCGAATTACAGGTAATTGCATCTCGGTGGGACAGGCCGATGGCACGCGATGCCGACGAAATGCCATTCGGATAAAACGGCGCAACGCAGGCAGCACCGCCATTAACCGGCCAGTGGCAGGATTTTCAGTCGGTCATCACGTGCATTCGAGCGACCGGCAGTCGCGCGCGGCTTAAACCGGCACGGATGCCGTCACCAGGTCGCGACGACCATGGCAATCCCGCCCCACAGGCAGACGCTGATAGCTGCACCAGCAAGCCACCCTCGCCACAGAATCGGCTTTGCACCGACGCGTGCGGGAGGTGATGCAACCGAAGCGGTCGGTCGGAAGGGATGTCGAGGCCTTTGCATAAAGACCCCATACACCCATAACTGCGTCCAATCGGTTAACTGCGCTCTTCGGGCGATACCGGGACCGCCGTAGGTCAGGTCACCCTCGCCAGCGCCCCCTGATGCAACCGGACCAACGCCTCAAGTCTCTGCAACATGGCATCGCGCAAGCTCTCGCGCCTGCCCGCCAGGCTCAGGTACGGCTCACAAGTCGCAAGGTCGGCCAGTGCTTTTGCGGTGCGCTGCGGATTGAACCCCAGCAGCCGCCGCGCCGCCGGCACGTCCTCCAGCACCCGCTTGGCCTGCGCTTTCAGGAAGGGTATCCGCGCAGGAGGAGCAATACGATTGCGGAACTCGCGAAAAGATGCCTCAGGGTCCAGGCGCAGCATGGCGCCAAAAGGTTCTTCCCGTTTGCCGAAACGCAGCAAAGGCATCGGATCGGGCGGAGGCACCAGCGCGATCTCTACATCCAGATCCAGCGATCCGGCCCAGTCTGCCCACTTGGCAGTCGAGAAATTGCGCGAAACCGCAAACCCCCGCCACGGCACGCCATAAGCATCAGCCAAAATCGCGCCGTGTAGCGATTCTGTAAGCACCAGGCGCGCACTTGCCAGTGCGGCGATCACGACCTCAGGCGCTCCCCTGGGGTCAACGAGATCGAACCCGGCCATGCGCACAGCATCGTTCCAGCCGGGAAAGGCGATGGTCTCATAGTGGGGGACGACCACGATCCGCCCCCCCGCCGGAACAGTACTGGCCGCGGCGCCCTCACCCGGCACCGAAAACCGGAACCGGTCGACCAACGGGGCCAGGATCGCGCCATCGGTCAAGGGCCTGTCCGCCGACAACCCCAGCACCCGCGCCGTCACCGGTCCACGCACGCAGTGATAATGCACATCCAGTCCGGTCCATCGGTCGGCGGCCGTATAGCCTGCACCGCTGGAGAAGACATGCAGCCGCCGCCGCTGTCCGGGATCGATCCCGACAATGGTGCCGATGCCCACAAATGCCTCGCCCGGGCCATCGACTTCGCCCTGTTCCTCGAACAACGAAGGCGCCAGGGCGGGCCAGAGGATCCCGTTGAGGTCATCTCCGAAGTTCGGAACGGCGGGCTGGTAATGCAGCAACTTCACTTGCCGCCTCCCACACGGGAGCGATGAAGCGCCCAAGCTCGAGAAGGTACTGAAATAGAGTCAACCATCGGCGAGTTGAACGCCAGCGTGATGCGCACGAGCAACACTTCAGGCAACACAGAGCACGCCGCAACCACTCGATCCGTCAAATTTTGGCACGCGCCGGCCATCTAAACGGCTGCCACCGAGGCTATTCGCATCCACTATGAACCGTTCCTCTGGCACCCGACTGCCGCGAGATTGCCGGCCGCTGGGGATACGCCTGCTTCCAGCCGCACTTCTCCCCATGAATGTATCAGAATAGAAAATGCAATAAATCACTTAATCATCCAAAATGGGTAATAAACCCCCAAAACACTGAACCGTCTCCACATAAATACTTGAGTTAGAAAATCATTCCGAATTATAGTGAACGGGCCGTAAATTATTGCGTATCAATATTAAGGTAGTTTTACTTATTACTCTATCTTATCCCCCAAGATTTCCGGCATTCAAAGGGTGGCTACGTAATTTTACTCAGGAGGATGAACATGCCAACGTACAAGGGAACCGATGGTAGCGACAAAATCGCCGGAAGCGGCGGCAATGACGCTCTCGTAGGCGGCAAGGGTATCGACTATTACTATGGCGGTGCAGGCAACGATGCATTCGTACTGAAGCTGTCGGACTTCGACCCCGCGCTGAACAACAATGCCGCGATCGGGGCAAAGGCACAGGACTTCATTTATGATTTCCACGGCGCCGGCGTCTACGAAGCGGGCAACAACGACTTCCTTTACCTTTCCGGATTCGGCGCTGGATCGACGATCACGTTCACCGGATACGGTTACAACAGCGCAAGCCCCGGCGGCGACATTCATGCGCAATACTACACCATCCACAGCAGCACTACCGGACTGGATTATGTCATCGCCGTCGGGTCGGTGAACGGCAACCAGCTTAAGTTGGGCGACTACAATTTCTACAACTGATACTCTCGACGGCACGCCTTTTGGCTAAGCTCTCCCGGGAACGAAAGAGGGAGGCGTTCAGCGCCCCCTCTTTCGACACGTTCCGGCCTATCCCAGACATCTAGAGCGTTTCGCGTACCGCAGAAGGGCACCGAGGCTAGCAATGCACAGCGCCTGCTAGGCGCTGAGCTTTTTTCCGCGAAACTCCTCAATGGCAACACCATGGCCGAACATTGACACCCAAAATCAGGCAAGATGCGGAATATTCGTCTTTATTTCAGGCAATACTTCTAAATTATTGTCGAAATCAGGTCGTTATTGGACCAACTTTTTGGCAATAAACATCGTAATTGAACGGTTCTTTATTTGAAGGGAACCGCTGTCTTAGGTCAGACTGCACCGCAAGACACCAGCCATTTAACGAACCGGACATTCAACAGGTTCGCACAGAAAACAGGCGACAAATGCGGATATTCCTGACCGTTCTGTCCATTCTTATCGCCGGATGCCTGACATCCGGCTGCGCAAGTAGCGGATCGCTACCGGAACTGGCCTTATCGAACACTGACACCAGCTACGCACTGGGCGCTGGCGATAAACTGCGCATCACCGTCTACGGCGAGGAAAGGCTTACCGGCGAATATCTCGTCGACGGTTCCGGCGCCATTGCGTTCCCGCTGATCGGAGCAGTCCGGGCGAAGGGCATCACTGCCCCTGCCTTGGCTGACCAGCTCACCGCCGCACTCAGCAAGGGCTACATCGATAATCCCAGCGTCGCGATCGATGTGCTGAACTTTCGCCCCTATTACATCCTGGGCGAAGTCAACACTCCGGGCGAATACCCCTTTGTCGAAGGACTTACCGTGTTCAGCGCGGTCGCCAAGGCGGCTGGCTTCACTTATCGCGCCGATGAAAAGCGCATCTATATCCGCCACAAGGAAGGCGCCGGCGAAGTCCTTTACCGACTAGACGGAAACACGCCCGTCCAGCCAGGCGATACCATTCGCGTACTTGAGCGGAAGTTCTAGGCTGTGCCCAATATCGCCTTCCATGGCGCCGGCTCCAGCCAGCTACTTAGCCATATCGCAAGTCCTTCAACTCTGCGCATCGCGCATTTGCGCGCCAGCTTCGCGGCAATTGCCCTGTCGACTGCGTGGTCTCACACAGCAGAGGCCCAGAACATCGGCCCCCAGATCCGCGAACCGAACGATGTGCCCGGCTCCAGGATCATCCCGGAGTATAAGCAGATCGGCTACGATATCGCCGGATTCAAGGTGCTCCCGACGGTCACTTTCGGCATGCGCGGTGACGACAACGTGTTCACCCGCACCAGCGTGAAGGAATCGGACATTGTCCTTCAGGCAGAACCGCGTCTGCGGCTGCGCAAGGAAGATCGGTTCCAGAACATTTCGCTCGAAGCCATGGCGCGCACAAGCTCCTACCTGAAGCTGGCTAGCCAGGATTCGACTGAATATAGCCTTGAAGGCACTTACACCCGCGGCACCACCGGCCCCAATTCGATTGCAGTGAATCTGGGCTACCGCCGTGAAGCAATCATGCGCGGCACGGTGGAGAACGACCTCGTCGGCGGTGAACCGCTGATGCGCCGGGTCCTCAACGGCTCGTTTACTGGGCGCAAACAGTTCAACCGGCTCGCGATCGATGCCCAGGTCCTCGGCATGCGTCAGCGCTACGAAGACCTTGAAGGCAACGCCGGGGCTATCGCCGATCAGCATTTCCGCAACGTGACGCGGTATGGCGTGCAAGGCATCGTATCCTACGAGATCAGCGGCCGCACTGCGATCTTCGGCGGTGTAGAATACGACAATTTCGACTACGCCCCATCACGCCAGCTAGTGAACCGCGATGCCGAGAACTGGAGCGGGACGGTGGGCGTGCGGTACGAGATTTCACAGCTGATCTATGCACAGGTGGGCGTCGGATACCGCCGCTATGATTTCAAGGCCGCTGCGTTTGGCGCCATTGCAGGCCCCGCCGTATGGGGACACTTGCGCTACTTTCCCTCGCGCCTGCTCGCCGTGCGCGGCAGCATCGAGCAAAGTAACACCACCAGCCCCTACGACCTCGTGGGCGCAGTCACGCTGACCACCGTGAAAGTCGAAGCGGAATATGAGATACGGCGCAGCCTGTCCTGGCTCGGCGTAACCAAGTTCACGCTGGAAGACTATGGAAAGCAGCCTTATTCGGCACGACGCTTCGATGTATCGGCCGGGCCGCGCCTACGCTTCAGCCGCTGGCTTTCGGCAAATGTGAACGTGGGTTACGCAAGGCGGTTCGTAAACGGCCCCGCACCTTTCGAACCCTTCTCCCAGTTCTACGGCCTGCTCTCGGTCACGTTGGCACGATGATGGTAGATACCACCTTCAACTTTCGCCGGCCGGCAACGGCACGCTACTTTCTTCCCGGCGGACTGCAGCTTGCACCCAGTGGCATGATGAACTGGCGGAAGCGCAGGACGATCGCCACAGCGCTGTGGGCCTCGGTCAGTCCGCGCCGCTTGGCCATTGCGGTCATACTTGCGTCGACCCTCGTGCTCCTCGCCGCCCTTTTGCTCGCCAGCACCCTGTCTCCCCGGCAACCGAACGCAGCATCGCGGCTAATGCCGGACCGCCGAAGCCACGCGCTGTCCGGCGACCATGCCGCGACCGGCAGCATTGCCCCGAAAATCGAACCGCTGCTTTTTGCCGATGTCGATGCAAAGACCGCCCGCGAGCTTAACGCGGCGATCCCCTTCGCCGCACTTGGCGCGGACCGCTCCTTTCCATTTCGCATGGACCGCGACAGCGCCGAATTCCCCCGCGCGCTGGACTGCCTCGCCAGCGCCGTACTCTACGAAGCGGGAAGCGACCGCGCAGGGCAAGCGGCCGTCGCCCAAGTGGTCCTGAACCGGGTTCGCCACCCTGCCTATCCCCATTCAGTCTGCGCGGTCGTCTATCAGGGATCCGAACGCGCGACCGGATGCCAGTTCACCTTCACCTGCGACGGCGCGCTGGCGCGGATACCCTCGCCCTCTGCCTGGCAGCACGCCCGCGCCACGGCATTGGCCTTCCTTACGGGAGAGACCGACCCGGCTGTCGGCATGGCCACGCATTATCACACCGATTGGGTGCACCCCTACTGGAGCGCCACGCTCGACAAGATCGCCCGGGTCGACACGCATCTGTTTTTCCGCTGGCGGGGCGGTTGGGGACGCCGGCAGGCTTTCACTTCTGCGCTTGACCATATCGAGCCTTTCGAGCCCAAACTGGCCTTCCTGTCTCCCGCACATCGCCGTCCGGTTACGTCGCCATTGGCGACCGGCGACAGCACGTCAGGCGCGCCAGGCTCAGCGCCGATCGCCAGCGTTATCGACACGATCAGCACGCGCGAAGGCGATCATTTCATTCTCGTCGATGCCGGAGGTGACGGCGCCAGGCTGGCAATGCTCGGCCTGGGGCAATGTGAGGAGCAAGCCTATTGCAAAGTCGTCGGCTGGGACCGGACTTCGCAACGCTTCGGCTCCCCCCAAAACCCCGTCATCCGCACTGTCGCCTTCCTCTATGTCACCGACAAGCGCACCGGCGTCGAGATCGTCCTTTGGGACTGCGCCCGGTTCAATCGCCCGTCGGACGCACAGTGCCTGTCGGACGCAAACCGCCGCTGGATCACCTTCAAGGGAGACTTTTCCCATGCCTCCTGAAGTGCAACGGCAGATGTTTCTATGGGGAAATCCCAGGCTCCCTCTCAGGCCAATATTCACCATGCGCGCGCATGAAATCCGCCTGATGACGAACGGCGCAAACATGCCCATGACCATGGCTGCGAAAATACGGACCTTGCGCTGGCTGCCTTTACTGCTGTGTGCAGGGATGCCCGCGCCGGTATCGGCAGAGACGCTCGGCGAGGCAATGGCCATCGCGTACCAGCACAACCCCGGCGTCGAGGCGAGCCGTGCCTCCACCCGCGCCGCCGAAGAACGCATGCGTCAAGCCAAGGCCCAGTTCGGTCCCACGCTCACTGCCGATGCCAGCTATCGCTATGCCTGGCGCCGCGTCACGCAGAGCAACATCACAGTGCTGCGGCAGGATGGCTTTACGCCGCAGCTCTCACTTTCACTTGACCAGCCGCTGTTTACCTTCGGCCGACTGAGCGCTCAGCGAAACATCGCGCAAGCCGGATACGGCGCATCGGTTGCTGACATGCACTCCAGTGAGCAGGACCTGATGGCCAATGTAGTCATCGCCTATGCCGCCGTCCTGCGCGACGAGAAACTGGTCGGCATTGCCCGAGAGAACCTATCCCAGCTGACCGAGACGCTCGACCAGATCAACGCCCGCTACACCGCGCGCTACGCTACCGAGACGGACCTGCAACAGACCCGCAACCGTATCTTCAGCGGCCAGGCCCAGCTGGAGTTGGCGCAAGGCAACCTGCAGGCCAGCCGCAACACTTACCGCAACATCCTGGGCCATTATCCAGATGGGCTGTTGCCGCTACCGCAGTTGCCTCCCCTTCCGCGCTCTATCGAAGAAGCGCAGGCAATGGGCGCTGCATCCAGCCCGGTGCTCGCATCCGCCCGCTTCGACCTTGCCGCAGCGCAAGGCCGGATCGCGCAGGCCCGCGGCAATGCACGGCCCTATGTCGGAGTTCAGGGCAGTGTCGCCCGTTCACCGCTGGCGGTCGAAAACGACGATACGCGCGAACTTTCCGCGCAAGTGCAGGTGGGGCTCACCGTGCCGCTTTACTCCGGCGGCCTGCTCTCCGCCCGCATCCGCGAAGCCAGGCAACTGGCAGATGCCGCGACCCAGCAACTGGAACAGACTTCGCGAGGCGTCCGCGAGAACATCGCCAGTTACTGGGACCAACTCTCTGCCGCCCGCCGCGCCCTGCCCGCGTACACTCGTGCCGTCACCGCCGCGCAAAGCGCTCTTGATGGCGCGCAGCAGCAACAGCTTGCCGGGCAGGTAACCTCGCTCGACGTGCTCGACACGGCGCGCGATCTTCTCACTTCGCGCCAGGCGCGAGCGCAGGCCGAAGCCCAGCTCTACGTGCAACATGCCCTGCTGCTGGGCGCCATGGGCCAATTGCGCGCGGACAGTTTCGCGCCGGGCACTCCGCCGTTCGATCCGAACGCCTACAGTTCGGTTCCGTTCGCCGGGCTACCGACCGGACCCTTCGTCGAGATGATCGATGCGCTCGCCGTCGACGATAATTTCAAGGCATCGCCGGTCCAGGTCGAGAACGATGCCGAACCGGACCATGTCATGGCCCCGGAACCCGAAGGGCAATGACGATGCCGCTCATCATGCGCGGCCTCCGCCCGCAACTCAACAGTATCAGGAATTGCTAGAATGGATCCGGCCAGAGAAAACCTGTTCGCCGGAGTCCGGGGAATGCTGCAAGCGGTGCTTCCCGTCCTGTGGCCGATCCTCGCGTTCAGCGCTGTATTCAACGTACTGCTGCTGTCCGGCTCATTCTTCATGTTGCTGGTTTACGACGACGTCCTTGCCAGCCGCAGCGGCGCGACCCTCGCGGGACTGCTGCTGATGGTTACCGTAGCTTATATATTCCAGGGCGCCATCGACGTGATCCGCTCCCGCGTGATGCTGCATACCGGCGCTCAGGCCGACCGCCGCCTGTGCGACCGGCTTTATGATGTAATCAGCCGCTATGAGCAGGAAGTTGGTCCCCTGCCCTCCGGCGCCGCGCCCGTGCGCGATCTCGATCTTGTGCGCGGCTACATCACCGGGGCCGGCCCGCTGGCGCTGCTGGACCTTCCCTATGTCCTCATGTTCCTGCTGATCCTGACCCTGTTTCACTGGGTGCTCGGATTGGCCACGCTCGCAGGTGTGCTTGTGATGATCGTGCTGATGGTCTTGGGAGACCGCCAGACACGGGGGCCCGCTCTACAGGCCGCAGCCGTTACAGCCGCGCGCTTCACCATGGCAGAGGACGTGCGCCGCAACGGCGAGGTTCTTCGGGTGCTGGGCATGGGTGGCCGTCGTCGTTCCAGTTGGGACGCAGTCAGCCTCAGCCTGATCGCCTCGCACGACGAACTGGCCGGTGCTGCCGGCCGAATGCAGGTGATCGGCAAGGCCTTCCGTCTGTTCCTGCAATCCTTCGTGCTGGCTGTAGGCGCGTTCCTGGTCATCGACGGCGATGCGACCGGCGGTGTCATTATTGCCGGCTCGATCCTGAGTGCGCGTGCGCTAATGCCTGTCGAGCAGACGATCGGGCAGTGGAAACCGATGACCGAAGCCAGCCAGGCCTGGCGCCGCCTGACCGGACTGCTGGAACACATACCCATCCGCGAGGCACCGATGCCGCTGCCGCGACCTAGAGCCAGCCTCGAAGTGCAAGGCGTGGTTTGCGGCCCTCCGGGTAGACAGAAGGTCACCGTCGCCAATGTTTCGTTCCGCCTCTCGGCCGGAGAAGCGCTCGCGGTGATCGGACATAGCGGATCTGGCAAATCGACGCTGATGCGCGCCGTCACCGGTGCCTGGCCGCTATTGCGCGGCGCGGTGCGGCTTGACGGCGCCTCGCTGGAGCAATGGGATCCCGTGCTCCTGGGCCGCGACATAGGCTATGTGCCCCAGGCCATCGAACTGTTCGACGGTACCCTCGCGCAGAACATTGCCCGCTTCGACGCAGAAGCCGATCCCGAAGCAATAATCGCCGCCGCCCGCGCCGCCGACGTTCACGACATGATCGTGGCATTGCCGGGCGGCTACGAATACGTGCTGGGCGGCTCCGGCGGGGGCGGTCTTTCCGCTGGCCAGAAGCAGCGCATTGCACTTGCCCGCGCGCTCTATGGCGATCCCTTCCTGATCGTGCTCGACGAGCCCAATTCCAACCTTGACGCGGCTGGCGAGGACGCCCTTGTCGAGGCTGTGCGCGCCGCCAAGCAACGCGGCGCAATCGTGGTCATCGTCGGCCACCGTCCCACCGTCTTCGCCCATGTCGACCACATCATGATCATGGCCGACGGCCAGCTCATGCAGATGGGGGAGCGTACCGAGATGCTCAAACGCATCAATTTCAATCCGGCGCCGCAATCCCCCTCCACTCAGTCAGCCGAGTAAAGTCCCGTGTCCAACCAGATTGCCATCCAACCCGGAACCTTGCCCGACCTTCCCGGCACATACGCGCCGGAAAAAAGCCTGCATAAGGAAGTACGCGCAGGCGTGTTCCTCTGCGCCGCGCTGGTATTCGGGCTTGGCGGAATGGCGACTTTCCTGCCGATGACCGGCGCCGTGATCGGGCCGGGAGAGGTCACCGTTTCCACATATGTAAAGGAAATCGGCCATCCCTCGGGCGGCGTCGTCGCCGACATTATGGTGCGCGATGGCGCCCATGTGAAAAAGGGACAGGCGCTGATGCGGCTCGATTCGAAAGTCAGCGGCGCTGCGGCGACCTACACTGGCGAGAATGTCGACCAGTTGCTCGCCCGTGCGGCGCGATTGACGGCCGAGCGGGATAATGCTGCGGGGGTCGCATTCCCGGCAGAACTGACACGCCGGGCCGGCGATCCCAACATCGCCGCGTTGATGGAGCAGGAACGCAAGACCTTCGTCCTCCGCCGCGATACGCGCCGATCAATGGCCGCGCAGCTGGGACAGCGGATCAGCCAAACGCAGGCCGATGTCGCCAGTTCACGCACCAAGGCGCAAAGCTTCACCAATCAGGCGGCGCTCATCAACGACGAACTCGACGCCACGCGCAAGCTCTACGAAAAGCGTTATACCACACTCGACCGCCTGAACGCCCTGGAACGCTCGGCCTCGGGTCTTGCGGCTGAGGCAGGCAGCGCCCGCGAAGGTGCGGTCTCCGGCGCCGCGCGCATCGGCGAGTTGCGGTTGCAGATGGGATCGATCGAGGCGGAAGCCCGCAGCACGGCAGCCGCGGAACTGATGGACGTCCTGGCGCGCGTAAGCGAAGTTCGCCGCGCCAGAGTGGCCGCCGACGACAGCTACGACCGAGCGGTAATCCGCGCCCCGCAGGCCGGCGTGGTCGACAAGCTCGCTTATCGCACCGTGGGGGGTGTCGTTCCTGCAGGACAGACCATCCTCGAGATCGTGCCTGACGATGACAACATGATCGTTGAGGCGACCATCTCGCCTGTGGATATTGACCAGGTGCATGCAGGCCAAAAGGCCACGGTGCGTTTCAGCGCCTTTTCCACCCGGACGACGCCGGAATTGATCGGCACGGTCAAGCATGTCTCCGCTGACCGGACCGACGACAAGACGACCCATAGCGCCTTCTACCGGGTAACCGTGGCGCTGGACCGGTCCGAAATCGCCAAGCTGGGCGAGTTACGACTGAGGCCGGGAATGCCGGCAGAAACCTTCATCCAAACCGGTCGTCGCACCATGCTCAGCTACATCCTCAAGCCACTGTCCGATCAGTTCAAACGCGCATTCCGCGAAGGTTGAAGCGTGTCTTGAAAGGTCAATTGCACGCCCTTCTCTTCGCGATGTCTTCACGCGAAGTTGGCGCAAGGCTTCAACCTTGTTGCTAGCCCAGGCCCATCACGAGCATCCGGCGATTCGCATAAATCAGATTGACCTTGCTTTCATCGGACACGCCAATCGATTGTATAAAGGCCAAACTTTGTCCGGATTGAACGACGCATACTTGAATCGGGACAACGAATCGTCCGTTTTGAAGCATTAAATTTTCTGCATCATTCATTATGGATGTTCGCACATGTCGCCCAATCAGCGGGTTTCTGAGGACATGCTCTCTCAAATCGAATCACAGACCGATGAATAGATTGTAATCGGACAAATTATTCATACCGCACTGCAGCAAGGCCTTATTGACCACTCTTTAACTTGTATTACCATGCGATCAACCAATAAGGGTGTCCGGTGCCAAGCAAGATTTCCGTTACCTCACAAATGGATGGATCGATGGAAGCTCTCTCGACTCATTATGGTGATACGGTGGGGAACGGGGCTGTGGCACCTTTCACCGTTTATCAGGATCTCCCCAGTTGCGGCGTTGCCGCAACTGTAGCTGTTGCACCTTTCATTCCCCTTCAGCCTGGGGATGAAGCGGGCCTCGTCAGATCGGAACGCGCATCCGCCCGGCCTACGCCCAGCGGCAGGGCGTTCGACATTACCGTAGCGCTCCTTGCGATCCTGGTGTTCCTTCCGTTCCTGATACTGGCCGCCATCGCGATCAAGCTGTCTGCGCCAGGGCCTGTCCTCTTCGTGCAGCGACGGGTCGGGTGCGACGGGAAGCTGTTTCCTTGCCTCAAGTTCCGCAGCATGGTGGTCAATTCGCAGGAAGTGCTGAACGCAGTCCTTGAAACATCGCCGGAAGCCCGCCTGGAATGGGAGCGCGACCAGAAGTTGCGCAGCGATCCACGCATCACGCCAATCGGTGCGATCCTGCGCAAAAGCAGCCTCGATGAACTGCCGCAGCTGTTCAACATCCTCGTCGGCCACATGAGCATCGTCGGCCCGCGCCCAATCATCGAGGCAGAAATTCGCCGTTACGGGCCACGCTTCCACGCTTATTGCTCGGTGCGCCCTGGCTTGACCGGCCTGTGGCAGGTCAGCGGTCGCAACGAGGTTTCCTATGAGGCTCGCGTCCGACTCGATGCTCTTTATGCCCTGCGCAAGTCGATGTTCTACGACCTCTCGATCTGCCTGCGTACTATCCCTGCCGTACTCGCCTCGCGGGGGGTCTACTGACCGAAGTGGCTTTTTCTCCAAGGAACAAAGTAGCCAGACAATGACCGCAGAAGCGACATCGAAGCCGCCAGTCAATTTTCCAATGGCGGCAGACCTTGAGCATCCGGCCGCTCGCATTGCCGCGCCTTGCGTGTCAGCGCGGCAGGCTATGGAGCGCGCAATCTTCCTTGCGCGCAAGTTGCACTATAGAATAGCGGGATCGGCGTCCGGCAATGACGAGAAACCTTCAGCGGTTGAGCATTACCCCAACTTTCGGGGCATCCTGATCGCCGCGAAATAGCATCACTTTATCGGCCGATCTCGACTCTTCGAGCGGCCCGATCGATGCGAAAGGCGAAAGGAACATTTTCATCCTCAGCCGCGCAACTCAGCCAGCCCTCACCCACCCTTTCCCAATCGGTGACGGCCATTAGACCGCCTTCGCGATTGAGCCATCGAACGGGTTCGGGAAAACGATCATAGCAGGACAGGTGCGCCGCTCGCTCTGCCGACAAGGCGGCGACATGGTCTTCCAAGTTTCGATCGCGGCCCACCCAATCAACCCAGCCAATCGCATTATCCTGACAATAGGCATTGTTGTTGCCCTGCTGGGTGCGGCCGAATTCGTCGCCAGCGGTGAGCATGATCGTCCCTGAAGAAGCGAAAAGCGTACCGAGCAGGGCTTTGATATCCGACCTGCGCGCCGCGATCACAGCGGCATCTTCGCTTGGCCCTTCAAGGCCATTGTTCCAGCTGAAGTTTTCGCCGTGCCCATCCCG
Source organism: Novosphingobium sp. P6W (assembly GCF_000876675.2). Taxonomy (GTDB): domain Bacteria; phylum Pseudomonadota; class Alphaproteobacteria; order Sphingomonadales; family Sphingomonadaceae; genus Novosphingobium. The sequence continues at coordinate 2,715,113 of NZ_CP030352.1, forward strand.
GTTTTCTTCACCATTCGCCCAGTTATGGCGCTGTTCGTAGGCGACCGTATCAGCCAACGTGAACCCGTCATGGGCGGCCAGGAAATTGACCGATCGGCATCCGATATCATTTTGCGGACCGAATACGTCTGAGGAACCCGCAAGACGCATCGCCAATGCGCCGATACCGCCCTCACCTTTCCAGAATCGCCGGACATCGTCGCGGAAGCGGTCGTTCCATTCCAGCCAGTTCTCAGGGAATTGACCAAGTTGATAGCCGCCGGGGCCAATGTCCCACGGCTCGGCAATGAAAACACGATCGGCCAGTAACGCGTCGGCAGAAATCTCCGCGAAAATCGGCGCGGCGGGATCGAAGCCGGGGCCTCTTGCCAATACCGGGGCAAGGTCGAAACGGAAACCGTCTACCCCGCAACAGCTGACGAAATGCCGGATCGTATCCAAAGTCAGGCGGCGCACGGCGGGATTGGAAAAGTCCAGCGTGTTGCCGCAGCCGGTATCGTTGATCAGCTTGCCGCCGGGCGCGCGCGAATACGCAGCATCGTCCAGTCCGCGCAGCGACAACACGCCGCCTGCCGTGTCGCTCTCGCCCGAGTGGTTGAACACAAGGTCGAGAAGTACCCCGATCCCCTCTGCGTGAAGCGCGGCAATAGTATCGCGCAGTTCGGCCACGCCGCCGGGACACACGGCAGGATCAAGCGCCATCATGGCGACCGGGTTATAACCCCAGGAGTTGACGAGGCCAAGCGGCGGCAGGTGACGCTCGTCGATCCAGGCGACTACCGGCATCAGTTCTACGGCGGTAACCTTGAGTTTCTTCAAATGAGCGAGCACAGCCGGGTGAGCCAGCGCAGCTACGGTGCCGCGCAGGAACTCCGGCACGTCTGGGTGCAGCATTGTAAATGCACGCACGTTGAGTTCGTAGACAAGGCCGCCGCGGGCAAAACGGGGCCGCTCGGGCGTCAGAGGAATAGCCGGCGCAGGCACGACCGCGCGCGGGACGATATCTGCGGTATCCTCCCCAAAGCAGGCCAAGCGTGGATCCTGTACGAAGCGGCGGTCCAATGTGACAGCGTAGGGGTCTACCAGCAGCTTGGCCGGATCGAACCACAGCCCGTTTTCCGGTGCCCATTCACCCGCAGCGCGATAGCCGTAACGAGTACCGGCCAAGTCGCCGGGCAGCGTAATGGTCCAGTCCGGCCCGCTTCGCTCCATCAGGTGCCGGGTTTCCACCTCTCCCTCGAATCGGCAAAGCCAGACCATGTCCGCATCGGGCGAGCGCACCGCGAAGTGGGTCTGGCCCCCTTCGACATGCGCGCCAAACATGGTCATGCGATCAGCGCGGCGTAAAGATCCGCGTAAGCCTTCCCACTGGCCTTCCACGAGAAGTCGCACTTCATCGCGTTTTTCTGAAGGCGCCCCCATACCTCTGGCTGGCGATAAAGCGCTACGGTTCGGGTAAGCGCAGCGGCGAGGCCGTCATAGCTGACGCCGTCGAACTGCACGCCTGTCGCGCAGCCCGCAGCGAGAGCGGCGGGATTGGCGTCGATCACCGTGTCGGCAAGACCGCCAGTGCGCGCAACCACAGGCAGACAGCCATACGCGAGGCCATAAAGCTGCGTCAGCCCGCAAGGTTCGAAACGTGAAGGGATGAGAATCGCATCGCCGCCCGCCTGCATCCGATGCGAAAGCGCTTCGTCATATCCCACGCGGATGCCGATGCGGCCAGGATGACGGGCGGCGGCCTCGAAAAGGTCGCGCTCGATCGCGGCATCGCCCGAGCCGAGCAGCGCCAACCGCCCGCCGAGGCCGACGAGGTGGTCGATCACTTCATGCAGCACGTCCATGCCCTTCTGCCAGGTCAGACGGGTGACGACAATGAACACTGGTCCATCGCCTGCATCCAAACCGAACTCAGCCTCAAGCGCGCGCTTGTTGGCGCGGCGCTTGTCGAGCGAGCGGTGGCTGTAGCGAACGGCCAGCGACGGATCGGAGGCCGGATCCCATACGTCGGCATCGATACCGTTGAGGATACCGTGAACCGCGCCGCCGCGCTCCACGATCACACCTTCTAGGCCCATGCCGAAGGTGGCTGAGCGGATCTCGCGCGCATAAGTCGGGCTGACGGTGGTGATCGCATCGGCGCTGGCAAGGCCTGCTTTAAGCATGCCTACGCCGCCATGGTACTCGACCCCGTCGAGAGCCCAGGCCTCAGGCGGGAGGCCCAGCTGAGGGAACACCTCGGGGCCGGACCAGCCTTGAAAAGCCATGTTGTGAATGGTGATGACAGAAGGTGTACGGACCGCGCCATAAGGTGCGAAGCGCAGAAAGGCGGGGGCCAGCGCAGCCTGCCAATCGTGCGCATGGACGAGGTCGAAACTCTGCTGCTTGCCCCGCTTGACCACGGCGCCGCCTGCGATGTCTGCTGCGGCGCGGCCAAGAGCCGCAAAACGCTGCCAGTTGTCGGCCCAATCGCGGCCCGCCGCGTCGGTGTAGGGAGCGCCTTCACGGGCGTAGAGTGCCGGGGCATCGAGCACCAACAGCGGGTGGCCGCCTTCCAGCGTGCCGGAAAGCAAGCGCGCCGGGGTTCCCACCAGCGAGTCCCATGCGTGGACCGCCCTCGGCCGATTCAGCGCTGCAAGTACAGAGGCGTAGCCCGGCAGCAGCGTCGTCGTTTCCACCCCATGCGGGGCGAGCGCACCGGGAAGCGCCCCGACGACGTCTGCAAGCCCGCCCGTCTTGACCAACGGAACCGCTTCGGAAGCGACCGAAAGGACCTTGATCGTCATGCAGCGATCACAGTCCCAGTCGCTCGATCATCGGCTTGGTGATGAGGCACACGCCGTTGTCCGTGCGGCGAAAGCGGCGGGCGTCAAGCTCGGGGTCTTCGCCCACCACCAGGCCTTCAGGGATGCGCACGCCGGAATCGATGATGACACGGCTCAGACGCGCGCTGCGACCGATGTTGCTGTAAGGCAGGATCACGGCCTCATCCACGCAGGAGAAGCTGCCCATCTTCACCCCCGTCATCAGCAGCGAACGCCGGGCGAGCGCGCCGGACACGATGCAGTCGTTGGAGATCAGCGAGGAGATCGCATGGCCGCGCCGGCCTTCCTCGTCATGGACGAACTTGGCGGGTGCGGCGACCACCGCGTCTGACCAGATCGGCCATTCGCGGTCGTACATGTCGAGCTGCGGCACGGTGTCGGTCAGGTCAAGGTTGGAATCGAAATAGGCATCCAGCGTGCCCGCATCGCGCCAGTATTCGCCGATCTCCTCGGCCGCGCGGATGCAGCTGTCGGTGAAGCGGTGGGCCTGCGCCTTGCCGTGCTTGACGATGTAGGGGATGAGATCGCTGCCGAAGTCGCGCTTGCTGTCGGGGTCGGCGGCGTCGCGGCGGAGCTGGTCGAACAGGAAATCCGTGTTGAAGACGTAGATGCCCATCGACGCGAGCGCCATGTCCTCCTGCCCCGGAATGCCGGGCGGGTTGGCGGGCTTTTCAACGAATGCGGTGATCCGGTCGGCGTTGTCGACGTGCATGACGCCGAACTCCGTCGCCTCCATGCGCGGCACCACCAGACAGCCCACCGTCACGTCCGCACCCGAGTTGACGTGCTGCTGCAGCATCAGCTCGTAGTCCATCTTGTAGACGTGGTCGCCCGCCAGGATCACCATGTACTTGGGATCGTGGACCGCGATGATATCGATGTTCTGGTAGACCGCATCCGCCGTGCCTTCGTACCATAGCAGTTCGGAAATGCGCTGGCTGGCCGGCAGGATATCGAAGCTCTCGTTACGCTCGGGGCGCATGAAATTCCACGCACGCTGCATGTGCCGGATCAGGCTATGCGCCTTGTACTGCGTGGCGACGCCGATGCGGCGAATACCCGAGTTGATGGCGTTCGACAGCGCGAAGTCGATGATGCGCGCCTTGCCGCCGAAATAGACCGCAGGCTTCGCGCGGTTGTCGGTCAGTTCCTTGAGGCGGCTACCGCGCCCGCCGGCGAGGACGTAGGCCATGGCATCGCGCGCCAGCGGCCCAGACGGTGTTCTCATCGTTCGCTCTCCATTGGCCGCGCTTGCCGTTTGATTGTTGCAGTCATCTTGTGCCGGTTTTCAATCGGCGAATTCGAGCATTATCGTCGCAAGTGGCGGCAGCGTGACCGCCGCGCGCCCATCCACCGATTTCACTTGTCCGAGATTGCCTTTGCCAGTGCCCCCGTAATGCACGGAATCGCTGTTCAGGATCTCGTTCCACTTCCCCGCCAGCGGCAACGGCACACTGTAGTCCGTGCGCATCGTCGGCGTCATGTTGGCGATCACCGCGACCGGCTTCACGCCCGGGGCCTTGCGCAGCCAGGCGAAAACCGAATTCTCGGAATCGTCGACCACAAGCCATTCGAAGCCATCGCCTTCGCAGTCTCCTGCGTGAAGTGCCGGCTTTGTCCGGTAAAGACGGTTCAAATCCTTTACCAGGTTACGGACACCTTCGTGGGCCGGAGCGCCAAGCAAGTCCCAGTCCAGCGCGCGCTCCTCGCTCCATTCGCGGCGCTGTGCGAATTCCTGGCCCATGAACAGCAGCTTCTTGCCGGGATAGCCCCACATGAATGCGTAATAGGCGCGAAGGTTCGCAAACTTTTGCCAATCATCGCCGCTCATCTTGCCGAGCAGGGAGCCCTTGCCGTGCACCACTTCGTCATGACTGAGCGGCAGGACGTAATTTTCCGAAAAAGCGTAGACCAGCCCGAACGTCAGGTCGTCATGGTGATAGCGCCGGTGCACTGCATCGCGCGACATGTAGCGCAGCGTGTCGTGCATGAAGCCCATGTTCCACTTGAAGCCAAAGCCCAGCGCGGTCTCCTTGCCCTTGCCGTCGCCTTCATAGGCGGGCTGGGTGACACCCGGCCACGAGGTGGATTCCTCTGCCATGGTCATGAAGCCGGGGTGCTGGCCGTAAAGCGCGCGGTTGGTGGCGCGCAGGAACTCCACCGCCTCCCAGTTTTCGCGCCCGCCTTCCTGGTTGGGGATCCACTCACCCGCCTTACGCGAATAATCGCGGTAGAGCATCGAGGCGACCGCATCCACGCGCAGGCCGTCGACATGGTAGCGTTCTGCCCAGAACAGCGCGTTGTTGAGCAGGAAACTCTGCACTTCGCGGCGTCCGAAGTTGTAGATCAGCGTATTCCAGTCGGGCTGGAAGCCAAGGCGCGGGTCTTCGTGTTCGTACAGCGCGGTGCCATCGAAACGGACAAGCCCGTGATCGTCTTTCGGGAAGTGCGCGGGCACCCAGTCGAGCAGCACGCCGATGCCGGCACGGTGAGCGCCGTCCACGAAGCGGGCGAATCCGGCGGGTTCGCCAAACCGCGAGGACGGAGCGAACAGGCCCGTCGCCTGATAACCCCACGACGGGTCGTAGGGATGCTCGCTGATCGGCATGAACTCGATATGGGTGAAACCCATCTCGACGACATAGGGGATGAGCTGATCGGCCATCGCGTCCCAGTCGAGAAACCAGTTCCAGCGATCGCGGCGCCACGATCCGGCGTGGACCTCGTAGATCGAGATCGGCACCTTGCGCGCATCGACCGAGGCCCAGTGCGCGCGGTGGCCTTCGTCGCCCCAATCGAGCTTTGCGGGCACGGCGGTCATCGAGGCGTTGTTCGGCCGGATCTCCGCCATGAAAGCGAACGGATCGGCCTTCAGCGGCTGCACCGAGCCATCGGCGCCGACCACATGATACTTGTAAGCGCGGTAATCGGCGATATCGGGAATGAAGATTTCCCAGACGCCGATGTCCGTGCGGCTGCGCATGACATGGCGCCCCGCGTCCCAGTCGTTGAAATCGCCCACCACGCTGACCAGCACGGCGTTGGGCGCCCAGACGGCGAAGTGGACGCCCGATGCGCCCTCATGATCGATCAAGTGCGCACCCAGCTTGTCGAACAGGCGGAAATGCATGCCTTGCGCGATCAGCAGGTCGTCTACGGGGCCGAGGACCGGACCAAAGGTGTACGGATCGGTAACCAGCCAGTCGCTGCCGCGCGCGGCGCAGCGGTAGCGGATCGGCTGCGGTTTTACAGGCAGGCGTGCCTCGAACAGGAAGCGATCGTCCACCTTGTCGAGAGTGCCGAGGCGGTGACCGTCGAGGCTGAACGCCTCGACCGTCTCCGCGCCCGGCAGGATCGCGCGCAAGGTGGTGCCACTTGGTCCGGGATGGGTGCCGAGAAGCGAGAACGGGTCTGCGTTGGTTCCTTGAAGCAGGGATTCGATGGCGTTTTCAGATGGCTTCACAGAACTTTCCAGATGTCCTTGGCATATTCACCGATAGTCCGGTCTGATGAGAACCACCCGACGTTGGCAATGTTCCTGATCGCCGAGGTGCGCCAGCCCGCGGTGTCCACCCATCGCGCGTCGACCTGGCGCTGCGCGGCGGCGTAGGCGTCGAAATCGGCCGCGCACATGAACCAGTCATGGTCGTAGAGACCGTTCACCAGCCCTTCGTAACGGCTCGGATCGTCGGGCGAGAACACCCCGGACGAGATGGCGGAAAGCGCCTGCGCCAGTTCGTGCGACCCTTCGATGACTTCGCGCGGGTTGTAGCCTTCGGCGCGCTTGGCGGCGACTTGCTCGGCAGTAAGGCCGAAGATCACGATGTTGTCGTCGCCGACGTGATCCTTGATCTCGACGTTGGCACCGTCGAGCGTGCCGATGGTAAGCGCGCCGTTCATGGCGAACTTCATGTTGCCCGTGCCCGAGGCTTCCATGCCTGCCGTGGAAATCTGCTCCGACAGGTCGGCCGCGGGGATGATCCGCTCGGCCAGGCTGACATTGTAGTTGGGCACGTAGACGACTTTGAGCAGCCCGCCGACCGAAGGATCGGAATTCACGCGCCGGGCGATGTCGTTCGCCAGTTTGATGATGAGCTTGGCATTGTGATAGCTGGGCGCCGCCTTGCCGCCGAAGATCTTCACGCGCGGCACCCAGTCCTGTTCGGGGTGACTGCGGATCTGGTCGTAGAGGGCGACCGTCTCGATGAGGTTGAGCAGCTGGCGCTTGTATTCGTGGATGCGCTTGATCTGCACGTCGAACATCGCATCGGGATCGAGGCGGATGCCCATGGTCTTGCGGATATGCTCCGCCAGCGCGACTTTGTTGGCGCGCTTCACTTCGCCGATACGCTCGCCCAGCGCGGCGTCTTCCGCCAGCGCGTTGAGGTCTGTCAGCCTGGCCGCGTCATCGAGAAATTCCGGGCCGATGGCGTCCTTGATGACGTTGGTAAGGCCCGGATTGCACTGCTGCAGCCAGCGGCGCGGGGTGACGCCGTTGGTCTTGTTGTTGATACGGGTGGGATACAGCGCGTGGAGATCGGCGAACACCGTCTCCTTCATCAGGTCGGTGTGCAGCGCGGCCACGCCGTTGATCGAGTGCGCGCCGACGAAGGCAAGGTTCGCCATGCGTACACGGCGCTCCCCGCTCTCGTCGATGAGCGAGATCGCGGCGATCTGTGCGTCCGTCAGGCCGGCCTTGCGGGCCTCGCGCAGGACGCGGCTGTTGATCGCGTAGATGATCTGCATGTGGCGCGGCAGCAGCCGTTCGAACAGCGGCAGCGGCCAGGTTTCCAGCGCCTCGGGAAGCAGGGTGTGGTTGGTGTAGGAGATGGTCTTCTTGCACACCTCCCAGGCCTCGCCGAACTCAAGCCCGTGGACGTCGACCATCAGGCGCATCAGTTCCGCCACCGCTACCGAGGGGTGCGTATCGTTGAGCTGGATCGCGGCCTTGTCCGGCAAGGTGCGGATATCGCCGGCGTACTGGACATGGCGGCGCACGATGTCCTGGATCGATGCGGCGGTGAAGAAATACTCCTGCCGCAGGCGCAGTTCCTGGCCGGACGGGCTGGAGTCGGCGGGATAAAGCACGCGCACGAGGCTTTCGGCGCGCATCTGCTCGGCCAGCGCGCCGAGGTGGTCGCCGGCGTTGAAAGCATCCAGCTTGAGCGGGTCGATCGGGTTCGCGGTCCACAGGCGCAGCGTGTTCACGCGCTTGCCCTTCCAGCCGACGACAGGGGTGTCGACGGCAGTGGCTTCCACCTTCTCGGACGGGTTCCAGATCACGCCGTCGCCCTGCGCGGCCACTTCGCCGCCGAAGCCGACGAGATAGGTGCTTTCCACCCGCTCGAACTCCCAGGGATTGCCGTGAGCCAGCCAGGTTTCGGGCAGTTCGACCTGCCAGCCATCCTCGATACGCTGGCGGAACATGCCGTTCACATAACGGATGCCGTAGCCGTAAGCCGGGATGTCGAGGGTGGCGAGGCTCTCCATGAAGCAGGCCGCCAGCCGCCCGAGGCCGCCGTTGCCCAGCGCCGCATCCGGCTCCATCTCTTCCAGTTCGGCAAGGTCGAGACCATGTGCGGCAAGCGCCTTTTCCATCTCGCGCGTCATGCCCATGTTGGACAAGGCATCGCGCAGCAGGCGGCCGATCAGGAACTCCATCGAAAGATAGTAGACCCGCTTGTCACCGGCATCGTAAGTACGGCGCGTGGATTCGAACCAGGGGTCGATGATCTCGTCGCGGAGGGCGTAGATCGCGGCCCTGTACCAGTCATGCTGCTTTGCCGCACGTTCGTCCTTGCCGACACGGTTGCGCAGCACGCGCATGATGTGCTTGTCGAAATCGGACGGCGCTGCTGGCTTGGTGTCGGACACGGGTTCGCTGGCCACGAAAGCTCTCCTTGACAGGCCGCCACAAGCGCCGTTTTCGGCGCGCCGTGACGACGCCGGTTATCGCCAGGTCAGGGGGCGACCTCCCCCCTCTCCCACTCTTCCGCATCATGGCTAGCACAGGGTTACGGGGCGGCAAGTGCCATTGTGCAGTGCCGCAAGAAATTCGCTGGACGATGGCGAATTGAAGTCTCGCCAAGCGCAGATACAGAAAAACGGTCGGACTGGATGGATCTCAATCGGTAGGAACGATCAGCACTCAAACTTCAGCGCAAGCGTGCAGCGGAGGACCCAAAATCGCAAAGGCACTTGCAATTTCGCGCGCGGGAGCAGATTATGCTGCAACGCACAATCGATATGACTATACTTAGGTAACCCTGATGAGCGACCCGCGCCTTAAGCTGTTAGAGGCTATCGCCCACAAGAAAATCGTCGCGGCGTCCTATAATGGCGCCACCATCAGGCTGGCCCCTCACCTGCTTTTCCAGCGGCATGGAGACTTGTTTCTCAGCGCGCTGAACCTGAGCAAAAACTGGCGGTCGGAAGACGAAAAGCAACTTGGCCAGTTCAAGCTGGCAGGCTTGGCCACGCTCGAACTGATCGACGAGAATTTCACGCCCCTGTCGTCCTACGAGGCGCAGCCGCCCAGGCCTGACGACGTTCTCGTACTGGGCGTGTGACGCGCAGGCGGTCAGTCCCCGCCAGCGGGTCAAGGGCCATGCCCCTGCCCGCAGACTACGACGACTACACCGCCTAGTTACTCAATGTATACGAACGCAGGCCTATCCCGCTTCGTTCAGAGCGCCTGAACCGGGATTAGCCGCCATGCCGCCCGAGCCCGGCACGGGTGCGGCGTATGTGCATGACGAGCACCGCCTGCGCGGTCTCGACCTCCTTGTTGGCCACGGCATCGTAGAGCAGTTGCTGCTCGATATCATGCGTGCGGCCTGCGCCCGCTGTGGTATTTTCCATCGCCAGCTTCATGTAAGCGCGCCGGTAGCTCTGCGTGGTATCCCAGACCCGTTCCACGATCTGCGCAAGCAGCGGCGTGGAATGCCGGCGATAGGTGATCCAGTGAAACGCGCGCTCCAGTGCAATCGCCTCGTCAACGTCGGCAGCGCTCTGGTTACGCTCCATCACCTTGCGCAAATCGGCGAGATCTTCGCCGGTCAGATGCGGCATGCTGTCAGCCAGCAGCAGCGGTTCGATGCGCTCACGGATCTCGTAGGAGACCTCCAGATCGCGGCGTGTCAGGGTCGTGACACGCGCACCGGCATTGGCCCGGATGATGACCAGGCCCCTTGCCTCCAAGATGCGCAAGGCGTCGCGCACCGGAATGCGACTGGTGGCCAGTTCCTCCGCCAGTTCGTCCTGCTTGATCCGCGCGCCCGGAACGAGTTCGCCCGACAGGATGCGCTCGGCGAGAATGTCGGCGACGCGCTGGCTGGCAACGCCGTGCAATGCGCTGGAGGACGGATCTTTTGTCATGGGCGTTCCATCAGGTGGTATACGATCGCGCATAGACCACGGCGCCTTCCGCGCCAAATCGCGAATGCGCCGGGCCAACGATATCACCCAAGATCAATCGCCCGGGGTTTGGGTCCACTCCACGCGGTACAGGTCGAAACGGCGGTCCTTGAGGTTCTGCACGGCGCCCGATTGCCGCGCCGTCAGCAGCGCATCGAGGCTGAGGTCGGCGATGGCGATCGTCTCGGTATTGGGCGCGGTGTCCGCCGCCACCCCGTCGCGGGCGAAGGGGAAGTCGGACGGGGTGAGGATGGCGCTTTCCGCATAGTGAACGTCCATGTTCTCGACGTTGGGCAGGTTGCCCACCACGCCCGAGGTCACGACGTAGCACTGGTTCTCCACCGCGCGGGCCTGCGCGCAGTAGCGCACCCGCAGGTAACCGCGCCGTTCGTCGGTGCAGAACGGTACGAACAGCATCAGCGCGCCCTGGTTGACGAGATGGCGAGCCAGTTCGGGGAACTCGCTGTCGTAGCAGATCATGACGCCGATCGGTCCGCAGTCGGTCGGGATGACGTTGGCGCCGTAGCCGCCGCGCACGTTCCACCAGCGCCGTTCGGATGGAGTGGGGTGCAGCTTCTGCGTCTCGTGCACCGCGCCGTCGCGCAGGAAGGTGTAGGCAATGTTGCGAATCTCGCTCTTGCCGCCGCCCAGCTTGACGCGGGTGGGGTGCGAGCCGCCGATGATGTTAATATTGTAGCTGACCGCCATGCGCTGCATGAATTCGACGAAGCGGTCGGTATAAGTCGCGACCTTCTCGATCGCTTCCACCGGCTCCAGCTTCGTATCTTCGATCGAGAGCAGTTCGAGGGTGAACAGTTCCGGGAAAACAACGAAATCGCTCTCGTAGTCGGCCGCGACGTCGATCCAGTATTCTACCTGTTCCTCGAACTGGTCGATGGTGTCGATCTTGCGCATCTGGAACTGGACGGTGGCCACGCGCACGCTCGAAGGCACGCGTTCCTTCAGGCCCGGGACTGCCTTGCCCGTATCGCGCGGGGCAAGCGGATTGACCCAGTACATCATGACCGCGTTCCCGCCGCTCTCGCGGTCGGTGGGGATATAATCGGGTAGAATCCCGCGCGGCTCGTAGCCCTCGTTGATCTGGAAGTTGATGACCTGATCGCGGATCTTCTTGTCGCGCACGGCCTGCACGTAATCGGCCGGATCGGGGTACTGGCGCTTGCGGCGCGAGTAGCCGGGCATGCGGCCCGCGAAGGCGATGCCCTTCAACTCGAAATACTGGCAGACTTCCTTACGCTTGCGGTACAGGCGCTGGCCGATCCGCAGACGGCGGTAATCGGGATCGACGCAAACCTCGAAACCATAAAGCACGTCGCCTTCGGGTGCGGGCGGACGGCCATAGCCGCCATTGCTGATCTCTTCCCAGGTGTGCGGCTTGAAGGCGAGGTCGGCGGTGACGATCATCGTCGCACAGTGGCCCGCCACCTTGCCTTCATATTCGGCGACGAACTGGCCTTCGGGGAAATTGATGAGCTGGCCGCGAATCTCGGCACGGGTGAAGGCATCGGCCTTGCCGTATACTTTGACTGAAAGGCGGGCGATGGCCGGGGCATCCGCGACGGTGGCCTGGCGGATGATGAGCTTGGCTTTGGTCTGATCCATGAGTGGGGCTAATACGCGCGGCAGGCCGTGCGGTTCCAGTCCGTTATCGCCCTTGGCCAGCAAGAAATCCTGCCAGACGGGAAAAATTTCGAGCCAAACCGGGATACATGAGCGCCCGTGTCCGTTCTCTCTGCAAGGAAGGAGAACTCACCATGAGCGCAACCCTCTTCGCCCTCGCCCTGTTCGCCTGTTCGGACGATGGCACGGCCTGCGAGCGCATTTCCGCCGTTCCGGCCCAGACTTATCAATCGCGCGAGCAATGCGCTGCCGGCATTGACGCCGCGCTTGAAACGGACGCGGCACGCCGCGCCGAAGCGCCCACCGTCTATGCCCAGTGCCTGAGCAATCGCCAGATGGCCTCTATCGGCAGCGGCGTGATCGACCTGACGCGGGTCAACGGCGCCAGGTTCGCCAGCGCAGGGTTTTAATCAGCCCTTACCGCGTTAATCAGCCCCTGCCGCGATAGCTCTGCACACCCTGATCCGGCACCCAAAGGCCTTCAGGCGCGGCGCTAGACTGCCAGAACACGTCGATCGGGATGCCGCCGCGCGGATACCAGTAGCCGCCGATACGTAGCCACCTGGGCTTCATTTCGTCGAACAGGCGCTGGCCGATGCCGACCGTGACATCTTCGTGGAAGCCGCAATGATTGCGGAACGAGCCGAGAAACAGCTTGAGGCTTTTGGATTCCACGATCGTCTCGTCCGGTGCATAGTCCAGCACCAGGTGGGCGAAATCGGGCTGGCCGGTGACCGGGCACAGCGATGTGAACTCAGGCGCGGCAAATCGCACAAGATAAAGACTGCCGACGCGCGGGTTCGGCACGTAATCCAGCACTGCCTGTTCCGGCGATGCAGGCAGGGCGCTCTGCTGGCCAAGATGCATCGGCATGGAAGCGGGCGGCGTCGAGGGGGGAAGTGTATCGCTCATTCCAGAGCCATGCCGCCAAGCCATCGACAAGACAAGCATGCTCTGCCGCCCCCGGCTTTAGATCAACGGGGGCTTGCAACGGCTCGCCGCGTGTGAGCATGGGCATTAACACGCGGTTCACAGCGAATTGGGCGACGGTAGCAGGGTCATGAGGGGCAACAGCAGAACCATTTCGCGCGCGGCTACGGCAGCCGTGCTTTCGGCGACCGTATTCACGGCCGCGCCCGCAATATCGCCTGCACTGGCGCAATCGGCCAGTACCTGGAGCTTGCCCGAGCCGACGGCGGCGCCCACCGCCTCGCGCGAGCAGGGTCCGGTCGACGGCGCGAACCCGGTAGTGCGGCCGGGCGAGCGCGCCGGCCAACCGCAAAGCCAGCCGCAACCGGCACCCAGCGCCGTACCCACGATCACCCCGCCTGCCCCGCCCGCCGTTCGCGTCACGCCCGCGCCCACTGCGCAGCCTTCGGCTCGCCCTCGCCCGGCGCCCAGCGCCGCTGCGCCTTCCGCAGAGCCTACGGCGCAGCCGACGCCGGAGGCCGCCGCCACCGCCGATGCGCCTCTCGTCACGCCGACCGCCTCCGCTACGCCCGAGGCCCCGGTGGCCGCTCCGACCGCCGAGCCCACTGCGGCCGAGCAAGCGCCGGCTGCAGCGCCACTGGCCGCGCAGGAAAGCTGGCCGTTCTGGTGGTGGGCCGCGCCGCTGGCCCTCCTGGTTCTGGGCGCACTTGCCTTCCTCCTGCGCCGTGGCCGTGCCCGGCCTGACGCAGAGGAATGGGAGGAACCCGAACAGGTCGCCCCTTCACCCGCTGCCATTGCTCCGGCTGCGGCTCCGGCTCGGAAGCCCGAAATCGCTGCAGCACCGGCAAAGACCGCGCCTGCCGCACCTCAGCCGGCGTTCACTTCGCCTGCGCCTGCCGTCGAACCGGCAGGGATCGAAGTTTCGTTCGAGCCTGCAGGCCTGCGCCTTTCGCTGGTCTACGCGACGCTCCAATACCGCCTCACCATAGCCGCAGCGACCGACCTGCCGGCCGGCCAGTTGCTCGGAGACATGATCGGCGCCCACGGCTCGATGTCGCCCGAAGAGCAGCTTGCGCCTCCCGTGGAAGTCCTGACCGCCCTGAAGTCCGTCCCGCCCATCGCCGCCGGTGAAAGCGTGACACTGACCGGCGAAATACAGTTGCCCCTGACCGCCATCCGGCCCCTCCAGCAAGGCACCGCCTCGTTCTTCGTACCACTGGTGCGCATGTATCTCATCAACGAAGCCGTCGCACTGCGCCGCGTCTACACCGTAGGTATTGAGGGCGGCGGTGCGGGTCTGTCCCCGCTGCGCCTCGACACCGGCCCGCGCGAGCACCGCGAACTCGCCGCCCGCGAAGTAGAAGGTGCACGGGCTTACCCGTTACAGCCCGGCGAACATCACCGCGCCGCTGGCTGACAACCTCCCGGAATATCGGGCGATTCCCAGCCTCGTCAAAATGTCCTAGGGTCTGCCTACCGACACACGGAGATGACATTGGACACCAGCAAGCGCCTCCACGAGCTTTCCAAACTGCCTCAGGCCCCGGCGACCCGGATCGTCGGCGCCGGACGGCGCAGCGAATGGACCGGGCCGGTGGTCAACCCGCCCGTCTGGCGCGCCAGCACGCATCTTTACCCCGATACCGCCGCGCTTGCTCAAGGCCCCCGCACGAACGAGGACGGCCGCTTCTTCTACGGCCGGCGCGGCGGTCCCACGCAGTGGGCACTGGCAGATGCGCTGACCGCGATCGAGCCCGGAGCGGCGGGCACCGTCCTCTACCCTTCGGGCCTCGCGGCAATCGCCGGGGTCATGCTGACCCTGCTGCGGCCGGGCGACGTCGTGCTCATCAGCGACAATGCCTACGACCCCACCCGCGCCATGGGCACCGGACTGCTGACAGATTTCGGCATCGAGCCGCGCTTCTTCGACCCGCTGGACATCGCCGGCTACGAAAGCCTGTTTTGCGAACGGACCCGCGCCGTGTTGCTGGAAGCGCCGGGCAGCCTCTCCATGGAAATGTGCGACCTGCCCGAACTCGCCCGGATCTCTCGCGAAAAAGGGACGGTCTCGGTGCTCGACAATACCTGGGCCGGACCGCTGGGCTTTCCGGCGCTGGAACGCGGCATCGATATTACGCTGATGGCGCTCACCAAGCATGTTGGCGGCCATTCCGACGTGATGATGGGCAGCGCGAGCGCCGGGCCGGAACTCTACGCCAAGCTGCGCCAGCGTGCGCAGCAGCTGGGTACCGTGGTTTCACCCGACGACGCTGCGCTGACCCTGCGCGGCCTGCGCACCCTGCACCTCCGCCTGCGCCACGAAGCCGATAGTGCGCTGGCCATTGCCGAGTGGCTGAAAGAAAGGCCGGAAGTAGCGCAAGTGCTGTGCCCGATGCTGCCCGGCGCGCCGGGGCATGACATCTGGAGCCGCGATTTCTCCGGCGGCTGCGGCCTTTTCAGCTTCACGTTCAAGGGCGGCACCGCAGCCGCGCGCAACCGCTTCGTCGATGCCCTCACCCTGTTCGGCATCGGCTATTCCTGGGGCGGGTTCGAGAGCCTTGTGGTGCCGATCGATCCGTCCACCTGCCGCAGCCACATGGCCTGGCCGCCCCAGCCGCTCGACGCCGGCGACAGCCACGGCGTACGACTTGCCATCGGGCTGGAAGATGCAGGCGACCTTATCGCCGACATCGAACAGGCGCTCGCCGCCTGGCGGGAGGGATGACAACTCCGGCCGCCCTCGCCGCGACTACCCGCGCCGCGACTGCGGCCCCAGCGCCCGCCGCCGCGGCGGGAGTGATCCCGGCGCAACCGATGTCCGGCGCCGATGGTATCAAGGACGCGGTCACCTCGCGCAGCGATGCCATTGGCGATGTGGTCAATACGCTCGACAAGCTGGCTGTGCAGGTGGGCGCGACGCGCTTCTCGGTATGGGACCTGTTCGTCGTACTCGCCGTGCTGGCACTGCTGATTTCGGCTGCCTGGGCCGCCAGCCGCTTGTCGAGCCGTATCCTTGCGCGCGCCAGCAGCCTTGATCTTACGCAGCGGCTGCTGACCGAAAAAATGGTCAGCCTGTTCATCTGGGGCTTGGCGATTCTCGTCGGTATCGACGTACTGGGCATAGACCTGACCGCGCTAACGGTGTTTTCCGGCGCCTTCGGCCTCGCCATCGGCTTCGGCCTGCAAAAGACCTTCGGCAACCTGATCGCGGGCATCATCCTGCTGATGGACAAGTCGATCAAGCCGGGTGATGTGATCGCCATCACCGACCAGGGCGGGCAGTACACCTTCGGCCAGATCCGCCGCATCGGCATCCGCGCCGTATCGCTCACCACTCGGGATCAGAAGGAATACCTGATTCCGAATGAGAACCTGATGATCAATCAGGTCGAGAACTGGTCATACTCCAGCCGTAACGTGCGTATTCAGGTGCCGGTGGTGATCCCTTACGCCACCGATATCGAGCGTGCCGAGGAACTCATGCTGGCTGCCGCGCGCTCTGTAAAACGCGTGCTTGTGGCGCCCCCGCCGACGGTATGGCTGGACA
This sequence comes from Novosphingobium sp. P6W, assembly GCF_000876675.2. Lineage (GTDB taxonomy): Bacteria > Pseudomonadota > Alphaproteobacteria > Sphingomonadales > Sphingomonadaceae > Novosphingobium. Next base: position 2,731,472 of record NZ_CP030352.1, read on the forward strand.
GTTTCGGCGAAAACGGCGTGGCCTTCGTGATCCATGTCTGGATCACCGATCCGGAAGAAGGCGTAGGCAATGTACGGTCTGACGTTCTGAAGACCCTGTGGCGGCTGATGCGGGAAAACGGCATTCGCGTGCCCTATCCCCAGCGCGATCTGAATCTGCGCGACACCGAGGCCATGCGCGATTTGATAGAAGCGCTGCGTGGAAAAGTGGACCGAAACGATCAGGCGTGAGCGCATGAACCATATGCTCACGCCGATCATATCATCCCGGAGTCAGGAAACCTGCCACGCTGCGACGAAGTTCATCGGAAAAACAGCCAGAGCAGAAGAATGACCGGAATGGGAATGCCGATAAGCCACAAGAGAATTCCCTTACCCATTTTCTTTCTCCATTATCTATAAATGGAGAATTGCCCATCGCCCCCAATGTTCCCTTGGAAAATAGGGCGGTAGCGCACGCATCCTACTTACGGGATACGAACGAGGTGCGCCGGTCACCCTACCGCAAGGCGTACCGGCTTTTCCATTTCCAGCCGGTTCCGCCCCTTGGCCTTGGCCACGAACAGCGCCATCTCGGCGCGCTCTATGGTGGAATCGAGACTGGTGCCAATCCGCGCGACGCTGGCGCTGGCGGTCATTGCGAAGTGACTGGTGCCGACCTTCTGCTTCAGTTCCGCCAATGTCGTCACCACCCGGCGGCAGATGCCTTCCGCCTCGGCTGCGGTTACGCGCGGCAAGATCACCGCAAAACGCTCGGAGCCGATGCGTGAGATTATGTCCTCGGTACGCAACATCTCTCGCAGGAGGTCGGAGAAGACGGTCAGCACTTCGTCGCCCACGCTCTGGCCGTATTGCATGTTGATGGTGCGAAAGAAGTCGATGCTGAAAAGCGCCAAGCAGCCGTCGATGCCGGCCTCCATCATGTGCTCCAGCATCGAGATGAAGGCGGTGCGATTGGTGAGCCCGGTCAGCGGATCGGTGTATGTCGCCGTAAACAGCCGTTCGCTCAGCGAGCGCAGTTCATCGACATTCCGCATGACACCCAGCACGCCGTAAGGCGCGCCGTCATGACGCAGCAGTGCGCGCAGGCGGATTTCGAACCAGCGTCGGCGCTCGTCATTGCCCAGGGCGGGGAATTCGATCCAGTCGATGTCCTCACCCGCCATGGCGCGGGCATGGGCCCGGGCTACCTGCTGCTTGGCTTCAGGCGCGACCAGGTCGAGCAGGTGCGGCCCCACCAGCGCAATTGCCTCGCGCCCGGCTTCGCTGCCTGGCACCCGGATTCCAAGGTCGGCGATCGCGGAGGTTGCGTGGACGATGAAGCCTTTGGGGTCGGTCTTTAGAATGACGTCGGTCGCACTCTCGGCCAGCATGCCGTAGAGGACGGAGCTTTCCTGAAATGTGAAATTCATGCCCATGCCGACTGCGTCCCGAATGCCATGCCCACTACGATTCGATAAAGTTCGGGCCGTATCGGCCATCACCAGATTGCAATTCCATCCGATAGTTTTTCAACAAACAGATCAGGATCACAATTCTCCGATGAATTTCGAACTCAACACCTTAAATAAAGCGCAATTAGTTCTATTAGCTAACTAGATTGCACTTTATCTATTCTTATCAAGATGTTTACCATCGATTAAGGATGGCGTGAATATGGAAATTCAAAGGCGAGCATTGAATTAAGGTTAATGGCAACTGGGACGAGGAATTGGGGTTGAATCAGCCTGAGCCGGTCAAAGCTCGATCATGATGCGGACCTTGTCCGGGGTCGTCTCCACAGCGGCGGCAATTTGCTCGCGGCAGCGTGATATAAGATCGGAAAGGCCTGGCACGGTACGGCTCGGGCGCAAATCCGCGCTCTCCACGCCAAGCGCTTCAGCTATCGCCTCGATGCGGTCTTCGATCGGGCGGGCACGGCCCTGCTCCCAGGCCCAGACGGTCGGCTTGCTGACGCCAAGCCGATTGGCCAGTTCCCCCTGTGTAAGCCCGCGCAACTTGCGCAGCCGGTGCAACCGCTCCCCCAAGCTCTCGCCCCCGATCGCGGAAGGCCCTGCGGGAGAAGGCGGCGGCGCCACACCCAGTTCGCCCTGCACGGCGCTGCGCAGCTTCGCCGCGCTGAGCGTTGCAGCGGGAATTGGCGCATCGAAAGCGCAGCCATAAAGCCGCCCGCTCGACCAAATCACCCGCGCGCGCGCCTGGGGCGCCTCGGGAAGCTCCAGTTCGATCGATTCGCCGATCTCCAGTGAGACCTGGCTTTCGAGCAGGACGCCGCCTTCGGAAAAGTTGTGGATCGTCACAGATGTTTCGACGCCCGATTCGAGTGCGCCCTGCGTCGTAAGAAGCAGCCTGCGCCGCTCGGGACGCGGTCGCCCTTCTGATTCTTCGCCGAAATAGCCGTCGCTGGCCGTGTTTATTTCGAAATGGGCCGCAATCGGCATTAGTACCGCCTCCTTGGGTTGCATAAATGTCCACTCGTGCGGTTAAGATTTGGTTAGCACGCAGCTTAATGAAGCTCCCGAGTCGCAGAAAAACGCGCTTTTTTGTCCCTACCGCCAGTTTGTCCCACTGCGATGCCTTTCGGTGACGCAGCGGCTATAAAGTTGCCCTTAGCCCTTCGAAAGTCATTCTGGCTGGCGCAGGGCGGGAATGATCGCCATCTGCGCCACCATGGTATCGAATTCCGACTCCGGTGGCCGCGTCTTGAATGAGCGCAAGGGCCCAATTGGCAAAGTATGGCTCGTCGGCGCGGGCCCGGGCGATCCCGACCTGCTGACACTGCGCGCCGCCCGGCTGCTGCTGAGCGCGGGCCTGGTCGTGCACGATGGACTGGTCGATCCTTCGATCCTGGCAATGGCCCGCCCCAGCGCCCGCCTCGTCTCGGTCGCCAAGAGCCGGTCGCGCCACACCATGAAGCAGGAGGAGATCAACGCCCTCCTCGTGCGCGAGGCTCTTGCCGGGCACGACGTCGTGCGCCTCAAGGGCGGCGACCCCTTTATCTTCGGGCGCGGCGGGGAAGAAGCCGAAGCCTGCAAGGCCGCCGGCGTGCCGGTGGAAGTTGTGCCCGGCATCACCTCTGCGCTGGGCGCTGCCGCCGCTGCGCAGATCCCGCTGACCCACCGCGACCACGCCTCGATCGTTACTTTCGTGGCCGGCCAGTGCAAGGGCCTCTCGGATCAGGACTGGTCCGGCCTTGCCGGCAAGGGGCGCACTCTGGTAATTTTCATGGGCGTTGCCACCGCAGGCGACATCTCGGACAAGCTGATGGCCGACGGCCTCGCCCCCGACGTGCCAGTCGCCGTGGTGGAGAAGGCCACGCGCAATGACATGCGCGTACTGCGCGGGCCGCTCGCCGGTCTTGCCGGCCTTGTCGAAAGCGAGAGGGTGCAAAGCCCGGCGCTTATCGTTATCGGGCACGTCGCCGCTGAAGCGGACAACACCATTCGCGCACTCGCGCTGGAGGCAGTACAGTGAAAATCCTGACGGGCAACGACCTGAAGTCCGGCGCCGTCATCTGGTGGACCGGCGTGGGCTGGTCTCTCGATGTGAACGACAGTGCCGACGTGGCCGATAGCGGCGCCGCGCTCATCGCGCGCGAGGAAGGCGTCCAGAACGTCTTTGCAGCTTATGTGGTGGACGGCGTGAAGGACGAAACGGGCGTGCGCCCCGCACATATCAAGGAGCGCATCCGCGCGCTTGGTCCCACCGTGCGCCTCGACCTGACGCTCAAGCCCTCCGACCCCCAAGCCGTGAACTGGGTGATCTGATGTACAAATATGACGAATACGACCAGCAGATGGTCGACACGCGCGTCGCCGAATTCCGCGACCAGGTCCGCCGCCGCATCTCGGGCGAGCTGACCGAGGACCAGTTCAAGCCGCTGCGCCTGCAGAACGGGCTGTACCTCCAGCTCCACGCCTACATGCTGCGCGTCGCCGTGCCTTACGGCACGCTCAACTCGGTGCAGATGCGCCTGCTGGGCGACATCGCCGACAAGTACGACCGGGGCTATGGCCACTTCACCACCCGCCAGAACATCCAGTACAACTGGATCAAGCTGGACGAGACGCCCGACATTCTGGCCGAGCTTGCCACGGTGGAAATGCATGCCATCCAGACCAGCGGCAACTGCATCCGCAACATCAGCTCGGACCAGTTCGCCGGCGCCGCTGCCGACGAAATAATCGACCCGCGCCCGTACGCCGAACTGCTGCGTCAGTGGTCCAGCTTCCACCCGGAATTTCTGGTCCTGCCGCGCAAGTTCAAGATCTGTGTCATCGCGTCCGAGACGGACCGTGCGGCGATGCGCCTGCACGACATCGGCATCAAGATGGTGAAGAACGATGCCGGCGAGATCGGCGCTCAGTTCTACGCCGGTGGCGGCATGGGCCGCACCCCCATGATCGCGCCGATGATCCGCGACTTCGTGCCGCTGGACCAGCTCATCACGTTCGCGGAGGCGTGCCTGCGCGTCTACAACCGCTACGGCCGCCGCGACAACAAGTACAAGGCGCGCATCAAGATCCTCGTTCACGAACTGGGCCGCGACGAATATGTGCGCCAGGTCGAGGAAGAGTTCGCCCACCTGCTTACCCAGCCGATCGAGCCCCTGCTCGCCGAGCTGGAGCGCATCAAGGCGCACTTCACCGACCCCGCATTCGATGCCGGCGCATCCGATGATCTGGACTTGTCCGATCCCGATTTCCGCCTCTGGGTGCAGCGTAACACGCAGGCCCACAAACAGCCGGGCTACATCGTCGCCACGATCAGCCTCAAGCCCATCGGCGGCATCCCCGGCGATGCCTCGGCCGACCAGATTCGCCTGATGGCGGACCTGGGCCGCGACCATTCCTTCGACGAACTGCGCGTCACCCATGCGCAGAACATCGTCCTGCCGCATGTGAAGAAGGCCGACCTCTACACCGTGTGGAAGGCCCTCGACGAAGCCGGCCTTGCCACCCCGAACCTCGACACCGTGGGCGACATCATCGCCTGCCCTGGCCTCGACTATTGCAGCCTCGCCAATGCGCGCTCGATCCCGCTGGCGCAGAAGATTTCGCAGCGCTTCGCCTCGCCCGAACGGCAGGCCCAGATCGGCGAGCTGAAGCTAAAGATCTCGGGCTGCATCAACGCCTGCGGCCACCACCATGCCGGCCACATCGGCATCCTGGGCGTCGACAAGAAGGGCGTCGAAAACTACCAGCTCTCCTTCGGCGGCAGCGAAGGCGCGGACACTTCACTCGCCAAGATCACCGGTCCCGGCTTCGACGAGGACGGCGTGGTCGATGCGGTCGAAAAGGCCACCGATGTCTACCTCGCCAACAAGCAGGGCGAGGAGCGCTTCCTCGACACCTATCGCCGTATCGGCATGGATCCGTTCAAGGAGGCCATCTATGGTTGAAGTTCAGTTCCGCTTCCGTGACGACGAAGCCGTCAACGATGCCGCTGTCACCGTGGATGCCTTCGTTGCCGACGGCTTCGCCCAGACCAACGCCACCGCAGTGCGCATCGAACCGGGCGACGATGCCCGCGCCCTGCTGCCGCAGTTGGACCGCCTGGCGCTGATCGAGGTGAACTTCCCGGCCTGGACCGACGGGCGCGGCTATTCGTCGGCTCGCCTCCTGCGCGAAGCCGGATACACCGGCGAGATGCGCGCCGTGGGCGATGTGGTGATCGACATGCTTGGCCACCTGCAGCGCTGCGGCTTCGATGCCTTCGCGCCCGACAAGGCGCTCAACCCCGACGATGCGAAGAACGCCTTCGCCCGCTGGGACAATGTCTACCAGGCTACCGTCGTGGACGGTCGCCAGGCGATCTGGGCGAAGCGTCACCCCGCTTGAGAGCCCGGCAGAAGGGATAACCCAATGCTCCGTACCGAAGCTGAGAACGGCCGCGCCGATATCCGGGCGCGCGACCGTATCGACACCGGCCCTCGTTTCGCCGAGGCGGATGCGGTGCGCCTCAACCGCCTATTCCGTGGCAGCGACACGAGCGAGATGCTCGAGACGCTGATCAAGGAGCGCATGGCGGGCGAAGTGGCGATCGTGTCCAGCTTCGGTGCGGAAAGCGCGGTGCTGCTGCACCTCATCGCGCAAGTGGACCCCGCCGTGCCGGTTCTCTTCCTGGAAACCGGCAAGCACTTCCCCGAAACGCTCGCTTACCGCGATCTTCTGATCGCGCGCCTTGGCCTTCGTGACTTGCGCAATCTAGTGCCGGACGAATCCGAGATCGCCAAGAAGGACGAGAATGGCCTGCGCTGGTCGTGGGACCCCGACGGCTGCTGCGAAATCCGCAAGGTCAAGCCGCTGGCCAAGGCCCTCGCCGGCTTCGACGCTTCGTTCTCGGGCCGCAAATCGTTTCAGGCCGCCACCCGTTCGAGCCTGCCGCGCTTTGAAATCGATACGACGGACACTCAGGGCCGCCTGAAGATCAACCCTCTGATCGATTGGGCACCCGAGCGCCTTGCCGCCTATATCGAAGAGCATGACCTTCCTGCGCACCCGCTGGTGGCTGAAGGATATCCCTCGATCGGCTGCATGCCCTGCACCAGCAAGGTCGCAGCGGGCGAGGACCCGCGTTCCGGCCGCTGGAAGGGCTGGGACAAGACCGAATGCGGCATCCACGTCCCCGGCCAGGAAGACGGCACGGGCGGCACTGGTGCCGGCGAACTGCCTCCCGGCTTCGACCCTGTGTTCTGAAATTGGCGACGCCCTGGCCTTCCTACTCCCATGCGGGCGGGCAAGACCGGGGCACTGCCGCAACTCTTTCCCGGCAGGGCGATTGCCCAAACCGGTTTTTGCAATGCGATAAACGCAAGGGCTTGATGCTTTCGCGATGGGTAGCCTTAATTGGCATCTGGCCCTATTTTGCAATGCAACATGGCCAATCATTCACAAACCAAACACGTACATCCCGCGCTTGTAACCCTGGCGCTGGCGATGGGTGCGTTCGCTATCGGCACTACCGAATTCGCAGCGATGAGCCTTGTGCCCTTCTTCGCCCGCGATCTGGGCTTGAGCGAACCCGAAGCGGGTCATGCGATCAGCGCCTATGCGCTGGGCGTGGTGGTCGGGGCGCCGGTCATCGCCGTGCTGGCGGCCAAGATCGAGCGCCGTAAGCTGCTGATTGCCCTGATGGCAATCTTCGCCATCGGTAACGGCATTTCGGCAATGGCCGCAAGTTATCCGCTGCTGCTGGTGTGCCGCTTCGTCAGCGGCCTGCCCCACGGCGCCTATTTCGGCATCGCCGCGCTGGTCGCCGCCTCGATGGTGCCAGCCAACAAGCGCGCGCAGTCAGTGGCGATGGTCATGTCCGGGTTGACCGTGGCGACCATCATCGGCGTGCCGGTGGCGAACTTCCTCGGGCAGGAACTGGGTTGGCGCAGCGGCTTCGCGGTGGTTTCGGTCCTCGCGGTCATCACGATGGCTCTCGTCGCCCTCTATGCGCCCGTCCAGCATGCCGATGCATCGGCAAGCCCCTTGCGCGAACTGGGCGCGCTGCGCCGTCCGCAAGTGCTGCTGACGCTGTTGACCGGCGCCATCGGCTTCGGCGGACTATTTTGCGTTTACACCTACGTCGCCTCGACCATGATCGAAGTGACCGGCGTGTCCGAACGCCTTGTTCCGGCGGTGCTGGCGATCTTCGGCGTCGGCATGACAGCCGGCAACCTGTTCTGGGCCTGGGTCGCCGACCGCGCCCAGACCAAGGCAGCCATTGCCGCGCTGCTGTTCAGCGCGGTGTCGCTGGCGCTGTTTTCGCTTCTGGCGGGCAATATCTGGACACTGAGCCTGGTGGTCCTGCTGATCGGCTTCAGCGGCGGCCTGGGCACGATCCTGCAGACTCGCCTCATGGACGTGGCCGGCGACGCGCAGGCGCTGGCGGCTGCGGCACACCACAGCGCCTTCAATATGGCCAATGCGCTGGGTCCATGGCTTGGCGGCCTGGCGATCAGCGCCGGTTACGGCCTGACTTCGACGGGGTGGATCGGATCGGGTCTGGCGCTGGGCGGTCTCGCGATCTTCCTGGTGACGATCTCGCTCCACAAACGCGAGACGCTGCAGGCCGTGCCTGCCTAAGCGGCAAGCCCAGGCTCAGGCGCCGATACGCTTTTCCAGATGCATGTGGACGGCGTCGGGCGTCGTCTCCATCTCGGAAACGAAGTAGTTCTCTACCGGGATATCGTCCTCGAACAACGCAGAGCCGTGCCCCAGAGTTCGCGCGGTCATGCGCAGCCATATCTCGTCCGCTTCGCCGGTGCGCATGGCAGCTTTGAGGGCGCTCGCCTCGCCCACCACCAGAACCGCGCGGTCGTCCGCGGCGTCCCTTGCTGCGGCGAAAGCGGCGGCATAGCTACCGAGAAAACGCAGACCCGGCGGTCCATTGACCGGTACGCTGGCGACTGGAGTGTCGGTGACCACGAAAACAGGGGTCTGCGCCGCGTAGGCTTCTCCGATCCAACTGGGATCGCCGGACAGGTCGAACGAGCGTCGGCTCATCACCACTGCCCCGCATACATCGCCAAGACGGCCCGATAGCCCTGAGCCTTGCAAGTCGCCGGTACGCATGACGCTGCGGCCGCGTGCATCGGCCCAAAACCCGTCAAGGCTGGTGGCGGCGTCGATGATCATTCTGCCCATCCTACAACTCCAGCCTGCTATGTCCTCCCCGCGTTCGGTAATGAAACGCAGCGAAGCGGCAATGAAGCAACAGCAAAAGTGACCACCAGTTGCATCCAGTCCGTTGGACGGGGCCTTATTTGCGGCGGTGCGACCGGGCATAATCTAGGACCCAAGGCGTTTTTCGCAATTACGCCAGAGGCTTGTCAGCCGATCATCATCAGGCTGGCATTTCCCCCCGCAGCGGTTGTGTTGATAGAGGTCGAGACCTCTTCCAGCAGCCAGGCGCCGCTCGGCCCGAAGCCCTGATGCGGGTTTTCGGGTTCCCACAGGTGCACCGGCACGATCGGTCCGGCCAGTGCGGCAACCGATTCGCAGGCCCCGCGCACGGCGGCTGCATCGCCCTCGGCGAGACATGCCGCGAAAGGCTCTGCCGGGTCGGCAGCGAACCGGGCGGCGATCTCGGCCGGCAGTGCAAGGGGCAATTCCATGCCCTCTACCGAGCCCCGGTTGCCCGTCGCCAGCACGGCAGCGATCTGGCCAAACAGCCCCTCGCGGGTCGCTGGGAGCAGCAGGATGCAGCCGCGCGGATGGAGCGCATAGAGGTTGCGTTCCCCCACCGGACCGGAAAGTTCCCGTATCGTCCCCAGCGCCGAGCACCCGCCCAGCGTACGAGCGGCATCGGCAGCAGCGTGTTCGCCCTGCGCTTCCAGCCACTGCACGAAGGAGGTGAGCAGCGCCGGAGCCGTTTCGGCAGCGGGCAGTGCGGCCGGCGGCAACTTGACAAGCCGCCCAAGGTACAGGGGCCCGCCCGCCTTGGGACCTGTGCCCGAAAGCCCCCGCCCGCCGAACGGCTGGACGCCGACGATGGCGCCGATGGTGTTGCGGTTGACGTAAAGGTTGCCCGCGCGGACCTGCGAGGTCACCCGCGCGACCGTCTCGTCGAGGCGGGTATGCAGGCCGAACGTCAGGCCATATCCGGTGGCGTTGATGGTCTCGATCAGCTTGCCCAGATCATCGCGGCGGAATCGCACGACGTGCAGGACGGGCCCGAAAACCTCACGCTCCAGTTGGTCAATGCTGCCGATCTCGATGATGGTCGGGGCGACGAACGCGCCCGATCCAGCCTCCGTGCCCAGCGCCACCTGCTCGACCTTGCAGCCTTTGGCGCGCATCGCGACGATGTGTCGCTCGATGTTTGCCTGCGCCTCGGCGCTGATGACAGGGCCAATGTCGACGGCGAGACGATCCGGGTTGCCTACCCGCAATTGCGCAAGCGCCCCCTTGAGCATCGTCAGCGTACGGTCGGCGACCTCTTCCTGAAGGCACAGCACCCGCAGCGCCGAGCAGCGCTGGCCGGCGCTGTCGAAGGCCGAGGCGATAACGTCCGCCACCACCTGTTCGGCCAGTGCGGAGCTGTCGACGATCATCGCGTTCTGGCCGCCGGTTTCGGCGACCAGCGGGATCGGGCGGCCTTCGGACGAAAGCCGCCCGGCGAGCTGACGCTGGATCAGCCGCGCGACGTCGGTCGAGCCGGTGAACATCACTGCGGCTACTTGCGGCGCGGCGACCAGCGCGGCGCCCAGTTCGCCTGCTCCCGGCATCAGTTGCAGCGCATCGCCGGGTACGCCCGCCTCATGAAGGATACGTACTGCTTCGGCGGCGATCAGCGGGGTCTCCTCGGCGGGCTTGGCCAGCACCGGGTTGCCCGCGACCAGCGCGGCGGCGACCTGCCCGGCGAAGATCGCCAGCGGGAAGTTCCACGGACTGATGCAGACCACCGGCCCCAGCGGCGCATGCTCAGGCCCGAGGGTGTCTTCGGCCTGCCGAGCGTAATACCTCAGGAAGTCGATCGCCTCACGCACTTCGGCAATGGCGTTGGCGGCAGATTTCCCCGCTTCGCGAATGGCCAGCCCCATGAGCGCGCCCATACGGTCCTGCATGATGTCAGCGGCGCGGGCGAGGATCGCAGCGCGATTGGCAACCGGCACCAGCGGCCATGCGCTGGCGGCAGCGCGGGCTACGGCTGCTGCGGCGTCCTCGGGCGCGATCTCGATGACGGTGCCGACGATGTCGCCATGGTCGGCGGGGTTGCGAACCGGCACGCCCAGACCCTCTGCCCCTTCGGGAAGCGCGCGCCAGTCTGCCTGAGCAGATGCATCGAGCGCCTGCGACAGCGCGGCCAGCGCGATCTCATCGGTCAGGTCGATACCGGCGGAGTTCGCACGGCCCACGTAAAGATCGGCCGGAAGCGCGATAAGGTCGTGCCGCGCGCCGGGATGGGGCATGCCGCGCACGACGTCGACCGGATCGGCAACCATTTCGGCAACCGGCACCGCCGGGTCAGCGATGCGGTTGACGAACGACGAATTCGCCCCGTTCTCCAGCAATCGCCGCACGAGGTAGGCCAGCAGCGTCTCGTGCGTGCCGACGGGCGCGTAGATGCGGCAGGGGCGGTTCAGTTTATCCGGCCCGACGACCTGCGAATAGAGCGGTTCGCCCATGCCGTGCAGGCATTGAAACTCATACTTGCCCACCGCGAAGTCCGGACCGGCAAGCTGGTAGATCGTCGCCAGCGTCTGCGCATTGTGAGTGGCGAACTGAGGGAACACCGCGTCCGGCGCCGCCAGCAACTTTTTCGCGCAGGCAACATAGGCGACGTCGGTATGGACCTTGCGGGTATAGACCGGGAAATCGGCAAGGCCGTCGACCTGCGCGCGCTTGATCTCGGCATCCCAGTAGGCGCCCTTGACGAGGCGGACCATGATCCGGCGCTCTGCGCGGCGGGCAAGGTCGACGATCCAGTCGATCACCATCGGGCAGCGCTTGCCGTAAGCCTGGATCACGAACCCAAGCCCGTTCCATCCGGCAAGCGCCGGATCGAACGCCAGGCTTTCCAGCAGGTCGAGCGAGAGTTCGAGCCGGTCGGCTTCCTCGGCGTCGATATTGAAGCCGATGTCGTAGCCCTTGGCCATCACCGCCAGCGCCTGCACCATCGGCAGAAGCTCGTCCATGACCCGTTCGCCTTGCGCGCGGGCATAGCGCGGGTGCAGCGCCGAGAGCTTGATCGAGATGCCCGGCCCCTCGTAGATGCCGCGCCCGGCCGACGCCTTGCCGATGGCATGGATGGCATTTTCGTAGTCTGCGTAATAGCGCGCCGCGTCCGCCGCCGTGGTCGCCGCCTCGCCCAGCATGTCGTAGCTGTAGCGAAAACCCTTGGCCTCCAGATCGCGCGCTCGCTTGAGGGCCTCGGAAATCGTTTCGCCGGTGACGAACTGTTCGCCCATCATCCGCATCGCCAGATCGACGCCGCGCCGGATCACCGGCTCCCCGGCCCGCGCGATCAGGCGGGTAAGCGCCGCGCCCAAGCCCCGGTCGTCTACAGAGCCGACCAGCTTTCCGGTTACCACCAACCCCCAGGTGGCGGCGTTGACGAACAGCGACTTGCCGCCGCCCAGGTGCCCGCTCCAGTCCCCGCCCGAAATCTTGTCGCGGATCAGGGCGTCGCGAGTGGCGTGATCAGGGATGCGCAGCAGCGCTTCGCCAAGGCACATGAGCGCCACGCCTTCCTGGCTGGAAAGCGCATATTCCTGCACCAGACCTTCCACCCCGGTGCCCTTGTGATTGACGCGCAGGGTCGTGACCAGATGGGTTGCGGTCTGGCGCACTGCCGCGCGCATCGGCTCTGACAGGCTTGCCGCGTCCAGCAGCGGGGCAAGGCATGCCGCCTCGTCCCGGCGGCGCGCTTCTGCGATGGTCCGCCGCAGGGGCGACAGTTCGCGAATGGCTGGGGCGAAAGCGGCGAAGGGTGCGGGCGAAGTGCTCATGGCGAAAATCTAACCGATTCGCGCTTGTCGGTCTGCCTTTTCAATGCCACCGATATATCAATATCGACTTATTTATAGAACCTATCAGGGCAATCTGCATGACAAAAGCCACAGATCCGGTCGAACTGGACGAGCTTGATCGCAAGATCATAGCCGTTCTGCGCGCCGACGGGCGGATCACGGTGACGGACCTCGCCAAAGCGGTCGGCATGTCGAAAACGCCCTGTCAGGTACGCCTGCGGCGGCTGATCGAAAACAGTGTGATCCGGGGCTTCAAGGCGGTGGTCGATCCGGTGAGCCTGGGGCTGGATCATGTCGCTTTCGCCGAGGTCAAGCTGTCCGACACCCGCGAAAGCGCGCTGACGGAGTTCAACCGCGCCGTTCGCCGCATCCCCGAAGTTGAGGAATGCCACATGATCGCCAGCAGCTTCGACTACCTGCTCAAAGTGCGCACTGCGGACATCCGCCGGTATCGCATGGTGCTGGGTGAGAAGATTTCCAGCCTGCCGCATGTCGCCAGCACTTCAACGTTCGTGGCGATGGAAACGGTAAAGGACGCCAGCAGTTGACCGCTCGGCGTCACATTCTGGTCGCGCGCGAGCGGGAGGTTGCGAGCAATGATGGCTTTCACACGGGCGCCGCTCCTACCCACCGCTACGGCGATCACCTAGTGCGAGTCGAGGTACTTAACCTCGAGGAAGCGGCGGCGGGTCGCCAGCGCGTCGATGTCGCCCTGCGAGAGGTCCTCGCTCATCGCCTCGATCTGGTCGGCGATGACGGAAAGCCCCTCGACCAGTTGCTCCGAAGGACTGGTGCCGCCCGCCCCCGTCTTGCCGCGAAGGGCAGCGGGGATGCGGGTGTAGCTTTCGACCATCGAGGGCAGGTGCTCGGCCAGCAGCTTGCGGACTTCATGTGCGGCGGGTCCGCGCTCGTCCAGCACGGCGAGTTGCGGGGCCAGTTGTTCGAGACGGACGCCGATCATGTCCACCGCATCGACGGCGGCATTGGGCAGCGCGCGGCGCTTGCCTTCCAGCCACAGCTCGGTCGACCCGGCCAGTTCGATCAGGCTGGCACTGTTCAGATCCTCGACGTGCGTGCGTGGGCTCGCCGGATAGATCGACAGCACGGCGAACACCGCTGCGCCCAGAAGGAGCGTCAGCAGCGTTGCCGTGAACGACACACCGCCCAAAGCCAATGCCGCTACCAGCCCGGCGATGTAGATGCCCGCCATCGCCAGGAACGCGCGGCGCAGACGGCGGCCGCGATGCCGCCATTGCTCCTTGCGGGCATTGTAGAGCCGGATCGAACGCTGCCGCCGGGCGGCGCGCACGATCTCCTGGGAAACGCGTGCCGGAACCTGTGCCATAGCCAGTTAGTCCAAAGCCTCCAGCAGCGACTTGGCCGCTGCGCCGTCGCCCTGGGTCAACCCTTCGGACTGTCCTTGCGCGCGGGCGATGTAGGCTTTGGATTTGCCGACTTCGCCTTCGAGCGCAGTGACCGTCTGCTTCATCGAATCGAGTGCCTTCAGCTTGAAGGTATCGATCGAATCCATCGTGTCGTAGATGTTCTGGAAGGCCCGGCTCAACGTCTCCAGCGGGATCGTCGAATTTGCCGCCTGCTCGTGGATGCGCGCGGTGTTGTCCTTCAGCATCTGGCCGGTGGCGTCGATGATGCTGGCGGTGGTGGTGTTGAGCGCGGTAATCTGTTCCAGCACCAGCTTTTGATTGGCCATCGCCTGCGCCACCGTCACGGCGGTGCGCAGCGCGCCGACGGTGGTGGTCGAAGCGCGGTCGACGCCTTTCACCAGTTCGACGTTGTTCTTCTTCACAAGGTCGAGCGCAAGATAGCCCTGAACCGACACCGCAAGCTGCGTCAGCAGGTCCTGCGTGCGCTGGCGCACATAGAACAGCGCGGATTCGCGAAGCGCCTTGGCCTTCGCCGGATCGCTATGGTCAAGGTCGTCGGCCTTTTCCTCCAGCGCGGTGTCTAGCGCGCGGGACATGAAGATCATCTGCTCCAGCTTGCCCAGCGCGGCCCAGAGGTTCTGGCGTTCCACGTCGATGGCGGCATTGTCCATCAGCAGTTCGTCCTTACCGCCCTGAAGCCGGGCCAGGATGGCACTGATGTGGCTTTGCGAGCTGGCGTAGCTATCGAAATAGTTGCGCAGTTTGCTGCCGAAAGGGATCACCCCGAACAGCTTGCGCGGCGCCATCAGGTTGCCCTGGCGGCTAGGGTCGAGCGCCTCCACCGTGCGGCGCAGTTCGGCCAGATCGGCGCCTACGCCCTCGTCCTTGCCCATCGCGCGTACCGGGCGATCGAGGAAGCGGTTGGAATGGCCCGAAGCCTCTGCGATTTCCTTGCGGCCCATGCTGGTCAGCTGGTCGACCCGGCGGCCAAACTCGGGCGAGCTGGCGTCCTGCGAGACGAGATCCGCGACGAATTCCTCGACGCGTACCTGCAACTTGGACTTTGCCTCATCGGCCACCGGCACCAGTCCTGCGGCCCGCTCGGGCTGGACGGTCGGCACCGGATCGGGCGGCGTGAGCTTGAGTTCGCCTGCAGTGTCGGTGGCGGTGGTTGCCATTGTAAGCCTAATCCTCGTGAAAAACCCGGATGGTGCGAAACTTATGTGCCCGCCCGCGCGACTACAAGGAAAACCGGACCATCCGGCGCCTCACTCCTCGACGAACGACGGACCGGGATCGACGATGAGCATCGAATCGTCGCGGGCCACGACCGCCAGCGCCAGCCCGGCCGCTCGGGCACGGCGCACGGCAAGGTCGGTGGGGGCGGAAATCGTCACCAGCAGCGGGCACCCGGCGCGCACGGCCTTTTCAACCAGCTCGTAGGAACAGCGCGATGTCATGATGATAAAGCCCTGGCCCGCGTCGATACCGGCCCGCGCAAGCGCGCCAACCAGCTTGTCGAGCGCGTTGTGCCGGCCCACGTCCTCTCGCAGCAGGAGGACGCGGCCCTCCTCGTCGCAAAAGGCGGCGGCGTGGGTAGCGCGGGTGCAGCTACCCAGCGCCTGCCCTTCGCGCATGGCATCCAGTCCGCGCTTGATTGCCTGCGGTTTCGCCTCGGACCGGCGCGCCAGCATAGGCAAGGGGCGCAGTGCGGCCTCTACGCCCTCGATCCCGCAGATGCCGCAGGAACTGTCCCCCACTCGCCGCCGTGCGCGTTCGAGGATCGGGCCGAGGCGTTCAGCCGGAAGGTTGACGCGGGCGACATAGCCTGTCCCCCACTCTCCATTTTCGGCGGCATGGAACGCGATATCGCCGACCTCGCCCACCAAAGCCAGCCCCTCGGCCATAAGGAAACCGGTGACGAAATCTGCGAGGTCGATCGGGGTTGCCATCATCACTGCGTAAGCGATGCCGTTGGTTTCGATGGCGATTGGCGCCTCTACCGGGACAGACAGGGCGACCTGCTTGCCCGCCGCTTCGGTATAGTCACTGCGCTGCGCAGTGATCGCGGCGGCGCCGATGGTCTGCGTATCGTCCAGCATCCGCGCTCCTGTGGTGCCGGGTCCATGTCGGGTGAGGTGCGTCCAATGGCAAGGTGTTGCGGTGACCGGCAGAAGTCTTTCGACAGGCCAAGGATGGGCGGGGTTACCGTAAAGTCGCCTTTCCCTGAAATCCGCCCAAGCTGAGCAAGGGGAAGACCTGTCCCGCCGACGAATTTCCACAGCCTGTCTCACCCCAGCGGCCAAGCTCTGAATGTATCCAATACACAAAATATATAGGCAACATTATCATATTTAGAGCGATTATACATCCAATTATGCTCCCCGCATCACCCCGGCGCTACGCCCCGGCGATGTCCCTGCACCCGACTTCCCCACAGCCAAGGCCATTTTGCCTTGCGACCTTCACGAGGATTCCTCTAATGGGCGCGCCTCGTTCTGGCACCGGCACCTTGGGAAATAGGCAACCGGGTCGCCTGCCGGACGTGTTCGAGACGCGGCCCGACGAGGGTATTGGCCGAATCTCGTCGCCCTTTTTCTGCAGGATTGGTACGAAACCGTAATGAGTTGGCTCGACAAGGTCCGCAATTCGCTCTCCAGCCTGGCGAAGAGCGACACCCCGGACACCCTCTGGATGAAGTGCCCCAGCTGCGGCGAAATGCTGTTCGCCAAGGACTTCGAGGCCAATCTTTCCGTGTGCACCAAGTGCGAGCATCACGGCCGCATCGGCGCGAAAGCGCGCTTCGACCAGTTGCTCGATGCCGGCTATACCGTTCTGGCCGCCCCCAAGGTGCCTGAGAACCCGCTGAATTTCCGCGATACCAAGAAGTATCCCGATCGCCTCAAGGCCGCCCGTGCCGCCAATCCCTATCCCGATGCGCTGACCAATGCGCTTGGTACGATCGAGGGCGCGAAGGCTGTGCTGGGCGTGCAGGACTTCAAGTTCATGGGCGGCTCGATGGGTATGGCCGTGGGCGAAGCCTTCGTGGCCGGCGTCAACACCGCCATCGCCGAGAACTGCGCCTACGTCATCTGCACTGCTGCCGGCGGCGCGCGTATGCAGGAGGGCATCCTGTCCCTCATGCAGATGCCCAAGACCACCGTGGCCACCCGCCGGCTTGCCGCGGCCGGCCTGCCCTATATCGTCGTCCTGACCGATCCCACCACCGGCGGCGTCACTGCCAGCTACGCCATGCTTGGCGACGTGCAGATCGCGGAACCCGGCGCATTGATCGGCTTTGCCGGCCAGCGCGTGATCCAGGACACGATCCGAGAAAAACTCCCCGACGGCTTCCAGCGCGCCGAGTACCTCCATGCCCACGGCATGGTCGACATGGTGGTCCACCGCAAGGACCTCAAAGGCACGCTGGCCATGCTGCTCGGATATCTTGCACGAAAGGAAGTCGCGTGAATATCGATAGCGCCCTGGTTCGCGAGCTTGCCGAACTACTGGCCGAAACCGGCCTGTCCGAAATCGAGGTCGAGGACGGCGAGCGCAAGATCCGCGTCTCGCGCCAGATGATCCAGCAGATGGCGGCGGCTCCCGCCTTCGCCGCTGCGCCGCTGGCCGCTGCCGCTCCGGCTGCCCCCGTCGCTGCCGAAGCCGCGCCTGCCGCTGCTCCCATCGACGCGGTCAAGTCGCCGATGGTCGGCACCGTATACCTCGCCGCAGAGCCGGGCGCCGCCGATTTCATCTCGGTGGGCAAGGCCGTGAAACAGGGCGACGTCCTGCTAATCGTCGAGGCCATGAAGGTCATGAACCAGATCATCGCGCCCAAGTCGGGCACCGTGACGGCCATACTCGTCGACAACCAGCAGCCGGTCGAATACGACCAGCCGCTCGTCGTGATCGGCTGAGAACGGGACTGACATGGCCATCAAGCGCCTCCTGATTGCCAATCGCGGCGAAATCGCACTGCGCATCCACCGCGCCGCGCGCGAGATGGGCATCGAGACCGTCGCGGTCCACTCGACCGCAGACGCCGATGCTATGCACGTGCGTCTGGCAGACCACGCGGTCTGCATCGGCCCGCCCGCCGCAAAGGACAGCTACCTCAACGTCGCCGCGATCATCTCGGCGGCCGAGATCACGCAGGCCGACGCGATCCATCCTGGCTACGGGTTCCTTTCGGAAAACGCCCGCTTCGCCGAGATCGTCGAGGCGCATGGCCTGGCCTGGGTCGGACCCAAGCCCGAGCACATCCGCACGATGGGCGACAAGGTAGAGGCCAAGCGCACCGCAGGCGCGCTGGGCTTGCCGCTGGTCCCCGGCTCCGACGGCGCGATCGAGGACTTTGGCGAAGCGCGCGCGCTGGCCGAGGTCATCGGCTATCCGGTCATCATCAAGGCGGCATCGGGCGGCGGCGGACGCGGCATGAAGGTCGTGAACAGCGCCGAAGAACTCGAAAGCCAGATGGGCCAGGCCCGTTCGGAGGCGAAGGCCGCCTTCGGCGACGCCACCGTCTACATGGAAAAGTACCTCGGCAACCCGCGCCACATCGAATTCCAGATCTTCGGTGACGGCAAGGGTAACGCGGTTCATCTGGGTGAGCGCGACTGCTCGCTCCAGCGCCGCCACCAGAAGGTGCTGGAAGAAGCGCCCTCGCCGGTCATCACGCCCGCCGAGCGCGACCGCATGGGCGGGATCGTGGCGAAGGCCATGGCCAACATGGCCTATCGCGGCGCCGGCACCATCGAGTTCCTCTGGGAAAACGGTGAGTTCTACTTCATCGAGATGAACACCCGCCTGCAGGTGGAGCATCCGGTGACCGAGGCGATCACCGGCGTCGACCTGGTACGCGAACAGATACGCATCGCCGACGGTCAGGACCTTGCGTTCACGCAGGACCAGATCGAGTTCAAGGGCCACGCCATCGAGTGCCGCATCAACGCGGAAGACCCGTGGAACTTCACCCCCTCGCCGGGGCAGGTCACGGGCTATCACGCAGCGGGCGGCCTGAACGTGCGCGTCGATTCGGGGCTCTACACCGGCTACCGCATCCCGCCGTACTACGATTCGATGATCGGCAAGCTGATCGTCTCGGGCCGCAGCCGCAACGGCGCTATCATGCGCCTGAAGCGCGCGCTGGAGGAGATGGTGATCGACGGGGTCAAGACCTCGATCCCGCTGCACCAGGCCCTGCTGGAAGACCCGGAGTTCAAGACCGGCGACTACACGATCAAGTGGCTGGAAGACTGGCTCGCCAAGCGCGCTGCTGGTTGAAAGAAAGGTATGGGGCAGGCACCGCGCCTGCCCCAACTGTCACCCTGAACTTGTTTCAGGGTCCATCGTGCCGATCAGGCGGCCGTGTGAACGGCGAAATGGATCCTGAAACAAGTTCAGGATGACGTTTAGGTGAACGCATAGTGGTATCGGCCGGGCACCCCGCCGACGACACGGACTGGATGAGCATGATTTCGTTCCTGGACTTCGAAAAGCCGATCGCCGAGCTGGAAGCGCGCATCGCGGAGCTGCGCGCCACCGCCGACGGCAGCGACCTCGACATCGACAGCGAGATCGGCAAGCTCGAAAAGAAGAGCGCCGGGATGCTGGCGGCGACGTATGCCAAGCTCACCCCCTGGCAGAAGACGCAGGTCGCCCGCCACCCGCAGCGCCCGCACATGGTCGATTACCTGCGCCTCATCTTCACCGACTTCGTGCCGCTGGCCGGTGACCGGACTTACGGTGAGGACGCCGCGATCATCGGCGGCCTGGCCACGCTCGACGGGCGCAAGGTCATGCTCATCGGCCACGAAAAGGGCCATGACACCCCCAGCCGCATCAAGCACAACTTCGGCTCGGCCAAGCCCGAAGGCTACCGCAAGGCGATCCGACTGATGCAGATGGCCAGCAAGTTCGGCCTGCCGGTGGTGACGCTGGTCGATACCGCCGGCGCCTTCCCCGGCATCGAGGCGGAAGAGCGCGGCCAGGCCGAAGCCATCGCCCGTTCGACCGAAGCCTGCCTCGCGCTCGAAGTGCCGATGGTTGCGGCGATCCTCGGCGAAGGCGGCTCGGGCGGCGCGGTCGCCATCGCGGCTGCCAACAAGGTGCTGATGCTGGAACACTCGATCTACTCGGTGATCTCGCCCGAGGGCGCGTCCTCGATCCTGTGGCGCACTTCAGACAAGGCAGCCGATGCGGCCACCGCGATGAAGGTTACGGCGCAGGACCTCCTCGCCCTCAAGGTGATCGACGCCATCGTGCCCGAACCCACCGGCGGCGCTCACCGGGATCCCGCTACCACGGCCCGCTCACTCGCCGATGCGCTGGGCCGCGAACTGTCCACTCTGGCAGCCTATACCCCGGCAGAAATCGTCCGCCAGCGCGAAGACCGCTTCCTGGCGATCGGCTCGCTGTAAAGCATAATTCCTCCCCGGGCTTGGCTCGGGGAGAACCTGTGTCAAGCTGCCTTGCCCTGCTCTAATAAACGCAGCACCTCGTCCATTTAATGGCAATGGACGGCAACACCCCCGATCGATAGTCCAAAATCCCGATGGGAACCCGCCGTAGCGGGACAAGGCAAGCCGGTACTGCACAAGCGCGGGCCGGAAATGGGGTCGGGCATACATCATGAGCCTTTCAAGGCATTTCAATCTCGGCAGGCCGAGTCTGGCTCAATGCGCGCTTGCGCTGAGCGCGCTGGTCACGGCAGCCACCGTCTACGCCGCCGCGCAGGACGGGCCGGCTGAAACCGCCGCGCAGACCAATGCTCAGGCAAACATGACCCCCATGCAGCAAGCCGCTTTCGTCGAGCCGATGCTGGGCGAGTATTGCTCGCGCTGCCACAACGACATCGATAACGTTGCCGATCTCTCGGTAGAAGACCTCAAGGCCGATGACCTGCGCACCGGCCGCCATGCCGATGAGTGGGAAAAGATCCTGCGCCGCGTCGCCGCCGGCGAAATGCCGCCCCACGGCAAGGCCCAGCCCGATCCCGAAATGCGCGCCGCCTTCGTCAACTGGCTGGACACCTCTCGCGCTGGTTACCTTGCCGCCAACCCCGATCCCGGCCACGCCGCGATCCGCCGCCTCAACCGCGTCGAATACGCCAACGCGGTGCGCGACCTGCTCGCCCTCGACGTCGATTTCAGCCGCGAACTTCCCGCCGACAACTCGGGCTTCGGGTTCGACAACATCTCCGACGTGCTGAGCGTCTCGCCCACGCTGATGGAACGCTACGTCGCGGTCGCCGGCAAGGTCGGCCGCCTCGCCACCGGCCTCACCAGCCGGCGCGAGATCGTCACCACCTGGCAGGTGCCCAAGGACGGCTCGGTGCAGAATTCCGGCGTACCCGCCTGGAACGAGCGCGCCAGCGCCGATCTTCCACTCGCCTCGCGCGGGGGATACGCACACCGCTATTACGCGCGCCACGACGGCGAATACGAAATCGCCGCCTGGCTCAATTCCAATAGCAACAACGAGACCGACCGCATGGTCGAGGACAAAGTCTCGCTGCGGGTGCCGATGAAGGCTGGCTCGCACCTCGTTGCGCTCTCGTTCCGCCGCACGGTCGCCCCTTCCGAAGCGGTGCAGGTGCTGCACAACGATACCGACAAGGTGCCCATGCCTCTTGAGGCACCCCGGATGCTCCCGCTCGACGTGTGGGTAGACGGCAAACTGGCCAAGACGCTGAGCGTGCCCAGCTACCGGATGCACCAGCGCTATTCGCAAGCGAATTTCCCCCGCGACGTGCTGCAGGTCGACGTTGCCGGCCCGTTCAACGCCGCCGGCATCCCCGACACCCCCAGCCGCCGCGCCGTGTACTTGTGCAAGCCGCGCAAGGCGAGCGAGGAGGAAGCGTGCGCTACCCGCATCGTCTCCGCCCTCGCCCGCCGCGCGTGGCGCCGCCCGGTCGGCGGGTTCGACATCGCCCCGCTGATGCGCATCTACGCCGCCGAGCGCAAAGCCTCCGACTTCGAACAGGGCATCGAGGCCGCGCTGGAAGCGGTGCTAGTCTCGCCCGAGTTCCTGTTCGTGGTGGAGCGCGATCCGCAAGGGGCGATGCCCGGCAGCGTCGCCCGCGTCTCCGACCTCGAACTCGCCACGCGGCTGTCGCTGTTCCTGTGGAGTTCGATCCCCGACGAACGCCTGCTCTCACTTGCCGAGCAGGGCAAGCTGGCCCAGCCCGCCGTGCGGGACGCCGAGATCGCCCGGATGCTTGCCGATCCGCGCGCCAAGGCCCTGACGACGAACTTCGCGGGCCAGTGGCTATACCTCCGCAACCTCGACCAGCAGCGTCCCGACATCGACGTATTCCCTCAGTTCGACACCCGCCTCAAAGCGGCGATGGCGACGGAAACCGAGATGTTCTTCACCGATGTCCTGCGCGCAAACCGGTCGCTGCTGGACTTCATCTCGGCCGACTACACCTTCCTTAACCAGCGCCTGGCGCAGCACTATGGCATCCCCGGCGTGTCCGGCCCGGCGTTCCGCCGCGTGAACCTGGACCCCGCATGGCACCGGGGCGGCCTTCTGGGACAGGCCAGCATCCTGACCGTCACGTCCTATGGCAACCACACCTCGGTGGTGAAGCGCGGCAAGTGGATCCTCGACAACATGCTCGCCGCCGCGCCCCCGCCCCCGCCGCCAGACATTCCCGCGCTCAAGACCGAGCATGACGGACGCCAGCTGACCGCCCGCCAGCAGCTGGAAATGCACCGCATCAACCCCACGTGCGCGGCCTGCCACGTCAAGATGGACCCGCTCGGCTTCTCTCTGGAGAATTTCGATGCGGTCGGCGCATGGCGCACGGTGGATGCCGGCCAGCCGATCGACGCGGCCGCGACCATGCCCGATGGCGCGAAATTCGAAGGCATCGGCGGCCTCCAGTCCATTCTGATGGACCGCAAGGACGAGTTTACCCGCGCCTTCACCGAGCGGCTGATGACCTATGCCCTGGCCCGCGGCCTCACGGCCAACGACATGCCCTCGGTCCGCGCCATCTCGGCGGACGCCGCAGCCGATCAGTACCGCATCCAGACCGTGATCCAGGGCATCGCCGCCAGCCCCGCCTTCACCCTGCGCCGCGTGCCGGATCGCTTCAAGGCGGCGTATCTAGGCGGGGGCTTCGACAAGCTCAGCCTGAGCGGGTTCAAGAGCACATTTCCTCGCAGATCCGCTCAGGCCGGGCCTGTCGGAGCCCTGCCGGCAAGGCGCATCGCCCCTTCCTTCACCCGGAGCCTACCGCGATGAGAGTGATCCGCCCTGCCCTTTCCCGCCGCACCCTGCTGCGCGGGGCCGGCGCCGCGATGGCGTTGCCGTTCCTTGAAGCGATGATGCCCAGCGCACGCGCTGCCGACGTGGCCTCACGGCCCAAGCGCCTGCAGGTGTTCTATTCGCCCAACGGCATGACCATGCCCGGCTTCCAGCCTACCGACATCGGCGCCGACTTCACGCTGCCGCCGACGCTGGAGCCGCTTGCTCCGCACCGCGCGGACATCGCCGTCATCAGCGGCCTCGGCCACCCGCAGGCCGCTGCAATGGGCGACCGCCCCGCCGGCCACGGCCGCTCGTGCCCGGCGTTTCTGACCGGCACTCACGTCAAGCAGACCGAAGGCCCGGACATCCGCGCCGGCGTGTCGATGGATCAGGTGTTTGCCGCCCACCTCGGCGATGCCACCCAGCTTACCTCGCTGGAACTGGGCATCGATCAGGCCAGCCTGCTGGGTTCGTGCGACATCAACTATTCCTGCGCCTATACCAACGGCATCTCGTGGCTGACGCCGTCCGTGCCGCTGCCGGTGGAAGCCAACCCCCGCGCCGTGTTCGAGCGCCTGTTCGGCGACGGCGATGTGAGCGACGAAGCCGGCCGCCTGGCCCAGCTACGCCGCCAGTCGTCGATCCTGGACTTCGTGATGGAGGACACCCGCCGCCTCTCCACCCAGCTCGGCATGGAAGATCGGCGCAAGCTCGACGAATATCTCGACGCCACCCGCGCAATCGAAAAGCGCATCCAGCGCAGCGCATCCTCGCCGGCCACGGGTCAGGCCGCATCGATGCAGCAGCCCGCCGGCATTCCGGGCGACTTCGCCGAGCATGTGAAGCTGATGATCGACCTGCAGGTACTTGCCATGCAGGCCGACATCACCCGTGTGGGCACCTTCATGATCGGGCGGGAACTGAGCAACCGCACCTACCCCGAAATCGGCGTGCCGGATTCGCATCACATGCTCAGCCACCACGGCAACAACCCCGAGAAGATGGCCCAACTGGCGAAGATCAACCGCTATCACATGGAATTCTTCGCCTACTACCTCCAGCGCATGAAGGAGGGCCGCGACGGCGAAGGCTCGCTGCTCGACCGGACGCTGGTGATCCGTGGCTCCGCCTTCGGGGATTCCAACGAGCATGATTACATGGACCTGCCGGTCGTGGTTGCGGGCGGCCTTGTGAAAGGCGGTCGGCACGTCCGGGTCGAAAAGGGCACGACGATGTCGAACCTGATGCTCGCGGGCCTGAACGCGCTGGACGTGCGAGCCGCCTCGTTCGGCGACAGTACCGCCCCGCTGCGGGAACTCACCGATGCGTGAGGGCCGCGCCCATCCGTCGTCCCGGATGTTGCTGGCCGCATTGCTCGCACTTCCCGGCACGGCTTATGCGCAGGCCGATACCGATGCGCTGGCGCGGGCGATCACCGCCGGCGACATTCCCGGTGCCCGTTCTGCACTCGATGCGGGGCTCAGTTCCAACCAGCCGCTGGCCTACGGCGAAAGCCCCCTCGCCCGCGCCATCGAGACGCAGGAGCCGGCAATGGTCGCGCTGCTGCTGGAGCATGGCGCAAAGCCGAACACCGCCGATGCTGAGGGTCTTACCGCCCTTGCCCTCGCCTGTGAGCGCGGCAGCGGGGTGATCGTCGGTCAGCTTCTGGATGCCCGCGCCGATGTGCGCAAGGCAGGGCCGGACGGCAGCACCCCGCTCGCCGTCTGTGCCCGATTCTCGAGTGCGGAGGCTACCGCGCGCATGTTGTCCATGGGCGCAAAAGCGGATGCGCCCGACACGCGCAGGCAGACGCCGCTGATGTGGGCAGCCTCATCAGGCAATGTCGGTGCCGTCGCCAATCTTCTCAAGGCAGGCGCGAAGGTGAACCGGGTTGCTGCGGAGGGCTTCACCCCGCTTTTCTTCGCGATCGCCAGCGGTTCGGTGGATGCCACGCGCGCATTGCTCGAAGCCGGGGCCGACGCCGCCCATCGCGGGCCGGAGAACACCAGCGCCGTGCAGCTGGCGCTATACCAGAAGAACTGGCGCGCCGCCGAGTTGCTGGTGGAACGTGGCCTCGTAGCCCGCGCCGATTTTGCGGAGCACGACCGAAACGGGGAACAACCTCTCCATGCCGCCGCAGCCGGAGGAGACGAAGCACTCGTTTCGCTGCTGCTTGCCAACGGCGCGGACGCCAATGGCCTGACCGGCCCCTCGCGCATCAAATGGGTGACAGAGGCCAACTTCGGCATGCCGCCTGCGCCCGTGCCGCCTACGCCGCCCCTGCTGATTGCTGCCCAGCACGGGCATGTTGCGGTGATGAAGCGTCTTGTCGCGGGCGGAGCGAATCCGGCCTTTGTCGCAGAGAACGGCGTTAACGTGGTCCTCGCCGCTGCGTCCGGCCGCAGCGCCGCCGCGCTGGCGGAAGCCTTGGTGCTCGCCCCCGATGCCAATGTGGCCAATGGCAAAGGCGCAACCCCGCTGCATCTGGTTTTGGACGGAGGGATGCATGGCCAGCTTGCCCCCATGCTCCGTGTTCTGGCCGCCCACGGCGCCCGTCCGGACATCGCCAACCAGCGCGGCACCACACCCGCGCAGATGGCCGAAGGCGGACTTGCGACGGTAAAAGCGGTCTACGATCAAGTCTTTGGTCAAAAAGGCGCGCCCGTGTTAGCCAGTGCCCATCCTTGATTCACAAAACTCGAACAGGATCGACAAAACCATGACGCTTTCGAAGAGCCTTTCCCTTGCCGCCCTTGGCATGTCCGCTGCGTTTCTCGCGGTGACAAGCACCCTGGCTGTCGCCGCATCGCCGGCCGCCACCACGATCGCCACGCGCCACGCCAACTTCAAGAAGATGGGCGGCGCCATGAAGGTCCTCAAGGACCAGGTTTCCAGCGGCACGATCGACAAGCCCGCTGCCGTCGCCGCCGCCAAGACGCTTGCCGCAACGGGCCGTGCACAGGTTGGCCTGTTCCCCAATGGCAGCGGCGCCTCCTCCGGCGTGAAGACCGATGCCCTGCCAGCCATCTGGACCAACCGCGCTGTCTTCGACGGCCAGATGAAGGCCTTCATCGCCCAGGCCGACAAGATGGTCGTGGCCGCCAATACCGGCAACGCCGCTGCCGTTGGCGCCCAGTTCAAAGCGGTCGGCGGCACCTGCGCTGCCTGCCACAAGCAGTTCCGCGCGGACAACTGAGTATGCCGCGCAGCGCCGCTTCCACCACCCGTATCTGGGACCCGACCGTCCGCCTGTTCCATTGGCTGCTGGTCGCCCTTATCGCCTTCTCGTGGTGGAGCGGCGAGCAGCACGACATGGAGCGTCACCGGCTTTCCGGCTACGCGATCCTCGCCCTGCTGGTGTTTCGCGTGTTCTGGGGCTTCGCTGGTCCCCGTACCGCGCGTTTCACCACCTTCGTGCGCGGACCGGGTGCAGTCATAGCCTATATTAGGGGCCTTGGCCGCCGTACCGGGCAAGCCGCCAATGGCCACAATCCGCTCGGCGGATGGAGTGTCGTTGCCATGCTGGCCGTGATCGGACTGATGGTACTGGCGGGCCTGTTTGCGGTCGACGTGGACGGGTTCGAATCCGGCCCGTTGGCGGACTATGTCTCGTTCGATCAGGGCCGCACCGCTGCCGAACTGCACGAAACCGTGTTCAACGGTATCCTCGCGCTGGTGGCACTGCATGTGGCGGCGGTGGCGTTCTACCTCGTGTGGAAGCGGCAGAATCTCGTCCGGCCGATGATCACCGGCAGCCGCAAGAGAGCCGACGGCGAAACTCCCAGCGAATTGCGCTGGTCGCCGGTGCTGGCCGTGGTCGGTATCGTGATTGCCGTGGCCGTGGCCTGGGCTGTCTCCACGGGCTTCCGGTTCTAGAAATTCATCGTCCCGGATCAGGTCCGGGATGATGTGACCTCTGTCCGCCCCGGCACCAACAGGTTCAGCACCACAGCCGTCACCGCCGCCGGCAGAACCCCCGATCCCAGCAGGATACGCGCCGTTTCCGGCACATGCTGCAGCGCCAGTGGCTCAAGCTGAAGGCCAAGCGCCAGCGACAGCGAAACACCGAAGATCAGCATGTTGCGCTGCGTCCACTCGACCCCCGAGAGCATCGAGGTAGCTGCGGACGCAACCATGCCGAACATCACGATTACGCCCCCGCCCAGCACTTCGATAGGGATCGTGGTGATGACCGCGCCGACCTTGGGCAGCAGCCCGCATAGCACGAGGAACAGCGCGCCCACCGTCACGACGTGGCGGCTCATCACGCCAGTGATGGCGATCAACCCCACGTTCTGGCTGAAGGTGGTGTTGGGCATGGCACCGAACACGGCGGCCAGCGCGGTGCCCACACCGTCGGCGGCAACCGCGCCGGAAAGCTCCCTTTCGGTGGCGGGACGGCCAGCATTGCCCTCGCAGATCGCATCGACATCGCCGATGGTCTCGATCGAGGAGACGAAGCCGGTCAGGCAGAAGCCCAGGATCGCCGATGCCGAAATCGCAAAACCGAAGTGGAACGGCATGGGCACCATCACGAGACCGGCCGAGGCCACCGGCGCGAAGTCGATCCGCCCCATCGCCAGCGCCGCCGCGTAGCCCGCCATCAATCCCAGGAGAACGGCGGCGGTAGACCAGATGCCCCGCCCGAAGAAGTTGAGCGCCAGGGTCACCACCACGACCACGCCTGCCAGCAGCCAGCTTTGCCACGCACCGAATGCGGGTGTGCCAACGGCGGGAACGCCTCCGGCCGCGTACTGGATGCCGATCCGCATCAGCGAAAGCCCGATCATCAGCACGACAAGCCCGGTGATGAGCGGCGGCAGCGCAAAGCGGATGCGGCCCACGAACATGCTGAGGAATGCGTGGAGCAATCCGCCGAACAGCGCAGCGGTGGTCAGCGCCGCCATCGCCTCAACGCCCTTGCCCGCAACGATCGGGATCATGATCGGAATGTAGGCGAAGCTCGTCCCCTGCACCAAAGGCAGCCGCGCGCCGACGGGGCCGAAGCCGATCGTTTGCATCAGCGTGGCCAGCCCGGCGAACAGCATCGCCATCTGGATCATGTAGATCATCTGCGAAGGGTCCGCCGACCCGAACCCGAAGCCCCCTGCCCCGGCGACGATGATCGCGGGAGTCATGTTGCTCACGAACATTGCGAGGACGTGCTGGATGCCCAGCGGCACGGCGACGGCAAGGCCGGGGAACCAGTCCGGGTCGCGCGCCTGCGCCGGAGCCATGCCGGTCGGAGCAGGAGCGGCAACAAGTTCTGGGGCTATCAGGGCAGTCATCGCAAGGTTCCTCAGGCGAAAGTCTTGAGCCGGTCGAGCGAGCGGTTGGCGGCGCGCAGCACGTCATCGCGGCGGACTTGTGCAAGGTCGCCGCCGCGCACCACGGCGCGGCCTTCCACGAAGACGTCGCGCGCACCGGTGGGCGGGCTGAGCACAAGGCCGGCAACCTTGTCCCAGGCGCCGGTGGAGAAAATGTCGGCCATGTCCCAGATCACGAAATCAGCTCGCTTGCCCACCTCGAGCGAACCCACGTCGCTGCGCCCCAGTACCTGCGCGCCGCCGCGCGTGGCGAGATACAGCGCCTCGCGCGGGTCGAAGCGGTCGGCGCCGTGCGTCACACGCTGGAGCAGCATGGCCTGCCGCGCTTCGTTCAGAAGGTGGCCCGAATCGTTGGAGGCCGAACCGTCGACGCCGAGGCCCAGCGGCACGCCGGCGTCCATCATGGCCCGCAGCGGCGCGATGCCGGAGCCGAGACGGCAGTTCGAGCAGGGGCAATGGGCCACGCCGGTGCCGGTTCGCGCGAAAAGGTCGATCTCGGCCGGGTCGAGCTGAACGCAATGGGCGTGCCACACGTCGGGGCCGGTCCAGCCCAGCCCTTCGGCATATTCGCCCGGCCGGCAGCCGAAACGTTCGAGCGAAAAGGCCAAGTCGTCGGCATCCTCGGCAAGGTGGGTGTGTAGCATCACGCCCTTGTCGCGCGCCAGCAAAGCGGCATCGCGCATCAGGTCCGTGCTGACCGAGAAAGGCGAACAAGGCGCCACGGCGACGCGCAGCATGGCGCCGTCTCTGGGATCGTGGAAGCGGTCTATCACGCGGATGGTATCGGCCAGGATCGCCGGCTCCTCCTCCACCACGCTGTCGGGGGGCAGGCCGCCTTTGCTTTTGCCCACGCTCATCGATCCGCGCGTGGCGTGGAAACGCAGGCCCACTTGCGCCGCAGCGTGGATGGAATCGTCCAGCGTGACGCCGTCAGGGAACAGGTAGTGGTGGTCAGAACTCATCGTGCAGCCGGATAGGGCCAGTTCGGCAAGGCCAAGCTGGGTGGCAGCAAAAACGTCCTCAGGCCGGTACTGCGCCCAGATCGGGTAAAGCCGCCGCAACCAGCCGAACAGCGAGACGTTGATCGCGCCGGGCAGCGCGCGCGTCAGCGTCTGGTACAAATGGTGGTGTGTATTGACCAGGCCGGGGGTGACGACGCAGCCTTTTGCATCGATCACCTCGTCTGCGTCGTCCACCAGTGGGGCCAGTTCGGCGCTGGTCCCAACCGCCACGATAACGCCGTCCCGCCAAGCCATTGCGCCATCGGCAATCTCTCGCCGCGCGTCGTCCATGCAGACCAGCGCATCGGCATGGCGGACCAGCGTCAGGCCCATCAGGGCGTTGCGTCCTTGTAACGGTCCCAGTTGCCGAGCAGTTCGTCGACCACCTTCGAGCCTACGGTATAGAGGTTCTCCACCGCCGCCTCGAGACCGGCATAGCCTTCGTTCTCGCGCAGGAGGTACGTCGCCGCATCCACGCCCGGAGGCGGCATCGTGAAGTTGGACCCGGCGCGCACCACCAGCACTCGGTCGCGGTCGGCACGGCCGATGTTGTCGAGGTAAGTCATCGACTGCATCACGCCGGTGTCCTCCATCGCCGAGGTCACGAATTCGCCCTTGCCGCCGCTCCAGTAGCGAACCCAGTCGTTGGCCCAGTCGGTCAGCTTCTCGCCGTGCCAGAAGGTCATCGCCGAAAGCGTATCGCCCTCCAGCACGAAAGGCGCCTCCTGCGCATGGGGGTAATCGGTGAATTTCGCGCGTTCGGCGGCGATCGCCGGAGTGTCGGGAAGCTCGATATCCTTGGTGAGATCGAAGGCCCACTTTTCGAGGGTGGGATTGATCGTGTATATTTCGCCGCCCGAGGGATCGGGCCTCGTGGTCAGGTCATTGGGACCCTTGGTGTTGCGGGGAAAATATCCGCTTTTCCAATCCGCCGGGATTTCACGCGCGTCGATCTCATGGGCAAGGTCGCCGTCGACGACATAGCGCGCCCAGGCGACCGAACCGATCGAGGCATCTTCGGGGTCAATCCCGGCAATGCCCGCCACCAGCCAGTAGGCCTGGGTCAAATCGAAGCGTTGGTCGAGGCCGAGCGCCAGGGTCGCCGCCGTCGATCGAGCAGTGCCGATGCCCGTGACCATGCCCAGGACCTGCGTCTCGGGGTTATAGTAGAGGTCGTGGAAGGACTGAGGGAAAGCAATGCGCTGGGTCAGTCCGCGGCGCGCTTTCCACAGCTGGAATTCGCCGGCGACATCGCCCTCGTCCTTGCCGATCTCGAATAGCGAGACGATCACCACTTTGACCGGCAACGGATGGGCGCAGGGACCACCGGGTTCGCACCCCGCGATCGAGGATGCGGAAGGGGCATCGGCCGCTAACGCAGGGGCGGCGATGGCCAGAACGGAGGACAGCATGGCGCCCGCTAGAAGGGAGGCGAGCGTCTGGAAGCGCATAGGGGACCTTTCACAAATTGGTTCGCCGTCATCCTGCCAACATGAAAAAGCAGCGGCAGCGAAAAATCGGGAGCGCCCGCCAAGGCGGGCGCTCCCTTCACTCACGTCAGAACTTGTACGAAACCGTGCCCTGGAAGCTGCGCGGCAGTTCCGGCAGAACGATGGTCGAACCGAACAGTTCGGTGAAGTTGGCACGGAAGTACTTCTTGTCGGTGACGTTCTTGACGACGGCACGGAACACGAACGGCCCGGTCTCGTACGAGGCCGAAAGGTCGAACTTGGTATAGGCCGGCAGCTTCACGACCTGCGAAGCACCGGAGTAGACCGAGTCCACCTTCACCATGCTGCCCGCCAATGCGATGCCGTTATCGAAGGCATATGTCGCGGTCAACGAGTAGAGGTTGGTCGGAATGCCTGCGCGGCGGGCGTCGTTCTTCGTCAGGATCGGGATGTTACCGATGGGCTGACCGCCGAGATAGAGCGCCGGGTTCGTCACGTTCACCAGATCCTCGATGCCGAAGAAGCTGAAGGTCTCTCCGGCTTCGAGCGCGGTCAGGTTCCAGACCTTGGTGCGCGTGTAGCCACCGGTCAGGAGCAAGTGCTCATCCACAGCCCAGCGGAACTCCGCCTCAAGGCCCTTGGTCTCGACCGCCTGGTTCACGGTCATCGACTGCGAACTGTAATCGGTGCGCTTCTGCTTGTAGACCGATACCGCCGCATAGAGGCGGTCATCCAGCCAGCTGCCCTTGATACCCGCTTCGTATAGCTTGGAAGCGGTGATCCAGGTGCCGGCTGCAAGATTAAACGGGTCGATCTCGGCGCCCTGGCCAGCGATGACCACTGATTGGCGCGCGGCTGTGACGTAGGGGATCAAGCCGAAGGGTAGCTTGTAGTTGGCGCTGGCCGACCACGACCAGGCGCCGTCCCGGTCCTTCGCGCCCGAAATGGCCTTGGGAGCCTCCATGAACGCTTCCTGGAAGTTGGAAACGCCCTTGATGGTGTCGTAGCGCGCGCCCAGCGTCACATCGAGACCGAACTTGAAGTCCAGATCGACGAGGCCGGCGAAGCCCAGGTCGGTGTAGTGCCCCTTAACGTAGGTGTCGTAGTTGCAGTTGCATTCGGTCGATAGTAGGCGGTCACTGGCAGGGGTATAGCCCACGGTCAGGTCGACGCGGTGGAAGTATTCGTAGTTGAAGTCTTCGCCGTGCTTGAAGTTGGTGTAGCGAATAGAGGGCGAAAGCTGGACAGAGAACTTGCCCGCATCGGTATCGAAGACCTTGGAGACGACGATCTTGTCCTCGATCACATAGGAGTCGTGGAACTGCGAGAAGCCGTAGGCATTCTCGTTGATGTTCTTGTAACCGTCATAGAACAGCTGGTTCTTGATCTCGATGTCGCCGGGGCCGGTCCAGATCAAATCGGCATACAGCGTGGTCGCCTTGTTATCGAGACGGTCGTTCTTGCCCGTCAGCGTCGCGCGGCGGCTGAGCTTGGCGGTGCCCACGTTGGTGAGCGCCAGCTCAGGATAGCTCGACGTGAAACAGGCGTCGGTAAAGCCGCTGGGGCGGGTGCTGAAGCCTCCGCAACCGAACGTGCCGAAGACCGACAGGCCGCCGGGCATCGCCGCGTTGATTTCCTCCACCGACATCTGACCGTCACCGTTGCTGTCGAGCGACTGGGCCGCGCCGGTGATGTAAGTGCCGTTGTCGACCAGATCCTGCGTCAGGCGGTTCCAGCCGCCGTTCTGCTGGCCCTTGTAGTTCTGATACATGCCGCCGAATTCAAGGCGCAGGTTCGGCGTCAGGTCGGTGTCGAACGAGCCTTGCAGGATCGTCTGCTTGGTCGACATGTTGTTGTAGTAGCTGCCCGAATTCTCGACTTCCGCGTAAAGGCTATAGCCGAATTCCTGCGTACCCAGCTTGCCGGGACCGCGCAGTTCGGCTGCGATGTCCGCCTTTGCCCAGCTGCCGCCGGTGAAGCTGATCTTGCCTTCGGGGCTGGCGAGGTAGGAACCGCCCTGCACGCGCGCCGACTTGGGCACGAAGTTCATGTAGCCGCCAGTCTTGGACGGGCCGTAGATCGGCGAGGCCGGGCCGCGCACGATGTCGATGCGCTCGGAAGCGGCGATCGGCGTCGGGTAGTTGCCCGGGTTGTCGAGGCGGCGCACGCCGCGAAAGTACACTTCGCCGGGCGTGCCGCGAATATCGAGCGCGCCGCCGACACCGAAGAACGAGTTCGTGAACGTCCCCGGCGACTGCGCGACGAGGTCATAGATGTCGGTGATGCCGAAGCGTTCCATCTGCTCCGAACTGATGGTGGACACTGAGCGCGGCGTCTCTGTCACTGTCTTGTCGAAACCGAACACGCTGCCCACGCCCTCGATCGGCAGCGCACCGAGCGATCCGGTGACGACGATCTCATTGCCGTCGGCATCCGTATCAGCGGCGGCCTGGGCGAATGCCGGAGTGGTCATCGCAGTGCAGCACAGCAGCATGCCAGAAAGAGCCGCGCTTCGGAACTTGCGCGTATTGTAGTTGTTCATACCCATCATGTTATGCCCCCTGAACCGGTAGAAGCGTCGTAGTCGCGCTTCTCCGTTCGTTGATGTTGTACCCCTCCTCTCCCGTTTCTTTTCGTCTATGCCGCGGCGCATCATTGCATTGTTTCAGTCATCCGCGAAGACGTATTGAGCGCTATTCCTCTCTTTCCCCCTGTTACCTGCCAAAACGGCCGATCGTATGTTCGAATTTGTCAAAGTTGGCCTCAAGCATCGCTTGCAGCCTTGCCTTCTCGCTACCCGCCAGGAACGTCTTGCACTGCGCGTCGGCAAGCCCGCCGGCACAGGGCTGGACGACATCGCCGTAACGGCGCGCGCGCCACAGGCTGGCGCCGGGCGCAAAGGAATATTCCAGGCTGGCGCGCGCCATTTCCTTGAGGTCGCCGTAGTGCAGGTCCTGCTGAGTGACGGCGCGCACGTACTCGTTGCTCATATCGGAGCGCAGCACTCCTTCGTCGTCGGTCGAAAGCATGACCGGCACGCCCATCGAACGGTACAACTGCAGCGGATGGTTGCCGCCCTCAACGCCCAGGATCACGGCATTGCTGGTCAGGTTGATCTCTACCGCAATGCCCTCGCGCGCCATGCGGGCAAGCGTTTCAGGGGCCTGAGCCTCGTAGGCGATATCGACGCCGTGACCGATGCGCTTCGCTCCGGCGTCGATGGCCTTGGCGATGTGGTCCTGCAGGTCGAGCGGGGGCACCAGCCCGAGCGCAAGTTCGCCCGCATGCATGGTCACCTTCACGTCGGAATATTTCGCCTCGAGGAAACGGAACATCGCCATGTGCAGGTCGTAGTCCCGCAGCGCGACCGGATCGTCTTCGGGCATCACGATGTTGACGCCCACGAAGCGCGGGTCCT
Organism: Novosphingobium sp. P6W; assembly: GCF_000876675.2. Taxonomy (GTDB): domain Bacteria; phylum Pseudomonadota; class Alphaproteobacteria; order Sphingomonadales; family Sphingomonadaceae; genus Novosphingobium. The sequence goes on from NZ_CP030352.1 coordinate 2,765,774, forward strand.
TATGGGCCAGCGCGAAGCCCGCGATGAGCGAACGCCATGCCTGCGCCGGCGCCACGCCGCGCATCGCCGAGTAAAGGTAACGTACCGCAACGTCGCAGCCGGGCTTTGCGGCAGAGGTGCCGCAGTCCAGCCGCTTGCGTGCGTCGGCGTCATTGCGCGTGACGTCGGCCATGGTCCCGGCCAGCAGGCCCTCCACGGTCGCGATCTCGCGCTTGTAGGAGGCGCCCAGCATGGATGCGTCGATAGGCTCGTCGTCTCCAGCAGCCATGTAAGCCGACAGCGCGCCGGGATTGTACATCAGTTCGAGGTAAACGAGGTTGTTGCGCCCTGCACTGGCGTAAGCGTCGGCCAGCCAGCGCGGCACTTCGCCGCCGAAAGCCGGACCGAATTTGCCGAAGCTGGAGAAGAACTGGCTATGCCCGGAAATCAGGGCCGGGCCGATGCCCTTCTGAAACCCGCGCGTCGAAATCGCATCGACCAGCTTGGCATAAGTGAACGGATCGCGCACCGCCATCGAGGCGATATCACGATCGGGCGCGCAGGGAGGCGGCATGATCCGGGTCAGCCCGTCATCCGCGCACATGCCCTTGTCTGCCGCGACCTTCAGGAAGTCCTCGGCATAGACGGACCCGCCGAGGTGGTTATGAAGATCGCCGCCCTTCGGCATCGCCTGAAGCACCATCCGCAGCCGCCCGGCATTACCCGAAACGGAATCCACCAGCGCAGAAGCCGCAGCTTCGCTCGCCGCATCGGCATGGGCGAGCGGCGCCGCCAGCGGCAGCGCGCAGCAGGTCGACATCAGGGCAAGAAGCACCCGCTTCATGGTGCGGGCGCCTCGGGAACGGCATCTCTGTACGTGTCCCAATGTGCCAGCAGTTCGTGGACGACCGGCGCGCCGACACGGTAGTTGGCCTCGAAAGCGACCTTCTGCCCCGCACCCTCATTGGCGACACTCTCCACCGCCGACACACCCGGCGGCGGCATCGAGGGATTGCTGCCGGTGCGCAGGACCAGCACGCGCGCCGGATCGACCAAGCCCTGCTTGGCGGCGATCTGCATGGCGCCGGCCATTGACTGGCTCTCCATGTTGGTCATCGCGAAGCGGCCCTTGCCGCCGGTCCACAGGTTCACCCAGTCGCGCGCCCACTGGGTCCGGCCCGGTCCGTGCCAGTACCGCACCGAGCCCAGCGTCTCGCCCATGAGCACGAAGGGGGGCTTCTGCGCCTCGGGATAGCCCTTCCAGCGCGCACGGTCTTTCTGAAGTTCGGCGTTATCCGGGATCGGCACGCTCTTGGTCATGCCATAGGCCCAGAATGCCAGCCCCTGGTTGAGCTTGACCGACATCGTCAACTTGCTGGTATCGGTGAAGCCCGCGAAGTCCTCGGTCGCCGCCGGCAGCATGTTGGGCTTGGCCGCACCGATTGCGAAAAGGCCATAAGGCCAGTCCTTGGGGACCTCCCGGTCGTCGAATTCACGCAGTGTATCACCCTGCACCACCCAGCGCGACCATGCCGCGCTGCCAACCGAGGCAACCTTGGGATCGACGCCGGAAATGCCGGTGAACAGCCAGTAGGTTTTGGTAAAGTCAAAGCGCGGGTCGACCAGCAGGGCCATCAGTTGTTCGGCAACGCCGCCCAGCATCGTATCCGGGCTGCCCCAGACCATGCCGTAAAGACCTTGCGCATTGCGTCGCAGCGGATGAAGCGCTCCCTTGAGCGGGATCACCTCGTCAAGATGCTCACGCTCGGCCCAAAGCTGGAATTCGCCCGGCGCATCGCCCGTGTCGGCGCCCGGCTCGAAATTGGCGATGACGATCACTTTGACGGGGATTGGCGTTACCTTGGGAACCGAAGGAACCGGCGGTTCCGCAGCGCCCAGCGCAGCCGGCGCAAGGGCACCCGCCGCACAGGCCAGCGCAAGCGCGCGCAAACAGGCCCGCAAGGGGCGTCCAGATCGAATCACAGTCATCGTTACCCCAAGCCCCGCAATAGGGGGCGCCTCGTCCTTCGGATCTGGTGGGAAAACCGATGGAAAAGAGCGCCCCCGGCCGAAAGTGCGGTTCCGAACAGTTCGATCCTTCAGGGAGAGCGAAGGATCGGAGGGTCTTCCGGATCGCACCTTTCGGTGTTGCCATGAGTGGTAAGGCACTTGACTCGGGCCGAGCAAACGCAATGAATCCCACGCAGCGTTGCAAAAATTAGAGCAGGTCCCTAAAATTCATCATGCCCGCCTTTTCGCGTTTCCTCAGATACTTCATGGCGGTCGGCCGCCACGGCTCGATCCGCAAGGCGGCGGACGAACTCAACGTCTCCGCATCGGCCATCGCGCGCCAGATTCTCAACGTCGAGGCGGACATCGGCACGCCCCTGTTCGAACGTCTGCCCACCGGCCTCAGGCTTACGGCGGCAGGCGAGATCATGATGGCGGCGGGCAACCGATGGCAAAAGAACATGGTCGATATCCGCGCCCAGATCGAGGACCTGCGCGGCCTCAAACGCGGTCATGTCGAAATGGCGATCATCGACGCGCTGGCGAAAGGCCATATACCCGCCGCCGTGCGCGCCATTCAGGACCGCTACCCCGGCATTACCGTGGGTGTGCGCGTCCTGGGCAACGATGACGTGCGCAAGGCGGTGACCAGCGGCGAGGTCGATTTCGGCATCCTGTTCGAGCCGCAGTCCTACCGCGACCTGACCGTCCGGGCATTCGTCGAGGTAGTGCTGGGCTTCGTCACCCCCACAGACCATCCGCTGGCAGACCGGCGCGAAGCCCGCTTCTCCGCCTGCAATGGTTCCCCGCTGATCCTCCCGGCCGACACGCTGGCGGTGGGCCAGCAGATCGAGGTACTCGTGGGCGCGACGGGGATGGAGGTGGAGCGCAAGGCGACCTCCGACAACATCCAGATGATCACCTCGCTGGTGCAGGAAGGCGTGGGCATCGGCATCCTATCCTCGCTCGACGTCATCGCCGAGGTTCAGGCCGGCCGGCTTTCCTTCACCCGTATCTCCGACGCCCTGCTGCGGCCGATGACGTTGGCGCTGTGCACCAATGCCGCGCGCACCCCTTCCTATGCCGCCGGTATCGTCCTTTCGGAGATCGAACTTGGCTTCGCACAGCTCAGCTATCCCGATTCAATGCGCCTCAAGGTGCAAAACGGGGAGTGAAACTCCGCACACGATTGCTCTTGGCGCGCGGTGACGATATCGGCACTCCTTTCCCCACACATCGCCGCACAGGATTCGCGACTGATGAGCGAAAACGCTGAACCTCAACTGCACTACCTCGAATATTACGAGGAATTCCTCGCCAAAGTGCGCGTCTTGTCGCGCAAGATCGGCGAGGGCGAATGGCGACCCGACTTCGTGATCGGCGTTGGCCGCGGCGGCCTTGTGCCTGCCGTCTACATCTCGCATCAGCTTGAACTGCCGATGCTCTCGATCGACCACTCTGCCAAGGTTCCCGGTTTTGCCGACGAACTGCTCGGCAAGGTCGCCGGCATGAGCGCGGAGGGCAAGCGCCTGCTGTTCGTCGATGACATCAACGACAGCGGCGGCACCATCGAATACATCCGCACCTTGCTGGGCACCAATGGCTGCAAGGCCGAAAACCTGCGCTTCGCGGTCCTGATCAACAATACCCGGTCCAAGGCCGTGGCGGAACTGTTCGTGGATGCGATCGACCGTGACGAGGACAAGCGCTGGTTCGTATTCCCGTGGGAATCGGTCGGCACCAAGGACGCCATCGTCGACGAAGCCCGCTCCGTCCCGGAAAGGCTCGGCTAAACCCATGCGGATCTGCGTTTATCTCGGCTCCTCCGCCGGCAACAGCCCCGTGTACCGCGAAGCCGCCGAGCAGTTCGGCACCCTGCTGGCCAAGCGCGGCATCGGCCTCGTCTACGGCGGCGGCATGGTCGGCCTCATGGGCGTGATCGCCGATGCGGTCTGCGCGGCGGGCGGCGAAGTCATCGGCGTCATCCCCGAGGCCCTGCGCGCCCGTGAACACGACCACCAGGGCATCACCGAGCTTCACGTCGTCAAGACGATGCACGAACGCAAGGCGATGATGGCCAATCTGGCGGATGGTTTTGTCACCCTGCCCGGCGGTATCGGCACCTTCGAGGAAATGTTCGAGGCCTGGTGCTGGTCGCAGCTTGGCTACCACAACAAGCCGGTCGGCTTGCTAGACGTCGGCGGGTTCTACTCGGGCCTGCGCCAGTTCATCGACAACGTGGTGGAAGAAGGCTTCCTCCAGCCGCGCCACCGCTCGATGCTCATCGTCGAGAAGGACCCCGAGACGATGATCGACCGCATCATCAACTACACCCCGCCCGAGAACGAACACTGGCTGGGCGCCCGCGACGTCTGACGGAGCGTAGAGAGGGCGATGGCCCTCGCGTTACCATCTATCCCTCGCCCTTCTGCTTTCCGTAAAACGACGGCGTCCCTCCCCGAGCAAGCTCGGGGAGGAATGGTTATTTCACAAGAAGCGGCTTGAGATAGTGGCCAGTGAACGAGCGCGGCTCCTTCACCACCTGCTCAGGCGTTCCGGTCGCCACGATCTCACCGCCGCGCACGCCGCCTTCGGGGCCCATGTCGATGATCCAGTCGGCGGTCTTGATGACGTCGAGATTGTGTTCGATCACAATCACCGAATTGCCCTGGTCTACCAGGCGGTGGAGCACTTCGAGCAGTTTGCGCACGTCCTCGAAGTGGAGGCCGGTGGTGGGTTCATCGAGGATGTACAGCGTCTGCCCGGTGGAACGGCGCGCTAGTTCCTTGCCCAGTTTCACGCGCTGCGCTTCGCCGCCCGAAAGCGTCGTGGCCTGTTGGCCGACCTTGACGTAGCCCAGACCCACTTCGTTCAGCATGTGCATCTTGTCGCGGATGGGGGGCACCGCCTTGAAGAACTCCTCCGCGTCCTCGATCGTCATGTCGAGCACGTCGGCGATCGACATGCCCTTGAACTTCACTTCCAGCGTCTCGCGGTTGTAGCGTTTGCCGTGACATTCCTCGCACGTCACGTAGACGTCAGGCAGGAAGTGCATTTCGATCTTGATGAGGCCGTCGCCCTGGCACGCCTCGCAGCGGCCGCCCTTGACATTGAAGCTGAAACGCCCCGGCTTGTAGCCGCGCGCCTGGCTTTCGGGCAGGCCGGCAAACCAGTCGCGGATCTGGGTGAAGGCACCGGTATAAGTCGCCGGGTTGGAGCGCGGGGTGCGGCCGATCGGCGACTGGTCGATCTCGATCACCTTGTCGCACTTTTCCAGGCCCTTGATCTTGTCGTGCGCGCCCGCGATCACCCGCGCGCCGTTGAGCTGGCGGCTCGCGCCCGCCTGCAGCGTGTCGATGGTGAGCGAGGACTTGCCCGAACCGGACACGCCGGTGACGCAGCAGAACGTGCCGAGGGGAAACTTGGCGGTCACCCCAGTCAGATTGTTGGCGCGCGCGTTCTCCACCGTGATGAACGAACCGTTGCCCTTGCGGCGCTTGGCCGGCACCTCGATCTTGCGGCTTCCGTTGAGGTAGGCGGCAGTGAGGCTGTTCTTGGCCTTCAGCACCTGCTTCAGCGTGCCCTCCGCGACGATCTCGCCGCCGTGGACGCCCGCGCCGGGGCCGAGGTCGACGATGTAGTCGGCGGTGCGGATGGCGTCTTCGTCATGCTCCACCACGATCACGGTATTGCCGAGGTCGCGCAGGCGCTTGAGGGTGACCAGCAGCATGTCGTTGTCGCGCTGGTGCAGGCCGATGCTCGGTTCGTCGAGGACGTAAAGCACGCCGGAAAGGCCCGAGCCGATCTGGCTGGCCAGGCGGATGCGCTGGCTTTCACCGCCCGAAAGGGTGCCGCTGGTGCGGTCGAGGTTGAGGTAGTCCAGCCCGACGTTGTTGAGGAAACCCAGACGCTCGTTGATCTCCTTGAGGATGGCCTTGGCGATTTGCTTCTGCTGGTCGGTCAGCTTGGCTTCCAGTTCGCCGAACCACGCAAAGCCGTCCGAGACGGAGAATCGCGCGGCATCGGCGATATCGGCCCCGGCGATCTTGACCGACAGAGCCTCGGGCTTGAGGCGCTTGCCCTCACAGGTTTCGCACGGCTGCGCGGTCTGGAACTTGGCCAGTTCCTCGCGCATCCAGGCGCTGTCGGTCTGGATCATGCGGCGGTTGAGGTTGCCGATCACACCCTCGAAGGGCTTGTTGACGGTATATTCCTTGCGCCCGTCCTTGAAGGTGAGCGGCACCGCCTTGCCTGCCGTGCCGTAAAGAATCACGATCTTCACCTCGGGTGAGAGCGCGTCCCAATCCGTCGTCAGGTCGAACCCGAAGTGCGCAGCGAGGCTGGAAAGCACCTGCATGTAGTAAGGCGAAGGCGGGTTTGACTTGGCCCAGGGCACGATCGCGCCCTGCTTGAGCGTCAGGTGCTCGTTGGGGACGACCAGCTGGGGGTCGAACAGCAGCTTTTCACCCAGACCGTCGCAGGCCGGGCACGCACCCTGCGGCGCGTTGAACGAGAACAGGCGCGGCTCGATCTCCTCGATCGTGAAGCCGCTCACTGGGCAAGCGAACTTTTCCGAAAAGACGATGCGGTTGGCGGGCAGGCCGGCGTTCTTCATGCCCTTCGTCAGGGTGGGGACGTCGGCGTCGGCCTGAGCGGCGGAGGCTTCGACAGGCTCAGCCTGAGCGGATTTTGCTTTCGACCTGGTCTTCTTTGCGGGAGCGGCATCCGCTCGTGCCGAGCCTGTCGAAGCACCGCCCAGCTCCGCCACCGTGGTATCGGCCAGATCGACATAGGCCAGCCCCTCGGCCAGCTTCAACGCCTGCTCGAAGCTGTCGGCAAGGCGCGTCTGGATGCCGTCCTTCACCGCGATACGGTCGACCACCACCTCGATGTCGTGCTTGAATTTCTTGTCGAGCGCGGGGGCATCCTCGATCGGATAGAACTCACCGTCGATGCGCACGCGGGTGTAGCCCGCCTTCTGCCATTCGGCCAATTCCTTGCGGTATTCGCCCTTGCGGCCGCGCACCACGGGGGCAAGCAGATAAAGCCGCGTGCCTTCGGGCAGCGCCATCACCCGGTCGACCATGTTGGAAACCGTCTGCGCTTCGATCGGCAGGCCGGTGGCGGGCGAATAGGGAATGCCCACGCGCGCCCACAGCAAGCGCATGTAATCCCAGATCTCGGTCACCGTCGCCACGGTCGAGCGCGGATTGCGGCTCGTCGTCTTCTGCTCGATCGAGATTGCCGGCGAAAGCCCGTCGATATGCTCGACATCGGGCTTCTGCATCATTTCCAGGAACTGGCGCGCATAGGCCGAAAGGCTCTCGACATAGCGGCGCTGCCCTTCGGCATAGATCGTATCGAACGCCAGGCTCGACTTGCCCGAACCCGAAAGCCCGGTGATGACGATCAGCTTCTCACGCGGGAGCGCGATGTCGAAGCCCTTGAGGTTATGCTCGCGCGCGCCGCGCACAGTGATGTGGGTGAGACTCATGGAGGCGGTATGTTCCAGATTTGTTCGCACCCTTCAAGAGGGGCTTCGCGGGTTTTGCAAGAGATGGGGTGCCACAGGCGAGAGGCAAGCCCCCAAGCCTGCCGGGAACGACCGGGAGGCCAGCGGCGTTACTTCCCCCGAAACGCATCAACGACTGGAGAAAGCCCATGCGCCCCATCCCGCGTCTTGCAACCGCATTCGCCGCCCTCATGCTGGTAGCCCCGGCAACTGTTTTCGCGCAGGCCGAGCAGTCTGCTGCCAATGCTGCGGAGCAAGGCAATCCCGAAGCCCGCCGCCAGATGCTCAACGCAGAGCAAGCCGCCGCCGCCCGCGCGCAGGTCGAATCCAACGCCGCCAGCCAGGCTCACCACGACACCGCCGTCGCCATGAACGACATGGCGGCCCAGCGCGACGGCGCCCGCTATGCCGATATTCTTGCCCGCCACGGCGCGGCAGAGCAGGACTACAGCCAAACCCGCAAGCAATGGGAGCGCAGCAATCCCTACTGCTGGAAGGGCGATGCCGCAAAATGCCCGGCAGACCCGGCCGCGCCGGGCGGCTGATCGGCGAACCGCTCATCGCAACCGCTTTGCATTCGCGCCCCGTAACCGTCACAACCGGCTATCGGGGTTGACGGGGTTCGAGTGCAATGGCTGTTTCGCGAAAGCTTCATCTGGCGGGAGCGATGATCGCATTGGCCTGCGCGGCGCCCACCCTTGCCGATGATCCGCGCGACCCTACGATGACCCCCGAAGCCATCGCTCGCGATCGGGAAACGATCCGCCGGCTCAACCGAGCCCAACTCGACCACGTCCAGCAGCGCGACGCCGGCTACGCCCAAGGCTGGCGCGACCATGCCGCCGGACGGGCTACGCGCGATCACGAAGACGACGACTATACGGCGGACCGGAAGACCTACGCATCGGCCCGGGCGGACTACGCCCGCGATCGCCGCGAATACGACCAGGCGATGGCCGAATGGCGTCGCGACGTCGATGCTTGCCGGGCCGGATATTATGAGCGGTGTGACAGGCGCTAGAGGAACGATCTGGACTCGCAAGGATCGGTCTCCTTGCCGAGTAACCGATGTTGGAAGCGCCAACACCCGATGACCGCTACCACCCTTCATTTCAGCTATTCCTGCGCAGCCGCAGGCGTTCCTCACAAAAGCCCCGCGACCACGCCCAGCAGCGCGTGGACCACGACCGCGCCTGCCACCAGCGCCCCGGCATAGCGAATCGCCTGCCCCTGCCCTGTCTCCGGCCTGACCTCCTCCGCCTTTTCCAGCCGCGCGGTGGCGGCGCGCATCAGGCGGGGTGCGTCGGCAGAGAGGCGGGAGAGCTCCAGCAGCACCGCTTCCAGCCGGTCCGGCGACGCGAGGCGGGTCAAGCGCGAGGCGACAAGTCGGCCTCGCAGCGCCGTCAGCGCCTGCGACAGATCAAAGTCCGGGGCGATGCCGGAAAGCACGCCGTCCATCGTTACCATCGCCTTGAAGATCAGCACCAGGTCCGGCGGCAGCACCAGCCCTTCCTTGCGCAGCAGCGGGAAAAAATCCGCGACCATGGAATTGAGCACCAGCGCCCCGGTGCCATGGCGAGCGACGAGGCGTTCGGCGGCCGTAAGCAGCCTTTCGCGCGGGACTTCGCCCGCTTGCGACCACAGACCCAGCATGTCAGCGACGCCGCCGGGGTCGTTGCCGCGCAGGGACAGGATGAAGGTGAGGAATTCGTGCTGGCGGCGAGGCGATACGAAACCGACCGAGCCGAGATCAAGCAAGGCCAGGCGGTCACCCTCGCCCGGCGCCGAGGCCGGCAGGCAAAGCAGGTTGCCGGGGTGCGGGTCGGCGTGGAAACGGCCATTGACCAGCACCATTTCGAGCACCAGCTGCGCGCCGAGGTCCGCGATCGAGGCGGGGTCTATGCCTTTCTCCCGCAGCAGCGATGGATCGCGCGGCGGCACGCCTGCCACGAAGTCCATCACCAGCACACCTTCGCTGGTGTGCGCCCAGTCGATCCGGGGCACCACCACGCGCTTCAACGGGGCGAGGTCGGCGCGCAGGAGGTCGGCGTTGCGGCCCTCGTTGGTAAAATCGAGTTCGTCGAGGATTTCGCGGCCCAACTGCTCGATGATCGCGCTCGGCATCATGCGGCGGACGCCGGCGCTGCGCGCCTCGGCCAGTGCAGCGAGGTGGCGCAGCAGGCGCAGGTCCGCTTCCATACGCGGACGGATGCCGGGGCGCCGGATCTTCACCGCCACTTCCGTCCCGTCATGCAGGACGGCGCGGTGGACCTGCGCGATCGAAGCGGCGGCGAGGGGCTGCGTATCGAAGCGCGCAAAGGCGGTTTCGGGCGGTTCGCCCAGCGCCGCCTCGACGGCCGGACGAAGCTCCTCGAACGGGAGACGCGGGGCATCGCTTTGCAGCTGTTCGAAGGCGGCGATCCACTCGTCCGGCAGCAGGTCGCGACGGGTGGCGAGGATCTGGCCCAACTTCACATAAGTCGGCCCCAGCGCCTCCAGCGCGCGGCGGGTGCGGGTGGGAAGGTCGGCGTCCTCATGCGCCTCGCCGCCCAGGCCCAACCGGGCGAGCAGCGATTCCAGGCCGAAACGGGCGATCACTGCACTCACTTCAGCCATGCGCGCACGGTCGCGCGCGGCCACGGTCATCGTCTGCAGGATCGTCGGCATGGTAGCTCCTTGGGTTGGGAGGGGAAACCGGCCGGATGGGCGCCCGGTTCCGCCGCGCTTGTGGAAAGGCCGTGTGCGCGCGTTGGTCTGCGCTTGCACCGCGCCTAGGCTGGGCAAATGGTTTTCCTGCGAAACGCGCTCGCCCTTGCACTTGTCGCCGCGCTGGCGGCCTGCGGCGGCGGGGTCAGATACCGGCCGATCAGCGACGTGCCGGTGCGCATCGGGCCGTCCTACAAAATCCGCGGAACCACTTATACGCCCGCCGCGCAGCCGGACTACGACATGCTGGGCTATGCGACCTGGTATGGCAGCGAAAGCGGCAACCAGGTCGCCAATGGCGAGCGTTTCCGGCCGGGCTGGGTTACCGCTGCGCACAAGACGCTGCCCTTGCCCTCCTATGTGGAAGTCACCGCGCTGGACACCGGCAGGCGCATCGTGGTGCGGGTGAACGATCGCGGGCCCTATGGCGATCAGGCGCGCATCCTCGACCTGTCGAAAGGTGCGGCAGAGCTGCTCGGCGTGCGCGCCATCGGCAAGGCGGCGGTGCGCGTCCGCGTTGTCGAGCCATCCGAGAAGGACCGCGCCGCCCTGCGAAAGGGCAAGCCCGCCCGCGAACTACCGACCGTCTCGGCCCGCACATTGACCAGCTTGCAGGATCAGTTCTCGCGCGGTGTGGGTCAGCGCTGAAGATATTGCGCATCGTCCATGCGGGAACTGCACGGCGCCTTCACGCGTTACCCTACCGAGAGGAAAAACACATGAACATCGGAGCCGAAATCCCTTTCCGCCGCAGCCGCTTCGCTCGGGCAACGGGATCGCTGATCCTCGATCACCAGCGCGAGGAGAACCTGCGCGAGAGCGAGAAGAACCAGGAAACGATGCGCGTCTGGAAAAAAGGCCGCTTTCTTCCCGGCTGATGTCAGTTGATGCGGCGTAGCCTTTAACCCAGAGACAACGCCCGCATCCCGCGCTCACCGAGCCAGCCTGCCTTGCAGCGCCATACTTGCTCGATCACCTCCGATCGTAGCGCGTGGGCCGGCTCGCCGTCTGCTGCCAGCCGCCCTTGGTCGAGGACGATCACGCGGTCGGCGAAGTTCATCGCAGTCGCCAGATCGTGAAGAACCAGCACCACGCCCCGGCCCCTGCAGCCCTGCTCGCGAAAGCGGCGCATCAGCGCGATGGCGTGACGCAGGTCCAGATTGGCCAGTGGTTCGTCGGCCAACAGCCAAGCCGGACGGGTCGCCAGCACCCTAGCCATCAACGCCCGCGCCCGTTCACCACCTGAAAGGCGAGAAACGCGGCGATCGCGCAGCGCGCTCAGGTCCATCGCCGCAATGGCTTCTTGTATGGCGTCCCTTCCCGCCTGCGCCCCGGCATCGCCCCAAGGCAGCCGGCCAAGTGAGACGAGTACCTCGACACTCACGTCCCAGGCGATTTCGGGCGACTGCGGCAGGTATCCGATGCACTGCGCACGCTCCTGAGCGGGAACGTTGCGCATCAGCCGCCCGCCCAGCGTCACCAGCCCGCCATCCGCCGCGACCAGGCCGCCAAGGCACGAAAGCAGCGTGGATTTTCCCGCGCCGTTCGGCCCGCATATCGCTGTCACCTCACCCTCGTGAAGCGACAGGGTAAGATCGGTGAGCCGGTCGGCAAGGCTCAGAGCCACGCAGCCTAGTGTGGCGGTCATGCCAGCCCCCGGCGCATGTCGAGCAGCAATTTGAGGAAAAATGGAGCGCCCAGCAGGCTCAGCGCGATGCCCAGCCGCAATTCGCCCCCGCTGAGAGGCAGCATCCGGCACAGGCAATCGGCGGCCAGCAGCAGCAGCGCGCCCGCAAGTGCGCTGGGCACCATCAGCGAGGACGGCCGCCGGTCAGTTAGCGGCCGCACCAGATGCGGCACCATCAGGCCGACGAAACCTATCACGCCCGCGACTGCCACCGCCGCGCCGACCGCAAGCCCAACGCCCACGATCATCCGCGCCTGCAAGCGTCCTGGCTCCAACCCCAGCGAGCGCGCAGCCGCCTCTCCCAGCGTCAGCGCATCCAGCCCGCGCCCGGCAGAAATCAACACACCCACCCCCGCCAAGGTCAGCGGGGCGGCTATCCCCACTTCGCGCCAAGACCGGTCGGCCAGCGCGCCCATCAGCCAGGTTACGATCTCGCTCATCGCGAACGGCGTAGGCGAAAGGCTGATCGCAAGGCTGGTCAACGCGCCCGCAAGGCTGGCGATCATCAGGCCCGCCATGGTGAACAGGGCCACCCCGCCTTCCCGCCCTGCGATCAGTGCGAGAAGCGCCATCGCCCCGCCCGCGCCGACAAGCGCAAAGACCGGCAGCAGCCAGACCGAAGCCGCATAGCCGGTCCAGAAACTCAGCACCGCGCCCAGCGCAGCGCCGGGCGCGATGCCGAAAAGGCCCGGATCGGCGAGCGGGTTGCGCAGATACCCCTGCATCGCTGCCCCGGAAACACCTAGCCCCGCCCCGATGACCAAAGCCAGCGCGGCGCGCGGCAGGCGCAATTCGAACAGGATCAACGCGGCATTGCGCGTAGTCGGTGCGATGGGATCGATCCACACCTGCCCCGCCAGCAGCGAAAGCGGCACGGCGACGACAAGCGCGGCGACGAGGATTAGGATCAGTCGGCGGTTCATGGGCGGGCCCTGGAAGCGGTCGATGGGATATCCAATTCCCGGCGCACCTGCACCAGCCGGGCCAGCGCACGCGGGATGGTCGGGCCGCCGCACCACAGCAGCGAACGGTCGAGCGGCGCGCGGGTCATTCCCTTGACCTGCGCGAGGGCAGGATGGCGCAGCATGCGGTCCTCTTCGGCCGCGGGCGAGCCTACAGTGAAGATCACGCGCGGCGGATTCGCCAGCACACGCTCGAGCGGCAGAAAGTCCGCCTGACCAAGCCCCCGCGCGGCAGCGGCATTGGCGAAGCCCGAGCGGCGCATAAGGTCGACGATCAGCGTATTGTCTCCCGCAACGATGCCGCCCGATTCCCACAGCAGCGCCGGGACGGGCGGTGTGCCGGCGGCCGGCGCGGCGTAGAAAAGTGCGGTTTCTATGCGGCCGACCAGCGCTTCGCCCACCGAACGGTTGCCGGCCAGCGCCGCCAGACTGCGTACTTGCGCCAGGGATCCGGCGACGTCGGAGGGGATCGGCTCCAGCACTACGCGCATGCCCATATCGCGCAGGGCCTGCACCGTCATGGGCGCCATGAAGCTGCTGGCCACCACCACGTCAGGGGCCAAGGCAGCGATTTCCTCGACGGTGCCCGAAGTGTCACCGAACCGTGCCGCTTCCGCAATGTCCATCGAGGTCGCGGAAGGATCGTGGCTGTAATGCGAAATCGCAAGCAGCTGCCCCGGCGATGCGACTTGCGCCAGTACCGCATCGGTGCAGGGGTTCAGCGAAACGATCCGGGGATGACCCGTATCGGCGATCGGAACGTCATTTCCGCAACCCGAGAGCGCGAGAAGCGACATCAGGACCAGTACGCGCGGTGCCCGCCTGCTCCGCTTTTCATCACCCCCGCGCGGCCGGGCATGACAGCCTCTTTGAGCAATTTGCGTGAACAGCAGCCCCTCCCTCGCGGAAGGGCCTGGCCCGGCCGGCGATGTCGCGACCGGGCGCCTGGTCACATCTTCACGCGGACGCCGGCATAGGCCGAGCGGCCCGGCGTGCCGTAAGTGCGCACCACTTCGTAATGTTCGTCGAACAGGTTCTCGATCCGGCCATAGACCTCGACGTTCTGCGTCACCGCGAAGGCACCGCGCAGGCCGACGACAACGTTACCGCCGACGTACTGGCTGTTGGACGCGTCATCATAGCGGCCGCCGCCGACGCGCAGGTCTGCGCCCAGCTTCAGACCCACGTCCCAAGCCTTGTCGAGGCTGGCGTAGAGGTTGGTCTTCGGGCGGCGCGCAAGCTGCGCGCCGGTCAGCTCGTTGGTGGCATCGAGATATGTCGCGGCAAGGTTGACGTCGAAACCCTGCCAGTTCGCTACCTGCATACCCAGTTCCACGCCTTGCGCCCGCGCGCGGCCGACGTTGTAGTAATTGAACTGGGTCAGGTCGTAATCGATGAGGTTCTTCGTCTTGCGATCGAAATAGGTCAGCGTGAAGCGGCCCATGCCGCCCGCGAAGGGCTGTTCGATCCCGGCGTCCCAGCTTTTGGAAGTCTCTGCGTCAAGGGCGCGGAACCCGGCATTGGTGTAGAGTTGGTAGAGCGAGGGCGCCTTGAAACCCTCGCCGTAGCTGGCGCGCAGGACGGGGGCTTCGTCACCCGAACCGATCACCCAGGCGCCGTTGGCCGCCAGGGTGGTCTTGTGGCCGAAGTCCTCATGATCGTCATAGCGCAGGCCGCCATTGAGCGTCAGGCCTGCCAGTGGGCGCAGCGTCAGGTTGCCGTAATAGCTGTCGATCGAGGTATCGTCGTTCGAACCATAATTGTCCGAGAACTTCTGCTTTTCCGTCTCCGCGCCCAGTTGCACGCTGGCCATCTCGACCGGCGCGAACACTACCTGCCCCTCGAAGCGCTCGGTGCGGCCCTTGGTCTGGTAGGGGCCGAACACGGCGTCGTCGGAAATGCGCTTGGTATCGTTGATGCCGTAGCCCACGCGGGCCGAAAGGCGGTCGTCGAGACCGGAGTAGCGAAAATTCGCATAGCCCAGCGTATCGCGCTTGAGGCCCACGTTCAGCGCATCGGCCCCGGTGTTGTCGTAGTCGTAATTGGCCTTGGTGTAGAAGCCCCCCGCATCGACCGAAAGGCCCTGCGCCAGCTCGACCTCGGCGCGCGCATTGGCGCTTTTGCTCTCGAAGCCGTCCTTTTCGGTGGCGCCCCGATCCTCGTTGAAAGCCGAGAAGCCATCACCCTTCAGCCAGTTGCCGCCCAGCGTCAGGCCTACCGGGCCGACAAGGCCAGCCGCCGATGCGCTCACCTGCCTGCGGTCGCGCCAGCCGTATTCGGCCTGCGCGCGCGCGGTCCACTGTTCGGTGGGGCGGGCGGTGATGAAGTTGACGACACCGCCGATGGCGCGGCTGCCCCACAGCACGCCCGACGATCCGCGCACGACCTCGACGCGGTCGAACTGGCCGATGGTGAGTGCGCCGAAATCGAAGCCTCCGCCCACGTCGCCCGGATCGTTGATACGCACGCCGTCGATCAGGACAAGGCTCTGCGCGTTTTCGGCGCCGCGAATGAACACGCTGGAAGGCTGGCCAAAACCGCCCGACTGAACGGTCGACACACCGGGGATGCGGGCCAGAACGTCGGTCGCGGTGGTCGCCTGGGTGCGCTCGATCTCGGCGCGGGTGACGACGGTTACCGACTGGCCGATCTGCGTGAGGGGCGTTGGCTGGCGAGTGGCGGTGACGACGATACTCGATGTAGAAACCCGCTGGCCGGGCTGATGGAATGCGTCAGCAGCCTGATACTCATTGTCCACGTCCTGCGCCATTGCAGGCGCGCTGACGGCAAACGCCGAACCGATCAGAAACATGTACTTCATTGTTTTCCTCCGAACCTTGAACGTTTTCGCCGTTCTTGGCGGAGGCCCCGCGCGCCCTTCCTCATGGCACGCGAATGCTCGCTGCACCCGGAACACCCCGTCCGGATACGGAACGACCGTCTTGGGCAGGTCTCCTGGCTCCCGGATCATCGCCCGCCCCCGCCTTCCCAGCGCGCTCCTCTTCAGGAACGGCGGCCAGTGGCGCGTGTGGAGACAGGCTCTCCGGTCACAGTTGCGGGGGCAGCGCCGGCAGTTTCGGCCGGCTTCCCTCTTAGGCCCGTATGTGCGGGCACCCATGACGTAGCCGCGCCGATAAGGCCGCGCCGCGCCCTTGGCAAGCACGTGTCTCCGCGATGAATTCTTAAGCTCTTAAGCGTAAAGACACAGCCTGTACCGCAACGGGACGGCGACGAATGTCGGGATGCGCCAACCGGAATTGTCGGTAAGGCCCGGTGCTGCAGAATTGCGCCTCCTTGTTGGATTGAGGATTCGAGTGCTTCCACCCCTTGCCCCTTTCGCATCTGACGCTGCTCCGGCGGCCATGGGCGGATTCCTGGCAGAGGGAGCGTTTGAACGCCCGCGTGATTTCTCCGGCCAGTACTCAAGGCGTGCCCGCGGCATCGGTCGACACCCGATCAAGCTGAGGCGGCGCTGGACGCTGGGCGTCGCCGTATTCGCCGCCGTGGCACTGCCCGCCTTCGCCGAACCCAACGGGCTGGGCGGCGGATGGGACCGCTTCTCCATCGCCGATGCCGGGACGCAGGAAACTTCAGTCCTGCCCATGCCCTTCGAGCAATCGGGCGCAAGCTTCCCCGGCTCGGCCTTCTACTACCTCGACACCGACGCTGCCCCCCTGCGCGTAGGCGAAGGCATCCGCTCGGACGCCGACGACACCGTTTCCGGCCCTACCCTCGGCGCCGGCCCAACCGCGCGGGCGCTGCGCATCGACAACTCCGGCGTGGACCGGAGCCGCGCGCTTCAGTGCCTGACAGCCGCGATCTATTATGAAGCCGCAAGCGAACCCGACGCCGGGCAGCGCGCCGTGGCCCAGGTCGTCCTGAACCGTGTCGCTCATCCGGCCTATCCAAAGACCGTTTGCGGCGTCGTCTACGAAGGCTCGGAACGGCCGACCGGCTGCCAGTTCTCATTCACCTGCGACGGTGCGCTTGCCCGCCGCCCGCAGTCCATGTTCTGGGACCGCGCCGAGAACGTCGCGCGCCAGGCGCTGTCGGGCTATGTCTACACTCCGGTGGGCCTCGCCACGCATTATCACACGGTCCAGGTCAGTCCCTATTGGGCGCCTAGCCTCAATTACCTCGGCACCATCGGCGCCCACCGGTTCTACAGCATGCGCGGCGCCGCCGGAGCCCCGGCCACGTTCCGCTACGCCTATTTCGGCGGCGAACCGATGGCCGCACCCCACCGCCATGACGACAGTTCCGGCTCAGCAGCGGCCGCCGCCGCGCTCGACCCGCTGGCAGTGCAACGCGCCTTCGGCCTGACTGCCGAGCCCGCTGCAATGAAGCAATCCCCTGCCCCGCAGATTGCCCCCACCGCAGCCCCCGCCTATTCCTCGCAAGTCGAGGAACGCGGCGGCGACGCGCTCTACCGCGCGCAGAACCTGCCGGGCTCGCAAGGCATCAAGGCGGAATACGCGAACTCGGGCCGCTGGATCGCCAACCCCGGCAATTGAGCCGTCAATTTGCAATGCGATTGATAATCAATCGATTGCAAAGGATTAGCCAAGGGAATGCCCCTAAGGGCAATGATCAAGGTTTCGGAAACCAAGTCCTCTCATGATGGATTAGCGCCTGATCGGCTAGAATGGGCGCAAGCAACGACCACAAGACAAAAGGCCTACAGCACATGACCATCCGTTTTTCCGCCGCCTGGGGCGGGACTACTCCGGCCATTGCGCGATCCTTGTGCCTCGGCGCTCCTCTCGGCGCGGTCAACGATAATACCCCCCGCAGTCGGCCGGTGCTGCGCACCGTATCCAGCGACATGGCGAGCGCTGCCGAAGCGGCCTCGGCCGAGAGCGACGCCGCACTGGCCGCCGCGCTGATGCATTTCGCCCGCCACGGCCTTTCCGCCGCCACCCGTGCTCGCACCGAAGCCGAGACCGCCCATGCTTCGGGCGATGTCAGCGCCAGCGCGCACTGGCTTGAGATTTGCCGGCAGCTGGATCGCCGTATGGCAGCCGCCGCGACGCGCCGCCTTCAGGCCTGACGCGCCAACGAAGGAGCGGGGCTCCGCTCCTTCCCACCGCCTCCGCCAAACACATCCGCGACCGCCCGGATCAGGCCTTCGACGAATCGCAC
This sequence comes from Novosphingobium sp. P6W, assembly GCF_000876675.2. Lineage (GTDB taxonomy): Bacteria > Pseudomonadota > Alphaproteobacteria > Sphingomonadales > Sphingomonadaceae > Novosphingobium. Next base: position 2,783,772 of record NZ_CP030352.1, read on the forward strand.
CCCGGGGGGCTTGCTCCGCGCTGCGCGATGGTCGACACCTTGCCTGCAAGACTCCGCAATCACCAAACTGCCCCTTTGCAAGATTGCCAGAAGGTGTCTGAAGTGCCCATTTCCTGGCATTTCCACGCACTATTGCAATTGCGAACTATTATCAGATAAAAGTGCGACGATCCCGTTGAGATCGCCCTTTGGCGGTTGCAATGTGCCACACAGGGGCGTAGTGCGCGCCTTGCAAACCCGGCGCCTGCCTTCTGCGGGATTGAATGCAGGCCGCTTTTGAAGTCCGTCAAAATCCCGCCATTGGGAAGGACACGCACGGATCATGGCTCGTAAGAAGATTGCCCTTATCGGCGCAGGCAACATTGGCGGCACGCTCGCCCACCTCGCCGCGCAGAAGGAACTGGGCGATATCGTCCTGTTCGACATTGCCGAGGGCATTCCCCAGGGCAAGGCGCTCGACCTGTCGCAGTGCGGCCCGGTTGAAGGCTTCGATGCCTCCATCACCGGCACCAACGACTACGCCGACATTGCCGGCGCGGACGTCGTCATCGTCACCGCAGGCGTGCCCCGCAAGGCCGGCATGAGCCGCGACGACCTGCTGCAGATCAACCTCAAGGTCATGAAGGCCGTGGGCGAAGGCCTGAAGCAGTACGCACCCGACGCGTTCGTCATCTGCATCACCAACCCGCTCGACGCGATGGTCTGGGCGCTGCGCGAATTCTCGGGCCTGCCCGCGAACAAGGTCGTCGGCATGGCCGGCGTTCTCGACTCGGCACGTTTCTCGACTTTCCTCGCCTGGGAATTCGGCGTTTCGATCCGTGACGTGAACACGTTCGTGCTCGGCGGCCACGGCGACACCATGGTGCCGGTCGTGCAGTACTCGACCGTCAACGGCATCCCCGTGCCCGATCTCATCAAGATGGGTCTCACCACCCAGGAGAAGATCGACGCGATCGTGCAGCGCACCCGTTCGGGCGGCGGCGAGATCGTCGGCCTGCTCAAGACCGGTTCCGCCTTCTACGCTCCGGCAGCTTCGGCAATCTCGATGGCCGAAGCCTACCTCAACGACCAGAAGCGCATCCTGCCCGTCGCCGCCTATGTCGACGGCCAGTACGGCGTTGACGGCCTCTACGTTGGCGTGCCGGCAATGATCGGTGCCGATGGCATCGAGAAGGTCATCGAAATCGAGCTGGACGAAGAAGCCAAGGGCAACTTCCAGGTCTCGGTCGACGCGGTCAAGGAACTGCTGGTGGCCTGCAAGGCCATCGACGGCAGCCTCGCCTAAAAATCTCACCGGCCCGCGCGGTTTGGCCCTGTCAAAGTGGCCAGTATCGCGCGGGCTGAATAGTTTCTTGAAAAAGCGGCAGGCCACGGCCGTCAGCATTTTCACGACCAGGAACAGGAAAAACCGATGTCGATCCTTATTGACAAGAATACCAAGGTCATCACGCAGGGCATGACCGGCGCGACCGGCACCTTCCACACCGAGCAGGCGCTGGCTTACGGCACGCAGATGGTTGGCGGCGTCACCCCCGGCAAGGGCGGCACGACCCACATCGGCCTGCCCAACTTCAACACCGTCGCCGAAGCCAAGGCTTCGACCGGTGCGACCGCATCGTGCATCTACGTTCCGCCGCCGTTTGCTGCCGACTCGATCCTCGAGGCGATCGACGCCGAGATGGAACTGATCGTCTGCATCACTGAAGGGATCCCCGTTCTCGACATGGTTCGCGTCAAGCGCGCGCTTTCGGGTTCGAAGTCGCGCCTCATCGGCCCGAACTGCCCCGGCGTCCTGACCCCCGGCGAGTGCAAGATCGGCATCATGCCCGGTTCGATCTTCTCCAAGGGTTCGGTCGGCGTTGTGTCACGTTCAGGCACGCTCACCTATGAAGCGGTCTTCCAGACCACCAACGCTGGCCTGGGCCAGACCACCGCAGTCGGCATCGGCGGCGACCCGGTCAACGGCACCAACTTCATCGACGTCCTGGAACTGTTCCTGGCCGACGAAGCCACCCAGTCGATCATCATGATCGGCGAAATCGGCGGTTCGGCTGAAGAAGAAGCGGCGCAGTTCCTCAAGGACGAAGCCAAGCGCGGCCGCAAGAAGCCCATGGCAGGCTTCATCGCCGGCCGCACGGCGCCTCCGGGCCGCCGCATGGGTCACGCTGGCGCCATTGTTTCGGGCGGCCAGGGCGGCGCCGAAGACAAAATCGCAGCCATGGAAGAAGCCGGCATCAAGGTGTCGTCCTCGCCGTCGCTGCTGGGTGAAACCCTTGTGGAACGCCTCAAGGAACTCGCCTGATTTAATACGCCCGGCAGCGACCTGGTTCTTCGGAACTTCGCCGCTGCCGGGTGCTTACCATGACGCGCCGGGGCATTTCGGTCCCTCGCGCCACTACCGAGCGGCATTTCGGCCCTCCTCCCCGGGAACCGTCAGCGCCGCGAACACACAGACAACGCCGGGACACCTGTGTCCGGCGTGGCGATAGGTGATTCCTATGGGCGACGAGAGTTTCGAATTCACCCCCGACATGGCGCTGGAAGAGCCCCAGGCCGGTCCCAGCTGGCAGCGCGGCAACTGGCCGCTCGTCGGCGGTGACGCCGAGGACGACTGGACGCAGGGCCTCGACCCCACGGTTCTGAAGGCAGAAGTCGTCAAGGCGGCTGCCAAGGACGGCGGCAAGGTCGATCAGGCCAGCATCGATCAGGCAGCGGACGATGCGTTCCGCGCCATGACGCTGATCCGCACCTACCGGGTGCGCGGTCACCTTGCAGCGGACCTCGATCCGCTTGGCCTGAACCAGCGCAAGCTGCCTGCCGACCTGACCCCGGAATACCACGGCTTCACCGGCGCCGCGCAGGACCGCAAGGTCTATGTCGGCGGCACCCTAGGCCTGCAGTGGGCAACCGTGCGCGAGATCGTGCAGATCCTGCGCGCCAACTACTGCGGCAAGGTCGGCCTGGAATACATGCACATCTCCGATGTCGAAGAACGCCGTTTCCTCCAGGAGCGCATGGAAGGCGCCAACAAGGAAATCGAATTCACGCCAGAAGGCAAGAAGGCGATCCTTGCAGCCGTCGTCCGCGGCGAGCAGTACGAGAAGTTCCTCGGCAAGAAGTACGTCGGCACCAAGCGCTTCGGCCTGGACGGCGGCGAATCGATGATCCCCGCACTCGAAGCCGTCATCAAGTATGGCGGCCAGCTCGGCGTGAAGGAAATCGTCTACGGCATGGCCCACCGCGGCCGCCTGAACGTCCTCGCGAACGTCCTTGCCAAGCCTTACAAGGTCATCTTCCACGAATTCTCGGGCGGCACCGCCAACCCCGAGGACGTCGGCGGCTCGGGCGACGTGAAGTACCACCTCGGTACTTCGGCTGACCGTGAGTTCGACGGCGTCAAGGTTCACATGAGCCTGATGCCCAACCCCTCGCACCTCGAAACGGTCGACCCGGTCGTGCTCGGCAAGGTCCGCGCCTATCAGGTGATCGCGGACGATATCGGCGACGATGTCGGCCCGAACGCGAAGCACAACCAGGTCCTCCCCGTGCTGATCCACGGCGATGCGGCCTTCGCCGGCCAGGGCATCATCTGGGAATGCTTCGGCCTTTCCGGCGTGAAGGGCTACAACACCGGCGGCTGCCTGCACTTCATCATCAACAACCAGATCGGCTTCACGACAAGCCCGCAGTTCGCGCGCAATTCGCCGTATCCCTCGGACGTCGCCAAGGGCGTCCAGGCACCGATCCTGCACGTCAACGGCGATGACCCGGCAGCAGTGACGTTCGCCTGCAAGCTGGCGATCGACTACCGCCAGACCTTCAAGCGCGACATCGTGATCGACATGTGGTGCTATCGCCGCTTCGGCCACAACGAAGGCGACGAGCCTGGCTTCACGCAGCCGCTGATGTACGCCAAGATCCGCCAGCACCCCCCGGTCAGCAAGATCTACAGCGACAAGCTGAAGGCCGAAGGCGTGATCGACGATGCGTTCCTCGGCCAGACCGAAGATGCCTTCACCGCGCATCTGGAAGAGCAGTTCGAGGCCGCCAAGACCTACAAGTCCAACCGGGCCGACTGGTTCGCAGGTCAGTGGAGCGGCTTCCACAAGCCCGCCGATCCCGAGACTGCGCGCCGCAACGTCGACACCAAGGTCGAACCCAAGCTGTTCGAAAGCCTGGGCCGCGTGCTGACCACCGTTCCTGCGGACCTCACCGTCCACAAGACGCTGGCCCGCGTGCTTGCTGCCAAGGAAGAGATGTTCAAGTCGGGCGAAGGCTTCGACTGGGCCACGGCGGAGGCGCTCGCCTTCGGCAGCCTCGTCTCCGAAGGTTACGGCGTGCGCCTGTCCGGTCAGGACTGCGGACGCGGCACCTTCAGCCAGCGCCACGCCGTCTGGACCGACCAGACCGACGAACACAAGTACACGCCCCTCACCACGCTGCCCCACGGCCGCTTCGAGGTGCTGGACTCCACCCTGTCGGAATATGGCGTACTCGGTTTCGAGTACGGCTACGCCAGCGCCGACCCCAAGACCATGGTCCTGTGGGAAGGCCAGTTCGGCGATTTCGCCAACGGTGCGCAGATCATCATCGACCAGTACATCGCCTCGGCCGAATCCAAGTGGCTGCGCGCGAACGGCCTGGTCCTGCTGCTGCCGCACGGCTACGAAGGCCAGGGTCCGGAGCACTCCTCGGCCCGTCTGGAGCGTTACCTGCAGCTCTGCGCGCAGGACAACATCCAGGTCTGTAACATCACCAGCCCGGCGAACTACTTCCACGTCCTGCGCCGTCAGATGCGCCGTTCGTTCCGCAAGCCGCTCGTCATCATGACTCCCAAGTCGCTGCTGCGCCACCCGCTTGCAAAGTCGGCCGCTTCGGAATTCCTCGATGGCGAATTCAAGCGCATCCTGTCCGATCCCAACCCCTCGGCAGACGCGGACACCAAGAAGGTCATCCTTTGCTCGGGCAAGGTCTTCTACGACCTGCTCGAAGCGCGTGACGCCGCCGAAATCACCGACACCCAGATCATTCGCATCGAGCAGCTCTACCCCTTCCCGGGCGAACCGCTGGCCAAGCGTCTTGCCAAGATGCCGAACCTCGAGGAAGTCGTCTGGTGCCAGGAAGAGCCCAAGAACAACGGTTCCTGGTTCTTCGTGGAATCGCTGGTCGAGGAAGCCGCCATCGAAGCGGGCGTTTCCGCCCCGCGTCCTCGCTATGCCGGTCGCTCCGCTTCGGCATCGCCCGCCACGGGCCTCGCCAAGCGCCACACCGCCGAACAGGCGGCGCTGGTTGCCGATGCCCTGCATCTTTCCGTTCGTTCCGAACTCCGTCGCAAGCAGAAGGCTTGAGATAAACCATGTCCACTGAAGTCAAGGTCCCCACGCTCGGCGAGTCCGTCGCCGAAGCCACCATCGGCCAGTGGCTCAAGCAGCCCGGCGAAGCCGTTGCTGCCGATGAGCCCATTGCCAGCCTCGAGACCGACAAGGTCGCCATCGACGTCATGGCGCCGCATGCCGGTGTCATGGGCCAGCACATCGCAGCCGAAGGCGACAATGTCGTCGTCGGCGCGCTGATCACCACCATCGAAGCAGGCTCGGGCGCGCCCGCTGCTGCCAAGCCTGCTGCGGCCCCCGCCGCCGCTCCGGCTGCCTCGGCTCCGGCGCCCGCGCCGACCGCTGCTCCGGCAACCGAGGAAGCCTCTGCCGGCGCTTCGGTCCTGTCGCCGGCCGTGCGCCGCGCGATCCTGGAGCACGGCATCGACCCCGCGTCGATCAAGGGCACCGGCAAGGACGGCCGCATCACCAAGGACGACGTCCTGGAAGCCGCCAAGAACAAGCCCGCCTCTGCTGCTCCGGCCGCAGCAGGCGCGCCTGCCTCGGTCCCGGCTTCGGCCCGCGGCGAAGAGCGCGTGAAGATGACGCGCTTGCGCCAGACGATCGCCAAGCGCCTGAAGTCCGCGCAGGACACCGCAGCCCTGCTCACCACCTTCAACGACGTCGACATGTCGGCCGTCATCGAAGCGCGTGACAAGTACAAGGACGTGTTCCTCAAGAAGCACGGCATCAAGCTGGGCTTCATGTCGTTCTTCGCCAAGGCATCGGTCCTGGCGCTGAAGGACATCCCGGCCGTCAACGCACAGATCGACGGCGACGAGATCGTCTACCACGACTACGTCGACATCTCGATCGCGGTCTCGGCGCCGAGCGGCCTGATGGTTCCCGTCGTCAAGGACTGCGACAAGCTGGGCTTCGCGGGCATCGAGAAGGCCATCGCGAACTTCGGCAAGAAGGCCAAGGACGGCAAGCTGACCATGGAAGACATGAAGGGCGGCACCTTCACGATCTCCAACGGCGGCGTGTTCGGCGGCCTGATGTCGACCCCGATCATCAACCCCCCGCAGTCGGCGGTGCTGGGTCTTCACCGCATCGAAGACCGCGCCGTGGTGCGTAATGGCGAAATCGTGATCCGCCCGATGATGTACATCGCGCTGTCCTACGACCACCGCCTGATCGACGGCCGCGAGGCAGTTACCGCGCTCAAGACCATCAAGGAAGCGATCGAGGATCCCACCAGGCTCCTGATCGACCTGTAAGATACGCCCAGCCCTCCCGCTCGCCCTTCGACAGGCTTAGGGTGAGCGGAGGTTGGGTACGTTCGCTTGAATAGATAAATGCGCTCAGGCTGAGCTTGTCGAAGCCCCGCCCCAGCGCGACGAAAGGCCTTACAAATGGCTGATTACGACTACGACGTCCTTGTCATCGGTGCTGGCCCCGGCGGCTATGTCGCGGCGATCCGCGCAGCCCAGCTGGGCCTGAAGACCGCTTGCGCCGAAGGGCGCGAGGCGCTGGGCGGCACCTGCCTCAACGTGGGCTGCATTCCCTCCAAGGCCCTGCTCCACGCTTCGGAATACTTCGACGCGGCAAAGAACGGTGCCATGGCGGCGATGGGCATCAAGGTGACCCCGGAGCTGGATCTCGACACCATGCAGGGCCAGCGCAAGGACGCCGTCAAGGGCCTGACTGGCGGCATCGAGTTCCTGTTCAAGAAGAACAAGGTCGACTGGCTCAAGGGCTATGCCAGCTTCAAGGATGCGCACAGCGTCGAAGTGGCCGGCAAGACCGTCACCGCCAAGAACATCGTCATCGCCACCGGATCCTCGGTCACTCCGCTGCCCGGCGTCGAAATCGATAATGCCGGCGGCGTTGTGGTGGACAGCACCGGCGCGCTTGAACTGACTTCCGTTCCCAAGAAGATGGTTGTCATCGGCGGCGGCGTGATCGGCCTGGAACTGGGTTCGGTCTGGCGCCGTCTCGGCGCGGAAGTGACTGTTGTCGAATTCCTCGACCAGCTGCTCCCCGGCATGGACGGCGAAGTCCGCAAGGAAGCCGGCAAGCTGTTCAAGAAGCAGGGCATGACGCTCAAGATGGGCACCAAGGTCACCGGCGTGACCGTGGAAGGCAAGACCGCCAAGGTCACTGTCGAGCCCGCCAAGGGCGGTGACGCCGAAGTCATCGAAGCCGACGTCGTGCTGGTATCCATCGGCCGCCGTCCCAACACCGAAGGCCTCGGCCTCGACAAGATCGGCATTGAGCTGAACAGCCGCGCGCAGATCGAGACCGACCACGACTTCGGCACCAAGGTCGACGGCGTCTGGGCGATCGGCGACGTGATCCCCGGCCCGATGCTTGCGCACAAGGCCGAGGACGAGGGTATCGCCGTGGCCGAGAACATCGCCGGCCTCACCGGCATCGTGAACCACGACGTCATCCCCGGCGTCGTCTACACCCAGCCCGAGTTCGCGGGCGTGGGCCTCACCGAGGAAGCCGCCAAGGAGCGCGGCGCGATCAAGGTCGGCAAGTTCCCGATGATGGCCAACTCGCGCGCCAAGACCAACCACGAGCCGGACGGTTTCGTGAAGGTCATCGCGGACGCCGAAACCGACCGCGTTCTGGGCGTATGGTGCATTGCCTCGGTGGCCGGCACGATGATCGCCCAGGCCGCGCAGGCGATGGAATTCGGCGCTACCAGTGAAGATATCGCCTACACCTGCCACGCACACCCGACGCACTCCGAGGCGATCAAGGAAGCGGCGATGGCGGTGACTGGCAAGCCGATCCACATGTGATCTGTCTGCGATAGAACGACGAGAAGGCCGGTGTGAAAACGCCGGCCTTTTTCGTTGGTCCCGCCTGTGGAACCTCCTGCCCCGTTCGTGGATTTATCTGCGACCACATTCCACGGGGCGTTTCACGAATGATGTTCCATCGCGCTGCATTGCTGCTTCTGGCGCCCACCCTCGCCCTTTCCGCCTGCAATCGCAGCCGCGACGATAGCCCCCCTCCCCGCGCCCATGACGCGATCAAAGTCGATCCGCAGGCCTCGCTCATTACCGTCCCGGTCCAGGCCGACCTCGGCAAGCTGGCCGCCGCGCTCGAAGATGATATCCCGCGCACGCTCTGGACCATCGACAAGCCCGACCAGACCTGCGTGCAGTCGAAAAGCGTGGACCTGGGCATTGCCACCATCAAGACCCCCAAGCTCAAATGCCGCATCGTCGGCGAAGTCCGGCGCGGGCCTCTGCGCTTTGCCGGCAAGGGCCGCGAGATCGTGCTCGACATGCCGCTCCATGCCGTCGTGCGCGCCGAGGACATCGGCGGCCTGCTCAAGCGGGAGACCGCCACTGCGGACGCCATGGCCCATGCCGTCGTCCGCCTGACGCTGGCTCAGGACTGGACCCCGCGCGGGACGGTAGACATCCGCTACGACTGGACCAACGCCCCGCATATGGAGTTCATGGGCCAGCGCATCGACTTCACGGAACAGGCAGACCGGAAACTTGCACCCGTGATCGCCCGGCTCGAGCGCGAATTGCCCGGCCAACTCGGCAAGCTGGAGGTCCGCCGCCAGGTCGAACGCGCCTGGAATTCGGCCTTCACCACGCTGGCACTCAACCGCGACAACCCGCCGGTCTGGATGCGCGTCAGCCCAACGGAATTGCAGTACGGCGGTTACGAACTCGACGGTAACAGGCTGATGCTGCGCCTCGGCGTCAAGGCTGTGACCGAAACCTTCGTAGGCAAGCGCCCGGCCGATCCGGCGCCCTCGCCCTTGCCCCCGGTGCGCCCACTGGAAACGGAGGCCGGCCGCCTGGCCTTCTTCATCCCCGTAGTCGCCGATTACCGCGAACTGGAGCCGGTGTTGATGAAGGCGCTTCGCAAGCGCGGGGCAAGGGCCTTCGAAGTGCCCGGCGTCGGACCGGTCAAGGCCGATTTCCGCAAGGCGACGATCTACGGCACCACCGGCGGACGCATTGCCGTGGGCGTCGAATTCACCGCGAGCGATGTTGCGAAGCGGGTCGGCCCGACCAAGGGCACCGTGTGGATGACCGGCATACCGACCAACACAGAAAATTCACGCAAGATCGGCTTCGAACAGTTCGCCGTCAGCGGCACCACCGACATGCGCGGCGGTGACCTTATCCTGCGTCTTGCCAACACGCCGGGCATGGCGGCCACGATCGCCGCCGCGCTCGCCCAGAACTTCGAGAACGACTACAACAAGCTGCTGGGCAAGATCGGCAACGCGATTGAGGACAAGCGCGAGGGCGACCTGCTGATCCGTGCGAAAGTCACCCGCACCCGAACGGGCCGTATCAAGGCAGCGGGCCAGGGCCTCTACTTGCCCGTCTGGGCAGACGGCACCGCCGCCATCACGGTACAAAAATAGCCCCCAACGCAGTGGCTGCCCCTTTGGCGAGTTTGCACACCCGCCGCCGCCCTGCAAAGGTCCCGCCCGAAAGCCGGGAGAGAACGATGAAGGCAGTCTGGTACAACGAAAACGGCGGCCCCGAGGTATTGCACCATGGCGAGCTGCCCGATCCCGAAGTCGGCCCGAAGACCGTGCTGATCCGCGTCGAGGTGATCTCGCTCGAAGGCGGCGATCTGCTCAACCGCGTCCACACGCCCCCGGCGCGCGTGCCCCATGTGCCGGGCTATCAGGCCGCCGGGACGGTGGTTGCGGTAGGCGCAGAAGTGACACGCTTCCGACTGGGCGACCGCGTCGTCGGGTTCAACTGGAGCGGCAGCCATGCAGCGCTATTCGCGGTGCCGGAAACCTATGCCTATCTGGTGTCCGAGGGCATGGATCTCGATATCGCCGCCGTCGTGCCGATCGCTTTCGGGACGGCTTACGACGCTTTGTTCACTTATGGCGGCCTGACGGCAGGCGAAACGGTGCTGGTACAGGGCGCAGCCGGCGGCGTCGGGCTGGCGGCGGTGCAGCTGGCCGCGCAGGCCGGTGCGATCGTGATCGGCACTGCATCCAGCCCATCACGCCTCGCGAGGATCACGCCGCTGGGGCTGACACACGGCATCGACTACCGGCAGGAGGATATCGCCGCGCGTTGCAAGGAGATAACAGGCGGCAAAGGCGTCGATCTCGTACTCGATCTGGCGGGCGGCAAGGTTAAGGATGCGCTGGTGGAAGCCCTGCGCGGTCATGGCCGCTATGCGGTGATCGGCGCGGCCGAGGGCACCTTGCCCACCTTCGGATTCTTCGAGATGATCCGCAAGGCCATGCAGGTAACCGGCATTTCCTTCGGCCGCGACATGCATACCCCGCGCGTGCATGAACTGCTGGCAGACCTGTTCGCCCGCGCCCATGCCGGCTCGTTGGTAATGCCGATCGAGCGGGAGTTTGCCCTGTCCGAAGCGATAGAAGCACACCGCTTCGTTGCAGAGGCGCACCCGTTCGGGCGGGTGGTGATACGGCCCTGAGGGTGTTGGCGATGGGGCTTCGACAAGCTCAGCCTGAGCGGAGTTGAGAAAAGTGATGCCCCATCGCAGCAAATTATCAGACCGGCCTATCGATCCGCTCAGGCTGAGCTTGTCGAAGCCCCATCGCGCAAACCGCCCCTCTCTCAGAGCGTATCAGGATAGACCGGGCGGATATCCACCGGCAACGCCGTCATCCCGGCGATCGCCAAGTCGGCCTCGGCATCCAGCTTCGCCCACTTGGCCATGAACGCCTTGGTGCCTTCATAATCGCCGGTAGCCTGCAGCATCAGCATGTCGTGGAGCAGCGCCTTCAGCCCCGCCTCCATCTTCGCGTCATCCACTACGTAGCGCTTTGCCGCCGCATCATAGATGAAGGCGCCCTGAGCACGTAGATAGGCATATTGCAACGCCGCGCCCTTACCATGCGCTTCAACCGCACCGAAGCGCACCGCACGGAAGATCCCGGTGAAGTAGGTCGCAAAAAGCTGCGGGCGCTCGGCTGCAGGAAGTTCGCCCTTCTGCATCATCAGCAGAATATTCCACACCCCGGCGACGTCGGCCTTGGCTTCCTCCAGCGCCGAGTTCTGTTCCTTCAGCGCCTTGTCGACCGTGGTCTTCTCACCGTTCACTACGATCGAGCCCGGCCCGAGGCTGTGCGACAGTTCGTGGAACAGCGTCTCGTACTGCATGTAATCCTTGGCGACATGGCGGGCCTGGTCGGCCTTCAGCACCAGCGCCGCCATGGGCTGAAGAGTGCGGTCGAACTTTGCGCCCAGCACGTTGGAGAGGATCACCTTCTTGGCGCCCTTGGCTTCGCGCACGCGCTCGTCATTGGGCAGGTTGAAAGCGATGGTCTGCGGGCCGGGCACGTTGTCGCCCCCGCCGCGCACCTGCTCCGCCACCGCAATCGGGCTTTCAAAGCCGCGCTGGAAATTCTTGTACTTGTCCTCGATCGGGAGGTTCGCCTCCATGTCCTTGAGGTACTTTTTATACTTCGCGAGCGCCGCGGACTGTTCCGGGTCCTTGAGCGTGACGAAGCTCTCGAACGAAGTCTTCGCGCCCATCAGCCGATCGGTATAAACCTCGTAAGGCCCGATAGCGACTTCGATCGGCGTGCCCGCCAGGTCCATCCAGGCCAGTTCGCTCTCATAGTAATCGTCGGAAAGGAAAGCCTTGGCCCGCAGGCCGAGGAACTTCTTGAGGCTGGCATTGCTCGTCCGTGCGGCAGCTTGTTCCAGCAGCCTGGAAGCCGGTTCCAGCCACTGCCGGTACTCGACCGAATAAGGCACCGCGATCAGCTTGGCGCCTTGGCGCCGCACGACGGTATAAGGGCTGAGCAGCGCGGCCTTCTGGTCGGGATGAGCGGCGACATAGGCTTCCAGATCGGCGCGCGTCAGGTCCACGGGATAAAAGCCCGCGCCCTCGGGCATCGGCGTGGTGCCCCAGAACGGGTGCAGGTCGGCCAGTTCGTCCCACGGGCCGAAGTTGCGCGCGAACATCTCCACGAGCAGGTCGCGGTCGGCGCGGCGGTTCATCGAGACGGCGCGCTGAACCTGCGGGTTTTGCTCATAACGCTGGCGCAGGTAAATCTCGCTCATCAGGTCGGAGGCCTTGATGAGCAGGTTCACGACATCGCGCTCCTCGGCGCTGAGGAAAGCGCTGTCGACCTCCATCGGGATCGTTGCCAGCTTGTCCTTCTGCGTCGCGAGATCGTAGCCCGACTGCGGGGCAGCTTCTTCTGCCGCAGACGCGGCGGGCACCGAGGCGACTTCGCCGGGAACCTGCGTGCAGGCCGCGCTCGCCAGCAGCAGGGCGGCAGGAGAAAGGCGTTTGAAGTTCTTCATGGGGCAGTCCGCCAAATGTCTCGGGTCGAGAAGGGATGCACAGCCTAGTGCGATGCGCGTACCGTGCAAGTGCGGCGCCTAAGCGTATTTGCGGGAGAGCCAACCCGTGCACAGCATGTTAGGAGGCCGCGATGACCCCGATCACTCCCGCCTTGCCACCTGCGCTCGATCTGTTCGGTATCGCCGTCTTCGCCCTGTCCGGCGCGCTGGCGGCGGCGCGGCTGCGGCAGACGTTCGTTACGGTGGTCTTCTTCGCGCTCATCACCGGCGTAGGCGGAGGCTCCCTGCGCGATCTCCTGATCGGCGCGCCGGTGTTCTGGGTGCACGACCCGTTCGTGGCGCCGGTCTGCATCGTCGTCGCGCTCGTTGCGTGGTTCACGCCGGTGCGCTGGTGGAACGGGGTGCTGCTGGAATGGGCGGATGCGCTGGGCCTGGCGGTCTATTCGGTGTTCGGCACGATCAAGGCGCTGTCGTGGGGCGCGCCGCTGGTAGCCGCGATCCTCATGGGAGTGGTCACCGGCTGCATCGGCGGTATCATCCGCGATGTATTGGCCGGGCAGCCTTCGATCCTGATGCGCCCGGAACTTTATGTGACGGCAGCGGCGCTGGCGGCGTGCCTTGCCGGCGCAGGCATCGCTTTCGGGCTGTCACCGGCACTGACCTGGGCGCTTGCCGTGGTTGCCGGCTTCACCTTGCGCGGCGCTGCGATCCACTGGTCGCTGGGCCTGCCCGCGCACCGGGGGGACGACTGAGCCGCCCCGCCCGCGCCGGTTCAGATCATCGCGTGGCCATCGACAGCGACGGAGCGGATATGGCCAGTATCGTCGACGCTGCAGGCATAAGGACTTCCGCCTTCGAGCCGGCCCTCGACGCTGTAACGCTCACCCATGCGGCGCACGTTCTCGACCGAATCGACACGCTTGCCGCCCTGCTCCAGTTCGGCCGAGCAGGCATCCACCGCAGCGTCGAAATTGCCGGGGCCCGCACCCGGGCCCGAACGCTGCGCGGCGCCCGAATCGTCCGGGTAATCGCGCGAACCGTAGTCAGTGCCGGCTGGCTCGTCGCCATAGCCCGGATCGCCCGCAACGGGACCGCCAGGGTAGCGATAGGGCGCAGGCTCGTCGCTGCGCGTGTCAGCGGCGGACTTCTTGCTATTGGCCGACGTTGCGATGGCCACGGCAGCGCCGCCCACCAGCAAACCGGCGAGCAGGCTACCGCCATCGACCCCGCCGCCACGATGGTGACGGTGGCGACCCCAGTCGTTGTAACCGCGTGCGAATACCGGAGTCGCGGTCATCGAAACCATGGCAAGCGCGGCCAGCGTGGCAGCGGTACGCGAACGGAAAATCTGCATCGGTGAGTGTCCAAGCCTCGGCGCGCACTGTTCGCGCCGCCTGATGTCAGGGAAATACCCGTCTCATGCTGTCGCGCGGCTGAACCGCCCTGCCGCTCACGGCGTGTTGCCCCGCTCCTCGGTGCCGGCGTGCGCGATAGTGCCCTCAGGCGGCAATTGCAGCCCGGTCCACTGCGCGACGAAGGCAAGGATGTCCGCGCCTTCTTCTATCGCCTTGTCGGTGGGCTTGCCCGATCCGTGCCCGGCCCGCGTCTCGATGCGGATAAGACGCGGCTTGCCGCCAAGGTCGGCATGCTGGAGCGCGGCGGTATACTTGAACGAATGGCCTGGCACCACGCGGTCGTCGGTATCGGCGGTGGTGACCAGGATCGCCGGATAGGCGCGCCCGCCGCGGATGTTGTGGTAAGGAGAATAGGCGCGCAGCACCCTGAAGTCGGCCTCGCGGTCAGGATGGCCATAATCGTCTACCCAGTAGCGGCCAGCAGTGAAGCGATCGAAGCGCAACATGTCCATGACACCGACCTGCGCCACGGCGGCGGCAAAAAGGTCCGGTCGCTGGTTGACCACCGCACCAACCAGCAGGCCGCCGTTGGAGCCGCCCTGGATCGCGAGGCCGTCCTTCTTGGCGATGCCTTCCTTCACCAGGTATTCGCCTGCCGCGATAAAGTCGTCGAACACGTTCTGCTTGTTCGCACCTCGTCCGGCCTCGTGCCACGCACGTCCGTACTCGCCGCCGCCGCGCAGGTTCGCCAGCGCAAAGGCTCCGCCAGCTTCGAGCCACGCCATGCGGGTTGAGGAAAAGCCCGGCGTCAAGGAAACGTCGAAGCCGCCGTAGCCATACAGCAGCGTCGGCACCGGCAACTTGGCCTTGGCCACCGCACGGCTACGCACGACGAACATCGGCACCCGCGTTCCGTCCTTCGAGGTGAAGAAGCGTTGCTCGACGACGTAGGCGCCCGGATCGTAGCACATCTTGGGCTGCGCGAAGGGCGCGGTAACCCCGGTGGCCAAGTCCATGCGGTAGATCGAGGCTGGGCAGTTGAAGCTGGTGAAGGCGTAGAACGTCTCCGGATCGCCCGGACGCCCGCGGAAACCCGAGGCCGTGCCGATGCCGCTCAGCGACAGCGTCCGCCCTGCGCTGCCGTCGAGCGCAAGTATCTCGGCATGGCTGGCGGCATCGCGCATGTAATTGAGCACGAGCTGGTCGCCGACGATCCCTGCGCGTTCCAGAATGTCCTCGCGCTCCGCGACGACCTGCGTCCACGCCGGCTTGGCCGCGTCTAGGTCGATGGCAACGAGGCGGTAGCGCAGCGCGTTCCAGTTCGTCACGTACCACAGCCGCCGACCGGCGCCTTCGACCAGCTTCCAGTCGTCGGTGAAGCCAGTGACCAGCGGGACAGCCTTCCACCCATCGCGCTTGCGGTGGGCAAGGTCGATCACCTGTACTTCATGGCGCGCGTCGGTACCGACATGGCTGGTAATCAGCGCCAGACGTCCGTCCTGCGTCACATCCGCGACATGGCCGTACTGGGGATGCTCAGGCGTCGCATAGACCAGTTCGTCCTGGTCCTGCGGCGTGCCGAGACGGTGAAAGTAGACGGCCTGTTCATAGTTGAGACCCTGAAAGGCCGCGCCTTCCTGCGGCGCCGGGAAGCGCGAGTAAAGAAATCCCTCCTCGCCCACCCAGGCGAGCCCGGTAAACTTGGCCCAGCGGACCTGATCGGTCAGCGGCTCCCCGGTCTTGACGTCAAGCACCCGCAGGATCCGCCAGTCACTGCCGCCGTCCTGGACGCTATAGAGGAGATAATTACCTTTCTGCGAAGGCTTCCAGGCATCCAGCGCGGTTGCCCCGTCGGCCGCCCAAGCATTGGGATCGAGCAGCAGGCGCGGCTTAGCGGTAAGCCCCTTGCGCACGAACAACTGGGCCTGATTCTGCAGGCCGGAATTGCGTGTATAGAAATAGCTGCCGCCCGCCTTCACCGGCAGTCCGAAGCGCTCGTAGTCCATGAGACTTCTGATGCGCTTCGCAAAGCGTCCGCGTTGGGCGAGAGTGGCAAGGTAGTCTTGCGTCACCGCATTCTCGCGCTCGACCCAGTCCGCTACCTCGGGCGCGCCGCGAACGTCGCCCTCCAGCCAACGGTAGGGATCGGCTATATCCTCGCCGAACAGAGTTTCGACGATCGGATCGCGCCGGGTCTGCGGATAGTCGATGTCCGGCATGGTTTCAGCACAGATGGGTACACCCGTGCAAAGCAGCAAGCCTCCGATCAGCGCCCGCAGGCGGTGCATTTCACGTATCCTTCCCGACCCGCGCTACTTGGCCCCCTTCTAGCATATGCAGGTGGAAGGGAAAGGCGCGTGCCAGCATGAAAAAGCGGCCGCGAACCGAAGTTCGCGACCGCTTTTTGCTAACCCGTCAGGGCCGCCGGGGCTCAGGCCTCGGCGAATTCCTCGGCATCGGCGTTCACCGGGCCAGAATCCTGACCCTTGGCGGTGACGTCACGGTCAACCAGTTCGATGATCGCCATCGGGGCAGCGTCCGAAGCGCGGATGCCGGCCTTGATGATGCGGGTGTAACCACCCTCGCGACCAGCAAAGCGCTCGGCCAGAACTTCGAACAGCTTGGCTTCCTGAGCCTCGTCCAGGATGCGCGCGTGCGCCAGACGACGGTTCGAAAGACCGCCCTTCTTGGCAAGCGTGATCAGCTTCTCGAGGTAAGGACGCAGTTCCTTGGCCTTCGGAGTGGTGGTCTTGATCTGCTCGTGCTTGATCAGCGCGGCGGCCATGTTGCGCAGCAGGGCTGTGCGGTGGCCGGACTTGCGCTGCAGCTTGCGGCCGCCCATTTTATGACGCATTTTCAATACTCCGTTCGTAAGGGGCCCGTATCAGGTAGCCCGGTCCTGGCAGCCGCTTGAGGGGGACTGCCGATACCCTGAAAAACATGATCCCGACCGAGGCCGGGATCACGCTTGAAGACTTTAACCCAGCAGCTCTTGCTCGAGCTTCTTGGCCATCTCTTCGATGTTCTCGGGCGGCCAGCCCGGGATGTCCATGCCAAGGCGCAGACCCATCGAGGAGAGAACTTCCTTGATCTCGTTGAGCGACTTGCGGCCGAAATTCGGCGTACGCAGCATCTCGGCTTCGGTCTTCTGGACCAGATCGCCGATGTAGATGATGTTGTCGTTCTTGAGGCAGTTTGCCGAACGGACCGACAGTTCCAACTCGTCCACCTTCTTGAGAAGGTAGCGGTTGAGCTGGTTGGTGTCGCTCTCTTCCGAAGCCGAAGTACCACCAGCGGCCATGCCGATCATCGGCGACTGGCCGACGGGGGCAATGTCCTCGAAGTGGACGAACAGCGCCAACTGGTCCTGGAGGATGCGCGCGGCATAAGCCACGGCGTCTTCCGGGGTGACGGTGCCGTCGGTCTCGACCGTGAGGTTCAGCTTGTCAAAGTCGAGTTCCTGCCCGATGCGGGCATTGTCGACCTTGTAGCTGACCTGACGCACCGGCGAGTAGAGCGAGTCGACCGGGATAAGACCGATCGGCGCGTCGACTGGACGGTTCGACACGGCGGGGACATAACCCTTACCGGTGTCGGCGGTCAGTTCCATGTTCAGCGTCGCGCCCTCGTCGAGGTGGCAGATCACGAGGTCCTTGTTCATGACCTCGATGTCACCCGAAACGGCGATATCGCCAGCCTTCACCGCGGCAGGGCCGGTGGCGGAGAGCTGGAGACGCTTGGGGCCTTCGCCCTGCATCTTGAGCGCGATCTGCTTGACGTTGAGGACGATGTCCGTGACGTCTTCGCGCACGCCGGCGAGCGACGAGAATTCGTGAAGCACGTTCTCGATCTTGATCGAGGTGATCGCGGCGCCCTGCAGCGAGGAGAGCAGCACGCGGCGCAGCGCGTTGCCGAGCGTCAGGCCGAAACCGCGCTCGAGAGGTTCGGCAACGAACGTCGCCTTCAGCTTGGGGTCTGGTCCCGGCTTGATCTCAAGGCTGTTCGGCTTCTTGAGTTCCTGCCAGTTCTTGATGTTGACAGTCATGGACTTCCCCTGGGAGTGATGGCGGTTACGCCCCGACGGCCTGGTGGAGAGGCCCGGGACGTTCCGAAGACGGGCGACGACCGGTCGTCGCCCGCATTAGCTCGATCAGACGCGGCGGCGCTTCGAGGGACGCACGCCGTTATGCGGAATCGGCGTGACGTCACGGATCGAGGTAATGGTGAAGCCCACGGCAGCCAGAGCGCGCAGTGCGCTCTCACGGCCCGAACCCGGGCCCTTGACTTCGACTTCGAGGGTGCGGACGCCGTGCTCGGCGGCCTTCTTCCCTGCATCGTCCGCGGCCACCTGAGCGGCATACGGGGTCGACTTGCGGCTGCCCTTGAAGCCCATCGCGCCGGCCGAGGACCACGAAATCGCGTTGCCCTGGGCGTCGGTGATGGTCACCATGGTGTTGTTGAAGCTTGCGTTCACGTGGGCAATGCCGCTCGTGATGTTCTTGCGCTCGCGGCGCTTAATGCGCTGGGGTTCGCGTGCCATGTTCGTAGTTCCTGTCGATATATCGCGTGGGGAAACCGGGGGCCGGAGTGCGGCCCGCCCAGCTTACTTCTTCTTGCCGGCGATAGCCTTGGCCTTGCCCTTGCGGGTGCGCGCATTGGTATGCGTGCGCTGGCCACGGACCGGCAGGCCCTTGCGGTGACGCAGGCCACGATAGCAGGCGAGATCCATGAGGCGCTTGATATTCATCGCGGTTTCGCGACGAAGATCACCTTCGACCGTGTGGTCGGCGTCCAGGGTTTCGCGGATCTGCAGGACTTCGGCGTCCGACAGGTCCTGCACGCGGCGGGTGTGGTCGATGCCAAGCTTGTCGGCGATCTGAACGGCCTTGGTGCGGCCGATACCATGGATGTAGGTGAGCGCGATGATAACGCGCTTGTTGGTGGGGAGATTGACCCCGGCAATACGTGCCACTTAAAAAACTCCTGCTCCACAGGGATCGAAAGCGACCCCTATCTCAACGCTGTGAACACCCGAATAGAAATGGCAAAAGCCCGGTTGGCGAAACGCGCTGGTTCCTGGAACACTGCGCTCTTGGCCTTGCCGGACTAGCCGTATGCTGTCGAGTGAAGGGCGCGCTTAGAACGATTCGCGCAGGCTGTCAACGCCCGGAGCGCCGAAGTACAGCGACCGCCCGCCAAATGGCGATGCGTCGGCCGCGCTTGTGAGCAGTGTTTAACGCAAATCACCAGGCTAGTCAAAGCACGTGATGCGCACGGCCTTCAGCGGCCCACGATCGTCCCATCACCGGACAGTGGCTCCTGCGCCAGCGGCACGACCCCACTCGTCACAGGCGCGGCTTCGACCGGCTCAGGAACCACAGGCACAGTCGGTTCGCTATCGGTCTCCGGCTGCCCCGGCGGGAACGCCGCAGAGAAAGAACCGCCCAGCTTTTCGCCGAGACGGCGGACCTGTTGACCCAGCATCGCATCGACGCCCGGCGCGAGCTTTTCGAAAGGCGTACGAGTAAATCCGCCCACAACGTACTCCAGCAGCACTTGCGTACCGCCTTTCGCACTAGGCTTGAGCTGGATAGTCAAAGTGGCATTTGCTGCATCGGCTTGCATCGGGCCCAGCGCACCCAGCAGGCGCAGCGCGCGCGGCCGCTCTATGTAGATCACCCGCATATGCTCGACACTGCCGTGCGGCGCGGCCTTGACCGACGATGCGTTAGGCAGGATTTCGCAGAAGCAGCCCCCTGCCCGCGCATCGAGCGAGAGGTTGGCCGCTTCACCGGACCAGGTGTGGTCGGAATCCCACCAGACCGAAGGCTTGATCAGCACCGCCCAGGTCTCTTCAGGAGAAGTCGACACGTCGATGAGGTGGCGCACCACGAAGCCGTTCTGAGAAACCTGCGCGACGCTGGCCGCTGCCGGCAGCGGCGCCGCCGCAGCGCCGAAACCCGTGACCGTGGCAAGTGCGATTGCAAGACGCTTCATCGTATACCAGCCCCTTGCGCCCGGCACTGGCGACGCCGCCAGCATCCGGGCCATGCGCCTACCTGGCGAGGATCGCCTCGATCGCTGCGGTCACCTCGTCCATGTCGGCCATGCCGTCGACCTTGGCGACGATGCCCTGGGCCTCGTAGACCGGCAGGATAGGGGCGGTCTTGGCGCGGTACTCGGCCATGCGCGTACGCACGGTCTCAGCGTTGTCGTCAGGACGGCGCTTGAACTCGTGGCCCCCGCACTTGTCGCAGGTGCCTTCGACGTGAGGCTTCTCGAACGTGTCGTGGTAGCCCTTACCGCACGTTGCGCATGTGAAACGGCCGGTGATGCGCTCGACAAGCGCGTCCTCGTTCACGTGCAGCTCGATTACGTGATCGAGTTTGCGGTCGCGGACGTCAAGGATCGAATCGAGCGATTGGGCCTGAGCCTCGGTGCGCGGATAGCCATCGAAGATGGCGCCCGCTTCCGGGCCCATCGCGTCGAGTTCATCGCCGATAAGCGCGGAGACGATTGCGTCCGAAACCAGCTCGCCGCGCTCCATCACGGCCTTGGCTTCAAGCCCGGTCGGCGTACCAGCCTTGACCGCAGCGCGAAGCATGTCGCCGGTCGACAGCTGCCGCATGCCGTGCTTCTCGACCAGGCGCTGGGCCTGTGTGCCCTTGCCTGCCCCCGGCGGTCCGAGAAGAATGATATTCACGCCTTTACCCCCTCAAGTTTTATGCGGTCTTCGTCCGCTTTCTTCAGCCGCCGAGGCGGCTGCCGTCAGCGCAGGCGGCCCTTCAGCTTCGCCTTCTTGATAAGGTCGCCATACTGGTGTGCCAGCAAGTGCGACTGAATCTGCGTGATCGTATCCACGGTCACGTTCACCACGATCAACAGACTGGTGCCACCCATAAACAGGAGCGGCAAGCCCGTCATCGACAGGAAATACTCAGGCACCGTGCAGACGATGGTGAGATAGATCGCACCGATCACCGTGATTCGCGTGAGCACGTAGTCGAGATAAGTCGCGGTGTTTTTGCCCGGACGAATGCCCGGAATGAACCCGCCGTTCTTCTTAAGGTTCTCCGAGGTCTCTTCCGGATTGAAAACGACCGCAGTGTAGAAGAATGAGAAGAACACGATGCCGGCAGCATAAAGCAGCATGTAAAGCGGCTTGCCGTGGCCCAGGTACTGGTTGAGCGTGACCACGACCTTGCCCATCGTCGAGTCCGGGCTCAGCGTATTGCCGGCGAACTGGGTGATGGTCAGCGGCAGCAGCAGCAGCGAACTGGCGAAGATCGGCGGGATCACGCCTGCGGTGTTGAGCTTGAGCGGCAGGTGGCTGCGGTCAGCCTGCATCATGCCGCGCTGCGTCGCACGCTTGGGATACTGGATCAGCAGGCGGCGCGTCGCACGCTCGCAGAAGCAGATCATCAGGATCATCGCGACCAGCAGCGCGATCAGCGCCACGATCAGGAAAGTACCGGTGTCGCCTGCGCTGTAAGCCTGGCCCACATTGCTGGCGAAGGTTGGCATCTGAGCGACGATGCCCGCCATGATGATGAGCGAAACGCCGTTGCCGATGCCGCGCGAGGTGATCTGCTCACCCAGCCACAGCAGGAACATCGTGCCGCCAACGAGGCTAATGACCGCACCGATGCGGAACATGACGCCCGGATCGACGACTGCTTCGAGACCACTCGACGCGCCATAGGCTTCCAGGCTCACGGCCAAGAAGTATCCCTGGAGCGCGCAGAGGCCAACAGTGCCGTAGCGCGTGTACTGGTTGAGCTTCTTGCGCCCGGCTTCGCCTTCCTTCTTCAGCGCGACGAGCGCCGGATGAAGCGAGGCGGCCAGCTGCACCACGATCGACGCGGTGATGTAAGGCATCACACCAAGCGCGATGAGGCTCATGCGCGAAAGCGAGCCACCCGAGAAGGTGTTGAACAGGTCGAGGATACCGCCCTGTGTCTTGCTGTAGAGCGATTCGAGGATCAGCGGGTTCACGCCGGGCAGCGGAACGAAGCTCAGGAAGCGGAACACGATCAGCGCACCAATGGTGAACAGAATGCGCTTCTTGAGCTCGGTGGCCTTGGAGAAGTTGGCCAGGCTCAGCGTACTGGCAATATTGTCGGCGCGGGAAGCCATGACGTTCTGAAAGCCTCGAATGTTCTAATCGGATTCGCCCTTAGCGGCTGTGGCCTGCCTTGTCGAACCTTGGAAGGAAACTGGCCATATAGACATTCGGACGATGTCTGAAAGCCCTTGACGCGCAAAATGCACGGAGCACCGGAATGAGCCCAATAGCAAAAGAGGGCGAAGCGCCTGGCGCCCGCCCTCTTCCGTTAGCTTTGGCGCGTTAGCAACAGCCTCAGGCTGCAGCTTCTTCCTTGGCAGGAAGGATCACCGAACCGCCGAGCTTTTCAACAGCGGCGACAGCACCGGCCGACGCGCCTGCAACGTTGAAGGTGACCTTCGACGTCAGTTCGCCCTTGGCGAGGAGGCGCACGCCGTCCTTGCCACCGCGTGCCATGCCAGCAGCCTTCAGCACGGCATGGTCAACCACGCCGGAGATGTCGAGCTGGCCAGCGTCGATCGCCTTCTGGATCAGGCCGAGGTTCACTTCTGCGTAGTCCTTGGCGAACTTCCTGTTCGAGAAGCCGCGCTTAGGAATACGCATGTGGAGCGGCATCTGGCCGCCCTCGAATCCGTTGACCGAAACGCCCGAACGCGCCTTGGCGCCCTTCTGGCCGCGGCCTGCGGTCTTGCCCTTACCCGAACCGATACCACGGCCGACGCGGATGCGGCGGTGACGGGCACCGGCGTTGTCGCGGATGTCATTCAATTTCATGGTCTGCACTCGCTTTCGCTTTGGTCGCGCTTGATGGAAGTCGGGCCCGTTAGAGGAAAAGGGCCCCCATGTCACGTATTGATTTGAAGCTTGGAGGCTACCTTACCATAGCGCTGTCCGAACCCTCAGCTTCCTCCGCCGAAGCCCACCAGCAGTTTCGCACTTTCTGGCACGCGCGTTCCGAAGGCATCGCGGGCCGGCGTCCAGCGCACGATTTCCACCGCGAGGCCGCACAATTCCTTGTCGAAGCCCGGCGAGACCGAGGCCGGATCCATCTTGCACTCCGTCGTGTTACCCTGCTCGTCGACCTGGAAATTGAGGTCGTGGCGCGCGAAGTCCTGGCGCTTCAGGATGCGCTGATAGCGCTCCTTGAGTTCGGTCAGCGCGTGATTGAATTCCGAGAGACTGGCATCGTCCCAGCGCGGCTTCTGGCGCAAGCTGGCGAATTCATCTTCTGTGACCAGCGGACGCATAAGACGAATCATCGCGTACCAACGCATGATCCGAGCGACCTGCAAGGGCGATTCACGGTCGATGACCGACTGGCACACCGCGCCTGTCGGACTTGCCTTCGCCTGCAGCAGTGCTTCAGCCGCAGGCCATCGGTGATAGGCGACTGCCCACGCCAAAGGCGTCAGGCCGAACATGTCGGGCGCGTTCACGTCCTGCTTGTCGCGCTCGATCAGCACCCCGATGTCGTAGACCGACCCTCGCCTCGCGGCCGCGCCCAGGCCATAGGCCATTCGCGCGGCGCCCAGTTCGGCGAAGCCATAGGGCTGAACGATGCCGGTATCAGGGTTGTCGGAAACCGTTTGAGGGGGACCGGCCTTGTCGAGGCCGCGGCAAACATCGGCATAGGGGTAGCGCGGATCGGCCAGCATCGTCGCGTTATAGCGCCGACCAAAGCCCGTCACCGTGTCGTCCGGCATCTGCTTGTCGCTCTTGGCAGTATCGTCGGCAACGAAGGCCAATGCGCGCACCGACCAAGGCGACAGGCCGCCGATCACCCGGCACTGCACCCCGTAAGGCTCCGTTGTTATCCCCCGAGCAGTGGTTGCCGCTGCAAGTCGGTAGTCGCCCGCGTCCAGTGCGTCGTTCGCTTCGGCGACGGCATTTGCGGTGCCGTTGCCCAGCGCTTTCCGAACTGCGTCGTCGCTTTTTCTCAGGCGTTCCAGGAATGCCGTGTTGGAGCGCACGTCATTGCACTTGGCCAGCGCGGTGCCGCCGCCGATGACGTCATCCCCCGCGTCCTGCCGCGAACAGGCGGCGGCGCCCAACGCGCCCAGGCACAGAAACGAGACTGCCAGAAGCCGCTTGTCGATCAAGACTTGTCCCCGAATGGCCAATACAAAAACGAAAGTCCGCGCAGCCAACGAAAGGGCCGTCGCGATGGAGCGGAGGCGAATAGCACAGAGGGCGATAGTGGGAAGAGTGTTGTCACACTGCCCCTCCCCGCGCCCGCGCCTCATGCAGAAAGGCCCCGGTGTTTCCACCGAGGCCCTGTCTGTGTCATCATCCAAACCCGAAGGTTCAGTCGACGATCTTCACCATGTGCGGCAGCTTGGCGATCGCGCCAAGAACCTCGGGAGTGTCTTCACGCTCCACGACACGGTTCATCTTGCCCAGGCCAAGACCGATGAGGATCTTCTTCTGGCTTTCAGGGCGACGGATCGGCGAACCGATCTGCTTGATCTTGATCTTCGCCATGATGATTACTCCACGATGGCTTCAGCGGCGGCCTCGGCCTCCACTTCGGAAACACCGCCGGCGCGGCCCAGAAGGTCAGCGACCTTCTTGCCACGACGCTGAGCAACCGACTTCGGCGAAGTCTGGTTCGACAGCGCGTCGAAAGTGGCGCGGATCATGTTGTACGGGTTCGAGGTGCCCACCGACTTGGTGACGACGTCAGCGACGCCCAGGCTCTCGAACACGGCGCGCATCGGACCACCGGCGATGATACCCGTACCGGCCGGAGCCGAACGGACGTTCACGTTGCCGGCACCGAAGTGGCCCCTGCCGTCGTGATGGAGGGTACGGCCCTCCTTCAGAGCGACGCGGATCATCTTCTTCTTTGCAGAAGCAGTCGCCTTGGTGATCGCCTCGGGGACTTCACGAGCCTTGGAGTGGCCGAAGCCAACCCGACCCTTGCCGTCACCGACCACAACCAGTGCCGCGAAGCCGAAGCGCTTACCGCCCTTGACCGTCTTCGAGACGCGGTTGATGTGAACCAGCTTCTCGATCAGTTCTTCGCCCTGATCTTCGTCGCTGCGGCCACGGCCGTTACGATCGTCACGACGACCGCCACGGTTGTTGCCACCACGGTCGTTACCGCCGCGGTCGTTGCCGCCACGGCCACGACCGCCACGACCACGTCCACCCTCACGGGCTTCCTGCGGTGCAGCACCCTGGGGTGCTTCAGCCGAGACCGGCTGTTCGTTGTTGTTTTCGTCTGCCATGATCAGAACTCCAGCCCGCCTTCGCGGGCGGCATCGGCCAGCGCCTTGACGCGGCCGTGGTACAGGAAGCCACCGCGGTCGAACACGACCGAGGTAATGCCAGCCTTGACGGCCGCCTCGGCGAGTTCCTTGCCAATGCGGACAGCAGCGTCGATGTCAGTGCCCTTGGCGCCGAGCGTGTTAGCTGCGGCGACAGTGTGACCCTGCGCATCGTCGATGATCTGCGCGTAGATGTGGCGGCCGGTGCGATGCACCGACAGACGGGGACGACCACCCGAACGCGCCTTGAGCGCGGTACGGACGCGGCGCGCACGGCGCGCGAAGAGAGACAGCTTTGCCATTACTTCTTCTTCCCTTCCTTGCGGAAGACGAACTCGCCGCGGTAACGGATGCCCTTGCCCTTGTAAGGCTCGGGCTTGCGCCAGCGACGAATCTCGGCCGCAAGCTGGCCGACCTTCTGCTTGTCGATGCCGGAGATTTCGACCGTGGTGTTGTCCGGGGTCTTGACCTCGATGCCTTCCGGCACGTCGATGTCGACGTCGTGCGAGTAGCCCAGCTGCAGCTTCAGGGTCTTGCCCTGCGAAGCTGCACGGTAGCCGACGCCCTTGATTTCGAGGACCTTGGTGAAGCCGTTGACAACGCCTTCGATCAGGTTCGAAACCAGGGTGCGCTGAAGGCCCCAGTGGCTGCGCGACGACTTCGAGTTGCCGATGGGCTGAACCGCAATGGTTTCACCCTCGACCGAAGTCGTAACGAGGTTCGACAGGCCCATGTTCAGGGTGCCCTTGGGCCCCTTCACCGAGAGAACGCCGTTATCGATCTGGGCGGTGACACCGCCCGGGATCGCAACCGGCTTTTTACCGATGCGGCTCATCAGAAGACCTCCGCAAGCACTTCGCCGCCGACGTTCGCGGTACGAGCTTCGGCATCCGAAAGCACGCCGCGCGGCGTCGAGACGATGGTGATGCCAAGACCGTTGCGCACGATCGGAAGTTCCTTGGAACCCGAATAGACGCGGCGGCCAGGCTTGGAGACACGGGCGATGTGCTTGATGGCGGGTTCGCCTTCAAAGTACTTCAGTTCGATACGCAGCTGCGGGTGAGCGCCGGTTGCATCGTCGGAGAAGCCACGGATGTAGCCCTCGCGCTGAAGCACTTCCAGGACGCGCGCACGAAGCTTCGAAGCGGGCGAAAGGACAGTATCCTTCTTCGCCTGCTGCCCGTTGCGGATGCGGGTGAGCATGTCACCCAGGGGATCGGTCAATGCCATTTTCTAACCCTTACCAGCTCGACTTCGTCACACCGGGGATCATGCCCTTGTTGGCAAGATCACGCAGTTCGATGCGGCAAAGGCCGAACTTGCGGTAGTAACCGCGCGGACGGCCGGTCGTGGCGCAACGGTTGCGAACCCGGGTGGGGTTTGCGTTGCGCGGGATCTCGGCCAGCTTCAGGCGGGCGATCAGACGCTCGGTTTCTTCGAGCGACTGGTCGTCGGCAACCGCCTTGAGGGCAGCGTACTTGCCTGCATACTTCTTAACGAGCTTCTTGCGACGCTCATTCTTGTTCACGGAACTCAGTTTCGCCATGGACTTAAGCTCTCTTCTTCAGCGGCTCACGCCGCCTCCTTCTGTTCCGACTCTTCAGCCGGGAACGGGAAACCGAACAGACGCAGCAGCTCGCGCGCCTCGTCATCGGTCTTCGCGGTGGTGGTGACGATGATGTCCATCCCACGCACCTTGTCGATCCGGTCGTAGCTGATCTCTGGGAAGATGATCTGCTCCTTCAGGCCCATGGCATAGTTGCCACGGCCGTCGAACGACTTCGGGTTCAGACCACGAAAATCTCGGATGCGCGGCATGGCCACGGTCACGAGACGATCGAGGAATTCGTACATACGCTCGCGGCGCAGCGTCACCTTGCAGCCGATCGGCATGCCTTCGCGCAGCTTGAACTGTGCGATCGACTTGCGGGCTTTGGTGATGACAGGCTTCTGGCCGGCGATGAGTTCCATCTCGGCAGCGGCAGTCTGGACCTTCTTCTTGTCCTGGCTGGCCTCACCGACGCCCATGTTGAGCGTGATCTTTTCGATCTTCGGAATTTCCATCACGTTCTTGTAACCGAACTTCTCGGTCATCGCCTTCGCGATTTCGGCGTCGAACTTGGTCCGCAGGCGCGGAATGTACTGCTCAGCCATCGATCGTCTCCCCGGACTTCACGGCCACGCGGACCTTCTTGCCGTCCTTGGTTTCAAAACGAACGCGGGTCGGCTTGCCGTCCTTGTCCGCAACAGCGACCTTGCAGATGTGCATCGGCGCAGGAATGCGATCGATGCCACCCTGAGGGTTCGCCTGGGTGGGCTTGCGGTGACGAGTGGCGACGTTGACGCCCTCGACAACGACCTTGCCATCCTTGGGCTGAACCTGGAGCACCGTGCCGGTGCGACCCTTGTCCTTGCCCGAGAGAACGACGACCGAGTCGCCCTTCTTGATCTTAGCGGCAGCCATTACAGCACCTCCGGCGCGAGCGAGATGATCTTCATGAAGCCACGGCCACGAAGTTCGCGGACCACTGGGCCGAAGATACGAGTGCCGATCGGCTCCTCGTTCTTGTTGATCAGCACGGCAGCATTGCTGTCGAAGCGGATCACGCTACCGTCGCCACGGCGCACATCCTTGCGGGTGCGCACGATGACGGCGCGGTGCACGTCGCCCTTCTTGACGCGAGCACGCGGCTGCGCCTCCTTGATCGACACCACGATGATGTCGCCGACGCCTGCGAAACGACGCTTGGAGCCACCCAGTACCTTGATGCACTGGACGCGCTTTGCGCCGCTGTTGTCCGCGACGTCGAGATTGGATTGCATCTGGATCATCGATCCGGGTCCTTCTCAACTGGCTTGCCGGAACCAGTCCGGCAGTTCCTAAAAATACAGGCCCCCGAAGAGGCCCGAGTCGCCCGCAACGGGCGAAGGCGGCCCTTTGCCGCATTCAACCGCTTAGGTCAACTCTCGTCAGGCAAGGCCAAAGCCGGAGCCCGAAAGCTCCGGCTTCAATCTCAACCGAGGATCAAACCTCAGCTTCGAGTGCCGTACCCTTGCTCGCCTGAAGACGGTCAAGAACCTTCCAGGTCTTGGTCTTCGAGTAGGGCGACGTCTCCTCGATCCGGACTTTCTCGCCGGTCTTGAAGGCGTTGTCCTCGTCGTGGGCGTGGTACTTCTTCGAGCGGCGGATGATCTTCCCATAAAGGGGGTGCTTCACCTTGCGCTCAACGAGCACGGTCACGGTCTTGTCCGTCTTGTCGGAGACGACGGTCCCGCTAAGAATACGCTTGGGCATCGTTGCTTCTCCTTACGCCTTCGCCGAACCAGAACGCTCGGCCTGGAGCGTCTTGATGCGGGCGATGTCGCGACGGACTTCCTTGATGCGTGCCGGACGCTCGAGCTGGCTCGTGGCGGCCTGGAAACGCAGGTTGAACTGCTCGCGCTTGAGATCGACGAGGTCAGCGGTCAGCTGGTCGTCGCTCTTGGCGCGGAAGTCTTCGGTCTTGGCGGCCATCATTCGCCTCCCAGGTGGGTGGTGTCGCCGAGACGGGCAACGACCTTGGTCTTGATCGGCAGCTTCATCGCAGCACGTTCGAACGCTTCTGCAGCGAGCGGGCCGGCAACGCCGTCCAGTTCGAACAGGATGCGACCCGGCTTGACGCGGGCTGCCCAGTATTCGACCGCACCCTTGCCCTTACCCTGACGGACTTCGGCAGGCTTCTTGGAAACCGGCACATCCGGGAAGATGCGAATCCAGAGGCGACCCTGGCGCTTGATGTGACGCGTGATCGCGCGGCGAGCCGCTTCGATCTGGCGGGCGGTGATCCGCTCGGGCTCCATGGCCTTGAGGCCGTAGGAACCGAAGTTCAGGTCGGTGCCACCCTTGGCGTCGCCCTTGATCCGGCCCTTGAAGGCCTTGCGGAACTTGTGCTTTTTTGGTTGCAGCATGGTGCTAACTCTATCCTAGGATCAGCGGGCCGGACGGACGCCGGAAGTCTGAGCTTCCATCATCAGTCGGTCCTGCGCCATCGGGTCGTGACCAAGGATTTCGCCCTTGAAGACCCACACCTTGATGCCGATGATGCCGTAGGCGGTCAGCGCCTCAACATCAGCGTAATCGATGTTCGCACGCAGGGTGTGAAGCGGCACGCGACCTTCGCGATACTGCTCGACGCGGGCGATTTCTGCCCCGCCCAGACGGCCGCCGCACATGATCTTGATGCCTTCGGCACCCAGACGCATGGCAGACTGCATCGCGCGCTTCATCGCCCGGCGGAACGCCACGCGGCGGATCAGCTGGTCGGCGATACCCTGAGCGACGAGCCTTGCATCGACTTCCGGCTTGCGGATTTCGACGATGTTCAGCTTCACTTCGCTCTTGGTCATCGAGGCAAGCTGCTTGCGCAGCTTTTCGATGTCAGCACCCTTCTTGCCGATGATGACACCGGGACGAGCCGCGAAGATCGAGATGCGGCACAGCTTGGCCGGACGCTCGATCACCACCTTGGAGATCGCTGCCTGGGGCAGCGTCGCCATGATGGACTTGCGGATCTTGATGTCTTCTTCAAGAAGCTGGCGGTAGTCCTGGCCTTCCGCATACCAGCGGCTGTCCCAGGTGCGGTTGATCTGCAGACGCAGACCGATCGGATTGCTCTTATGACCCATGGATCAGGCCTCCTCGACTTCGCGAACGACGATCCGGAGCCGTGAGAACGGCTTGAGGATGCGGGTGGACTTGCCGCGACCACGAGCGTGGAAACGCTTCATGGTGATCGACTTGCCGACCGACGCCTCGGCGACGACGAGAGCGTCGACGTCGAGGTTGTGGTTGTTTTCCGCATTGGCGATCGCAGAGGCCAGGACCTTGCGAGCGTCAACAGCCATCGCCTTCGTGGAGAAGGAGAGGATGTTCATCGCGTCTTCGACGCGCTGGCCACGGATGAGGGCAGCAACCAGGTTGAGCTTCTGGGCCGAACCACGAATGTTCGTGTTGACCGCAAGAGCTTCCTTGTCACCGACGCGGCGGGGTGCAGCTTGCTTGCTCACTTGCGCTTGCCCTTCTTGTCGGCGGCGTGGCCCGGGAACGTGCGGGTGGGAGCGAACTCACCCAGCTTGTGACCGACCATGTCCTCGTTGACCGAGACCGGGATGAACTTGTGCCCGTTGTAGACCGTGAAGGTCAGACCAACGAACTGCGGGAGAATGGTGGAACGGCGCGACCATGTCTTGATCGGGCCACCACGGCTGCCGGCATCCTGCGCGACTTCAGCCTTCTTGAGAAGGTAGAGGTCAACGAAGGGGCCTTTCCAGACGGAACGTGCCATCGTGACTTACCTCTTCTTCTTGGCGTGACGCGAACGGATGATAAGCTTATCCGTCTGCTTGTTGTTGCGAGTGCGAGCGCCCTTGGTCGGCTTGCCCCAAGGCGTAACCGGGTGACGACCACCCGAAGTACGACCTTCACCACCACCGTGCGGGTGATCGACCGGGTTCTTTGCCACACCACGCGTAAGCGGACGACGGCCCATCCAGCGCTTGCGGCCAGCCTTTGCGAGGGTCTGGTTGCCGTTGTCGGGGTTCGACACGGCGCC
Source organism: Novosphingobium sp. P6W (assembly GCF_000876675.2). Lineage (GTDB taxonomy): Bacteria > Pseudomonadota > Alphaproteobacteria > Sphingomonadales > Sphingomonadaceae > Novosphingobium. Next base: position 2,814,671 of record NZ_CP030352.1, read on the forward strand.
CACAGTGCCCATGCAATCGCCGCGCAGGTAACGCTGCTCACCCGAGTTGAGGCGCACGATGACCATGCCGCGGTCACGACCGACGACCTGAACATACGTGCCTGCCGAACGGGCGATCTGGCCACCCTTGCCCGGCTTCATCTCGACGTTGTGGCAGATCGTGCCAACCGGCATCTGCGACAGCAGCATGGCATTACCAGGCTTCACGTCGGTCTTCTCGCCGGCGACGACAACGTCACCAACCGCAAGACGCTGCGGCGCGATGATGTAGGTCTGCTCGCCGTCGGTGTACTTCACCAGAGCGATGAAGGCCGTGCGGTTGGGATCGTATTCGATACGCTCCACGGTCGCTTCCATATCGAACTTACGACGCTTGAAGTCGATGAAGCGATACTTCTGCTTGTGACCGCCAGCGATACCGCGCGAGGTCACGTGACCCTTGTTGTTGCGGCCGCCGGTCTTGCTCTTGCCTTCGGTCAGCGCCTTGAGGGGCTTGCCCTTCCAGAGCGACGACTTGTCGACGAGGACCAGGCCACGGCGTGCCGGGCTGGTCGGGTTATATTTCTTCAGTGCCATCTGATCAGCCCCGCACGCCTTCGGTGACGTCAATCGACTGGCCTTCGGCCAGCGTGACAATCGCCTTCTTCACGTCGCTGCGGCGGTATTCCCTACCGCGCCAGCGCTTGGTCTTGCCCTTGACGACCAGGGTGTTGACGCCAGTTACCTTGACATCGAACAGCGCCTCGACGGCAGCCTTGATCTGGGGCTTGGTCGCTGCATCAGCCACCTTGAAGACAACCGCGTTATGCTCGGAGAGCAGGGTCGACTTCTCAGTGATGTGCGGCGAGAGGATCACGTCAAAATGACGGATGTCCACGTTGCTCTTAGCCATTGAAACGGGCCTCCAGCTTTTCGACAGCGGCGCGGGTCAGCACCAGCGTATCGTGCTTCAGGATGTCGTAGACATTGGCGCCGACAGCAGGAAGCACGTTGACACCGATGATGTTGCGGGCGGCGAGAGCGAAGCCCTCGTTGACCTGCTCACCGTCCATGACGAGGATCTTCTTGCCGAAGTTCGCCTTCGCGAGATCACCGACGAGAACCTTGGTCTTGCCGTCAGCAACGTCGAGCGAGTCGACGATGACAAGGCCGTTCAGGGCCTTTGCCGACAGAGCCATCTTCAGGCCGAGCGCACGGATCTTCTTGTTCAGCGACGGGTTGAAATCGCGGCGACGTGCACCGTGAGCCTTACCACCACCGATGAAGACGGGAGCTGCACGATCGCCGTGACGAGCGGTACCACCACCCTTCTGGCGGCCGAACTTCTTGCCGGTACGCGCAACATCCGAACGCTCGCGAGTGGCGCGGGCGGTGCCGCGACGGTTCTCGAGCTGCCAGGTGACCACGCGATGCAGGATGTCCGCGCGCGGCTCGAGGCCGAACACGTCGTCCGAAAGCTCGATGTCGGCGTTAGCGGCCGAGCCATCGATGTTGAGGACTTGAACCTTCATGATTAGCCCTCCTGGCCTTCGGTCGCTTCGGGAGCCGCCACATCAGCGGGGGTCTCGGCAGCGGCCGTGTCGTTGATGTTGGAAGCCTGAAGCAGGCCGGCGGGGTACGGAGCCTCAGCGTGACGGTCGACCTTGACGGCGTCCGAAACGGTGAGCCAGCCGTTCTTCGAACCAGGGACCGAGCCCTTGACGAAGATGAGGCCACGCTCGTCATCCACGCGGACGACTTCGAGGTTCTGCTGCGTACGCTGACGGTCACCCATGTGGCCGGCCATCTTCTTGTTCTTGAAGACCTTGCCCGGATCCTGGCGCTGACCGGTCGAACCGTGTGCACGGTGCGAGATCGAAACACCGTGGGTTGCGCGCATACCGCCGAAGCCCCAGCGCTTCATAGCGCCCTGGAAGCCCTTACCCTGCGTGTGACCGCCTACGTCGACCAGCTGGCCAGGCACGAAGTGCGAAGCTGCGATCGTCGAGCCGACCTCGAGGAGGGCGTCGTCGGCGACGCGGAATTCCGCGACGCGCATCTTGAGGGAAACTTCAGCCTTGGCGAAATGTTCGCGCTGCGGCTTGGCGACGTTCTTCTGCTTGGCTTCACCAGCACCGAGCTGAACCGCGACGTAACCGTCACGATCAGAGGTGCGGACCGAAACCACCTGGCAGCCTTCCAGGGCCAGGACGGTGACGGGCACATGGCGGCCATCCTCCTGGAACAGGCGGGTCATCCCGACTTTCTTGGCGATCACGCCGGTACGCATGACCTTCTCCTTACAGAGGCGTGCGCAGGACCATCCCCCGCACGCGTGTCCAACCCTATTTGTGATACGAACCCCGTCCGGGTCAGGTGTTCCCTGCTGACCCGGAAATGGGCAGCGGAAACGAGACGGGGGACGCATTCCCGACGCGTCCCGAAGGCAGCGCCAGAGGTATCCCTTGTGTCCCCTTCGGTTTCCCTCCGGGGCGCTGTCTATGCGGGTTTCTCCCCGCAGAGCCGACCGCAAGGGCCGACAAGGTATTCGGGATCCGAAAGATCCGAAATTCGCCTCGATCGTTTAAAGTCCGATCGGAAAAGACTTATCGGGGCGACCCTTGAGGATCACCCCGTAAGCTGACTCACGCCAGCTTGATTTCGACGTTCACGCCAGCCGCGAGGTCCAGCTTCATCAGCGCGTCGACAGTGGCAGCGTTGGGCTGCACGATGTCGAGGAGACGCTTGTAGGTACGGACCTCGAACTGCTCACGCGACTTCTTGTCGACGTGCGGGCCGCGGTTCACGGTGAACTTCTCGATGTGGGTCGGAAGCGGAATGGGGCCCCGGATCAGCGCGCCGGTACGACGAGCCGTGTCAGCGATTTCGCCAGTTGCCTGGTCGAGCACGCGGTGGTCAAACGCCTTGAGGCGAATGCGAATGTTCTGAGCGTCCATTACCTACTACCGATGAGAAAGAGCCAAAGGGCCTAAGCCCCATTAAATTCGAGACGCGCCCCTACATCGTCGGACCGAGTCGATCAAGCCCTGATTTCTCGGGCCTCAAAAGGATTTGGGCGGCTGGGCATGCGGTTCGTCGCATCCGCTCTTCCCTGCGTCCGATCCGGAGCCTAGGCTCATCTGGGGACGCCTAACAGAAGACGCTGCCAATGTCCTCCACCACCACGACAATTTCCAGCGCGCTTGCCGCGCTCCTGCTTGCATGCCTTGCGTCCGGCGCAGCTTCGTCCGCCGACGCTTCCTACGGCCCGGCCGGCAAGGACGACCCCGTCGATCTTGCTGAAACTGACGTTCTCACCGCCCATGCCAATCTGCCCGATCCCAAAGGCGGCGCAGTGGATGACGCCTGCCTTGCCGCAGCCCGCGCCAGTAATGGCGGCAATGATGGCACGATCGTCGTGTGCTCGCACGGCGGCGACGGCGTCAGCGAGCGGGTGCCAGCGTCCAGGTCCGTCGACGAAAGCACGAATACGGGCGACTTGCGCCCGCCGAACGTTTCGGGACTGCCCGGCTGCCTCGGGCCGTGCATCACCATACCGTTCGGCCGTGCCCCACCGCCCGTTTACTATATAGACCTCAGCACTATCCCCGAAGCCCCCAAGGGCTCGGATGCGTGGAAGATCGGGCAGGGAGAGATACGCGCACCCTAGGATGCCCTGCTGCCGGTAAGCAGTCAGTCGCCCCCTGAAACGCGAAAAGCCCGGCCTTGCTTGCGCAAGGCCGGGCTAATCACTGCAGCCGTAGCTTCAGATCAGCGAATTACTTCGTGATCTTCGAAACGACGCCCGAACCAACGGTACGGCCGCCTTCGCGGATTGCGAAGCGCAGGCCATCGTCCATGGCGATCGGCGCGATGAGCTTGACGCTGATCGTGACGTTGTCGCCCGGCATGACCATCTCGGTGCCCTCGGGGAGGATCACTTCGCCGGTCACGTCGGTGGTGCGGAAGTAGAACTGCGGACGGTAGTTGGCGAAGAACGGCGTGTGACGGCCGCCTTCATCCTTCGACAGAACGTAGACTTCAGCCGAGAACTCGGTGTGCGGGGTCACGGTGCCCGGCTTGGCCAGAACCTGGCCGCGCTCAACGTCTTCACGCTTCAGGCCGCGAACCAGCGCGCCGATGTTGTCGCCTGCACGACCTTCGTCGAGCAGCTTGCGGAACATTTCGACGCCGGTGACGACGGTCTTCTGGGTGTTGCGGATGCCGACAACTTCGACTTCCTCACCAACCTTGACGATGCCGGTCTCGACGCGGCCGGTAACAACCGTACCACGACCCGAGATCGAGAACACGTCTTCGACGGGCATCAGGAACGCCTTGTCGGTGGGACGCGGCGGCTGCGGGATGTAGCTGTCGACAGCAGCCATCAGCTCAAGGATCTTTTCCTTGCCGATGTTGTCGTCGCGACCTTCGAGAGCGGCGAGAGCCGAACCCATGATGATCGGAATGTTGTCGCCGTCGAAGTCATACGACGAGAGCAGTTCGCGAACTTCGAGTTCGACGAGCTCGAGCAGCTCGGCGTCGTCGACCTGGTCGACCTTGTTCATGAACACGACGAGCTGCGGGACGCCAACCTGGCGAGCAAGCAGGATGTGCTCGCGGGTCTGCGGCATCGGGCCGTCAGCAGCGTTCACAACCAGGATCGCGCCGTCCATCTGGGCAGCACCGGTGATCATGTTCTTGACGTAGTCAGCGTGACCCGGGCAGTCGACGTGTGCGTAGTGACGCTCGGCGGTCTCGTACTCGACGTGTGCGGTCGAGATCGTGATGCCGCGCTCGCGCTCTTCGGGAGCCTTGTCGATGTTCGCGAAGTCAACGGCGGTACCGCCGAACGCTTCAGCCATCACCTTGGTGATTGCGGCGGTCAGCGTGGTCTTGCCATGGTCGACGTGACCGATGGTGCCGATGTTGCAGTGCGGCTTGTTCCGCTCAAATTTAGCCTTGGCCATGTTTCAAACCTTCTTTCGTCTTGATTTCGAATCTGCGGGGTATCGGAGCGGAGCCCGCGGACGCAGGCGCCGCCCCTAGAACCAATCGTATTGTCAGGCAAGCATTCTTGGCCGTCAGGCCAGCTTCCCCTTAACCCCACTCGCCTTAGGCGAGCTTCTCCTTGACTTCAGCCGCGACGTTCGCCGGGACTTCGTCATAGTGCGAGAACTGCATCGAGTAGTTCGCGCGGCCCTGGGTGAAGGAACGCAGCGAGTTCACGTAGCCGAACATGTTCGCGAGAGGCGTGTTGGCGTCGACGACCTGGGCATTGCCGCGGCTGTCGGTGCCCTGGATCTGCCCACGACGCGAGTTGAGATCGCCGATGACGTCGCCCATGAACTCCTCAGGGGTGACGACTTCGACCTTCATGATCGGCTCGAGCAGCTTGATGCCTGCCTTCTGCGCCACTTCGCGCATCGCAGCACGGCCGGCGATTTCGAACGCCAGGGCGCTCGAGTCGACGTCGTGGTACGAACCGTCATAGAGAACGATGTCGAAGTCGATGATCGGGAAGCCGACCAGCGAACCCGAGGCAGCGGTTTCGCGCATGCCCTTTTCGATCGCGGGGATATATTCCTTCGGAATGTTACCGCCCTTGATCTCGTCCTTGAAGGTGATGCCCGAACCGCGCTCGCCCGGCGTGACCTTGACCTTCACGCGGCCGAACTGACCGGTACCACCCGACTGCTTCTTGTGGGTGTAATCGACGTCGACCGGCTTGCCGAGGTATTCGCGGTAAGCCACCTGCGGCGCACCGACGTTGGCCTCGACCTTGAACTCGCGGCGCATACGATCGACGATGATGTCGAGGTGAAGCTCGCCCATGCCCTTGATGATCGTCTGGCCCGACTCGTGGTCGGTCGAAACGCGGAACGAGGGATCCTCGGCCGAGAGACGGTTGAGCGCGATGCCCATCTTCTCCTGGTCGGCCTTGGTCTTGGGCTCCACCGACAGCTCGATGACCGGCTCGGGGAATTCCATGCGCTCGAGGACGATCGGGAAACGCTCCGAGCAGAGCGTGTCGCCCGTCGTGGTTTCCTTCATGCCGGCGAGAGCGACGATGTCACCCGCGAACGACTCGTCGATGTCCTTACGGTCATTGGCGTGCATTTCGAGAATGCGGCCGACCTTTTCCTTCTTGCCCTTCACCGAGTTCAGGTAGGTGCCCTTGGTGAGCGTACCCGAGTAGATGCGGATGAAGGTGAGCGAGCCCACGAAGGGATCGTTCATGACCTTGAAGGCGAGCGCCGAGAACGGAGCGTCGTCCTTGGGCGGACGGCTGTCGGCCTCGTCGGAATCGACCTTCACGCCCTGGACGTCTTCGATGTCGAGCGGCGAAGGCAGGTAGTCGACGACGGCGTCGAGCAGGGGCTGAACACCCTTGTTCTTGAACGCCGAACCGCAAACGACCGGCACGAACGCGTGACCCAGCGTGCCCTTGCGGATCAGCGCCTTCAGCGTGTCGACGTCAGGCTCGGTGCCTTCGAGGTACGCTTCCATCGCGGCATCGTCCTGGTCGACGACGAGTTCGATCAGCGCGGTGCGATATTCAGCGGCTTCGTCGGCCAGTTCAGCCGGGATCTCTTCGTAGAAGAATTCGGCGCCCAGCGCTTCGTCCTTCCAGATGATCGCACGGTTGTGCACGAGGTCGACGAGGCCCTTCAGGTCGGCTTCGAGGCCGATCGGAATGTACAGGACAGCCGGGGTCGCACCGAGGCGGTCGATGATCGACTGCACGCAGTACTTGAAGTTGGCGCCGGTGCGGTCGAGTTTGTTGATGAAGCACATGCGCGGGACGCCGTACTTGTCGGCCTGGCGCCAGACGGTTTCCGACTGCGGTTCCACGCCGGCAACGCCGTCGAAGCAAGCCACGGCGCCGTCGAGCACGCGGAGCGAACGTTCGACTTCGATGGTGAAGTCAACGTGGCCCGGGGTGTCGATGATGTTGATGCGGTATTCTTTGTCCTCGGAGGTCCAGAAGCAGGTGGTCGCTGCCGAGGTGATCGTGATTCCGCGCTCCTGCTCCTGCTCCATCCAGTCCATGGTCGCGGCGCCGTCGTGCACTTCGCCGATCTTGTAGGACTTGCCGGTGTAGTAGAGGATACGCTCGGTCGTCGTGGTCTTACCAGCGTCGATGTGCGCCATAATACCGATATTGCGGTACATATTGAGCGGATGGCTGCGTGCCATGGGAGAATCCTTAGCAGGAGTTTTTGGGAGCGAGAGCGGCCTTCAGATAAGACCTTGCCCCCTGAAATAATAGTGTGACGCCCGAATGACCATCCCATACGAGAGGCATCCGGGCGACACTGCGCAGTTACCAGCGGTAGTGCGAGAAGGCGCGGTTCGCGTCCGCCATGCGGTGCGTGTCTTCGCGCTTCTTCACGGCGTTGCCGCGGTTGTTCGAGGCATCCAGCAGCTCGCCCGAGAGGCGTGCGGCCATGGTGGTCTCGGGGCGGTTGCGCGCCGCGGTGATGAGCCAGCGGATCGCCAGAGCCTGTGCGCGCTCGGGACGGACCTCGACGGGGACCTGGTAGGTCGCACCACCGACGCGGCGCGAACGCACTTCGATCTGGGGCGAGACGTTGTTCAGGGCGTCATGGAACAGCTGGATCGGGTCCGACTTGGCGCGGGTTTCCATGGTTTCCATGGCACCGTAGACGATCGCTTCGGCGATCGACTTCTTGCCGTCGTACATGAGGTTGTTCATGAACTTGGACAGGATGAGATCCCCGAACTTGGGATCGGGAAGGATAATCCGCTTCTCGGGACGACGACGACGTGACATCGCATGTATTCCTTGTTTTTTCGGGCGGGAGCCTGAGGCCCCGCCGCCCGGTCAATCTCTACAATCGTGCGGCGCGATGAAAGCGCCGCGACCGATCACTTCGGACGCTTGGCGCCGTACTTCGAACGGCTCTGCTTGCGATCCTTCACGCCCTGCGTGTCGAGCACGCCGCGCAGGATGTGGTAGCGAACGCCGGGAAGATCGCGGACGCGGCCGCCGCGGATGAGCACGACCGAGTGCTCCTGCAGGTTGTGGCCTTCACCCGGGATGTAGGAGATGACTTCGCGGCTGTTGGTCAGACGCACCTTGGCGACCTTGCGGAGTGCCGAGTTCGGCTTCTTCGGGGTCGTGGTGTAAACGCGGGTGCAAACGCCGCGCTTCTGCGGGTTCTGCTCCATCGCAGGAACCTTGGACTTGGCCTTCTGCGGTTCGCGGCCCTTGCGGACCAGCTGGTTGATAGTGGGCATCTATACTCTTCTTTCAAATTGGGAGTGCGATGGATGCGCTCCGAAAAAATCATCGGAACGGACCGATCGCACCCCGGTTCTGCAAACCGGGCCGATAAGCCTTGCGAAAGGAAGAGTGCGAAAAGGTTCACGAAGCGGCGATGAAGGAATGCGCGAACCGCGTGCGCCCCGGCAAAGACCGGAACCACCATCGGTTTGCGCAGACCATGAAGGCCGCGAACGTGAGCCGAAAAACACTCCACCCGGCGCGAGGCGCTACCGGATTACTCTGCCACCCTGCCGCCCTGCCCGACGCGAATCGGAAAAAGGGACGTGCCTTCCAAGGTCTGTCCGCAGCGGCGAAACCGCTGGAACTCCACGGAAAACTGCCGGAATGGCAATGTTCAGCTCTATGTCGTCCACCGCGAGTAGACCCGCGAGGGATGCGGGCCTGTAGGGGATTGGGGGGATTGGGTCAAGGACTGAGGGGCCTGGCAGCTTCGCGCCCGTTTCGGGCATTCACCAGAGATTTTCCCACGCCTGAAAGCAGACACTCAGATTATTACCGAGGCTAAGACATGCCCATTGCCTGAATTTAGCTGGTGAGCACACGATGGCGATGGCATACGTCCGGCGGGAGGAACCCATGCCGAGCATTCCACAGACGTTCTCAATTTCAGACTTTCTTACATGGGACAGGCAGAAGCAACTTGAACTGCAGCCGCAGTTTCAGCGTGGTTCGGTATGGACACCCCAAGCGCAGTCATTCCTGATCGACACCATTCTGCGCGAGCTTCCCATCCCGGCCGTTTATATCCGCACGCGTATCGACGCGGTTACGCAATCATCTATTCGTGAAGTCGTCGATGGCCAGCAACGGCTGCGCGCGATCCTAGCCTTTGCTGCCAATGGCATTCGTCTCAGTACCCGCAGTCCCGACTTTGGGGGGCAGCGCTACAATGACCTTTCGCAGGACCGCAAAGACGCTTTCCTATCCTACAACATCTCGACGGTTCAGCTTCTGAATGCGTCGGATGCCGAGGTGCTGGAGGTGTTTGCTCGCCTGAACTCCTATAGCGTCAAGGTCACGCCTGCAGAACTGCGCCACGCGAAGTATGACGAACCTGTCAAATGGGCGATCTGGAACACCACGCGCGAGAACGGAGCGCTTTGGGACGAATATCATGTTGTTTCGCTGCGTGACAGCGTGCGCCTAAAAAACACCACGCTAGTGGCAGAGCTGTATATGGCATTTGCGAATGGCCTAGGTGACGGCGGCGAAGAAAAGGTCGGTGGATTCTATAAAAATAATATTAAGCGGGACGAGGCATATTTCGTCGATCTAACTGCTCTGGTACAAAAGAACATGAACGTTGCTATTGGCACATTCGGACCATCATTCAGCGAGACGACGTTCTTCGACGCGCCGAATTTCCTGCTCCTCGTTTGCGCCGTTGCGTTTGTTGCTGGAGAGCTGCCAGCTTCGGCCCTAACTGCGGACGTGGAAAACAAGCGCGGTGTCGGGCTGAGCCATGCGAATGCTGCGAATAGACTGCCACTGCTCGCTACGGCGGTTGAGAACGACGATATTGACGGCCCATATGCCACGTTCGTTGTTGCGAGCAAAAGCAGCACGCAGCGAATAAGTTCCCGTCGTCCCCGGTTTGCGGCAATAGTAAACGCAATCGCCGCCTAATGCTTAGCGGTCTTGTGGCCCAGCTAGAGCGGCGGGTTAACGCTTTGCATGCGGAGATGGCGCCGCTTATGGGCGGGGGGGCGCTCGACCCCGCCCAACGCCGGCAGGCGGAGCACATCACGTTTCAGCTGCAAAACGCTTGGGAAATTTATGTGCGAAACTTCATTCTGTCGTCGGCAACGGGACGCGCTTCGGGCTTGGGTGGGCTAGTGCCGGCGAGCGTGCCGAGTGCCTATCGAAAGCGCGAAGCTGTAAGCCATTATCTCCTTCAGGTGACACGGCAGCGTTTCGAGCCGAAGTGGTATCGGCCTTCGGATGCGATCAATGCGGCGAGACGGCTTAATATTGCTAATGTTGCCAACGTGGCAGCCGCGATCGGCTCCACACCCTGGCCGCTTGAAAACCTGCGGCTAACCCGGAATTTTTTCGCACATCGCTCGCGAAGCTCAGCGTTGGAACTTCGGGCTTTGAACTGGTTCGGCCCAGGCGACACTATCAAAGTGGAAACAACGGTATTTCCTTTCGGCGCCGGCGGAGTTCGTCGTTTTGACGCTTGGTGCGCAGCGATGAAGGTGGTTAGCCGAGCGATGCTCTAGCTACGGCGTTTGCCTCGATCAACGCCGCGCACCAAGCTTAACGACGCTGCTCGGGCGGCAAAATCTCGGCGCAAACGCTCCGAACCGGACATTCCGCAACCGGCCCATTTCGCCCACATCCACATCCCGCAAAAACCATTTTCCTACACACCCCGCTCTCCCATACATAGGTCCGCCATCGGGAACGTCCCTTCCACCACCATGGAGTGACCTGCCTCATGTCGCGATCGACACGATACCTTTCGCCGTCCCTGCCCGAACTTGCCGCCGATGCCGGGGATGAGCGGGTGCTCGCTGCCTCCCGGTCGGTGAAGCCGTCGCGGCGGACGTCGCGCAGCGCCTTTTTCGAGGAACCGCCCGAGGAGGACGATCCGCTGCTCGGCTTCGAGCCCTATCTCCACGCGGCGCCGCGCCGCAATTCGATCACGCCGGACCGGCAGCGCGCCTTCATCGCCGCGCTCGCCGCCAGCGGGATCGTCACCCAGGCGGCGCGCTCCATCGGGGCGAGCCTGGAGGCGCTCTACAAACTGCGCCACCGCAAGGGCGCGGAAGGGTTCAGCGCCGCGTGGGACGCGGCCATCGACCGGGGCATGATGCGGCTGGAGGACTGCGCGCTGGAACGCGCGATCCAGGGCGAGGTGCGCCCGGTGGTGAGCATGGGGCAGGTCGTCACCAGCTATATCCGCCACGACACCGCGCTGATGATGTTCCTGCTGCGCACCCGGCGCGCAGGGCGGTTTGCCACGGTCGATCCCCGGATCAACCCGCAGCCCGGAGACGCCCTCTACGAGAAAGTGCTGGCGGACTACCGGGCGCGCCAGCCTTCGTCCGAGGCGGTGCTCGACAGCATCAACGCCAAGATCGAAAAGATGCGCGAACGGCGCCTCGCCCACGAAGCCGTGCTGGCGCAGGACTTCGCGCTGGCGGCGGAAGAAGAGGCGGAAAGCTACTGCGGCGCGTGAACGCGCTATTGCTGCGCGTGAACGCGCTGCTGCCGCGCGTGAACGCGGTCAGCGGCGGCCGCGGCGGTCCGGGCCGCGATGGTCGCCGCCGCCGCGTCCGCCGCGCCCGGCTCCGTCTCCGCGCCATTGGGGCATGTGCATGCCCTGCTGCGGGCGGAATTCGCCGTGCTGCTGGCGGTAATTATGCTGACCCTGCGGGGCCTGCCGCATGAAGTGGTTGCGGTCGGCCCGGCGGTAGCGGCGGTCGCGCTCGTTGCTGCGGTAGTAGAAGTAATCGTCGCCGCCCCAGTAGCCGTCGTAGATCGAGCCGTAGTGGCCATCGTACCAGCCATCGTAGGCATAGGGGCTGCCGTAGCCCATCTGCACCCCGCCATAGCCGCCGTACCCGTCCGTGGCACAGGCGCCCAGCGAGAGGGACGATGCGGCGAGCGCCAGTGCGGCGACCTTGATGTTCATGGCTGCAACCTTTCGAGGACCGGGCGCCTGCGAAGGGGCGCGTGCGTACTCGTGGTGAACGCGCGGTCGGGGCCGCGGGTTCCGGGTCCGTCAGCCGATGTCCAGCCGGGTGGGCGCCCCTCTCCCGCCCATGAAATTGGCGAGGTTGCGGTGCAGGTTGATGACCTTCTGCTCCTGATGCGGGTTGGGCAAAGGACCGCGAAAGCCGCTGGACTTCATGCCCTTCTGCACGAACTGCATGTTGGAGAAATCCTGCGCCAGCACCGAGCCCCACAACTCGCCCACGGGGTCTGCGTAAGTCCACTGGGTTTCGGGCACCTCGCCTTCGGGGAAGCGTTCGAGGGCGTAGCTTTCGAACACGCACTTGTTCGGGTCGTCGCCGTAGGGGCGCACGCGGTAGCACAGGGCGAAAGTCACGCCGTGGAGGATGTTCTGGTTGGGGAACAGGCCCCAGGCCAGCCCGGCCTCGGCCATGATGGCGGGCGGGACATCGGGCCAGGCGACCCCGCGCGCGGCGTCGTCCCTGCGCGCCGAGGCCATCCAGTGGGCGATGACCTCCTGCGCGGGGGTGCCCTCGGGCAGTTCGTCGACGAGGCGGCTGGCGGCATTCACCAGCGTCTCGGTCGAGGCGGAGTAGTTCACCGTCTCGTAGTTTTCCTTGATGAGTTCGTAGGTGGAGAGGCGCGCATCGTCGCCCTTGCCGGCGCGGGTAGTGCCAGCGCTCTCGCTCATCGCGAACTTGGCGTCGCGGGTGTCGTAGCTGGAGACCGAGTGCAGCCCGTACTGCTTCGACAGCGCATAGTAATTGCCATAGGCGAGCAGCTGGGTGTGAGTGCCGGCGACGTGGTAGGGTTCGAGGAACGCCTCGATCGCGGTCTTCCAGTTGCAGTCGTAGATGGCCCACTGGCGCCATTTGTAGTGCATCTTCTCCAGCTCGAAATGGCCGAGGATCTCGCCTGCGCGGCCCATCCACTCCTTCAGCGGCACGGCGTCCGGGTCCATGGTGACGTAGATGTAGCCGCCCCAGGTATCGACCTGCACCGGGGACAGGCAGGTCATTTCCGCCGTCAGCTTGTTCTGCCAGTCCTGCGGGTCGAGGATGTAGCTGTTCTGCCCGTCGAGATCGAAGGTCCAGCCGTGGAAGCCGCAGATGAAGCTGCGCCGGTTGCTCCCCCGCACATCGTGGACCTTGCCCGGCAGCATGTCCGGCACCGAAACGAGCTGGCGCCCCCGGTGCGGGCAGACATTGTGGAAGGCCCGCAGGGTGCCATCGTCCTTGCGCAGGACGATGATCGATTCGTCGGCGACATCGTAGGTCATCCAGTCGCCCGGATCGGGAAGGTCGCTCTCGCGCTCGACCATTTGCCAGATCTTCGGCCAGAGCTGCTTCTTTTCCGCCGCGAGGTAGTCCTTCGAAAGGAACGCCTCGGTGGGATAGGTGGCGAGCACTTCCGCGTCCATGTCGGCGGCTGTCAGGCGGGACGGCTCGAAGGCTTCAGGCTTGGTCACGGGCATCTCCCTTTGCCGCGCGGCCGCGCTCCTTCTGGACGGGAGCATGATGGCCGGGCCGCATCGTTATTCAACAACCCTGTCTATTAAGCCAAGGCCTTCCCGGTTTCCAGAGCCTCATGAGCGCAGCGCCCCGGCGATGCCGGCCCCATAGGCAAAGCCCCATAAGCAAAGGGAGAGGACGCCCGCCGGCGCCCTCTCCCCCTGCATTCTCCTCCACGGGAGAAACCAGTCAGATCATGCTCTTGTCTTAGAGACCGACGATCCCGCCATCGTTCTTGGTGATGGCGATCAGGGCCGATCGCGGACGCACGCTGGCGGCAGGCGTCCCGGTCTGGCTGTCGGGCCAGTGGCTGGAGGGCGCGGCCGTCGGGCCGCTCTCGCCAGGGTGCTGGATGCCGACGAACAGGGTCCGACCGTCCGGGGTCATGTCGATGCCGGTGATCTCGCACTGGACCGGACCGACGAGGAAGCGACGCAGGTTGGCCGCGGTCGCCTTGGCGCCCACGAAAGTAGCCTGCGTGCCGGTGCCGCCGTTGGTGTTGGTGATCGTCACCGCACCGCCGTCACCGACACGGCCCGGGATCGCGGCCAGCAGCATGCAGTTGGTACGGTCGGTCAGGGCACCGTCATCGGTTTCGATCCACATCACCGGGTTGATCTGGCCGGCCGGGTTGGTCGAACGCGAGAAATACGCGCCGTCCGGGCTGGAGAAATCGTTGGCGGTGGTGAGGCCCGAGATGTTGACGTTCACCGGATCGGCATCGGTCGCGTCCGCACCGAAGAGGTAGATGTCCCACTTGAAGCTCAGCGCGCTGGTATTGTCGCCGTCTTCGCGCAGGCGCACGATGTGGCCGTTGGGGTTGCCGGTCTGCGCGGTGTTCGACGGCCCCTTGGGGTCGTTGTACGAGCGCGGGTTGGCGGCATTGGTGCCGTTGACCGGGCGGAAGCTGTTGTTCGAGTTGGTGAGCGTAAGGTAGATTTCGCCGGTCACCGGGTTGCCCACGGTCCATTCCGGGCGGTCCATCGGCGTTGCGCCCAGTGCGTCGGCGGCGAAGCGGGTGTTGACGCAGATGTCGGCCTGGCTTTCGAACGTATAGGCCGGATAGCCGCCGCTGGCGGGGCGGGTCGGGAAGGTCGGGCTGTAGACCAGCGGCATCCAAGTGCCGGTGCCGTTCTCGTTGAACTTGGCGACATAAAGAATGCCGGCGTCGAGGTACTTGTCACCCATGGCAAGGCGGTCGCTGGCGTTGGCGTCTGCTGCTGCCCAGGTGGCGGTGGAGACGAACTTGTAGAGATACTCGCCGCGCGAATCGTCGCCCATATAGACGCCCAGCTTCTGGCCGGTGGCGATGCGCACGAAAGCACCTTCGTGACCAAAGCGGCCCAGCGCGGTGCGCTTGCGCGGGGTCGACTTCGGGTTGAAGGGATCGATCTCGACCACCCAGCCGAACTGGTTCGGCTCATAGCGGAAGTCGGCGGTGGCAGGCGCGGTGGCGCTGCTGATCGTCGCGTTCCAGCGGGTGAAGCGGTCGTCGGTGGTCGAAGCGGTCGACCAGCGGTTGTTGCCCGTGGTGCTGGTGACGCCGTTGCGCTGCAGCGAGGCCAGTTCGCGCGGGGTGCGCAGGGCATTGTCGGACGCATCGCGGCGGAAGTAGCCGGCGTAGTTTTCCTCGCAGGTGAGGTTGGTGTTCCAGCCGGTCACGCCGTTGGCGCAGTTGTTGATCGTGCCGCGGCCCGTCTTGCCGTCGTTCGAGTAGGCGGTGACGAGGTAGGACGAACCAGCAGCCGGGCCGTGGAACGACATCGGCGTGTTGGGCGTGATGCGGCGGTTGAACGTGCTGTCCTGCTTGTACGTCCACTTGCGGTTGCCGCCGTCGACATATTCGACGACCGAAACGCCGTGGCACTCGATCTCCTTGAGGGCTTCGGCCATCGGGCGGACGCCGGCGGTGGTGGTCGGGCCGTTCACGTGGAGGTACTGCTCGGTGATGTTCTCATGGTTCTGGACCATGAGGCCACGCGTCGAGCTGTTCACGTCGGGCGTGCCGGTGGCCGAAAGGCCGAAGAAGTGCAGCGCGTCGTGGTGGTCGCCGATGCGGTTGGCGAAATCGGTGTCGGAGCCGTCGTTCTTGTACGCCGGGGTCGTCGCGGTGAGCGGATCGCCCAGACGGGTCATGATCGTGACAGAGTAGCCTTCCGGCACCACGGCGACGTCGGCCAGGCTGTGGGGCACGGCGCTGAAGCCCAGCACGGCGGGCGATACGCGCACGGTGGTGGTGGCGGTGCTGGTTTCACCGAAGGCCGAAGTGGCGGTATAGGTGAAGACCAGGTCGGTCGCGGCGGCCACGGCCGGGGCGATGAAGGTGACGGTGCCGCTGGTGCCCGAAAGTTCGACCTGCGTGCCGCTGGTCTGGGTCCAGCGCGGTGCGACGCTGTCGCTCAGGGTGCCCGAAGCGGAACCGGTCAGCGTGACGACGCGGCCGGCGCTGGTGGCTGCATTCGCGCCCGCCGAAACCGTGACGGCGCCCAGGTCGCTGTTGCCGTCATCGTCGCCGCACGCGGCGAGCAGGCTGGTGCCCATGAATGCCATGGTGGTGGCACCGGCGCCGCGGAACAGGGCCTGCCGGCGCGAATAGCGCGAAGCGGCCATGCTTTCGAGCGTGGGCTGGATGGAATCGTTGGTATCGGTGTCACCGTCGGAATAGCCGACGATGGAAGTGGTCTCGGTCATGGTTGCCCCCGTTTGGTTTTTGGTCGCGGGGGCGAGAGCTAGGGATGATTCATGACAACAACACGCAAGTTCGATGTCATTTCGATGGCTTAATTCTGACGGTAATCAGACAATCAAAAAGAACGGCCTGCCGCATCGACGGATTTGTGCGCGATACGGCATTTGTATTTACAATCGAGAAACATTATCCTCGCAAAGTACCTGCAGGACGGACGTCATCCGCCCAGCCGAGCTTAATCTTTCGCGCGGATAACCCTTACCCTTCGCGGGGATACACATCGCCCAGTACCCGGCGAAAGTGGCTTTCGACCTGGTCGTTGCAGGAGCAGGCGCGTTCCTTGAGGCCGGGGCGGTCCAACACCTCGATGCCGCCGCGGCGGGTACGCACCACACCGTCGCGTTTGAAGCGTTGCAGGACGCGGCTGGCGTAGCTGCGGCCGATCCCCATCATCGAGGCGAGTTGCTCCTGCGTCATCGTCACGTCGTTACGGCCGATCCGGTCGACGGCGGCGGTGAGCCATTTGGCCGCGCGCTGCTCGATGGTGTGGACCGCGTTGCAGGCGATCGACTGGAAAACCTGTGCCATGACGCAATCGGCATACCGCGAGAACAAGTGCGCGACCGCCGCAGAGCGGTCCTTAGCGTCATCGAGATCGTGCACGCTGACACGCAGGAAGACGCCTTCGTGCAGGACGTTGGCGCGGGCATAGGCAGGCAGCGAGCCGGCGCTGACGATGCCGCCAAGCGCCCCTTCGCGGCCGATCAGGATGGTTTCCACCGCCATGCCGTCTTCCATCTCGACGAAGTAGGAACTCATGGCGCCTTCGGTGGGGAAGTAGCAATATTCGACGTTGTCGCCGGGATTGTAGATGATCTCGCCAGACTTCAGCCGACATTCGACGAGGCGCGGCTCCAGCAGGGCGAGATCGTCCTGGCGCAGGGCCGAAAGCAGGTCGCTACCGGCGATGGCCGCAGCCGAAACCGGGCTTGTCTGCGGGATTGAGCTCATGGGTTCGTCCTCGACGGGCAGACCCGTTGGCGGGCCAATGGCAAAGATAACCCCGGTGATCCCAACCGGTTCCCTTGGAACCCTGCCCGAGCGATCATAAGTGCACAGACGCGGCTTCGGAGCGGTGCTACTATGTTACTGAGGAACATTCGAACGCAATGTGTGTTCCGGGAACGGAGCGAGCCATACGGTTCGCTTGAAATCGCCCATAAGGGCATTTAGCGGGTTACCATGCACGCCGACGCCGGACCAACCGTATTGCCCGATATGCTGAGCCTCCTGCGCGAGGCGACGGGCCCTTCCCATGAGCGTCTGGACGCATCGTTTGGTTCCCTGACGCTGTCGGGCCGCGCTGATCTGGCCCGTTTTTTGGCTGCCCACGCCATCGGCCTGGCGCCGCTGTTCCCGGTATTCAGCCGTTTCGTGGAAGAGCGGCTGGGACTGGAATGCCCGGATTATCCAGCGATGCTGCGCGCCGACCTTGCCGCGCTGGGCATCGACGCCGCAGCTTTGCCGGTACTTGACGCGCCCGCCGAAATTGCCGGCGAGGATGCGGCTGCGGGGGTAGGCTATGTGGTCTGCGGCTCACGCCTCGGGCTCACCATGATCCGCCAGCGGGGCTACTGGGGCGAGGCCGAGGGTTTCCGCTCCGCCTACATGACCGACGGACGCGGCCACGAGGCCTGGAAAGCGCTGGTGCCGACGCTGCGGGGCCGGACTTTCACTCCAGCGCAGGCCGAAGCCGCGCGCACCGCCGCGCTTGCCGCATTCGCTATTTTCACGGGTGCCTTCGCCGCCAGCGCCGACATCTTCACCGGGCAGCGCACCGATGGCTGATTACGAAGAGGGCGCCGCCCGCCCGGTCGACCTGTCGACATGCGACCTTGAGCCGATCCACATCATCGGCCGTATCCAGAGCTTCGGCTGGCTCCTGTCGTTCTCCAGCGACTGGATCATCAACCACGTCTCGCTCAACTGCGAGGCGCTGTTCGGCAAGGCCCCGCGCGATCTCATCGGCCTGTCCGCCACCGAGTTCCTCGGCGTGAGCGCGCTGCACGACATCCGCACCCGCCTGCAGATCATGGGCAGCACCAACGCCGTCGAGCGCATGTTCGAGATCAACCTCCTGGGCGACGGACAGGTCTTTGATGTGGCCGTCCATCCCTCCGGCCGGTCCTTCGTGCTGGAGATCGAGCCTCACGAAGGCGGCAAGCGGCGCGATTTCGTCTCCTACGTCCGCCCGATGATAGAGCGTCTGCGCAGTGCGCCCACGATCGAGCAGCTGTGCACCAGCGCCGCGCGTCACCTGCGCGGGCTGACCGGGTTCGACCGGGTGATGATCTACCGCTTCGAAGGCGACGGCGCCGGTGAAGTCATCGCCGAAAGCCTGAACGGCATGGTCGACAGCTTCAAGGGCCAGCATTTCCCCTCGTCCGACATTCCCGCCCAGGCACGCCGGCTCTACACCCGCAACATGCTGCGCATCATCTCGGACATCGACGATCCGACTGTGCCGATCTATCCCGCCACCGGCCCCAACGGCGACCCGCTGGACCTGACCATGTCGGGCCTGCGCGCGGTTTCGCCGATCCATATCGAGTATTTGCGCAACATGGGGGTCAAGGCCTCGATGTCGGTTTCGATCATGCGCCGGGGCAAGTTGTGGGGGCTGATGGCCTGCCACCACTATTCACCGCTCATCCTGTCCTACTCCGTGCGCACCGCCGCCGAGCTGTTCGGCGAATTCTTCGCCTATCTGCTGGAGCAGAAGGAAACCGACTTCTCGCTGGAGAAGCGCGCGGAATCGATGCGCCTTCATGACGAGATCATGGCCCGCGTCGCCAGCGGCGGATCGCTGCTGGAAGCCTTCGACGAGTTCACCGATGCGATCGGCCAGGTCATCCCCTTCGACGGCGTGGTCGGCTGGGTGGACGGGCGCTTCATCGCCCATGGCAGCACGCCGAGCGAGGAACAGTTCTCCGCGCTTGCCCGCTTCCTCAACACCGCCGGCGCCAGCACCGTATGGTCCACCGACAACATCGCCGCGGTCTACGGGCCTGCCGCCGAGTGGAGCGACATGGCCGCCGGCCTGCTCGCCCTGCCCGTCAGCCGATCGCCGCGCGATTACATCGTGCTGTTCCGCGCCGAACACGTGCGCGAGGTGAAATGGGCCGGTAATCCCGAGAAGACCATCGAACTGGGGCCCAACGGTTCGCGCCTGACCCCGCGCAAGAGCTTCGAGATCTGGAAGGAGGAACGCCGCGGCTATGCCCGTGCGTGGACCGGCGAGGAAGTATCGACGGCGGAATCGCTGCGCATCACCCTGCTCGAAGTGGTTCTGCGCCTGGCCGACGCGGCGCATACCGAGCGTGAGCAGGCCAGCCTCCAGCAGGACATGTTGATCGCCGAGCTGAACCACCGCGTGCGCAATATCCTCAATCTGATCCGGGGCCTCGTCACCCAGAGCAAGGAAGGCGCCAAGACGATCGACGAGTTCGCCGAGATCGTCGGCAGCCGCATCCACGCCCTGGCCCGCGCCCATGACCAGGTGACCCGCGTCGACTGGTCGCCCTCCTCGCTCTACGACCTGATCCGCACCGAGACGGCCGCCTATGCCAGCCACAGCCTGGACCGCGTCGTAATCGAAGGACCGGACGCGCTGATCGCACCGGGCGCCTTCACCACCCTCGCCCTGGTCATCCACGAGATGGTGACCAATTCGTGCAAGTACGGCGCCTTGTCGGATTCGCGCGGCGTCATCCAGATCGTGCTCGGCCGCGGCGACGACAGTTCGCTGGAGATCGACTGGCGCGAGGAAGGCGGCCCGCCGGTAAAAGCGCCGACCCGGCGCGGCTTCGGTTCGACCATTATCGAGCGCACGATCCCCCACGAACTTAGCGGTTCCGCATCGGTGATCTACCCCGAGGAAGGGCTGCACGCCCTGTTCATCGTACCTGTCGATCACATCTCCAGCTTCGAGACGCCTGGTGCGCCCCGCCACAACACCGTTGTCGAACCTCCCCAGGCGGCCGACTTCACCGAGGAACTGGCGGACGGCGTCGCGCTGATCGTGGAGGACAACGTCATCATCGCCATGGAGGCGGAAGACGTTCTGCGCGGCTTCGGTTTTTCGGACTGCCGCATCGCCGGTTCAGTGGACACCGCGATGGAGGTGCTGAACGCGGCCGAAGTCAGCTTCGCCATGCTCGACGTGAACCTGGGCAAGGACACCAGTGCCCCCATCGCCAGCGCGCTGCAGGAGCGGGGCATCCCGTTCATCTTCGCCAGCGGCTACGGCGAGCGCTCGCTCCAGACCGGAGAGTTCAAGCGCGTTCCGGTGGTGACCAAGCCCTACGGCGAACGCGACGTGCGCGCGGCCATCGGCCGGGTAATGAAAGTGCGCACCTGAGGTCGGGCTGATTTTTCAGGGCTGAACGGGCTGCCGCACTCAAACGGCAGCCCGCAGGACATTACATCCAGCTGCGGCCGTCAGCGCCGGCACAGCCGTAAGGCGGCAACTGACCCGGGAAACGGGCCTGCATCTTGTGGCAGCCCCAGGCCCGCAGCGGCGCCGGCGCATAACCGTTCAGCGCGATGCCGACTTCATCATAAGGGCTGTCGGCCTGGGCCACGTACATATACCAGCGGCCGCCGAACATCACCGTCGCCGCAACGACGATGACGATTAAAAACTTCAATACTTTCTGCATGATACTTCCAGATAATCGGGCGGGCGGATGTGCAGAGATTTATGTCCGGCATCAAGGTATTTCCCTGCACGCGCGCAAAAGCTGCGGCTGCGGTCATGCCTTCAGGCAGCGGCGATCAGAAGAAAGCCCACCCGGCGGCCGCGCCTCCCGCGATGATTGCGGGCGTTACCCATGGCCCTTTGACACGCCACACAGTCAGCAGGGCGGCCGCAAATAGCCCGATCGCGACCACATGGCCTGAAATGCGCTCACTGGCGGCGTAGCCCAGTTGCAGGAATGTTGCGGCGATAATCCCTACCACCGCCGCTGCGATGCCCTCCAGAATCCGATGCAGCGCCGGGTTCTCGACGAGAGCTTCGAGTTTCTCGAACAGGACCAGGGAGAAGGCGAAGGCCGGAAGAAACATGCCTGCGGTAATGGCCAGTGCGCCCGTCGGCCCGCTCGCCACGTATCCCACGAATGTTGCGAAGATGACCAGCGGTGCGGGCAGAACCCCGGCCAGCGCAATGCCGTCAAGGAAAGTCGCATCGCCGAGCCAGCCCCGGCCGACCGTATCCGCACGTACATAGGGAATAGCGGTGTAGGCCCCGCCAAACGTCAACAGTCCACCTTTGAGCCCCGCAAGGAACAGCGCGAAGATGGTCAACGGAGCATGCCCTGCCTCCATCACCGGCGGTGATGGAGGCGCGTCGGCATGAAACACCGACGCCAGCAGCATGACCGCAGCTACGGTCACCGTCATCACGGCCGGGCGGTGCGAAAGGGAATAGGCAAGTCCTCCCGCTACCAGCGCAACCCAGAACGGCACGCCGATCAGCGTCACCACCAGGCTGACGGCGGCGATGATGCCGAGCAGCCAGTTTTCGACGATGTGCGCCCCTATCCGCACGACCGCGCGCAGGATCACGGCCAGCACCACGATCTGCACGCCAAGAAGAACGCCCGCGAATCCGGTATTGCCGGCCACCCACGTAACGTAGACCCAGCCTGCGCCCAGCATGAGCAGGAACCCCGGCAACATGAAGCCTAACCCGGCCAGCAACCCGCCGATCCGGCCCCGCGCGATCATGCCCATGTGGACGCATAGTTCATGCGCCTCAGGCCCCGGCAGCACCTGAAGAACCGCCAGCAGGCGGCTGAACCGCGCCTTCTCGATCCAGCCTTCGTCCTCGACGAGCGCTTGGCGCAGCATCTCGATCTGCGCCACCGGCCCACCGAACGCCAGCGCCCCGAAGCGAAGAAACTTCAGGAACAGTGCCATCAATGTAATGGGCGCAGGCCCCGCCCTCACCGGCGATATCGCAGAAGTTCCGATCGTCATTCACACGCTCCCCTCGCCGCAATCGCGGCGGATGGAGCGGACTTGGACGAGAGCGTCTGAACGGGCGTCCGCGCAGGCCCGTTGTTCGGGTTATCGCCTCAACCCGCCCGGCAAGTCAACGCCCGCTCTCACCCCTCGATCCGAGCCTGCGGCCTTTCAGGCCCGCAGCCGCTGTTCGTCGCGATCGGCGTTCCACATCTCCACCCAGCCGCGCACGTCGTCGTAAGGCATCGGGCGGCAGATGCCGTAGCCCTGCCCGGCATGGCAGCCCATCGCCACCAGCATCGCCTGAGTCTCGGGGTTTTCCACCCCTTCGGCCACCAGCGGAATGCCCAGGCTTTCACACAGCACGACAAGCGAGTGGACCAGCGACTGATCGAACCGGCTTTCCGTGAAGCGCGAGATGAACGAGCGGTCTATCTTGATCTCGCTCACCGCGAATTCGCGCAGATATCCGAACGAGGTGAACCCGGCGCCGAAATCGTCGATCGCCAGCGAGATCTTGTGATTGTGAAGCTGCTCGATCACGCGCTTGGCCTGCGCCGGGTTGGCGATCAGCGCCGTCTCGGTCAGTTCCAGCATCACCCTTGCGGGGTCCACTCCGTGCCGCGCGGTGGTCTGGACGACCTGGCTTACGAAACCCGGCCGCTCCAGCATCCGGGCCGAGACGTTGATGCAGATCGCCGCATTGCCCAGCAGGTGCTGCACTTTCGCGAACTGTTCCAGCACCACGTCGAGGCTGAGGTACGTGAAGGATTCCAGCAGGTGTGACTGTTCCACCGTTTCGATCAGCACATCGGCCGCGATCGGGCCGCTGCGGGGATGAGTCCAGCGCACCAGCGCTTCGAAGCCCAGGATCAGGCCGCTTCGCATGTCGACCTTGGGCTGCCAGTGCCAGTCGATCGCGCGGGCGGCGATGGCCTGCTCGATGTCGCGCAGCATACCGCCCTGAACAGGCGCGCGCGGCGCGGCGCAATTGTCGCTTTGTGCAAGGACCGCCTTGGCGCCGCTCCCGCCGCGCTTGGCCGCGTACATCGCTTCGTCGGCGGCGGCCAGAAGCTCATCAGGCGCGAAGCCCAGCAGCGGGCACAGCGCGATGCCAAGCGAAGCGCCGACATGCAGCATCCGCCCGCCATGGACGATCGGCTGAGAGATCAGCTCGGTGAGTTTGGCGGCCACGGCCAGCGCCGATTCCTCGCCGTCGACGTTCTGCAGCAGGACCGCGAATTCGTCGCCGCCAAGCCGGGCGATCGTGTCCACCTCGCGCAGGTGTTCGCGCAGGCGGCGGCCGATGGCGATGAGCACCGCGTCGCCGGCGGCATGGCCGAAGCTGTCGTTGATCTCCTTGAAGCGGTCGAGGTCGATCATCACCACCGCGAAGGGATCGCCGCTGCGCCGGGCCCGGGCGCAGGCCTGTCCCAGCCGGTCGGAAAACAGCGTGCGGTTGGGCAGGTCGGTCAGCGGATCGTGCAGGCTGCGGTGAGTCAGTTCCTCTTCCTGCCGGCGCAGGTCCAGCCGGTACTGGCGCCACGCCATGCCCTCCTCCACCGAAGCCGCCACCCGTTCGGGCGAAAGCGAGCGCTTGGTGAGGTATTCGGTCATGCCCGACTTGATCGAGTCCGCCGCGATCTGCTCGTCCGCATTGCCGGTGACGGCAATGATCGGGCAGTCCGGGTCGATCTCGCTGCGGATCGCGGGAAGCAGGTCGCGCCCGTCGCCGTCGGTCAGCCCGAAATCGAGGAAGACGATGTCGAAATGCGCCTCCGGCTGGCGGATCAGCCCCAGCGCCTCGGCCTGCGAGGCGGCCTGTTCCACGGTGATCTCCCGCGGGCCGCGCCGCAGCATGCGCATCAGCCGTTCCCGGTCCACGTCGTCGTCATCCACGATCAGGGCGTGGATGTTCTGGGTACCGTTGTGCAGGTTATCCATGGGCAGAGGTCCTTGCGAGGTGAGGAGCCAGGCCTCGAGAAACGCGGGTCTCACGGCAAATGCTGCGTTCGGGCGTACTGCCCGATGAAGTCGGCCAGGCGGGCGAACTGGGGCCCCACGCTGGACTTGACCATGTAGCCGGCGACATGCCCGTCATAGGCACGGCAACGGTCCTGATCGCGCGCCGAAGTGGACAGCACGAAAACCACCGTGCGGCGCAGCGCGATATCGGCCCGGATCGCATCGAGGAACTGGAAGCCGTCCATGCCGGGCATGTTGAGGTCCAGCAGAACGATGACCGGGGTGTCGATGCGCTTGCTGGCATGGCGGCCGCGCAGGATCTGCAGCGCCTCGCCGCCGTCCCCCGCGGTCACCGTGCTGCAAGGCACCTGATGCTTGCGGAACGAGCGCAGCACGCCCTCTATCGCCACGTCGTCATCGTCGACCAGCAGCACCGTGCAGTCGCCCAGGCCATTGCGCGCGCCAAGGACATCGCATTCGCTGGGTATGGGGCCGAATTCATTCATCGTCGTTCTCCCTCAGCAATATCCGGGGCCAGTGGACTTCGAAGGTGGCGCCGCCCAGCGGGCCGTTGCCCTGCACGGAGACGACGCCGCCGTGGGCGTTGATCATGCGCCGGGTGAAGGCCAGCCCCACCCCGTCGCCATCGGTGCCGGGCGAGGCCCGGTGGAACAGTTTGAAGATACGTTCCTCGTTGCCGGGCGGGATGCCCTGCCCGTCGTCCTCGACCGTGAAGATGGAAAACCGGCCCTCCTCACGCATGGCGATGCGGATGCGGCCGCTTTGTCCGCCATGGTGCTTCACCGCATTGGAGATGAGATTGCGCAGCGATGTGGATAGCGGCGCGCGCGGGGCCATCAGGTGCTCTCCGGCGATCTCCACGTCGACGGTGAAGCTGTCCGGGATGCTGCTCATCACCATCGCTTCCTCGACCAGTTCGCGCGGGTCGATGGAATGCATCTGCGGATCGCGCACACCGGCGCGGGCATAGCTGAGAAGATCGTCGATCATCTGCTCGCACCGCGCGATGCGCTGGGTGATGCGATCGAAGTTGTGCTGCACGCTTTCCGGCAGCGCATCCACGCCGAAAGTCTCGTCGAGGTCCTCCCGTATCCAGGTCACCAGATCGCCGATCCCCCGCAGCGGCGAGCGCAGGTCGTGGCTGGCAACATACGTGAATTCCTCAAGCTGCGCATTGGTCTGCTGCAGCGCGGTTTCGGAACGCTTGCGGTGCGTGATGTCGCTGACGATCGCCATGAACAGCGGCTGGCCCGGATTCTCGAAACGGGTCAGCGCCACTTCGACGGGAAATTCGCGGCCTGAGCGGTGCAGCCCGGTAAGATCGCGCCCCGCCGCCATCATCCGCGATTCAGGCGCGTCCCGGTAGCCGGCCAGCTGCTGGGCATGGGCATCGCGGTAGCGTTCGGGCAGCAGCATGTTCAGCGGCTGGCCGATCATGTCGACCACCTGATAACCGAACTGGATCGCCAGCATCGCATTGGCCTGGGCGATACGGCCCTTGCCGTCGACGACCACGAGGCCCAGCGGCAGCGTCTCGAACATCTGGTTGAAACGCCGCTCTGCGGTGAGTTCGCGGGTGGTGTTGCGCAAGTAGATGACCGCGCGGCCATCGTCCTCACCCGCGATCGGGGTCAGCGTGAGCGAGATCGCCGGACGCGAACCGTCGGCGGCGTGGAGGGTGAACTTGCGGGTCCAGGCATCGCGCTGCCCGATCGGGGCGCCGAAGAACACCTCGAACATCTGGCGCAGCATCTCGGCTTCCTCTTCGCCGAACATGACGAAGAGCAGGCCGTTGCACAGGCTTTCCGGGTCGGGCTCGGCCAGCAGCGTGGCGCAGGCGGCGTTGGCCCAGGTGATGACCCCCGCCGTATCGACGATCATCGCGCCGATCGGAGCATGAACGAGCGGGGCCTGGATGTCGGGCTTGATGTGCACTGCCAGCGTCAAATGTCCTGCCTTCGCGAAGGAGGGCCGTGACGCGAAGGGAAACGCGAAACCGGCACCTGTTGCCGTAAAGAGCTACAGGCGCAGGGTTATCGATCGCACAAACAACACCTAGGGATGCTTCCCTAGACGCCAGCATTCGCAACGATTGTAATGGTTAAAGACAGATGGCCGGACGTTAAATCGGCAGGAACTTGCCTGCCTCGCGGTCCTTGCGCACTTTCAGCCCGTCGAACACCGAACCGCTCATCGTGATCCACACACCGGGCTGCGCGGCCTGGCAGGTGGCGAAGGCCATGCCGAGGTTGAAGGCGGCATCGCTTTGCGCAAAGCGCGCCGGGGCAAGCGCGCCGCACAGTACCACCGTCTTGCCTTCGAGATGAGCGAGCGCGGCGGCGGTCTGCGTCATCGTATCGGTGCCGTGGGTGATGACCACCAACGTTTCGGGCGCATCGGCGACGGTCGCCGCGATCAGCGCCCGGTCCTCGTCGGTCAGCTCCAGGCTGTCCTTGCGCAGCAGTTCGACGATGCGGAAAGGATGCGCCACGCGCGCGGTTTCCAGCAGCTCACCGATCACGCTCTCGACGATCTGGTACTCGCTGAGCGCGTCGAAATACTGCTTGTCGATCGTGCCGCCAGTGGTGACGACGAGAATGGCGGGAAGGGTCGCGGATGAAGTCATGCCCGTCCTTTAGCGCCGGAAGGGCGTCGCGGGCAATGTCCGCTCTGCGATCTTGCGCGGGCAAACCCCGTGCCTCGACCACCGCGCTGTGCCAGCATGGCGGCATGAGCCCTTCCTCCGCCGACGCGCGCGCCGAACTCGCATCCGACTGGCCCACCGTGCTGGCCGCCGCGCTGGCCATCGGCGTGGGCATGATGGGGGTTGGTTTCTATTCGCTGGGCCTGTTCGTCACCCCGCTCCAGGCCGAATTCGGCTGGACCCGCGCGCAGGTTTCGGGCGCGGCGACGTTCCAGCAACTGGGCATCTTCCTGTCCGCCCCCCTTATCGGGCGGCTGGCGGACCGCTTCGGCAACCGCCGCATCGCCATCGCCAGCTATATCGCGACCCCGCTGGCCTTTGCGGCGCTGGCGCAGACCGGGCCTTCGCTGACGGCGTGGTATGCATTGTGGCTGCTGGTCTCGCTGGCCGGCTGCGGCACCACCCCGGCGATCTGGGCGCGCGTGGTATCGCTGCGGTTCGATTCCGGGCGCGGCTTTGCCCTGGGGCTGATGCTGATGGGCACGGGCATGGCCGCGATGCTGGCCCCGGCGCTTCTGGGCCCGGTCATCGCCGCGCAGGGCTGGCGCACCGGACTGCTGGTGATCGCCGCCGTCGTCGCCGCCATCGGCATCCCCGTGAGCCTGCTGACGGGACGGGGCGATACGGATCTGCGCCCTCTTCGCCTGGCCCGCGAACGCGGCCGCACCGAGATCACCGGCGCTACCGTGAAGATCGCCGCGATCGGTTTCCTGCTGGGCGTTATCGTCGCCGCGCTGATCGTCCATCTCGTGCCGATGCTGGTCGACCGGGGCATTTCCCCCGCGCGTGCCGCCGGCGTCGCCGCGTTCATCGGCGCCGCCGTGGTAGTGTCGCGCGCGGTGGTCGGCTGGCTGTTTGACCGTTTCCACGCCCCGCGCGTCGCCTGCCTGTTCCTCACCTCGCCGGTGATCGCCTGCGCGGTGCTGTATTTCCACGGTCCCGCCATTCCCGCGGCCCTGCTGCTGGGCCTCGCCGCTGGGGCGGAAGTGGACATGCTGGCCTATTTCACCAGCCGCTATGCCGCCTTGGAAAACTACGGCGCGACATATGGCCTGATCCTGGGCCTGTTCAGCCTGGGCGCCGCCTTCGGGCCGCCGCTGTTCGGCTGGTCCGTCGACGTGACCGGAAACGCCGACCTCGCCCTTGCCTGCTCGGGCGCGGCGCTGGTGGGTGTGCTGGCCCTGATCGCCACTCTGGGCCCCTACCGCCGCCCGGATTAGGCAGGCGCCGTCAAACTCAGTCCGCAGTCTTCAGGAATTCCAGCAGCCCGCGCTCCTCGCGGCTCATCCAGCGGGTGCGGCGCGGCAGGCGTTCGGGCATTGTGCCCGCTCCGTCATCACCCTTCGCCGCCGCAATCACCGCCGGGTGGACGTAGGACTTGCGCGCGATCGCCGGAGTATTGCCCAGGCACTGCGATACCTCGTCCAGCAGGGTGCGCAGCGAAACACCGGGCTGCTCCCACAGCGCGGTGAAAGCCAGTGTGCTCGCCGCCCAGGTGCGGAAATGCTTGGCGGTGAAGTGTTCGCCCTGTTCGGTGACGCCCATCGTCTCGGCCAGGTATTCGTTGACGTCGTGGCTGTGCACGGGAACTGGGGTGCCCTCCTCGTCCAGATACTGGAACAGGTGCTGGCCGGGCAGGTCCTGCATCTTGCGCACGCAGCGCACCAGCGAGGGATCGTCGCAGGCGATCTCCTGCAGCTTGCCCGACTTGCCCTTGAAGCGCAGCAGCAGCGTGCCGCGCTCGATCTTCGCATGGCGGCTGCGCAAGGTGGTGGCGCCAAAGCTCTTGTTGGCCTTGGCATAGCACTCGTTGCCAACCCGGATCGCGCCGGTATCGAGCAGCGCGACCACCGAGGCGATGGCCCGGTCGCGCCCCAGATTGCGGGCTTTCAAGTCGCCCTCCACCCGCTCACGCAAGGCCGGAAGCGCCTCGCCGAAGCGCGGGCACAGCTCGAACTTCATCGCCTCGCGCGCCTCGCGCCAGTCGGGGTGATAGCGGTACTGCTTGCGCCCGCGCGCGTCATAGCCGGTTGCCAGCAGGTGGACGTGGGGGTCGGGTGAAAACCAGCAGTTCGCATAAGCCGGCGGCAGGGCGATCCGGTTCAGCCGGTCGATCTCGTCGCGGTCCTTGATCCGCTCGCCGTCGGCGTCGAAATAGGCCCACTTGTTACCGCGTACCGGCTTGCGGGTGGTCCCTGCTGCCGTGTCGTCGGCGAATTTGAGGCGCGGCATATGGTTTGCGCTTTCCGATCAGTCCCTTGCCTTGGTCAAACGCGCGACCGGGCACGAAGTTGTCACATTCATCGGAAACCGGATGCGCTGCGGGCCGTTCCATTGGCAAAGAAACAGCAATCACAGGAGCCGACATGGCAGACGCCACGATTTTCGAGGACCTCAAGGCCGACCACGACAAGCACCGCACCATGCTGGCGCAGCTGGGCGAAACCCAGGGCGACAGCGAGGAGCGCCGCGACCTGTTCGAAAAGCTGCGCAAGGAACTGCAGGCCCACGCCGCCGCCGAGGAGGAATCGCTCTACGCGACTATGCTCGGCAACCCGGACCTGCGCGACGAGGCGCGCCATTCCGTGTCCGAACACAAGGAAATCGACGATTTCCTTGGCGAACTGGTCGAAACCGACATGAGTTCGTCGGCCTGGCTGACCAAGTTCAAGGAACTGCGCCACCGCTACCTCCACCACATCGACGAGGAAGAGGAGGACATGTTCCCCGCCGCCGACAAGAAGATGTCCGCGCAGACCGAAAAGAAGCTCGCCGCCACTTTTGAGGAACGCAAGCCCAAGGAACTGGCGGCAGCCGAAAAGGAACTGCCAGGCGACGCCCGCGAATAGTGCGCTACTTCAGGCCGCTATGTGGCCAATAGCTGGACCAGTCGGGCCTTCCCTGCGGCAAACGCAGGGGAGGCCTTTCTTTTTTGGGGGAACGCACGGCCTGCACGGTGCGTTGATCAGTCAAACACCCATAGAGGAGACCGCCATGGACAAGGACATTCGCGAAACATTCTGGAAGTCGTTCCAGTCCAGCCCCTTCATCATGATCAAGCTGGACGGCGCTCCCGGCCATGCCGAACCGATGACGGCCCAGTTGGACAAAGATGCCCATCACGCCGTCTGGTTCTTTGCCAAGCGCAGCAACCGCATCGCACCCGGCGGCAAGGCGATGGGTCAGGTCATGACCAAGGGCCACGACGTATTCGCCTGCATCGACGGCACCATCGTCGAGGAAACCGATCCGGCCCTGCGCGACAAGCACTGGAACAATGCCGTCGAGGCGTGGTTCCCCGATGGCAAGGCCGATCCGTCAGTGGTGATGCTGCGCTTCGACATCCAGGACGGCGAAGTCTGGACCGCAGACCTGGGCATCAAGGATGTATTCAAGCTTTTGACCGGCAAGCCCATTCACGGGCAGGACGCCGGCGAGCACGCGCTCGGCGCGGTCTGACACCCTCTCGGACCTTGCGTGAGCTGCGGGGGCGCGGTGGCTTCGGTCATCGCGCCCTTTCGTTCTATTTCCCGTTTCGCGCCGGCACCAGCAGGTAGCGCCACACGCCCACGCAGTTGATCGCGAACAGGGCGATGTTCTGCACGCCTATCCCCTGCGCCTTGTCGTCCAGGAAGCCCCAGGCCACCAGGGCGATCGAACTCGTCACGAAAATCACGAAGCCCCAGCCCGTCCATCGCCGGCCAAGGTCGAGCGAAACAATAAGCGCCGCCACGGTTCCCGCAGCGGCGCCATAGTATTGCAGGCATTGAAGGATAAATTCGCTCATCCTCTCGCCCTCTTTCTCAGGCCCCATGTTTTTATGGTTACGGGCCCGGGCTCTTGCGGCCCCTCTCCTAATCGCAAATACGGGTCTTGATCTGGCATAGCGGCTCCAGCGCGTCCGGGCGGACGGCATCGGGGCAGCCGGACAAGGCATAGGAAATAGCGGCCAGGATCGCCTGCCGCGTAAACGGCTTCTGGACGACGCCCACAGCAGTTGGCGCCGGCATATCGATCTGGCCGGGATTAGCGGTGACGTAGATGACCCGCGCGCCATAACGACCCGACAAGTCGCGGGCGATGGCCGGGCCTGTAAGCCCGTCACGCAAGTTGAGGTCGACGAGGGCCACGTCCGGCGCCTCGCCCAGTCGCCCCAGCGAAGCCATGTCAGGGAAGGTGCCGATGACGGAGTGACCGCCATCGGCAAGAATGTCTTCCAACTGAAGGGCTACCAGAAACTCGTCCTCGACTATGAGGATTTTACCTGGGGTCGGGATATTCGCACCCAAGGTACGGTGTTCCTTGTCTTCAAACGGGCCGTCAGGCAGCCAGCAGATTGCGGCCCTTGACCATCTTGGGATCGACGTTGGCAACCTTCAGCAGTTCGCCGAAGAAAGCGTCGATCGCATCGCCAGTCAGGACGAAGTTGTGGCGGAAGTCCGGAAGCTGGCCAGATTCGATGATCTTGGAAAGCATCGCGCGGGCGCGGCAGATGCGGCTCTTCACGGTGCCGAGGGCGATCCCGCAGATATCGGCGATTTCCTCGTAGGAAAGGTTGCCGGCGGCCACGAGCACCAGGGCTTCGCGGTAGCTTTCGGGAATTGCGGTCAGCGCGCGCAGGACATCGGCCAGTTCGACCGCGCTTTCCTGGCTGGCTTCGGCGCGCAGGATGCGTTCTGCCGCCAGCTCGTCATACTCGCCGTGGAAGCGGGCGCGGCGGGCTTCCGAATAGAAGTGGTTGCGCAGGATCGTGAAGGTCCATGCCTTGAAGTTGGTGCCAGCGGCATAACGCTCACGCGCGGCCCAGGCACGCAGCATGGCTTCCTGCGCGAGATCGTCGGCGCGGTCGCGGCAGCCGCAAAGGCCGCGGGCGAATGCGCGAAGGTGGGGAGCCACGTCGGCCAGCGCACGCTTGAAGTCACGGTCGCTGAGCGCAACCTTGATTTCGGCTGCTGCTGCTTCGGGCTTCTCTGCCTCGACGCTTGCTTCGATCGTTGCCGACATGGCGATACCCTCCATAGAAACCTGTCGGAAACCAAACGTCACCGGTTCGAAATTGGTTCCCGAAATGTGACATTTACCTGCACGGATGTTCAGAAAGGTCCGTCGACGTTCAACCGGAAACCCTGAAAAAGCAGGTTTTCGAGCATTTCCAGCAGGATCGAGGAAAGTTTTTTCACACCCCGGCCGGAACAATCGCGGCCCAGAAACTTTGAGGCCTCCGTCCACCATGACGGTGAACGAAGGCCTCGGGATCGGGTCATCACCGGTTGCGGGGGGGTGGGGGAGCCGGTGATGACAATGGTGGAACGTTACGCCCCAAGGTTGGTTCCCGAAAAAGCGTTCTATCGTAAAAAATTTTCCGGTTGCCCTATCTGTGCTGCGGAGTCAGACAAATGACATCGGCCCACAGGCGCAAGGGGCGCCTAACGACGTGCAATCGGGAATGACTTCCCAAAAGGCCTGAGGAACATGAATGTCCGTCTCTGATCAGATCGCCATACAGCTGCCCTACTTGCGCCGCTATGCGCGCGCCTTGACGGGTTCGCAGCAATCGGGCGACGCTTATGTACGCGCAACGCTTGAAGCGGCGCTTGCCGACCGCTCGCTGCGCGAGTCGATCGCCCACAGCCGCGCGGCGCTTTACGGCGCCTTCACCCGTATCTGGGCGACAAGCCATGTCGATGAGCCCAGCATGGGCAGCGGTGGAATGCACGAACAGGCCGCGCAGGAGCGCCTCGCCACGATCGCACCGATACACCGCCAGGCCCTGCTGCTGACCACGGTGGAAGAATTCTCGCGCGAGGAAACCGCGCAGATCCTCGATTTTCCGGTCGAGGAAATCGATTCCCTCGTCAGCCAGGCCGTTCTCGAAATCGAGGGTGAGAGCGCGACGCAGGTTCTCATCATCGAGGACGAGCCGTTGATCTCGATGCAGCTCGAAGGCCTCGTCACCGATCTGGGGCATACCGTGGTCGGCACCGCCGCCACCCATGCTCAGGCGGTCGAGATCTTCTCGCGCCATCCGGCTGGCCTCGTGCTTGCGGATATCCAGCTTGCAGACGGCAGCTCGGGCATCGACGCCGTCGAAGACCTGCTCAAGTTCGGCGACGTGCCGGTAATCTTCATTACCGCCTACCCGGAACGCCTTTTGACCGGAGAGCGGCCCGAGCCGACCTACCTGGTCACCAAGCCTTTCCAGGAAGCCACCGTGCGCGCTTCGATCAGCCAGGCGCTGTTCTTCAATTCCAGCCGGTCGGTAGCCTGACCACGGCGCCCCCGCTTCGGCGGGGGCGTTTCTACGGCCGGGTTACAGGCCCAGCTGGCGCTGCTCCCCCGCCGCGAGCGGGGGCAGCACGCGGCCGAAGCGATCGCGCGGGGCCTGTTCCTCGAAAGGCAGGATCGGCGGCGTAAAGCCGATATGGCGCACTACGGCTTCGTGGAGCGGCACGTCGAACCGCACGCCCACGCAGCGGCCCGACTGCCACACGGCTTCGCCGCAGGCCGTGTCCAATTCATAGAGATCGATGATCACTCGCTGGCCGATGACGCCGCGCGAATCGTCCAGTTCGACCATGCAGCCGCCGGCGCAAAGGTCGTAAAGAAACGCCGGAACCGCTATTCCTCCGATGATGCAGGGAACTTCCTTCTCGACGATGTGTCGGTTCCAGTTACGCGCGTCCATACTTCCCCCCGTCAGGTTGATGAGGGACGAATAGTGCAATTCGACTTAAACAAACGATAACGCCGGCCCGCAAGCCGGCGTTCAGCGCCGCTCGTTACGCAGGATAAACTCGCGCGAGGCGCGCACCGGGACTTTGAGCCGGCATTCGACGCCGCCCGGGTTGAACTTAAGGTCCACCTCGGACTTGAGTTCATGGGCGACGATCTTTTCGATCAGATCGCGTCCGAAGCCGCGCTTTTTCGGTTCGGTCACTGTCGGCCCGCCTTCTTCGCGCCAGTGGATTTCGGCGAGTTCGGGCGAGACCAGCACCCAGTTGACGTGAATGCGCCCTTCTATCGTGCTGAGCGCCCCGTACTTGGCGGCATTGGTCGCCAGTTCGTGGATCGCCAGCCCCAGCGACATCGCATCGTTGGGCGCCAGCTTGATCGCCGGGCCGGACATCGCGACGTGGCTTTCGTGCCCTTCCATGTAGGGCGCCAATTCCGAGCGAACGATGTCGCCCAATGCGGCATTGCCCCAATCCGACTGCGAAAGCAGGTCATGCGTGGCCGAAAGCGCCCGGATGCGGGCAGTCAGGCTTTCCGTGAAATCGTCAATCCCGGTCGAGCGGCGGCGGGTCAGCGCGGCGATCGACAGCACGTTGGCAAGGGTGTTCTTGACCCGGTGGTTCAACTCGCGCGTCAGCGAATTGCGGATAGAGGCCTGGCTGGTCAGCCATTCCAGCACGATCCGGTCCTCTGCAGCGCGTTTGGTGATAAGCCGCCCGATCGCCATGACCATCAGCGATGCGATCGCCCCGAAGAACAGCGTGATGCGCGACAGGGTGGAGAGTACGCCGGCCTTGCGGTCGCTTATCTGTACTATCCACGATTGCCCGGCCACGTCGATCCGCCGCTCTATCGTGGGGCCGGAAACGCCGTCGGCCCGCTGTTCGGCCATCAGCGTTTCAGGCGCGACATGGTCGTCGTAGATCGCAAGGTCGACGCTGTCGTTGCGGTACAGTTCGCTGGCCGATGTCAGGAACGCCTGGGCGCGGAACGGGCTGAACACGAAGCCCTTGACCGCGCGGCCCCTGCCCCGATCCGCGAAAACCGGCATATAGATGAGAAAGCCGGCCGCGCGCGGGCTGCCACGGTCCTGCACCAGGTGAAGCAGGCTCGTGGCGGCCGGCGCGCGGCGCGCCATCGCCCGCTCCATCGCCGTGCGGCGAGCCGGGTCGGAAAACATGTCGTAAGCCTGCGCCAGGCGATTGGGCAGCGACTGAGGCTCAAGATAGACGATCGGGGTCACGATGTCCTGGCCGGCCTCGGGCCGTGGGTCGATCGTGAAATCGGGGCGGCCGCCCGAAGTCTGCAGCGCGACTTCGAACGGGGCAATGCGGTCGGCGCGGATCACCGGCGCCCAGCCCATGCCAAGCGAGCCGTAGAGCGTGCCGTCGCCCTGCAGATCCTGCGAAAATTCGGAGAATTGTTCGCTGGAAACCTGGTCCTGCGTGGCGAACAAAGCGCTGCCAGCGCGCAGCAGCGCGATATTCTCGGTCACGCGGCGCTGCAGGGCAGAAGATATTTCGGTGAGATTGCGGTCCAGTTCGACAGCGCGCGTGACGTTGTCGGCCCGCTCGATCGCCATGACCGAAACAGCAGTGGTAATGCTCGCAATGAGGAACAGCAGGAACGGCCAGCCGCGCGGATATTTGTGGAACCACGCTTGCTTCTGCACCCTGTCGAGCAGAGCCTGGTCAATCACCCAGCAACTTCCTGTACTCCAGATCTCGCGTTACGGTCAAAAGTGACCGCAGCGAGAATCGTGCTATGCCACAGATTATGCTCAAGGGAACCATGCTCGACGTGGATTGTTCCATGATCAAACGACGTCCGTCCGACTTGCAGGAGGACGAAATCCGAGCAGCGCCCGCCCCCGGCCTTGTGCCCCAAAGCGAGACAGCGCACCGGGCTTGACCGTACCCCGGTCTCACAGCAAGTGTGCTTCGGTGAAAGGGAGTTCGTGTTGAGTCAGCCCAATGGACGTGGTGATCCCGGCAGGATGCCGGGCCTTCCGCCGGAAGTCCGCAGAGACGGCGAGCCCGGTTGGGCCGGGGGGTTGAGGAAGCTCTATAACTCCGTGGTGGACGAACCGCTGCCGGATAGCTTCAAGGATCTCCTGAAAAAGCTGGATGATCCGGACGATGCCTGAGCGGATCAAGGCTTCCCCCGCCGACGAGGGATTTCGCCTGGAACTGCTCTCAGTCCTGCCTCACCTCCGCGCATTCGCCCGCGGCCTGTCCGGCCGTCCGGATTTTGCCGACGACCTCGTACAGGAAGCCGCGATCAAGGCCTGGACAGCACGGGAACGGTATCAGGCCGGCACCAATATGCGGGCCTGGACCTTCGCGATCCTGCGTAACCACTACCTCTCGGAACTGCGGCGCTCGCGGCGACAGACCGACCTCGACGAGGGCGTGGCCGAGCGGATGCTGGTGATGGAAGCTGACCAGGAAGGCCCGCTGCATCTGGGCGACATGGAAGTGGCGCTCCAGAAACTCGCGCCCGAACGGCGTGAGGCGGTGCTTCTGGTCGGCGCCTCGGGCTTCAGCTACGAGGAAGCGGCGGAAATCGCCGGCTGCCCGATCGGTACAATGAAAAGCCGCGTCGCCCGCGCCCGCGCCGATCTGGCCCGGATGCTGGAAGGCGAACTCGGCGCGCTGGACATCAAGCCCCGCAAGACGGGCTGAGAGCACCCTCTTCGCGCAGCCCGGGAAGTGCGAAGAGGCACAGCACCGACACCAGATGGAAAACGAGCGCTGCACCTGCCACGGGCACGGTGCCGCGCTCGATCCACGGTGAAACCAGCGCCGTACCCAGCGCCGCCGCCGCCAGCAGGAACAGGATGACGAGCGCGCTGCCCCGCGCGTCGTCGCCGTGGCTGGCCATCATGGCGCGGAAGAAACCCGGCGGGCCGCGCAGGCCCAGCCCGGTATTGACCGGCACGAACAGCGCCGTGATCACCAGCGCCGAAG
This sequence comes from Novosphingobium sp. P6W, assembly GCF_000876675.2. Classification (GTDB taxonomy): domain Bacteria; phylum Pseudomonadota; class Alphaproteobacteria; order Sphingomonadales; family Sphingomonadaceae; genus Novosphingobium. The sequence goes on from NZ_CP030352.1 coordinate 2,851,263, forward strand.
TCCCGCCGGCAAGCGCATAGGCGAACTGACCCAGCGCGGCGACGGCGGCCATGCCGGTCCCGATGTTCAGCACCCGCTCCGCCCCCCGCCGCGCGACAAGGCCGGACGAGGCATTGGCGGCGACGATGAACGTCGAGATGCCGCATAGCTGCATGACGATGAAATCGGCCAGGGTGCCCCCGTGAACGCGCACGAAGATGGTGGGCATCCCGAAGACGAAGACCAGCAGCCCGCCCAGCACACATGCATGGCTGACCGCGTAGCGCATGAACACGGGGTCGCTCACCAGCGCCGCGAAGCTGCCCCGGCCCCGCCGGCTCACTTGCGGAACACCGCCGGTCAGCGCCAGCAGCGCGGCGACCACCGCCGCAGCGCCGGCCATGACTTCGAAGCTCAAGGTCCAGCCGCCCAGCGCGAGCAGCCCGGCGCCGGCAATCGGAGCCAATGCGGGCGCCAGCGATTCGATGCTTGCAAGGAAGCCGATTGCCCGGACTGCGCGGGTTTCGTCGAACATCGCCTTGACCACGCCCGGCGCGAAAACCGCCGGCCCGGCCGCGACCACGCCCTGGACTGCGCGCAGTGCGATCAGCCCCTCGATACTGGTCGCCAGCGCGCAGGCGAGCGAAAGCAGCGCCGTCGCCAGCAGCGAGCCGATGAACAGCCGCGCGGTGGAAACCCGGTCACCCAGTGCGCCGAAGCCGAGCAGGCCGATGCACGATCCGCCGACATAGGCCGCGAGCACCAACTGCGCGCGCGACGGATCGCCGCCCAGCGCTTCGGGCAAGTGCGGAACTGCGGGCAACACCAGATCGGTCCCCATCAGGCCGACAATGGTTCCGCCTACCACCAGCCCCAGCGTGATCCACCCGCGATTCACATCATTCCCCCGTTGCAGAACGCGTCTTTTCGCAGGTGCAAAAGGATGAGGTCAAGAGTTGCGGCACCGCAGGCGAGGCTGGTTGCAGCGGGGCGGGCCTCGGCTTTTCCCCAAAACAAAACCCCCGCTTCCCTTGCCGGAAACGGGGGCTTCGTATGCCGTCAGGCGGCAGGACTTACGCGGGGTAGGTCCAGGCCGTGCCGCGGTCGAAGTTGTCCGACGCGAACTTCCAGTTGAGGAGGTTTTCAAGGACAGCCTTCACGTAGGCCGGGCGCTTGTTCATCTGGTCGATGTAGTAGGCGTGCTCCCAAACGTCGACGGTCAGCAGCGGCACGACGTCGGTGGTCAGCGGGCAGCCGGCGTCATGGGTCGAGATGACCTTGAGCTTGCCGGCGTCGACGACCAGCCACGCCCAGCCGCTGGCGAAGTGGTTGACGGCTTCGTTCGACAGCGCTTCGAGCAGCGCGTCGATCGAGCCGAAATCGTTGGTGATGGCGGTGGCCAGGCTCTCGCTGGGCTCGGTCTTCTCGGGGCTCATCGAGTGCCAGTAGAAGCCGTGGTTCCAGATCTGGGCGGCGTTGTTGAACTTGGGGCCCGATGCCGACTTGGTGATTTCCTCGACGGTCTTGCCAGCGTCGTCGGTGCCGTCAATCGCAGCGTTCAGCTTGTCGACGTAGGTCTTGTGGTGGGCGCCGTGGTGGATTTCCAGCGTCTTGGCGGAAATGTGCGGTTCGAGTGCGTCCTGGGCATAGGGCAGCGGCATCAGGGCAATGGTCATGTCATGGTTCCTGTTCTCAGGGTTATCGAAGGCTTGGCTGCGGCGATGGAGAGATCATCGGACGCGGAAAATCCGTGCCGGGCCTATTTCTGTCGTGCAGCGCAACAATTCAAGCGTGCAATAGTGGCATTTTGATTTCGCGGCGATTTTATCGTCCGCTTCGCCCCCCGAGCGCGCGCTCCTCAAACGAAAAAGGATGGCGGGGTTGCCGCCATCCTCTCCCGTTACCGCCGGAACCCTGCAAGGGGGTCGGGCTCCGATCGGTACGACCGTTGAAGCGGCCGTTAGTTCTGCTTGGAAGCAGCGTCCTTCATGGCGTCGGACTTTGCATCGCCAGCCTTTTCGACTGCTTCAGCCTGGTTCTCGAGCGCCTCCGAAGGCGTACCGCTGGTCATCCCGGCCTGATCTTCCATCGCATCGGCTGCCGCGTCGGACTGCGCCTCGACGGCGTCGGCGGCCTTTTCGGTGGCCTCCTGCTGCGGGCTGTTGCAGGCGGCAAGGCCCAGCGAAGCAGAAGCGATGGCAATCATTGCAAGACGCGAAGTAGTAATGGACTTCATGGCGAAAATTCCTTTCCCTCTGTTACTCGGTATGGCGCGTATTATCGGGAGGACGCGCCGGCCTCCGCGCGGAGCCCGTTTACCGGGCTCCGTCCGCGTGGCTTACCGAACCGAGCCGCGACGGAAGAGGTTGACGATCGCCAGCAGGACAACCGCACCCAGGAACGAAGCGAAGAGCGACATGATGTCGAACGCGCCGCTGGTGATGGGAGCGCCGCCGATGAGCGGGGTGATGATGAAACCGGCGATCAGCGCGCCGACGATGCCGACGACGATGTTCAGGAAGATGCCCTGCTGCGCATCCGTGCGCATCAGGATCGAAGCCAGCCAACCAATGATGCCGCCGACGATGAGGATGAGAAGAAGGGTCATTTTACCGTCTCCGAATTGGTGTTGTTGATCCAGTAAACGGACATCTTTCGTCATGGTTCCGCAGGTGTTTAATTCGGTTTGTCGCATCTGCCGCTAATCGGGGGCCGCCGTGGCCCGAAACGAGACAGCGGCGCCCCGCCCAGGCCCGCGCCAATCACCTCATCCGTGGCCGCTGCCCGACGAAACCAACCGCGCACTTTCCGGGTTGTCCCCTGCGAGGAGACGCGAAAAGTGTATATGTCCGCGCGGCAGCGCATTCTTTCGGCACTTGCCTCGCTGCTGATTGTGGTGGGAGGGCTGGCCGCGCTAATCGCCGGCCTTGCCGCGCGCATGACCCCGCAGGAACGACGCGAGGCACTGGCCGCTATCGTGCCGCTGCGCGATCCGCCCAAGGAGCCACGCCGCCCCGAGAAGCCGGCGAAGGCGCACTCCACCGCCGCCAAGGGCCGTCCCTCGCCCGCCAACCTGCGCAACAAGGCGACGCAGATCGTCGCCCCGCCCTCCCGCCTGCCGCCGCTGATCGTGCCTCCGCCCGTCGTCACCGCGCAACGCGCCGGGACCGGCGCCGCCACGCAGAACGGCGCGTCCGACCGGCCCGGCCCCGGACAAGGCGCGGGCGGGATTGGAGACGGCGATGGCGGCGGCGGGAACGGCGATGGGGACGGCGACGACGACACCCTTACCCGGCCGACGCAAATTCGCGGCCGCCTCCACTTCTCGGACCTGCCCAAAGACCTGCGCGAAACCAAGGCCGGCGGAGAACTCAAGCTGCGCTACCGCATCGGCGTCGACGGGCGGGTTAGCGACTGCCGTATTCTCGTCTCCAGCGGACGACCGCAACTGGATGCGACAACCTGCGCGCTGATTACCGAGCGCTTTCGCTTCCGCCCGTCCCGCAATTCCCGTGGTGAACCCGTGCCCGCAATCATGGTGGAGAGGCACGGGTGGTACTTCGACCCTGACGACGAGCCATAGCCCTGTTCAGCGCCTGCGCCGCCCTGCAATCCCATCATCGGCGGCGACATTGAGCCAGTAATCCACCGTTGCCGACCTTGCCCGGCCCCAGCACCCTGCGAGACGGGTTGACGCAGCCGCGTCAAGTAGAGCAAGTGTGCCCTTCAAGTCCTGGCGAGAATTGCTCCGATGCTGTCGCAGAAAACACGTTATGCGATCCGGGCCATGCAGCACCTCGCGGACAAGCACGGCCAGGGCCCGATACCCCTGACAGACATCGCCGAGAGCCAGAACATTCCGGCGAAGTTCCTTACCGTCATCCTTTCGGAGCTGTCGCGCTTCGGCATCGTCGCCTCGCAGCGCGGCAAGGACGGGGGCTACTGGCTGGGCGTCCCCGCGATCGACATCACGTATGGCGATCTCATCAGGGTCATGCGCGGGTCTCTGGCGCTGGTGCCTTGCGCCAGCCGCTTCGCGCATGAAACCTGCAAGAACTGCGTCGAGGAAAAGGACTGCCGCACCCGCGCCCTGATGCTCCAGCTACGCGACGCGACTGCCACGCTGCTCGACGGGATCACCCTGGCCGACCCGATCGACCTGGTCCCGGCAGCGTCGGGACTGGAAGCGGCCGACGATGTGCAGGCGGACTGATCGTCCCCGCGCTCAGCAAAGGACTTTTGGCGCTGAAAGCAAAGCTACTCCGGCAACCCTATTGTCAACTTATTAGATTGAGAATACGAATGACGCATGGCCTCCGAGCGGGGCCATCGCGGCGGAACGCTGCCCCGCGACGCGAGAGGAGATGCCCATGCGAATTGCCAACCCCACCGAAGCGCCCGCCGCTGAACATCCGCTACTGAACGAAGGCGTCCAGCATGTGATCGAGGCGCTGCAGCGCCTGCGTTTCGGCGTGATCCAGCTGACCGTGCACGACGGCAAGCTGATGCAGGTCGACGTGACCGAGCGCCGCCGCTTTAACAACTGAAGGCGTCCGTTCCGGCTGCCGGGTACATCGGTCCACCGAAAGCCCCTGCCGCCCATACCTGACATATCCCGGTTTCCTCGGCCGGCCCGGCGCCGCTACGCAGTGCCCTGGCCCGGCGCGAACTCCCCCTGAACTGCTCCAACCCCGCCACGGGAGGAAATTCAATGCTTGATTCGCTGATGGCAGACCTGCCGGCCCGCCTGGCCGAGATCGCCCCCTTCATCGCCATCGGCTTTGCCGCACAGATCGTCGACGGTGCACTGGGAATGGCTTTCGGCGTCATCACGCAGACCCTTCTGGTCAGCGTCGTGGGCGTTGCCCCGGCCGCCGCTTCGGCCAGCGTCCATCTGGTCGAGCTGTTCACGACCGGCACTTCCGGCCTTAGCCATATCTGGCATCGCAACGTGAACTGGGGCCTGTTCTGGCGACTGGTGCCGACCGGCATCGTCGGCGGCGTGACCGGCGCCTACCTGCTTTCCAGCATCGACGCCTCGGTCGCCAAGCCTTTCGTCATGATCTACCTGGCCGGCATCGGCGCGTACCTGCTGTTTCGCGCCATTCGCATGCGCAAGCCCAGCTTCGAAGACCCCCGTTTCACCGCGCCGCTGGCGCTGGCGGGCGGTTTCCTCGACGCGGCGGGCGGCGGCGGCTGGGGGCCGGTGGTCACGTCCAACCTGCTGGTGCAGGGCGGAGAACCGGCCAAGACCATCGGCACCGTCAATACCGCCGAATTCCTCCTCACCGCCTCGATCTCGGCCGCGTTCATCGCCACGATCGGGCTTTCCGCGTTCACCTCCGCCACGGTCGGCCTCATCATCGGCGGCGTGGTGGCGGCACCCTTCGGCGCCCTGTTCGCCAAGCGCATGAAGCCGCGGGTGCTGCTGACGGCCGTATCCATCGTACTGATCGCGACCAGCGCATTCAGCGTGTGGAAGTCATGGCCCATTTTCTAGGGCCCATATTCTAGGCCCATCTTCCAACTCCCGCCTCCTCAACACCGTGATAGCCGTTGCAAGACTGGCGGCTCTGCGGCAATCCGGCGTCCAGCCGCCTCGAAGCGGACAGGAGAGGACGATATGCCGATGCCCCCCCACATCGACGAGACCCATGACGCGCAGCGCCTTTCCTGGGTGGAAAGCGCCAATGCCGGCGGCGACTTTCCGATCCAGAACCTGCCGCTGGGCATCTTCTCGCGCTCCGGCGAGGCCCCGCGCGGCGGTGTGGCGATCGGCGATGCGATCCTCGACCTTGCCGCCCTCGCCCGCAGCGGCCTGCTCTCTGGCGAGGCCCTGACGGCGGCCGAGGCGGCAAGCGCCCCCACGCTCAACGCCCTGCTGGCGTTGGGCGCGGCCCCCCGGCGGGCTCTGCGCCGCGCAGTATCCGCCCTGCTCTCACAGGACGCGCCGGAGCGCGCGCGCATCGAACCGCTGCTGGTCCCGGTAGGCGATGCCACGATGCACCTGCCCGCCCACATCGGCGACTACACCGATTTCTACGTCGGCATTCATCATGCCACGACCGTGGGCAGTCTGTTCCGGCCCGACAATCCGCTGCTGCCCAACTACAAGCACGTTCCCATCGCCTATCATGGACGCGCCTCCACCGTGCGCCCCAGCGGCACGCCGGTGATCCGCCCGCTTGGCCAGACCAAGGCGCCCGATGCGCAGGAGCCCACGTTCGGCCCCGCCGCGCGGCTCGATTATGAGCTGGAACTGGGGGTCTGGCTTGCCACCGGCAACGCGCAAGGATCGCCCATCCCGGTTGGCGAGGCGCAGGATCACATCGCCGGGCTCACCCTGCTCAACGACTGGTCCGCGCGCGACATGCAGGCGTGGGAATACCAGCCGCTCGGCCCGTTCCTGGCGAAGAACTTCCTCACCACCGTTTCGCCGTGGCTGGTGACGATGGAAGCGCTAGCCCCTTTCCGGCAGGCGCAGCCCCCTCGTCCCGAAGGCGACCCCCGCCCCCTGCCGTACCTGTGGGACGAGGCCGACCAGGTCGCCGGCTCCTTCGCGCTGAACCTGGAGGTCCACTTGTCGAGCGCGGCGATGCGCGAACAGGGGCTTGCACCCCAGCGCCTCAGCCACGGCTCGGCAGATGCCATGTACTGGACGATCGCGCAGATGGTGACGCACCACGCCTCCAACGGCTGCGCCTTGCAGAGCGGCGACCTGCTCGGCACCGGCACCCTCTCTGGCCCGGGCGAGGATTCGCAAGGCAGCCTGATGGAAATCACCCGCAGCGGCGCGAAGCGGTTGACCCTGCCCTCGGGCGAGACCCGCGCTTTCCTGGAGGACGGCGACGAACTGGCACTCTCCGGCAGATTCGAGGCGGAGGGTTTCCGCTCCATCGGTTTCGGAGCCTGCACCGGCATTGTGAAAGCGGCACGGACGATGTGAACCGCCGCCTCAGAACGTAAAGGTCACCACGATCGAATCGGCATAGGCGCCGGCCTTCACGTACTGGTGGATCGGTATGCGCCCATAGGCGGTCTTCGACGCATTGAAGCTCAGCAGATTGTTGATCGTCATCGTCTGCACCGTTCCGCCGTTGCTGCCGTTGCCCCAGATCGCGGCATAGCCGTTGTCCTGATAGATGTTGTAGCCCAGCCGCGCGGTGCCGTTGGCCATCTGCCGCGCCGCCGCCGTGGTGGACGTGCCCGCGCTCAGCCCCAGGTCGACCGTGGCGCTCATCGGCACGCTGACCGAGACGCAGCTGGCATTCACCGTCGCGGTGGCGGCCGCCGCGCTGGTACTGCCCGGATTGTAGGTGCCGAAGCTCAGGTTGGTGGCCGAAACACTGCAGATGCACACGATGCAGCCCGCAGCCGAAGCCGGCAGGGGCGGCCCAAGTCCCCCCACCAGCCCGCCGCAAGCCAGCGCGGAACGGATAAGGGCGGCACGGCGCATGACGGTGTGTCCTTCTGCTCTCATTTCTGCGCCCATTCGGTGTCGGACACGCAGGCGGTCGGCGTAATGGCGGTAAGCCGCGCCTCGCCCGACAGCTGCGGAATGATCGCGCGGCATGAACCTGCCGGGCCGGACACGCGCAGCGCAGCCCCGCCGACATAGGCGTCGATCCAGACTTCACCGCCGTACCCTACGACACCGATGCCCCCCGCCCAGGCGAATCTCGATCCGATGCGGATGGGATTGCCGTGACTGTCGACCAGTCGCAGCCGCGCGCCCTGCTCGGCCGCGCCGCCGAAGGACACCCGCACCGCCTGCCGCCAGCCGGGCGCGACTACTTGCGCCGCCGCATCCAGTCCTTCGTCGACGGGCATGTCGGCCGGGTCCACGCCGATGTGGTTTTCGGCATAAGGCTGCAGGCCGGTCACGATCACCCGGCGCCCGGTGCGGGCCTTGCGAGGGCCGGCACGGTTCTCAACCAGCACGGTGACCGGCGTGTCACTGTCGACATCGACCAGCGCAAAGCCCTGGTCGATATGCTGGGTGGCCAGCAGCGTGCCGTCCACGCGAAGCAGTCCGCCGCGCGCGTTGAGCTGCACGCCCTGCTGGCCCTGCCGCTGCGCCGCGTCGATCCGCACGTCGCCCGCCCCGGTACGATAAGACACCCCGCCCTCGACCCAGGCAGAGCCCCGGTCCACCCCGGCCAGCGCGCGCAGGCCCATGCCGCTGTCGTCGGGCAGGCTCTGGTCGTAAGTGAGCGCGGCGCGGCCCTGTTCGGCGACGGCGCTGACATGGCGGCGCGGCCCCAGCGGCACGGTGAGCGAGCCAAAAAAGCCCAGGTCCCGGCTGCTAGGTTCGCTGCGCCCGTCCCGGCGCGGCTCGCTGCCCCGCGCGGTGTACTGGACGCCGACCGACAGGTAGCCGCCGCGCAGGTTCGTGGAATAATAGACCGAGGCCAGATCGAACCGGCTCTGCGTTTCTCCGCCGATACCTTGGCGCAGCCGCGCATAACTGGCGTTGATGTTGCCCGCCCACCCCAGCGACAAGCCGCCCGCGACCGCCAGTTCGCTGCGTCCGCCGCCGTTCTGCCGTGCCTCGCCCACTTGCCGGAACCGGGCGTCGGCGTGCTCGTAGCTGGCGCTCAGGGTGTAGGCCGCAGTGATGCGCTGGGCCTGCGCGCGGATCAGGGTGCCGGTGCCCGCGCTCCCCTGCGAAACCGCGCCCAAGAGCGAGACTTCGCCCAGCGGTTCGATGACCATGGCTCCGCCCAGCCCGGCCATGCGGGTTGCCTGGCTGACTTCGACGCGGCCTTCCACGGTCAGCGTATTGGTCAGGCCCCGGCGCAGACCGGCAGCGGCGAACAGCGGCCCGTAGGCAAAGCTGCCAAAGCCGTAATCCTTGCGCAGCGCGCCCGCCTCGACCGCGAATTCGCTGAGTCCCGGGCGCAGCAGGTTGGGGCTGGCATAGAAGCTGCGCGTCACCTGCCGGGTGTTTCCCGCCAGATCGCGCACGCTCATGGTCACCTGCCCGGCGCCCGTCAGGCGCGGTTGCAGGGCAAGATCGAACGTCCCCGGCCCGACGCCCAGCGACTGGCGCGAGCTTTGTGAAAGCAGTTCCACCGTCGAAGGTGTCAGCGCGCTGCCCGAGATGACCGGCAGCGGGAAGTTGATCGCCTGCGGGTCGAGCGAGAAGTCAGTGCCAAGGAACACGCCGCCATAACGCACCGGCCGGCTCCACGGCGCGCCCCGGCCCACCGTATCCCCGAGCACCAGCCGCATCCGCCGGTCCGGGAAATCGCGGCGAAGCGCCGTGTCTAGCCGCACCACGCCCCGGCTGCCGCTGTCCACCAGGAAGCTGGAATCGGCCACCCCCCAGGCGCCCGAGAAACCGGCATCGACAAGCCCGGCCAGCCGCGTCTTGCCGCTCCAGTTGGAGGCGGTCAGATCGTAGTCCAAGAACTGCGCGGGCACGGCGGGCGCGACCGGCACCCGGCGGCGATCGGCATCGATGACGAGGCGGGGAAACAGCGCGGCATCGGCGTCCACGCGCAGGATGCCGCCATCGGTGTCGAGACGGGCGACGAGGCCCTTCACCCCGTCGAGCAAGACATAGCTTTCGCCTTCGAGAACCTGCGCGGGCGTAAACACCCTCCCGATCAGGCCCCATGCCTCCAGATCGCTGCGCCGCGCCAGCAGGCGGCCCTCATGCACCAGCAGCAGGCCGGGCTCCGCCATCGCCTGCCCGTTGACGACCACGCCGACCGGTATTGGCAGCGCCGCCGCGCCCGGCGCTTCCTGCGCCGACCCGCATCCCGGGCCAATGCCCATGGCCGGAGGCAGGGCGATGGCTGCCGCCAGGGCGGCCCTCAGATGACGGGGCGCGAGCGGCACCGGCCGGGTCCATTATTTCGCAGGATCGAGAGCGATGTCGAATTCACCCTCTTCGGCGCGCACATGCACGGCTAAGACGCCGCCGGTCGGCAGGCGCTCCACCGGCACCACCTGCGCGCCGCGCGCCAGAAGGTAGAAGGCGCGCTCGGCGGTCACCGCGTCGCCGCCCGCCCCTTTCAGAGTGACGGCCAGCACCTTGACGTGGGCAGTGCCCGAATTGGCAAGCCGCAGCGCCTTGCCAAACAGCGAGGCGGTGAGGTGCGGCGCGGCCTTTTCGCCCGCGCGGAATACCGGGATCGAGATGCGCAGCAGCGTCTGCACAGTGCCGGGCACATCGAAAGCCGGATCGGGAAGCTGGTCGACGATCAGGCGCCACTGCCGTTCGGCCGGGTCCGCCGAAGGATCGGCAGGCAGGCTGCACCGCACCAGCCGGGTAGCGCCCGGCGCGATCGCGGCGATGGCGGGATTGACCACGAAACCGGCGTCCGGGTCGAGGATGTCGGCGCCGTTTTCGTCACGGCTCCAGGCATAGCTGCGGATCTGCACCGTCACCGGCTGATCGGAACTGTTGCCCAGTGTAAGCGAGCAGAAACGGCGGCCCGCAGCCACGTCGACGCGCACCGGCATGACGCTGAGCGAACCGGCCCGCGCCGGTGCGGCGCCAAGCGCGCCGAACAGGGCAACGAGCGCGAGCACGGCTGCGGTCAATACAGGTGCGCGCCGGACGGCCATCTCAGTACGTGACCGTCACGGTAACGGAGTCGGTATAAGCGCCGGCAGTGGTGTTCTGGCTGCCGGGAATACGGCCGTAGACGGTATATGCGGTGGCGGCGGTGCCTGCGGTGCCGGTCACGGTGTCAGTGCCGATGGTGTTGCCCCAGTTGGTGGCGCGGGTGGTGTCCTGATAAAGCGCGTAGTTAAGCGTGTGGCCGCTGCTGGTCAGCTTGCGCACGGCGGTGGTCGCCCCCGTGCCGGCACCGGCGCTGAGGCCGACGTTATAGGCCGTGCCCTGGGTGCAGGTCACGTTGAGCGTGGTCGATGCGTCGACATTGGCCGAGGAGATCGGGTTGTAGGTCCCGAAGGCCAGCGGGCTGGCCACGACCGTGCAGGTGGCCTGCACCGTCGCCGTCACCGCGATGGTATCGGTAGCAGTTGCCGCCAGCGCGGCCTGGGGAGCTAGGACGAAACCTGCGGCCAGGACAAGCCCGGCGGCAAGGGGGCGAAGGCAGGCCGGAGCCGTGCGGGTGTGGTGAACGTTGCTCATGCCAAGCGTTTACCAAACGGTTCTTGCGCAGCCTTCCAACGTCCCCCCCCGGTGTTCCCCGTAAGCGGCGAGCAAGCATTCGTCAGGCCGGGACAGGTCCGCCGGCAACGCTCTGGCGATTTCGGCCTGCCTTGATGCGAAAAACCCGATGTCTTGCGGCGCTGCGCTTTTGCCGCACGGGTGCAACTGGCAAGGTCCGCGCCAAGGGAGACCAACTTCCCGGGAGAGACGAGACCTTGCGCTATCTATCGGAAATCGCGGCCGCCTGGCGCCCGCTGCTGGCCGCGACGCTGGGCATGGGCACGGGCATGTCGATCATCGGGACGGTCACCAGCGCCATTGCCCCCACGCTTGTCGCCGATGCCGGCTGGTCGAAGGCGGACTTCGCCATGGTCGGCACTTTGGGTCTGCTGACAGCACTGGCGATGCCCTTCATCGGGCGGCTGGCCGATGTTCTGGGGGTCAAGTTCACGGCGCTGATCGGCATCGTCGCCATGCCGCTGGCCTTCCTGGCCTATAGTCTCAACGGCGGTTCCTTTCGGATCTACCTGGCCGTCTTCATCTTCCAGAGCGTGGTCTGCGTGACCACCACCGCCACCGTCTATACCCGGCTGGTGGTGCAACACGTTATCCATGCGCGCGGCCTGGCGCTGGCGATCGTCGCCTGCGGACCGGCGTTGTTCAGCGCCGTGGGCGGGCCGATCCTCAACGAATTCGTCGAAGCCAACGGCTGGGCGGCGACTTACCGCGCACTGGCGGTCTTCGTGGCGATCACCGGGGTCGTGACGTTCCTGCTGATCCCCTCCACCGGGCGCGACCATGCGCTGGCCGCCCTTGCCCCCAAGCGCCGCGCCCGCGACGACTATCCCGAAGTGTTCCGTGAGCCTGCGTTCTGGATTCTCTTCGCATCGATGTACCTGTGCAACCTGCCGCTCACGCTGATCCTGGTGCAGCTCAAGATGCTGGTGCTCGACAACGGCATCACCGGCGAAGGCGCCTCGATCATGTTCACTGCGCTGGCGCTGGGGATGCTTCTGGGCCGCTTCATCACCGGCGTCGCTCTCGACCGTTTCGCGCCGAACGTGGTCTCGTTCTTCACGCTGGGCCTGCCGGGCATCGGGCTATACGTATTGGCGACAAGCTACGATGCGCCTTCGGTCGTCACCGCCGCCATCTTCAGCCTGGGCTTCGCGGTGGGCGCTGAGGGCGACATCCTGGCCTATCTCGTCGCGCGGCATTTCCGCTCGGGCATCTATTCCAGCGTCCTGGGGCTGCTGACCGGCGTATGCTCGATGGCGGCCGCATCGGGAGCGATGCTGCTCAGCCTGACGCTGGCCCGCACCGGCAGCTTCAACACGTTCCTTGTCATCACCGGGACAACGGTGCTGATCGGCTCACTACTGCTGCTGATGCTGCGCCGTCCCGCGCAGATCGAAGTGGCCCCGGAGGCGATGCCGGCCTGAACGCGTTACACCAAGGCGCTTAGATGCTGACGCATCACGCCTTGGAAACGCGCAAACGCCGCGCAGGCCAACCAACTGATCTGCCATGCTGGAAATGTCGTAGCGAGGAAGCCTACTCCGCCACCACAACCTTGTCCGCTTCGTTCTCGGCCGCGAACTTGCGGGCGAGGACGGCGCAGACCATCAACTGGATCTGATGGAAGAACATCAGCGGCAGGATGATCGCACCCACCTGCGCCGCCGGGAACAACACCCCGGCCAGCGGCACGCCCGTCGCCAGGCTCTTCTTGGAACCGCAGAACAGCAGCACGATCCGGTCCTCACGCGGGAAGCCCAGCATCTTGCCGACCAGCGAGGCCGCGATCATCACTACGGCCAGCACGCCCAGCGAGAGCAGCGCAATCAGGCCCAGTTCGCCCAGCGTCACTTTCTGCCACAATCCCTCGATCACGGCGGCCCCGAAGGCAGTATAGACCACCAGCAGGATCGAGCCGCGATCGACGTAGCCGAGCACCTGCTTGTTGCGCGTCACGAACTTGCCGATCCACGGGCGCAGGAAATGGCCCGCCATAAACGGCAGCAGCAACTGCGAGGCGATGGCGATGACCGGGTCGGCGGAGAAGCCCTGGCTCTTGCCGGTGATCAGCAGCGCAGTCAGCACCGGCGTGATGAAGATGCCCGCCAGATTCGAGAACGAGGCGCTGCACACCGCCGCCGCCACGTTGCCCCCGGCAATCGCGGTGAACGCGATCGACGACTGCACGGTCGAAGGCAGCAGCGTCAGGTAGAGCACGCCGGTCGCCAGCGAAGGCTCAAGGCCGGGGATCGCCCGCACACCCAGACCGATGATCGGGAACAGAACGAAGGTCACCGCCGCCACCGTCAGGTGCAGCTTCCACGCCTTGGCCCCGTCGAGGATAGCCTCCCGCGAAAGTTTGGCGCCGTGGAGAAAGAACAGCAGCGCGATACCCGCATCGGCCACGCCGCCCGCGATATCGGCCCAGATCCCGCGCGCGGGAAGCACCGAAGCCAGACCCACCGTGCCGACCAGCAACAGCAGGTAAGGATCAATGTTCAAGCGCGCCAGCAGAGCCTTCATCGGTATTATGTCCTAACCGTCAAAGCCACTTCTGCTCGCGATACCACTGCGCGGTGGCCTTCAGGCCTTCGCGCGTTTCGATGCGGGGTTGCCAGAGCGTGGCGGGAACCGTGGCCTCGGGCGAGACCACCCAGTCCGGATGGCTGAAATAGGCGGCACGGTCGAGCGTCATTTTTGCGCGGGTGCCGCGCAAAAAATTGTCCAGGCGCGCCACCGTGGTCAGCATCCCGCGCGACATGCCGATCACGCGCGGGCGTTTGCCCATGGCCCAGCCGATGGCCATTGCCGTCTCATAGTGGTCCCAGCCCTGCGGCTTGCCGTCGTCCGGCTCGAACACGCGGCCGCTGACGCCGTCCGCCACTTCGCCCACCATCTCGCCGTTGCCGGGAACCAGCTCCACCAGCAGGCGCGCCAGATCCTCGACGTGGATCATCGACGCGCGCCCGTCCTTCGGCATCGGCATCACGCCCCAGCGCGCGGCGCGGAACAGCTCGAACATTTCCTTGTCGTGAGGCCCGTAGATCGCCGGGGGGCGCACGATGGTCCAGTCCAGCGGGCTGGCCATGAGAAACTTCTCGGCCTTGGCCTTGGACGCACCGTAAGCGGAAAGCTCCGGCTCACGCGCGGAGAGCGAGGAGACGTTGACGAAGCGGCGCACGCCGGCCTCGATCGCCGCCTCGATCATGTTGAGCGTGCCGGTGACGTTGCCTTCCTCGAACCCGGCGGCATCGGGCGCATTGACCACGCCGGCCACGTGGATCACGCCTTCGACGCCGTGCATGAGGTCGGCCAGCGCCGCCCGGTTGCCCAGGTCGCCGCCGACCCAGTCGACGTTGCGGCGTTCCGGCTGGGTGCGGCGGGTCAGCGCGCGCACCGCATAGCCCGCTTCAAGCGCGGCTTCGAGCACGGCCTGCCCGACAAATCCGGTCGCGCCGGTCAGTGCGATGATCGGCCGTTCTATCACTTCGTCACCATCGGGGACTTCATCACCATCTGGTCGCGGTGGACCACCGAGGAGCGCGGCGCATAGCCGAGAACCTGTTCCTGATCGCTCGAATGGAGGCCGACGATCGCGGCGCATTCGGCGCCGTCATACTCGGACAGGCCATGCGCCAGCACGCGGCCCTCCGCGTCGAGGATGGCAACCGGATCGCCCCGGCTGAACACGCCCTCGACCACCGTGATGCCCTTTGCCAGCAGGCTGGAGCCGCGGCGCAGCGCGGCCGCGGCGCCGTCGTCGACGATGAGTTCGCCCTTGAGCCGCAGGCGTCCGCCTAGCCACGCCTTGCGCGCGCCGGCCTTGCCGCGCGGCACGAACAGGGTGCCGATGCCGCCGGCGATGATGCGTTCCACCGGCCGGTCGTGCTGGCCGTTGCCGATGACCAGACAGATCCCGGCCAGCTGCGCGATTTCGGCCGCCTGCAGCTTGGACACCATGCCGCCCGAACCCATGCCGGAATTCGATTCGGTGCTGGCCATCGCCTGCACTTCGGCGGTCACGCCCTCTACCACCGGGATCATCCGCGCGCCGGGCAGCTTGGGGTGGCGATCGTAAAGACCGTCGATGTCGGACAGCAGCACCACCGCGCTTGCCCCCGCCGCCTGCGCCACGCGCGCGGCAAGGCGGTCGTTGTCGCCGAAGCGGATTTCCTGAGTCGCCACCGAATCGTTCTCGTTGATGACCGGCACCGCGCCCGCATCCAGAAGGCGGCCCAGCGTGGCGGTGACGTTGAGGTAACGGCGGCGGTCTTCCAGATCTTCCAGGGTGAGCAGCATTTGCGCGGCGGTAATGCCGTGGCCGCCCAGCAGCTGCGCCCAAAGCCCCGAAAGCGCGATCTGGCCCACGGCGGCAGCGGCCTGCGCATCGGCAAGGCTGCCGCGTCCGCCCTTCTCCAGCCCCAGCGTCGCCGCGCCCAGCGCGATGGCGCCTGAAGACACGACGATCACGTCCTGTCCCCGGCCGCGCGCCTCGGCGATCTCGGCCACGAGACCCGCCACCCAGGCGCGCCGCACGCCTTCCGGGCCGACAAGCAGCGCCGATCCCACCTTGATGACAAGGCGGGGAGACAGGGATGCGTCGGCGAGGTCGGAGAGTCGGGAAATGGGCATGGGAACGCCAGCCTCTAGGGTAATCGCCGCGTGGATGAAAGCACGAGCTTGCGCGGGTGAGCGCGGACGCGGAACGGGTGGGACGCTAAAATCGGGGCGCGCTCACGAGGGGCTTCGACAAGCTCAGCCTGAGCGGAGTGGAGAACTTTGCGCAAGTTCCGCTCGGCCTGAGCGGAGTGGAGAACTTTGCGCAAGTTCCGCTAACCCTGAACGGAGTTGAGACTTCACGCAAGTTCCGCTCACCCTGAGCTTGTCGAAGGGTCAGGCTGACCCTGTCGAAGCCTCCGATCCGCGCAGCTACCTCAGATCGGCGACCACGGTTTTTCGTCGAGTTCTTCCTGCGCGCCCTGGGGACGCTCGGTCACCGTAGCGGCCGGGAGATAGTCGACGATAGCATCCAGCAGCTTCGACATGCCCCTGCCGGTGGCGCCAGAGATCGGGAAAACCTCGTCGGCCCCGGCCTTCAGCAACATCTTGGCGTAGTCAGCCGCCAGCGCATCGTCGACAAGGTCGCACTTGTTGAGCGCGACCAGGCGCGGCTTGTCCGACAGTTCTTCGCTGTAGGCTTCCAGCTCCTCCTCAACGATGTGCATCGCTTCGACGGGATCGGCGTTGGAAATATCGATGAGGTGTACCAGCACGCGGCAACGCTCGATGTGGCCCAGGAAACGGTCACCCACGCCTGCGCCTTCTGCGGCGCCGGCGATCAGGCCGGGAATGTCGGCCACCACGAACTCGCGGTGCTTGTGCATGACGACGCCCAGCTGCGGGCGCAGCGTGGTGAACGCATAGTCGCCGACCTTGGCCTTGGCGTTCGACAGCTTGTTGATGAAGGTCGACTTGCCCGCGTTGGGCATGCCCACCAGACCGACGTCGGCCAGCAGCTTGAGGCGCAACCATACCCATTGCTCAACCGGGGCAATGCCCGGCTGGTGCTGGCGCGGGGCGCGGTTGGTGCTGGTCTTGTAGCTGGCGTTGCCGCGCCCACCCATGCCGCCTTCCATGAAGACCACGCGCTGGCCGGCCTGCGTCAGATCGAGCAGTACGGTGTCACGGTCCTCATCATCGGCGATCACCTGCGTGCCAATCGGCACCTTGATGACAAGGTCCTTGCCGGACGCGCCGTTGCGGTTCTGGCCCATGCCGTGGCCACCGCGCGGGGCCTTGAAGTGCTGGGTGTAGCGGAAATCGATCAGGGTATTGAGACCTGCGACCGCCTCGAAGATGATGTCGCCGCCCTTGCCGCCGTTGCCGCCGTCAGGGCCGCCGTATTCGACGTACATCTCGCGCCGGAAGCTGACCGCACCGGGGCCGCCGCCGCCCGAACGCGTGTAGATCTTGGCCTGGTCTAGAAAATGCATGGTCCGTCGCTTCCGGCGCTACTGCAGCGCCCAACTTGCGACTGGCCCCGGCTGCCGGGACCGAAACCGTCCCGTTTGCGCCACCTGCCGCAGATAAACAAAAAACCCGGCCGTGTTTCGGGCCGGGTGATGCCCGGATGATTCCCGAACATGCCAAAACTATAAATACCCGTTCGCACACTGGTGGAGCCGAGGGGGATCGAACCCCTGACCTCGTCATTGCGAACGACGCGCTCTCCCAGCTGAGCTACGGCCCCGTTCCAGTACTACGCCCCCAATGCAGCTCACGCCGTATCGGGTGCGTCCCCTTAGCGAACAGAACCCCGCCCGAAAAGGGCAAAAATGCATGGCGCGCAAATCACCAGAGCCGCGCGCCGTGCGAAATCCTTACTGGGCGGAGGCCTGCGGCTTTGGCGCGGCCTGCACTGCCGGCTGCGCCAGCGTCTGCTCGGACGTGGGACGCACCGTGATCAGCCCGCCCGCACCATAGCGCGACTGCCATGCGGCGAGGTCCGCACGGTACTGCTCGTAAGCGGTGAAGAATTCCTTGAACGGCGCCTCCAGCTTAGCGAGGCCTTGATAGGAATAGCTTTCGAACTGGCTCGGCTCGATCGTCGTCAGATCGGTGCTCAGTTCCATCGCCGCCTTGCAGAAACCTGCGTCGACGGGGGGCAGCGAGAAGAAATTGTAGACCTGCGTTTGGTAGCTTTCACGCGCAACGATCGCGGCGCGGCCCTTGTGCAGCGTCTTGAAGCTGCGATCGATCTCGGCCGAAGCTTTGTCGAGCGACTTGTCATACGTCTTGAGGAAGCGCTTGTAGCCTTCCAGGATCGGCGCAAACTCTGGCTCGACGCAGTTGAGCGCCGCCACGTTATAGCCCGAACGCAGGTTCCAGACCGTCTGCGACGTGGAGATTCCGTAGTTCACGGTATGGCGCTGGCCATCTTCCGCGACCGGCGGAACCGTCATTTCCAGCGGCGCGCCCATCGGCGGACTAGGCATCGGCGGGATGACGACAACCGGCGGCGGCGGTGGTGGGGGGGGAGGCGGCGCCTTCGCGCAGCCTGCCAGCGCAGCAAGGGCCACAGCGACTGCCGAGCCTGCCAGCAGCGACAGGCGGCTACGCGTGCCCTGTTCGCCAGCTCTTATGTCCATCGCGTTGCTCACCCAAAGTTCTCCATCACAGTGCAAAATGTCTAGCCTTACGAGCCCGTAAAGCAAATGCCCGGTGCGACGAAACGCACCGGGCATCATGACTTTGGTAATCTGCACTGTGGATTAATCGCTTCGAAGGCAGTTTCCTCCACTTCGGTTGCGATCACTCCTGCACGTATCAGTCGCGCTGACCCAGGAAGCTCAGCAGGAACTGGAACATGTTGATGAAGTCCAGGTAGAGGCTGAGTGCGCCCAGGATCACGGCCTTGCCGACGAAATCGGTGCCGCGAAGCTGCGCGTACTGGTTCTTGAGCATCTGCGTGTCATAGGCGGTGAGACCCGCGAAGATCAGCACGCCCAGGACCGAAATCGCCAGCTGCAGCGTGGTCGAACCCAGGAAGATGTTGAGCAGCGAGGCGATCAGGATGCCGACCACGCCCATGATGAGGAACGTGCCGAAGCCCGACAGGTCCTTCTTCGTGGTGTAGCCATAAAGGCTGAGCGCCGAGAACGCCGCCGCGGTCGCGAAGAACGTGGTTGCGATCGACGAGCTGGTGTAGATCAGGAAGATCGTCGAGAGCGACATGCCCATGACCGCCGCGAAGGCCCAGTAGAGCACCTTCAGGGTCGATTCGCTGAAACGCTGCGCGCCGCCGCTGATAGCGAAGACGAAACCGAGCGGGGCCAGCATGATGACCCACTTGAGAGGGGTCGCCATCACCGCCTGCGTCAGACCATAGTTCGCAAACAGAACTGCGACGACGCCGGAAAGCAGTACGCCCGAGGCCATGTAGTTGTAGATAGACAGCATATGACGCCGCAGACCAGCATCGTACGTGGTCCGGCCGGCGGATTGCCCGTCTAGGCTCGGAGACGCACCGAAGCCCCTGCGGGGCTGGGGGTCGTTCCAATTCGCCATTTCTAACTCCCTTTCGCGGGTCACTGCACAATGCGGACCTGCATGAGGAGGAATATCGCCCCGCCCCGGCCAAGTTTCAAGGAAAACCGGATCCGGTTATTTGTGACAAATTGTGTAAGCGCCTGCTTCGATCAGGCCTTGCGCGCCGCCGCCGCCATTTCGGCATTGCGATCGCGCGAGGCGGTCATCGCTTCGGCGACGACTTCCGCCAGCGCCCCGCCCGCATCCAGCATGTTCATGCCCGCCCGGGTCGAGCCGCCTGGACTGGCGACCTTGTCGGCCAGTTCGCCCGGCGAAAACTCGGAGGCCCCTGCAAGCAGTGCCGCACCTTCGACCATGGCCAGCGCGAGGCGCTGCGACTGCCCCTCATCCAGTCCGAGCGCGGTGCCCCCGGCGGCAAGACTGTCGATGAAACGGTAGACGAAGGCCGGGCCGCAGCCCGCAAGCGCGGTGACCGCATCGAACAAGTGCTCACCCGCCAGCCACTCAGGCGTGCCCAGCGGCGCCATCAGCGCCGTCACGGCGGCGCGGCCGATTTCGTCGAGCCCGCGCGCGTCAAGCGCGATGGGCGACTTGCCGATGGCCGCCGCCAGGTTGGGCATGATCCGAACCAATGCGCCCACGGCGGGGAAGCGCGCGGCAAGGCTGTCGAATTCGACGCCCGCGAGGATGGAGAACAGCACCGTCTCACGGCCCAACAGCGGCGCCAGCAGGGGGGCGACATCGTCCAGCCCCTGCGGCTTCACGCCCAGCAGTACGGCGTCGAAGCGGCCCTCGGCAGGCAGTTCGCGTAGCAGCGTAACGCCTTCGGGAAGCCCGTCGCGGTTAGGATCGACAACGGTGAAGCGCGAAGCCGGTATACCGCCCGCCAACCAGCCCGTCAGCATCGCCCCGGCCATGTTGCCGCAGCCCACGAGCAGGATGTTCTGAAACCGGTCCATGTCCATATCCTCTTGCGCAAAACGCCTGTCCGGCGCGCGGCTTAGGCCAGCACGGAGAGGCTGCCAAGACCAAAGCCGGGTAAGTTCAAGCGCGGCGCAGGGTATTCAACCGCCTACCTTCACGCTTCTCCGGCGGCGTCCACCATCGCGGCGGCGAGCGCCTCGGCCGGGGTCTTGTCGCCCCAGAGGATGAACTGGAACACCGGATAGAAACGGTCGCATTCCTCGATCGCGGCTTCCACCACCATCTGCGCCTCGCCCGGGCCGAGCAGCCCTTCGGGGCCGAGCATGAGGCCATGGCGATAGAGCACCACGCCGCCGTTCGACCAGACATCGAAATGGCCAAGCCACAGCTGCTCGTTGATAAGCGCCAGCGCTTCGTAGACGGCGGCCCGCTTGCCATCGGCGATGCGAATGTCGGGCAGGCACAGCAATTGCAGCACCCGATCCTCGGGGCGCCAGATCGCCTGGATCTGATAGCTGGCCCAGGCGCCCTTCACTTCGGCGGAGATTTCATCCTCACCCGAATACTCGAAGGGCCAGTCACGCGCCTCGAACAGGGAGGCGAGCATCTCGACGGGCGCGGCTTCGTCGTCATCGCGATCGATATCGTCCTGAACCGTCCTCATAACCTGTGACATCAACCCTCCGCGAAACCGGTGCAATGGATGCTTCCTGCAAGCGGGATAGCACAATCCGGCATACAGCGATCGCCTGCGCATAACTGCACAAGCCTGTTCACAGAGTGTGGATAAGAATGAACGCCCGTTCAGACAAAGAAAAACCGCTCCTTTTTCTGAACGGTTTGTCGATCACCAGGCCGTCATCACTTGCCCGAAAGCGCATCCACAACCTGGCCTGCCGGGCTGGTCCATGGCAGCGCATCGGAAATACCCTGCTTGCGGGCATCGGCGATGAATGCCGTGGCTGCCTTCTGCGTGGCGAAAGGACCGATCAGGATGCGATTGGTACGGCCCATCTCGCTGACGTAAGGCTGGCGCCCCTTGAACAGCGCGGGGGCCTCGCGGTTATTGCGCCGCCAGTCGAAAGCGATTGCCGCCTTGTCACGGCCGACGCCGA
Organism: Novosphingobium sp. P6W; assembly: GCF_000876675.2. Taxonomy (GTDB): domain Bacteria; phylum Pseudomonadota; class Alphaproteobacteria; order Sphingomonadales; family Sphingomonadaceae; genus Novosphingobium. Next base: position 2,872,479 of record NZ_CP030352.1, read on the forward strand.
TCTGCACCCAGATACGGCTGGGGTGCGATGGCGGCGCGGGCTTCCTGGCCTTGGCCTTCGCTTCGGCGGCAGCCTTGGCCTCGGCAGCTTTGGCTTCGGCCGCCTTGGTCTTTGCATCTTTGGCTTTGGAGTCGAGCTTGGCCTTGGCGTCCTTCGCCTTTGGCTCGGCCGCATCGGCTTCGTCGACTTGCGGCAGTTCTATCTTGGGCGGAACCCGAGGCGGCGGCGCAGCCGGCGTGATCATGCGGATATCGACCGCGCCCGGCGCCGGCAGGACAGCCGCCGTCGGTTTACCAAGATCCGCGAAGATGTCGGCAAGCGAAAGCTGGCCGGGACCGGGCGACGGTGCGGTGCTTGCGGCGGTAGGCGGTGTGCTTGCAGCGGCAGGCGGTGTGCTTGCCGGCGGCGGAGATTGCGGTGCCGGTTGCGGCGCGACTGCGCCTTGCGAGGCAGGCACTTGCGCAAGATCGAAGCCCGGACTCGTCGGCTGCGTGGCAGAGGGCAGCGTTACAGGCGCACGAACCGGCGCCGGTGTAGCCTGAGCCACGCGGACCGGAACAGGTGTTGGCGCCTGGGCCAGCCCCGGGTTCGGAGCGAGGGTAGGCCTGGGCGTCTCGACGGTCGAGGGCATTTCGACCTTGCGGCCAAGCGCCGGCAACTCGCCGCCGTCACGCTCGATCGTCGGGTTTACCTCGGGAGGAGCGACGCGGTCCGGATCGGCCGCAGCGAGCGTGACGGGACGGGACACGGCCGCGGCGGTCTTGCCGGTCTCATCCCTGGCGCCGCGTGTGCGAGGGCCCACCGCCCTTGCCGCCCTGCCCGGCTTGGGTACAGCGGCAGCGGCAACTTTCGTTCCAGCCTTCACCCCGCCCGTGCCAAGCGGCTCGCCCTTGGGGATCAGGCTGCCACCTGCCGCACCGGTGCGCGGCGGCGCATAGGCGGCGATGCGGGCATCGTCGCGGCCGACCTCGGAGGCGCGCGGAAAGCGCCCGAGGTTGGCAGCGGCGGCCTGCTGGGCCCTTGTCAGGCGCGGCATGTACCGCAGGTACGGCGCGATGTTCTGGGCTAGCGGAGCCGGCAGGATTTTCTGCGCGACGTCGACCGCCTCGTTGGTGTCACCCTTGATTGCCAGCGTGAAGGCGCGGGTGCGCCAGCCGGGCTTGTCCTGCTTGTTGAGCAGCGGCAGCAGCGTGCGGTACGCCGTATCGCCATCGCCGCCGATCGCCTGGCTGACCGCAAGGCGGGTGCGCACCTCGTCGGCCACGGCGCCGGACGTCGCGGTCAGGGCCATCGCATACTGGCGCTGCGCCGAAGCATTGTCGCCGACAAGATCATACGCCAGCCCCCGGTCGCCAGAGATCAACCCGGGCGTTGCTCCGGCCTTCTCGGCCTCGTCGAACAGGGGGATGGCACTGACGGGGTCGCCGCTGAGGACAAATGCACTGCCCATCCCGGCCTTGACGCGGGCATTGCCGGGGCTTGCCTCGTCGGCGCGGCGGTAGAAGCCGATGGCTGCGGCGTAATCCTGCATCGCGCGCGCCGCATCGCCTGCCTCGATAAGAGCGGGGACATCGCGGGGATTGCGCCCGATCGTGGCAAGGGCAGCATTGAGGCGTTTGCTGTCGGCGCTCGGCAGGGCCTGGACGACGGGGCGCGAAACCACCGGCGCGCCTTGGGCCGCAGCCGCCGGCGCCCATGCCGCCATACCGGCGAGTGCCGCTCCACAAAGCCAGCGCGAAACCAAATGATCCACCCGCAAGTCCTTCGTCATCCTGTCCGCCCGGATGCCTCCCCGCGAGGCATGTACCGGCGGCTTAACTCGGCGGCCGCGCCATCGGCGCCGGAGCCGCTGCGCGAATCCGCGCGGGGACGCCCATGCGCGGTGCCCGATGAACCGCAAGCGAACGTGGGGCAGGCCTGGCTAAAATGCGAACGGGCCGGCACTTCCAGGAAGTCCGGCCCGCCCTGCTTCGACCAGAATACGTCGGGGAGAGACTGGCCTTGCGACTGGCCCTGCCCCGACGCGGGATGCGTCTTACTGGTTGTTCTGACGGCCGAGGAAGCGCGGGATGCTGATCGATCCGGCATCCGCGTCGTCGTCTTCACTCGCGGCCTCCGCACCGGGGCGCGGACGCGACAGGCTGGTCATGCGTTCGAACAGGGTGCTGCCACCGCCAGCCGCGGGCTTGGGACGCGGCGCCACCGGGGCCTGAGGCGCAGGTTGCACCTGACCGCCATCGAGCCGCAGCTCATCCTGCATGCGCGAACGCGGTGCGGGAGCCGGAGCCGGCTGCGGCTCTGCCGGCGCTTCGACGCCCAGCTCGAATGGCTCATCCGCTTCGTCGGAAGCGCCCAGTTCCAGTTCCGCGGAAGGCTCGTAAGCCTGGGGCGCAGCCGAGAACGAAGCAGGCTCAGGCGCCTGGATCGGCGCAGCCTGCACCGGAGCGGGCGCGGACGAGGTCTGATACGACATCGAGGACGGGGCCTGGGTCTGCGGACGCACCGGACCGCGCGACGAACCCAGGTTCAGCGGGCGCGAGGCGATTTCGGCCATCTCGGTGGTCTGCTCTATGCCGGTCGCGACGACCGACACGCGGATCTTGCCCTGCAGGTCCGGGTTGAACGCCGAACCCCAGATGATGTTCGCATCGGGATCGACCAGTTCGCGGATGTGGTTCGCGGCTTCGTCGACTTCGAGCAGCTTCATGTCGTCGCCGCCGATGATCGAGATGATGACGCCCTTGGCGCCCTGCATCGACACGCCGTCGAGCAGCGGGTTCGCAATCGCGCGTTCCGCCGCTTCGAGAGCGCGGTTCGGGCCTTCGCCTTCGCCGGTGCCCATCATCGCCTTGCCCATTTCACCCATCACCGAGCGGACATCCGCGAAGTCAAGGTTGATGAGGCCCGGCATGATCATGAGATCGGTGATCGAGCGCACACCCTGCTGGAGCACTTCGTCGGCGAGCGAGAAGGCTTCCTTGAAGGTGGTTTCGGCCTTGGCCACCAGGAACAGGTTCTGGTTCGGGATGACGATCAGGGTATCGACGTGCTTCTGCAGCTCCTCGATGCCGGAATCGGCAGCGCGCATGCGGCGCGTGCCTTCGAACATGAAGGGCTTGGAAACCACGCCCACCGTCAGCACGCCCTTGGCGCGTGCGGCTTCCGCGATGATCGGGGCAGCACCCGTGCCGGTGCCGCCGCCCATGCCGGCCGCGATGAAGACCATGTGGACGCCGTCGAGCAGGCGCTCCAGCTCCTCAAGCGTTTCTTCGGCGGCTGCGCGGCCCACTTCCGGGCGGGCGCCGGCGCCGAGGCCCTGCGTGATGTCGGGACCAAGCTGGATTCGCGTTTCCGCAATCGAGTTGTTCAGCGCCTGCGCGTCGGTATTGGCGACGACGAAGTCCACGCCTTCGATCTGCGCCTGGATCATGTTGGCGATGGCGTTCCCACCCGCGCCGCCAACGCCGATGACGACGATGCGCGGACGAAGTTCTTCGATCGCCGGGGGTCCGATGTTAATGCTCATTTCGCTCTCCTGGCAGGCACGTGCGCGAAGAAAAATTATTGACTTGCCTGATGGCACGCTTCGAGTCGTCGAAGCAAAGCATCATAAACCTTTGTCCACAGCCAAAACCGCTGTTCTCGCCGCTCTGGCCGGGGTTTTGCACGGCTGGGCCGCTGCTGGCCGGATAGGGCTTCGACAAGCTCAGCCTGACCCTTCGACAAGCTCAGGGTGAGCGGACGTCAGTCCATACTTCTCGATCCGCTCAGGCTGAGCTTGTCGAAGCCCTCCCGCGCAATAGCCCAGCCTCAAAAATACTCGCGCAGCGCCTGATAGACACGCCCGACCATGCCCATCCCGCCCAGCTTGACCGTGCGGGTGTGGCTCCTGCCCATCGCGCGGATATCGACCGGATCTGCCGCCGCGTAGAGGACAAGCCCCGCCAGCGTCGAAAAGCCCGGCTTGACGTGCGCTTCGGCCAATCCCGCAAGGTGCGGCACCCGGCCGATGCGCACCGGCTTGCCGATCGCCGCCTGCGCATAATCCGCCAGACCCACCAGTTCCGCGCCGCCGCCGGTAAATACCACCTGCTTGCCGCGCTGGCCGGTGAAGCGCATCGTCTTGAGCGCCTTGTTGATCTCCTCCATCAGCGAGCCGAGCTGGCCGGTAATGACGCCGATCAGCTCCGCGCGCGGGATGCGGTTCTTGTCATCCGCATGGCGGGCGATCGGGCCGGTGCCTTCCTCGCCCGGTGCGTTGACGGGGATCATCTCGCGGTGATCGGTCGGGTTTGCGATGGCCGAGCCGTTGACGCATTTCAGGCGCTCCGCCTGGAAACGGCGGATGCCGAAGGCCGAGGCGATGGCGTCGGTGATGTCCGCGGACCCCATGGGGATCGCCATCATGTCCTTGAGCATGCCCTGCTCGTAGATCGCCACGTTGGTTACCTCGCCGCCGAACTCGACCAGGGCGACGCCCAGATCGCGTTCCTCGGGCGAGAGGCAGGCCTGCCCCGCAGCAATCGGCGAGCCGACCACCGCCTCGACTTCGAGGTGCGCGTTCTGCACAGCCTCGGTCAGGTTGCGGATCGGTGCACCCTCGGCGAGCATGATGTGGATGTCGACGCCGAGCCGCTCGGCATGGAGGCCCTTGGGATTGCCGACGCCGTGGGCGCCGTCGAGCCGGTACTGCGCCGGCTGGGCGTGCAGAACCATGCGCCCGTCGGGCTGGATCACGTCGCGCGCCGAGATCAGCAGTTGGTCGATATCCTCCTGCTCGATGCGGCGGCCGCCGATTTCCGCGTCGAACTGGTCGATCCGGCTGGCGAGCCCGGCCCCGGAGCAGCCGATCCACACTTTCTGGACAGCGGTGTCGGCCATCTTCTCGGCGCGGTCGATCGCGTCGCGCACCGCGTAAGTCGCGGCGGCCATGTCGGTCACGTAGCCGCGCTTGATGCCCTGGCTGGCCCGGTGACCCGAGCCGAGCACGACCATGTCGCCCACTTCGTTGATCCCGGCGACGATGGCCGAAATGCGGAACGAGCCGATGTTGACCGCGCCGAAAACGCGGGAGATGCGCTGCGTGGCCATCAGAGTTTTGCCCTCATCACTGGTTTTCCGTTTCGCCGCCCTCGGAGGCCGGGACCGCCGTGTGCGGCACCGAGCCGGCCTTGAGCGCCAGTTCCTGGCCTTCCTGCTCGGGTACGCGCAGGTAAATGCGATCTTTCGCGCGCATGTCGAAGGCGGTCACCTTGCCGCCCAGCAGGCGGTTGGTGCCATCGAGCCGCGCGAAGGTGACCAGCGCCCCTGCCGATTCCCGGTCCCCTTCCGGCAGAGCAAGTACCTGACCGGACTGGAAAGTCAGGTTCCAGCGGCGGTTTCCGATCCATTCCGCTTCAGCCACGCGCGGCTTCAGCGCGGGCGCGGCTTCCAGCAGCTTGCCCAGCACCGTCACCTGCTGCCCCGCGCCGGGACCGGAGACGATCAGCTTGCCGCCGGCGTCCTTGCGGCTGATCGCTTCCAGTTCGTGGCCCGTCTCGTCGATCAGTACGAACCGGTCGGCCTTGCGTAAAACCGCGTGCGGCTCGCGCTCGACGATGTCGATCACCAGGGTGTCGGGAAGCTGACGCGAAACACGCGCGTCCTTTACCCAGGATAGACCTAGCAGGTCCTGACGCAGACCTTCGATGTCCACCAGCGGCATCGCCCGGTCCCGTTCGGCCAGCGCTTTTTCGTAAACCTTGAGTTCGTTGATGTTCTTCACGCCGCGCACTTCGACGCGCTTGACCTCGAAGCCGGTCTGCCCCGCCACCAGCGCCATCTGCTTGCCCGCGAGCGTCGGCAGGCCCGCGAACGAGGCCACCACGCAGACCAGCGCCACCGCGCCGCCCAGAATGGCCACGAGGAAAATGCACTGAAGCTGCTTTTCAGTGAAGGGCAACCAGCCCATCGCCGTATCGAGCGCCGAGCCGGTGCGCGCCTTCGCCGCGCGCACCTTGCGCTGCTGCCCCTGCGCGGCGGCGGCTTTGCGGGCGTTCGTGCCCTTGCGCCGGATCGTCTGGCTCATTTTGCGCCTGCTTTCGGCTTCGCGTCGCCGAGCGCCTCGGCGATGATCGCCTCGACCAGTTCGGGGTATTCCATGCCGCAGGCGCGCGCCTGCTCGGGAACGAGGCTGAGGGGGGTCATGCCCGGCTGGGTGTTGACCTCCAGCAGGAACAGGCCCTCGATACCCTGCGTGTCATCCCAGCGGAAATCGGCGCGGCTGGTGCCCTTGCAGCCCAAGAGCTGGTGCGAGCGCAGGGCGAAATCCTTGCAGGCCTGGGCGATCTCGTCGGGGATTTCGGCCGGGCAGATGTGTTCGGTAAGGCCGTCGGTGTACTTGGAATCGAAGTCGTAGAAGCCCGACTTGGGCCTTAGTTCGGTCACCAGCAGAGCGCGATCACCGATCACGGCAGTCGTCAGTTCGCGGCCCCGGATGTAAGGCTCGGCCAGCAGTTCGTCGAATTCCTGCCACGGACCCGTGACGTCACGCGCGATCGGGTTGCCGTAGTTCCCCTCGGCCGTGACGATGGCGACGCCCACCGACGACCCCTCGTTGACCGGCTTGAGAACATAAGGGCGTGGCAGCGGATCGCGCTCATGGATTTCGGCGCACTTGACCACGCGCCCGCCGGGCATGGGGATGCCGTGCGGGACCAGCGCCTGCTTGGTCAGTTCCTTGTCGATGGCGATCACCGACGTCGCGAGGCCGGAGTGGGTATAGGTGAGGCCCATCAGGTCCATCATGCCCTGCACCGTGCCGTCTTCGCCCGGCGTGCCGTGCAGCGCATTGAACACCACGTCCGGCTTTGCCTCGGCGAGGCGCAGCGCGACATCGCGGTCCATGTCGATGCGGGTCACCTTGTGGCCCTTGCCCTCAAGCGCCTTGGCCACGCCCTCGCCGCTCATCAGCGAGACCGGGCGTTCGCTCGACCAACCGCCCATCAGGACTGCGACATGGAGTGTGGGCAAGCTCATGAATTCAGACTCGTTCTGTAAAGCGGGGTTTGCAGGTCGCGCACGGCATCGGAGCAGCCCTTGTCCCAGGGGAACAGGCCGTCGTCGACGCCGGGCCAGACGATCTGCATGGCGCGGGTGAAGTCGGTTTCCAGCTCGGTCTCGGCGAACCACATGGCCGAATTGAAGTAGTAGGGCACCAGGCATTCCGGCTCGACTTCGCGCAGCACGCAGCGATGGCCCTTGAGGATGCCGTCGATTTCCATCCAGTCCTCCAGCACCAATCCCTCACGGCACAAGTCGAGGACGCCGTTGATGACGGCGGCGGACAGTTCGGTGGAGAAACCGAACACGATCACCTCGGGCTGGTGAACCGTGGCAGGGAAGCCCACCGAATAAGCGAAACGCTCGCCCTCTTCGTCGTCGTCTTCCTCATTCTCGCCTTCATTGCCCATGCCGTCGTCATCGGGCGGCGAGACGACGGTGATGTGGCAGCCGAATTCCTCGATATTGTCGAGGATCTGCTCTTCATGGTGGGACAGATCCCAGTCGTCATCGCCCATCGGGTCGTCGTCGTTCATGACTTGACCCCCACCCGCTGGATTTCCCATTCGAGGTCGACGCCCGAGCGGTCCTTTACGCGGCGACGCACTTCCTCGCCCAGATCCTCGATCTGCGCGGCGGTGGCATCGCCGGTGTTGAGAAGGAAGTTGGTGTGCTTCTCGCTGACTTGCGCGCCGCCGATCTGGAGGCCCCGGCAGCCGGCTTCGTCGACCAGCTGCCAGGCCTTGTGGCCATCTGGATTCTTGAAGGTAGAGCCGCCGGTCTTCGACCGCAGCGGCTGGCTGGCCTCGCGGGCGGCGGAAATGCGGTCCATCTCGGCCTGGATCGCCGCCGGTTCGCCCGCGCGGCCCTTGAAGCGGGCGGCGACGACGACCGAGCCTTCGGGCAATTCGGAATGGCGATAAGTATAGCCAAGGTCGGCGGCGGTCAGCGTGACCAGTTCGCCCGAGCGCAGCACCACGTCGCAGTCGATGAGGATATCGGCAACCTCGCCGCCATAAGCGCCGCCGTTCATCCGCACGAAACCGCCTACGGTGCCGGGGATCGAGCGCAGGAATTCAACCCCTGCCACGCCGGCATCGCGCGCGGTGGAGGAAACGAGAATCCCGCTCGCCCCGCCGCCGCAGGTGACCGTAACGCCGTCCGCCGTCACCTTCGCGAACGCCTTGCCAAGGCGGATCACCACCCCGGGCACGCCGCCGTCACGCACGATCATGTTGGAGCCGAGGCCCAGCGCCATGACCGGCACCTCCGGAGCGAGGCTACGCAGGAAGTCCTGCAGGTCGGCCATGTCCTTCGGCTCGAACAGCCACTGCGCATGACCGCCCGCCTTGAACCAGACGAGCGGCGCCAGCGGCGCGTTCGGCGTCAGCTTGCCGCGTATGGTGGTCTGATCGAGAACGAGCGTCATGCCTCCCGTCCCTCGACGGGCTCAGGATGATCCTTCGACAAGCTCAGGATGAACGGGCGCGAAGATACCGCGCCGCAAAGATCCGCTCGCGCTGAGCTTGGCGAAGCACGGAGGCAGGGCGCGACCTGGCGTATCACCCTGCCCTCCGCACCTTGATCGCCTCGGCCAGACCGGCCGCCCACTTGGTGATGTCGCCCGCGCCGAGGCAGACGATCATGTCGCCGGCCTGCACCGTGCCTGCCAGCACATCGGCCAGCGCATCGGCCCCGGCGATGACCTGCGCGGAACGGTGCCCGCGCGCCTTCATCCCTGCGACCATCTCGGCGCTGTCGACACCCTCGATCGGCTGTTCGCCCGCCGCGTAGACCGGGGCGGCATAGACCACGTCGGCGTCGTTGAAGGCGCCCTGGAAGTCTTCCATATGGTCGCGCAGGCGCGTGAAACGGTGCGGCTGGACGACGGCGATCACCCGGTTCGTCACACCCTCGCGCGCGGCGGCAAGCACGGCGCGGATTTCGACCGGGTGGTGGCCGTAGTCGTCGATCACGGTGACACTGCCGCCTTCCACCGCGACTTCACCGACATTGGTGAAGCGCCGCTTCACGCCCCGGAATTTCGAGAAACCGGTCTGGATGCAGGAATCAGAGCAGCCCATTTCCACCGCCACACCCACTGCGGCGAGCGCGTTCTGGACGTTGTGGCGACCCGGCATCGGCAGTTCGATCCCCTCGATCCGGTGGAAGGTGCCGTCGCGCTGGCGCAGGGCCACGTCGAAGCGGTTGCCGCCGGGGATCGGGGTCACGTTCTCACCGCGAATGTCGGCCTGGGCGGAGAAGCCATAGGTCACCACGCGGCGGTCGCGTATCCGGGGGATGATAGCCTGCACTTCCGGGTGGTCGATGCACAGCATCGCCGCGCCGTAGAACGGCACGTTCTCGATGAATTCGACGAACGATTCCTTGATCCGGTCGAAGGAACCGTAGTGATCGAGATGCTCGGGATCGATGTTGGTGACGATGGCGATGGTGCCGTCGAGGCGCAGGAACGAACCGTCGCTCTCGTCGGCCTCGACCACCATCCAGTCCGAGGCGCCGAGGCGCGCGTTCGAGCCGTAGGAATTGATGATGCCGCCGTTGATGACGGTGGGATCAACCCCGCCAGCATCAAGCAGCGCGGCGACCATCGAGGTCGTGGTGGTCTTGCCGTGAGTGCCGGCCACCGCAACGGTGTTCTTGAGGCGCATCAGTTCGGCCAGCATCTCGGCGCGGCGGACCACGGGAATGCGATGTTCGAGAGCGTAGACCACTTCCGGGTTGTCGCGCTTTACCGCCGTGGAGGTGACGACGACCGCCACACCCTCGACGTTCTGCGCCACCTGCCCGATCATGACCTTGATCCCGCGTGACCGCAGGCCCTCGACCACATAGCCTTCGGCGATGTCGCTGCCCTGAACCGAATAGCCCAGGTTGTGCATGACCTCGGCGATGCCGGACATGCCGATGCCGCCAATGCCGACGAAGTGAATCGTCCCGATGTCGGTGCCGACGCCCTTCATGCGGCGGCGCCTTGCGAACCATGCTTCGACAAGCTCAGCATGAGCGGGGCGGGGAAGAAATGCGTAGAGTTCATATAGGCGAAATACACCAAGGTCCGCTCATCCTGAGCTTGTCGAAGGATCACTGCGCAGACTCCCGCGCCAAAGCCTCACCGCCCTGCGGCGCGGTGGCCTTTTCCATGCGGATCACGTCCATGATCGGGGCCGCGCCGAAGCTCTCGACCAGATCGGCGAGGTCCTTCGCGGCATTGGGATAGCCGCAGTTCCATGCCGCATGGGCCGCATTGGCCAGCGTATCGGGGTGCTGCGCGATGGCCTGGATCTGCAGGCACAGGTCCTTGGCCATCTGCTGGTGGATTTCCGACTGCTTCGAGAGCAGCACGTTGCGCTTGTCGCCCTTGTAGTGGTCCGGCTCCTCGGTGGTGATCGCCGGCTGGCGGATCACGCGCGCACCGCCCGCCGCCACGATCTCACGCGCGTTGGCGGTCTGATGATCGTCGGTCGCATAAGGCAGCGGGATGAGGATCGCGGGACGGCCCACGCCCGTCAGCTCCGCAATCGTCGAGGCGCCGGAGCGGCCCACGAACAGGTGCGCGCCGGCAAGCCGGTCTGCCATGTCCTCGAAATAGGTCGCCAGTTCGGCCGGGATGCCGTGCGAGGCATAGCGCTGGCGCACGCCCTCGATATCCTCGGGGCGGCATTGCTGGATCACCTGAAGGCGCGAACGCAGCGCCGGGGGTAGCATGGCCAGCCCCTCGGGCACGATATGCGAAAGTACCCGTGCGCCCTGGCTGCCGCCGGTGACGAGGATGCGCAGCAGGCTGTCTTCCGAAAATTCGGGGAAAGGCTGGTCGCGCAGGGTCAGCACTTCCTCACGCACCGGGTTGCCGACCAGCGTGACCTTGGCGTCCAGCGACGGGGCGAGCCGGTCCGTGCGCTCGCTGGAAGTGGCAATGGCATTGACCCGCTTGGCGAAGTAGCGGTTCACCCGGCCCAGCACTGCGTTCTGTTCATGCAGCACGGTCGGCAGCTTCGCCGCGCGCGCCGCCAGCAAGGTGGGCAGTGCGGGGTAGCCACCGAAACCGACGACGGCGGTAGGTTCGAACGTATCGAACAGGCGCAGCGCCATGCGGCGGCCTTCCAGCACGCCCAGGGCGCCCTTGATCCAGCCCAGCGGGTTTTTCCCCGCGATCCGGCCGGCGGGCAGGACGTGAGCGGGAAGGTAATCGGGCTTGCCGGGAATCGCGGCCCCTCGCTCGTCCGTCACCAGCGCCACATGATGCCCGCGCGCGTGCAGTTCGGCCGCCAGCGCGAAAGCGGGGATGAGGTGTCCGCCGGTCCCGCCCGCAGCGAGGACGTAGTGGCGGGAGACCAGGGTCATTGCGACTCTCCGATAGCGCGCAGTGAAAACTTCTCGCGCTTGATGAACGGGTTGCGCCGGGTGACGGCGAGCAGCAGCCCCATGCTGAGGCACATCGCCACGGTGGACGAGCCGCCGTAGCTGATCAGCGGCAGGGTCATGCCCTTGGAGGGGAACAGCTGCAGGTTGACGAGGATGTTGATGAACGCCTGCCCGCCGAACTGCGCGGCGAAGCCCGATGCGGCCAGCACCGTGAACAGGTCCTCCTCCTCCACCAGCCGCAGGATCACGCGGGTAAGGATGGCAAGATAGACCATGACGATGATCATGCAGGCGAGCAGTCCGAATTCCTCGCCGATGACGGAGAAGATGTAGTCGGTATGCGCTTCCGGCAGGGCCAGCTTGCGCGTGCCCATCCAGAAGCCGAGCCCGGTCCAGCCGCCGTTGAGAATGGTGCGCTGGGCAAGGTCCACCTGATCGAACGCGGTGCCGCCGAACAGGAAGTTGTCGATGCGGTTGCGGCCGTTGTCATAGGTGAAATACATCAGGACAAGGCCCGCGATGCCGGCCCCGAAGAACATGCCGATGCGTTTCAGGTCGATCCCGGATAGCAGGATCAGCACCAGGAAGGCGCCGGAAAACAGCATCGTCGAACCAAAGTCAGGCTGCAGCATCAACAGCGCGCCCAGCAGGCCCATCAGGCCAAAGCAGATGCCCACCACTGGAATGTTCGGATCGCGCGCGCGCCAGGACAGGATCCAGGCCAGCAGGATCGGGAAGCCGCACTTGAGGAATTCCGACGGTTGGAGCGAGATGCCGAAGCGCAGCCAGCGTTTGGCGCCGTTCACTTCCGAGCCGACCAGCGGCACCAGCACCAGCGCGACCAGCATCGCGCCGCCCAGCAGGATACCGAAGCGGCGCGCGTTGTCCTTGGTCAGGGTGGAGGCCCAGAACATCGCGATCAGGCCGATGATCTGCCAGCGCATGTGCAGGTAGAAGAAGTGAAGCTGCGACAGCTTTTCAGCCGAGGTCGACAAGCGCCGCGCGCTCGCCGGGGAACCGGCCGCCACTGCCACCGCGCCGATCGCCATGAGGATCAGCACGAGGACCAGTGTCGTGCGGTCGATCTCCTGCCACCAGATCGCAAGCTGGCTGCGCCGGTTGCGATTGTAGCGCTGCGACGAGGAAGCGCCGGGGTTGGGAGCGCCAGAATTGGAAGCCACGGTCGCCATCAGGCCAGTCCTTCCCGAGGCACGCCGTCGCCGATTTCGAGCAGCGCCTCGACGATCTGGCGAAAGGCCTGGCCGCGCGCTTCGTAGTCGCGGAACTGGTCGAAGCTGGCGCAGGCGGGAGAAAGCATGACGATATCGCCGGGCTTCGCGGCGGCCATCGCCTCGCGGATCGCCTCGGCCATCATCTCGGAATTATGAACGGGAATGTGCGGCGCGAGGATTTCTGCAAAACGCGGCCCGGCATCGCCGATGGTATAGGCGGCGGCGATGTTGCCGAAGAACGGCGCGCATTCGTCAAGATTGTCGCCCTTGGGCAACCCCCCGAGAATCCAGTGGATGCGAGGGTTGGGGGCGGGCGGGAATGCGGCGATGGCAGGCGCGGTGGAGGCCGGGTTGGTCGCCTTGCTGTCGTTGATGTAGGTAACGCCGCCCGCCTCGGCCACGCGCTCCATGCGGTGCGGAAGGCCGCTGAAGGTGCGCAGGGCTTTGCGCCACTGCGGCTTCTTGATCCCCAGCGCCTCGACGATGGCAACGGCCACGGCGGCGTTCTGGAGGTTGTGCGGCCCTTGCAGCGAAGGCCATTCCTTCTGGAGCGGCAGCAAGTCAGTACCGTCGACCATGCGCACGAGGCCCGGCGCCCGGCGTGCGGCTTCGATGTGGGCGATGGCGCGCGTCTCGCGGTCGCCGGTGCCGAAGACGGCGCTGCGCCCTGCATCCTGCATGGCGAAAAGGCGCGCCTTGGAGGCGGCGTAAGCCTCGAACCCGTCATAACGATCGAGGTGGTCCGGGGTGATGTTGAGCAGCGCAGTCACGTCGCAGTCGAGGCTGTAGGTCAGGTCGATCTGGTAGCTCGACAGTTCCAGCACGTAGACCCCGCCAGCCGGCAGCGGCTCGGCGCCCAGCACGGGCACGCCGATGTTGCCCCCCACGCGGGAGGTTACGCCCGCGCATTCCAGCAGGTGCTGGACGAGCGACGTCGTGGTCGATTTGCCATTGGTGCCGGTGATGCCGACGACGCGGTGCGCGGGAAGGTTGCCCCGCGCCAGCGCGAAAAGTTCGATGTCGCCGATCACCGGCACGCCGGCGCGGGCGGCGGACTCGGCGATGGGATGGCGGTTGAGCGGGACACCCGGCGAGACGACGACGCCGTCATAGCCGGTCAGGTCTGCGGCGACGGGATCGGTCAGTTCGACCTTGCCGCAGTCGGTCCACTCGCAAAGCTGCTGGCGCGCTTCGTCGCGGCTGTCCCAGGCCATGACATGCGCCCCGCTCTCCACCAGCGTCGTGGCAGCGGTCAGCCCTGAACGGGCAAGGCCGAGGACCGCGTAGCGCTTGCCGGCAAAGACGGGGGAGACGATCATGCGCCGATCGCCCTCATCGCAGCTTCAGGGTGGCGAGGCCGAGCACCGCGAGAACGATCGAGATGATCCAGAAGCGGATCACAACGGTCGATTCGTGCCAGCCCTTCTGCTCGAAATGGTGGTGGATCGGCGCCATGCGAAAGACGCGGCGGCCGGTGCGCTTGAACCAGAAGACCTGGATGATGACCGAAACCGCTTCCAGCACGAACAGCCCGCCGACGATGGCCAGCACGATCTCGTGGTGCGCGGCGACGGCGATGCAGCCAAGGGCCCCGCCCAGTGCCAGACTGCCGGTATCGCCCATGAAGACGGCGGCAGGCGGCGCGTTGAACCACAGGAAGGCAAGGCCCGCCCCCATGATCCCGGCGCAGAAGATCGCCAGCTCACCCGCGCGCGGAACGTGCGGAATGCCCAGATAGGTCGCATAGTCGACGCGGCCGGCAAGGTAGCAGATGATCGCGAACGTGCCCGCCGCGATGATGACCGGCATCGTCGCGAGCCCGTCGAGGCCGTCGGTCAGGTTCACCGCATTGCCCGCGCCCACGATCACCACGGCGGCGAAGACGTAGTAGAACGGACCAAGCGGAATGTACCGGCCCGACAGGAACGGCACATAGAGGTTGGTGTTGAGCTGGCTGACGATGATGTACGAAGCGATGCCCGCCACGATGAATTCAAGCAGCAGGCGCACTTTGCTGGACAGGCCGGCATGGTGCCGCTTGGTCACCTTGTCGTAGTCATCCAGAAAACCGATGATCCCAAACCCTACCGTCACGGCCACGCAGGCCCAGACGAACGGGTTCGTCATGTCCATGAACAGAAGCATGGTGACGATCAGCGAAGTCAGGATCATCAGACCGCCCATGGTGGGCGTGCCGCGCTTGGCAAGGTGGGTCTGGGGGCCGTCCTCACGGATCGGCTGACCCTTGCCCTGCCTGATTCGCAGCATGTTGATGAACTTGGGACCGATGATCAGGCCGATCACCAGCGCGGTCATCAGCGCCGCGCCCGAACGGAACGTCTGGTATCGGAAGAGGTTGGACAGTCCCTCGTAGTGGAACCATTCTGCAATGAGATACAACATCTTGCGGGGGTTAACCCCTACCCTTCCTGCTTGCTGAGCGCGGTTACGAGAGCTGACAGACCTACCGAATTCGAGCCTTTGACCAGGATGGCATCATCCCGTTGCAGCCCGAATGCGCGCAAGGTTTCGACAGCTTCCCGCACGCTTGGGCAATGCGCGAAGGGCGCGGTTTTGCCAAGGTCGGAGGCGCCGGATTTCCCCAATTCCGCCGCCCCGAGAACTTTTGCCAAAGCTGCCATTTCCTCGCCTACCAGCAGGGCGTAGTCGACGCCTGCTTCGCGGATCGGCTCGGCCAGCGCGGCGTGATAGTCCGGGCCGTGGCTGCCCAGTTCCTTCATCGCGCCCAGCACGGCAATTCGCCGGCGCGCCGGGGTGCGGCCGAGCTGCGCCAGCGTGGCACGCATCGAGGCCGGGTTGGCGTTGTAACTTTCGTCGATCAGCAGGGCCTTGCGTTGCCCCCGCGCATCCGGCTCGCCGCCTTCGACGTCGATTTCCACACGGGCGCCGCGGCCGGGCATTCCGCCCATCTCGGCCAGCGCGACACCGGCCGCGCCCAGGTCGCCCTTGACGGCGCGCACCGCCGCCATGACAGCCAGCGAGTTGATGACCTGATGTTCACCCGGCGCGGCAACGGTGTAGCACACGCGCCGGTCGCCCATGTCGACAGTGACGAGGGAGCCGCCCCCGATCGCGGGCACCGTGTCGAGCAGCCGCACGTCTGCATCGGCTGCCTTGCCGAACGAAACGACCGTCGCCCCGCAGGCCAGCGCGCCTTCACGCAGACGGGCATAGTGCGGGCTGTCGATGGGGATGACGGCGGTGCCGCCCTCCTCCAACCCCTGGAAAATCTCGGCCTTGGCGTCGGCGATGGCCTCTTCCGAGCCGAGCATCTCGATGTGCGCGGGCGCGATCGTGGTGATGACGGCAACGTGCGGGCGAACCTGACGGGTCAGCGCGGAGATTTCGCCGGCGTGGTTCATGCCCATCTCGAACACGCCAAAACGGCTGCGGCCGGGCATCCGGGCCAGGCTGAGCGGCACGCCGACGTGGTTGTTGTAGCTCTTGACCGAGCGGTGCGCATCGCCCCGGCTGGAACGGTCGAGCGCGGCGAAGATCATTTCCTTCACGCCGGTCTTGCCGACCGATCCGGTGACGCCGATCACCGGCCCGCGAGCGCGCAAGCGAGCGGCAGCGCCAAGGCGTTCCAGCGCTTCCATGGTGTCGGCGACGAGGATGTGCGGGCCGTCCACCGGGCGGTCCACCACAACGGCGGCAGCGCCCTTGGCAAAGGCCATCTCGACGAAGCGGTGGCCATCCATGGCCTCGCCCTTGAGTGCGAAGAACAGGTCGCCGGGCTGGACGTCGCGGCTGTCGATCTCGACGCCGGAGACGGTGAATTCGCCGCCCGGCGCTCCGTGCACCTCGCCTTTCACGGCGCGCGCGATGGCGCCTGCGTCCCACAGGACGTGAAGGTTATCCTCTGCCGCATCGAGGGGCCAATCGAGGATCCGGGCAACAGCTACCATCGTCGTTCTACCTTCCCAGCGAGCCAGCCATTTCCCTGGCCACGGTGACATCGTCGAATGGCAGGACGCGCACGTTGTCGCCGCTGCCGATGATTTGCCCCTGTTCGTGCCCCTTGCCGGCGATGAGGACCACGTCCCCCGCTCCGGCCTCGGCGACGGCAAGGCGAATCGCCTCGCGCCTGTCGCCCACTTCCCGCGCCCCTGCTGCCATGCCCGCCAATACCATGGCGCGGATGGCAGCGGGGTCTTCCCCGCGCGGATTGTCGTCGGTGACGATGGCAAGGTCTGCCCCCTCGCCTGCCACCCGGCCCATTTCAGGCCGCTTGCCCTGGTCGCGGTCGCCGCCGGCGCCGAAGACCGTAATCAGCCTGCCCGTGACGTGCGGCCGAAGCGCGGCAATCGCCGCCTCCAGTGCATCGGGCGTATGGGCATAATCGACATAGACTGGCGCGCCCGAAGGCGTGATCGCCGCCCGCTCGACACGCCCGCGCACCGTGACGAGACGCTTCATCGCATCGAACGTCAGGTGTTCGTCGCCGCCGGTCACCAGCACCAGACCCGCCGCGACAAGCGCGTTCGCGGCCTGATAGGCGCCGATCAGCGGCAGGTCTATCAGGCGCACCTTGCCGAGGTATTCGATCTCCAGCTTCTGGCCCAGCCCGGTGGGCGTGCGGCTGACAAGGCGGATATCTTCGCCCTTGGTGCCCACCGTGAACACCTTGAGGCCGCGCGCTTTCGCGTGGGCAATCGCCTTGTCCGACCAGGCGTCGTCTGCCCAGACCACTGCGGAACCACCGTCAATCACCACTTCGCCGAACAGACGCATCTTTGCGGCGAAGTATTCTTCCATCGTCGCGTGATAGTCGAGATGGTCGCGGCTGAGGTTGGTGAAGGCGCCTGCGACAACGCGCGGCCCCTCGCTGCGGAACTGCGACAAGCCGTGGCTCGATGCCTCGTAGGCGACATGCGTCACCCCTTCGCGGGCAAGGCCGGAGAGGTTGGCGAGAAACGTGGCGATGTCCGGCGTGGTCAGCCCGGTGGAAACTGTCTCGTCGCTGGTGGTGACGCCCAGCGTGCCGATCGAGGCGGCGCGCTGGCCGGCCATGCGCCAGATCTGGCGGACCAGTTCGACCGTGGAGGTCTTGCCGTTGGTGCCGGTCACCGCCACCAGCGTTTCGGGCACAGGCGCGAAGAACGGCGCGGCAAGGCGGGCGAACAGGCGGCGCGGCTCGGCATCGGCGAAGTGGATGGCGCCTTCGACCACGGCGTCCGGGTGTGCGACCACGGCCACGGCCCCCGCCTTCACGGCAGCGGCGATATAGCCCTCGCCGTTAAAGCGCGCGCCGCGAAAGGCGCCGAACACGGTGCCGGGTGCCACCTTGCGGTGGTCGATGGCAAAGCCGGTCACGTTGGCGTCCGCGCCAGCCGGGGCGATGCCGGCGGCGGCGCACAGCGCGTTCAGTTTCATTCTCCGTCGCTCCCTTGCGGAACCAGCGGCTTGAGGTCGCTGATGTCGATGTCGCGCGTTTCGTCGGGCATGATGCCCAGCAGCGGACCGATGCGCGGAACGACGCGCTGGATGACCGGCGCCGCGTTCCAGGCTGCCGTGCGCTGGTACGAGGTGGCCGCAGTGCCCTGCGGCTCGTCCATCATGGCGATGACGACGAAGCGCGGCTTGTCCATCGGGAAGGCGGCGGCGAACGTCGCGATCAGCGAGTGGTGGCGATAGCCGCCCGCACCCGGCTTTTCAGCCGAACCGGTCTTGCCGCCGACGCGGAAGCCCGGCGCGTCTGCCTTCCGACCCGTGCCGTACTGGACGATCATGCGCAAAAGCTGGCGGATGCGCGCACTGGTCGATGCCTTGAACACGCGGCGGCCTTCCGGGATCTCGGCGGCGTTGAGCTTCTTGAGCGTAGCCGGGCGCCAGATGCCGCCATTGACCAGCGCCGCATAGGCAGATGCCAGGTGCAGCGGCGTCACCGCGATGCCGTGACCATAAGCCACGGTCATGGTACGCAGGCGCGGCCATTCGCCGCTCGGCCAGATCGGGAAACCGCGCGCGGGCAGTTCGACGTAAGGCCGCTGGTTCATCGCCAGCGCCTCCATGGTCTGCTTCAGCCGCACGCCGCCCAATTCGTCCGCGATGCGCGCCGTAACGGTGTTGGACGAATGGATCAGCGTCTCAGGCACATTGAGCGAGGCGCCGTAATTATGCAGGTCATGGATCGTAAACCGACCGACGTGCAGCGGCGTCGCAGCCCACTGCTTGCCCAAATCGGAAACGACGCCGGCGTCGATCGCGGAGGCCACGGTGATCGGCTTGAACGTGGAACCAAGCTCGTACACCTGGTTGGTCACGCGGTTGAAGCCGTGCGGAACGTCGCCATTGGCGGCCTCTTGGGCCGAGATCACCATGTCGGTCGGCTTGACGTGGTTGGGATCGAAAGATGGCAAAGAAGCCAGCGCCAGTATCTCGCCCGTGTCGACGTCCAGAATGACGCCGGCCGCACCCTTGGCATTGCTGAGCGTGATCGCGGTGGAAAGTTCGTCCTCCAGCGCGCTCTGCACACGAAAATCGATCGACAGCACCGATGGCTTGGTGCGCCCGTCATGGCTGATAAGCTGGTCGTTGAACGCCTGTTCCATGCCGACCTTGCCGTGGCCGTAGCTGTCGACATAGCCCAGCACATGCGCCGCCATCGACCCTTGCGGGTAAAAGCGCGTGGCCTCCAGCGGGAATTCCAGCGCGGGTTCGCCCAGCGCGTGCACCTTGTTGGCGTCCTCAGGCAGGATCGACTTTCGCAAGTAGCCGGGCTTGCCGGCGCGCAGCTTGCCGAGGATTTCGTCGCGATCAAGGTCCGGGAAGATGCGCACGAGGCGCGCGGCGACTTCCTCCGGGCTCTGGATCAGCGCCGAACCTTCGGTCATCGCCTTGGGGTTGAACCACAGCGAATAGACGCGAAAATCGCGCGCCAGCGGCACGCCGTTACGGTCGACGATCTCGCCCCGGTTGGGGATCAGCAGGTCGCCCAGCTCGCCATGGCGCGCGGTGACGCCGGTGAAACCGAGGTACGTGATACGCGCCAGCGCGCCGACGGTCACGAGAACGAAGACGCCCAGAATCCACAAGGTGCGCAGCTTTGCCACCAGCAGCGAGCGCTGGCGGACGTTGACGAGCTTGCGCCGGCCGGTCGAGACAGTCGTCGGGATCGAGCCGAGGGAGAAGGACGCCGGGGCGTTCACTGCTGGGCAGCCTCCGCCACTTCGATGCGGGCCAGGCGCTTGCCGATGGCGGCAGCATCGCGCGCAATCGCCTCGCGCTCGGGATCGCGGCCCTTCGCGGCGGCCTTGTCGGCGCCTTCGGGCAGCGCAGCGGCGGTGGCGCCCGTCACCGGAGAGACCATCGCCAGCAGCGACGAGCCGTCGCCGTCCTCGGGCTTCTCGGCATTGGCGTAGCGGATCGGCTGCGGTGCGCCCGGACCGGCAGCCTTGCCCAGCGCAGCCAGCTGGCGCTCACCCTCGATGTACTGCCCGGCGATCGGCGCCTTGTAGCCGAACTCAAGGTCGTTGAGCTGCTTGAGCGCCTGCTGATTGGAGCGGGTCTGGAACTCGGTCTCGAGGAAGTCGATGTCTTGCTTCACCCAGACCATCCGCTTTTCGGTATCGTGGACCTGGCTCTTCACCGCGTTGACGCGCAGCGTGAGGCCGATCGAGACTGCTCCGCAGATCACCAGTACGGAAATCCAGCCGATCGAACGGACGCGGTCACTGGTGAAGTTCATGCGGAATTCCTTTGGCTGGGGGCACCATCGGTATTGCGGGGGGAAGCATCGGTGCGCACGGCGCTGCGCAAAGTGGCCGAGCGTGAGCGCGGATTGACGGCGAGTTCCTCGTCGCCGGGGCGCACTGCCTTCGAAAGCTGGGCGAACGGGGCCGGCGCGGCGGCGGCCTGCGGCAGGTGGCGCGAGGTGGTCTGGCCGGCGCTGCTGGCATCGCGCAGAAAGCGCTTCACCTTGCGGTCCTCAAGGCTGTGGAACGTCACCACGGCAAGGCGGCCGCCATCGCCCAGCAGCGTCTCCGCGCCGGAAAGGCCTGCATCGAGTTCGTCCAGTTCGCCGTTCACGTGGATGCGGATCGCCTGGAAGCTGCGGATCGCCGGGTCCTTCTGGACCCCGCCGCCTTTGTAGGCAGGGTTGTAGCCCAGCGCCTTGCGCACCGCGCGGGCCAGATCCATCGTCGTAGCCAGCGGACGCGCCGCCACGATCGCACGGGCGACCCGGCGCGACTGGCGCTCTTCTCCGTACAGGAACAGCACATCGGCGATCTCGGCCTCGCCCGCCTCGTTGCAGAAGTCGGCGGCGGACATGCCGTCCTGGCTCATGCGCATGTCGAGCGGGCCGTCGGAGCCGAAAGCAAAGCCGCGCTCGGACTGGTCGAGCTGCATCGAGGACACACCGATATCCATCACCACGCCGTCGACCCGGTCGATATCGACTTCGGCCAAGCCTTCGACCATTTCGGAAAAGCGGCGCGCGTGCAGCACGAGGCGCGGGGGAGCCTCCGCCAGCTCGGGCCATTTTTCGGGGTTCGCGCGGATGGCGGCGATGGCGTCGGGATCGCGGTCGA
Organism: Novosphingobium sp. P6W; assembly: GCF_000876675.2. GTDB lineage: Bacteria > Pseudomonadota > Alphaproteobacteria > Sphingomonadales > Sphingomonadaceae > Novosphingobium. The sequence continues at coordinate 2,893,693 of NZ_CP030352.1, forward strand.
AGGCGTGCACCGTCGCGCCCGTATCCAGCAGGCGGCGGGTATAGCCGCCCGCGCCCAGCGTCGCATCGACGATGATGTCGCCGCCCCGGGGGTTCAGGGCGGCGACAACCTCCTCAAGGAGCACGGGGATATGGGGTTGATCGGGGGAACTCACTTTTTCTTCGCCTTGGTAATTTCGGCTTCCGCCAGAGAGCGGCACGTCGCGATGGCCGCCTCGAAATCAGGGTCGTCGCCGAGGGCGTAAAGCTCCTCGGGATTCCAGATCAGGATCCCGGTCCGGCCGATGCCCTGGAAAAACAGCTCATCGCCAAAGTTGGCGAGGCTGGTCAGGGCATCCGGCATGGTGAAACGGCCGCTGCCGTCAAAGGGAACCTGCTGGAAATTGTAGAGCTGCATCGCCCGCTTATCGCGGTTGAAGGCCCGTCCGGCGGTGTCCGCACGGGTCTGTTCGGCCTCAAGCTGGGGTTCGAATTCATCGACGCGCGACAGGCCGAAGCCGACGAGGCACTTCCATTCGGAGTGCTTGGCAAGACACAGGACATCCTTGCCGCTCGAATCGCGTACGGTCGAGCGGAGGACGTTGGGCAGCACGAAGCGGTTCTTGTCGCGTAGAAGCGAAAAGCCCTGCCCGCTGTAAATGAATGGCTGCCCCGCCATATCCGCCTGTTTTCGCCCCAAGAAGGTGGTGACCGTCCCGGACATGACCTGGCCACGCCCAGCCGCACACGCGTGCGTTCGGGCTTCCGCACCTGAACAAGGCGCGGCAAGACTCAGCCATACCGATTGACCGTTCTTCTATATCGGGAAATGTGGGGATTAAAGGGAAATATGGGGATCAGCGGTGATTTATCCGCCGAAATGAGCAGTAGCCGATGAACCGAACGGGAGAACGCTTATGTGGCCTCGTGCACTTATGGCCGTAAATGCCTTGAATCGCAACGTTTTTGTGGAGGATCCAAGCGCATCCCCGGTGATCCCCGGATCGCCCCCATCCATCCCCATCATTTACTGGCGCGCGCCGAATCCGACAGCCGGTCCAGCAATCGCCCGAGAATCGCCTGCCGCGGCGCCACACCTTGCGAATCCTCGGGAATTTCCAGCAACGCAGCGTCCGCAAGCGCGATGACCCGGCCTTTCCCGGCAGTGCAATCCGCCAGCAGCCCGGCGGCCTCGAGCCGGCAATGGCCGACTCCATCCCCAGCGGTCCCCGAATCCGCGCCTTCCCCGGAATTCCCCGGAACACGGAAAAATCCCGGCAGGTTCACCGGCACATCCCCGTCAGGCAGGTGCACGGTATGCTCGCCCGCAGGCTGGGCCTCGTCGAACGCCAGTTCCAGTCCCCAGCGGCCAAGTATGGGCGAAAGCATCGCGATGTCCTGCGGGCGACGGGGATCGCCGGGGCCGAACGGGGAATGGACGGTGAGCATCGGGTCGGCCATCAGCAGCACGCGCCCGCCGCCCCGCACCCAGGCGTCCAGCGCCACGTTCTCCTGCGGGGTGAGCGGGCGCGGCTGCGCCAGCACCAGCACCGCGTCTGCGGGAAGCCGCAGCGGCGCCAGCGTATCGAGCGGGGTTAGCGGGCCGCGCCCGCGCAGTGCTTCAAGCGCCCAGTGCGGCGCGCTCTGGTCGGCCAGCAGACCGCTGATGTCGGCGCTTTCGTTCCAGGCGATCGGCAGGCTGGTGTAAAGCCCGATTGCCGCCGAGCCCCGCGGCAATGCCGCGTCGCCCTTGCCGCAACCGGCAAGCGCGAGGACGGCAAGCAGGATCAGGTCAAGGCGCAGCCGGCGCGCCCGGATCACTCGAAGCCTCCGGCGCCGGAGACGCAGCCGGGCTGGGTTCTGCAGCGGGAACCACGCCGATATCGGCCAGCGGATCACTGGCCGTCTTGGTGGGCTTGGCGTCCACCGCGACGACCTGCTGGATCGGGTCCTGCGTATCGACCAGCCGCAGCCGGTCGCGGATGATATTTGCGAGGCCCACGATCAACAACATCGCACAAAGACCGAATAGGCCAATCTGCAACCTGTGCACGCCCTGAGAACGCAGTTCGCGCGCAGAAGGCGGCACGAAGTGCGTAGGCACCTGCAAGGGTTCGAGGATGCTTTGCGTGTCGACCATAAAAGGCGGAATGTTTCCTGCCATAGACGGACCGTTTACATCACTTCGCCAGCCAGGGGAAGACCGGCAATCCCTTCGCTTCCAGCCATTCGGCATTGTAGAGCGAGGACAGGTAACGGAACCCCGTGTCGCACAGGATCGTCGCCACGCGTGCGCTCGGCTTGCCTTCGGCCACCAGCTTGCGGCCCAGCGCCACGGCGCCGGCCACGTTGATGCCCGATGACAGGCCCAGGCACAGCCCTTCCTCGCTCAGCAGGCGGCGGACCCATTCGAGGCCCTCCTCGTCGGAAATGCGGAACTGGGTGTCGACCGGCGCACCTTCGAGGTTGGCAGTGATGCGCCCCTGCCCGATGCCCTCGGCGACCGACGACCCTTCGGCCTTGAGTTCGCCGTGCGCGTAATAGTTGTAGAGCGCGGCGCCGTAAGGATCGCTGAGGGCGATGGTGACGTTGTCGTCGAAGGCCTTCAGGCCCATGCCGACTCCCGCAAGCGTACCGCCGGTGCCCGCAGCGCAAGTGAAGCCATCGACGCGGCCTTCCATCTGCGCCCAGATTTCCGGCGCGGTGCTTTCGATGTGGGCCTTGCGGTTGGCGATATTGTCGAACTGGTTGGCCCAGATCGCGCCCTCGGTGTCCTCGGCCAGACGGCGCGAGGTGTGGACGAAATGGCCGGGGTTGGAGAACGGCGCGGCGGGGACCAGAACCAGCTCGGCGCCCAGTGCCCGCAGGGTGTCCATCTTCTCGCGCGACTGCGTCTCGGGCATGACGATCACGGTCTTATAGCCCAGCGCATTGGCGACCAGCGCGAGGCCGATGCCGGTGTTGCCGGCCGTACCTTCGACGATGGTGCCGCCCGGCTGCAGCGTACCGCGTGCTTCGGCATCGCGCACGATCCACAGTGCTGCGCGATCCTTCACCGAGGCGCCGGGGTTGGCGAATTCGCACTTGCCCCAGATTTCACAGCCGGCAGCCTCGCTCGGCCCCTTGAGGAGGACGAGCGGGGTATTGCCGATGAGGTCGAGCGTGGAAGGCTGCGCCTGCGGCGCGACAGTCTTGGATGAGGTCATGGCGCGAGAGTTAGGAACCTCTTCGCCAAGGTGCAATTGATTTGCGCCTTGCCCAGCACAAATCAATGCACCCGCACCTCAGTCTTCCTGCGCGATCGTAACCTTGCAGCCTTCGAGGGCCGGGGTGATCGCCACCTGGCACGAGAGGCGCGAGTACTCGTTGCGGTGGTCGGAGCTGTCGAGCAGGTCGTTCTCGTCCTCGCTCATGGTGGGCAGCTTGTCCATGAATTCGGGGGCGATGTGGACGTGGCAGGTTGCGCACGAGCAGCAGCCACCGCACAGCGCCAGCAGTTCATCGAAACCGCCATCACGGATGACTTCCATCAGGGTACGGCCCTCGGGAGCCTCGATGTTGGATTCTTCACCCGACTGATTGACGACGATGATCTGCGGCATGGTTCTCGATTCCCCTTTGATACATCCTGTATCGCAAATGCTGTTGTATGCGCACTTCCCGCAGGCTGCTAAAGGCTGCAACCCTCTTTTGCAAGGTAGCCAAAACCATGGGTTTGACCGCTGACGAACTCCGTTCGGGGCTGGACGCCATCGCCCGAATCGAACCGTCGATAGCCCGCGCCCTCGAAGTGGCCGGTTATCCGGAACCGCGCATACGCCCGACCGGCTATGCCACCCTGCTTCGCACGATCGTGGGACAACAGGTGAGTGTGGCTGCCGCCGCCTCGGTGTGGACCCGGCTGGAAACATTGCTGGGGGAAGGCATCCGACCCGAAACCCTGCTCGCCGCCGAATTCGAGGCCCTGCGCGGCTGCGGCCTGTCGCGCCAGAAGCAGGGCTATGCCCGCTCGCTGTGCGAACTGGTCATCGCCGGCAGCCTCGACTTCGATGGCCTGCCCGCCGACGACGAGGAAGCCATAGCCCAGCTCGTGCGGATCAAGGGCATCGGCCGCTGGTCGGCAGAGGTTTACCTCCTCTTCGCGGAAGGCCGCCCCGACATCTGGCCAGCCGGCGACCTTGCCGTTCAGGCGGGCCTGCACAAGCTGCTGCGCCTGAATGAACGGCCGAGCGAAAAGCTGACCCGCGAACTGGCGGAAGGCTGGCGCCCGCACCGGGGCGCGGCGGCGATCTTCACCTGGCACTGCTATAACAACACGGCGCTTTGACGCGCGGCTTCACCCTCCCCGTCTGGGGGAGCAATTCAGGCAATCGTGTCGATGAACTTCGCCAGCGCCACGTCGCGAACGCTCAGTCCTTCGGCATCGTGCGTGGTCAGGGTGATCCGCACCTTGTTGTAGACGTTGAACCACTCGGGATGGTGATCGACCTTGTCGGCCTGGATCGCCACGCGGGTCATGAAGCCGAAAGCCTCGCCGAAATCGGCGAACTTCAGTTCGCGGGTGATCGCAAGGCCGTCTTCGCGCAGGGACCAGCCCGGCAGGCTTTCCAGCGCATCGCCGCGTTCGGCGTCGGTCAGGCGGGCAATAGGCATCGAGGTCTCCTTGGCAGGTGAGCGGGTTTCTCCTATCGCTCGGCCCCATGCAAGAGGCCGCCCTTTCCCCGACGTCCATCGCCGTGACCGATCTGGCGTGCCGCCGGGGCGACAGGGTGCTGTTTTCCCGGCTTTCCCTTAACCTGAAAGCAGGCGACGCCTTGCAGGTTGCCGGCCACAACGGCATCGGCAAATCAAGCCTGCTGCGCATCATCGCCGGCCTTGCTCCCGCCTTCGCCGGCTCGGTCAGCGTGGAAGGGACCGTCGGCCTGCTCGACGAACGCCCTGCCCTGGACCCCGCCCTGCCGCTTGGCCGTGCACTGGCGTTCTGGGGCGCGCTTGACGGACTGGAGGAGAGCAAGGCGACTGGCGATCTGGCCCGCCTCGGCCTCGTCTCCCTGCTGGATGTGCCGGTGCGCTATCTCTCCACTGGGCAGAAGAAGCGCGCCGCGCTCGCCCGGCTGCTCGGACAGAAAGCCAGGGTGTGGCTGCTCGACGAGCCGCTCAATGGGTTGGACGGGCACGCCGTGGAGCTGGCCGAGACGATCACCGCGCAGCACTGCGCCGCCGGAGGGATCGCCGTGATCGCCTCGCACCAGACTTTGCGGCTTCCGGCGATGCGCATCCTGCCGCTGTCCGACTTCGCCTTGCGGGAACGGGCCGCATGAACGGCCGGATCGCCGCCCTGCTGCGCCGCGATCTTGCCCGCCTCCTGCTGCGTGGGCGCGGCGGCGGAGCCATGCTGCCGGTGCTGTTCTTCCTGTCCGTGGCGATGCTCTATCCTTTCGCGGTCGGGCCGGACGCCCCGCTGCTGGCTCGCACCGGCGGCGGCGTGATCTGGGTCGCCGCCCTGCTCGCCGCGATCCTGCCGCTCGACCGGCTCGTCGAACCGGATATCGAACTCGGCATGTTCGACCAGTGGGCCCTGCGCGGCATTTCCGAGGAACTGGTGATCGCCGTGCGCGTGATCGCCCACTGGCTGAGCTTCGGCCCGCCGCTGATGCTGGCCACGCTTCCTGCCGCCGCGCTGCTGGGGCTGGACGCAAAGACCTTGCGCGTGGTCGAGATCGGGTTGCTTGCCGGCACACCCGGCCTCGCCGCCTTGGGCGTGACGGTCGCCGCGCTGACGGCGGGCCTGCGCGGCGGGGCTGCTCTGTCAGGCCTGCTGGTGATCCCGATGGCGGTGCCCGTGCTAATCTTCGGAGCCGGCAGCCTGGGCACCGGCGGGACAAGCGGCCTTGCCCTCACCGCCGCTGCCAGCCTCGTCCTCATTGCCATCGCACCCTTTGCGGGCGGAGCCGCCGTTCGCGCCGCGCGCGGATAGGCCCGTCAACATCGCTGCTGCGTTTGGCGGCCACGGCGCGCCCGCGCATAGTGCCCTTCTCGAACCGGACAAACCCGGTCGGCGCGGTTCGCGCAGGAGGATAATCACTACAATGACGCAGCCCACGACCGGCCGGTACGAATTCGACGCAGACGCACGCCTTGCCCAGACGGTAGCGCACGGCCCCCGCTATGCGCCCCTGACCCTTGCCGAGGTCAGCCCGGAAGGACAGGAACAGGTCGATGCGATTCGCGCCGCCTTCTCCATCCCCGAAAGCCGCCCCTTCCCCGACGTCAGCCTGATAACCCTTCGCCACCCGGGCATGTTCAAGGGCCAGATGGTGCTGGGTATCGAACTGGCCGCCAAAGGCACCATCCCCGCGCGCGACCGCGAACTGGCGGTCCTGCGCCTGGCCCTGCTTGCCCGCGCACCGTTCGAGTGGTGCGAGCATGTCGATATCGGCAAGGCCTTCGGCGTCACGCTTGAAGAAATCGAGCGAGTGATCGACGGCTCCGAAGCGCCGGGCTGGACGCCCCACGAATCGGCCGTGCTGCGCGGCGTTGAAGAATTGCTGGCAGACCATTGCATCGCTGACGCCACCTGGGATGTGCTGGCGCAGACTTACGACGAAAAGCAGATGCTGGAATATCCGATGCTGATCGGTTCGTACCTGATGACGGCACTTCAGCAGAACTCGCTCAAGATCCAGCCCAAAGGCGGCTTCGATTATCGCTGATTCGCGTCATCAATAAGAGAATGAGTCTGTGGATAAGTGCGGCAGAAGCTGTGCGTCCACCGGCATAACTACGCAGCGTCCCCCAATCGCCCAGCCTTAGGCCGGGCGCTTGGCCGCGACCGCTCACAGCAAGCCCGCGCCCACGCGATCCCGATTAACGCCGGGGCAGCGCATAGCTTGAGAAAAACCCCCGATTTCCGCCGTTCCGACGGCTCCTATGACCTTTGAAAAAAAGGCCGGGACGAGCAAGGCAAGGAGCCGCCCCGGCCAAAGGTCACAGGATGGGAAGAACGCCCCATGACAAGCGTTCCTCCGGGCTTGGTGCAGGCTTGACGAGAGGAGCAAGCCGCGCAACAGTAGCTAATGATAATCATTCGCAGATGCAAGCCCTAAGGAGTCACTGCATGTATCAATACGTCGACCGCCCGCTTGCCGCCCTCGACGAAGGCTGCCGGTTCCTCGTCTGGTCCATGCGCGCATGGGTCACCGCGATCGGCCAGAAGCGCTGCCCGGCCCAGCTTCTGGCGCCCGCATTCGCCCGCTGGCGCATGATCGGGGGGCTACAGCCATTTCACCGCGCGATGATGCTGCTCAACCGCGATGCGCTTGATACGCTGGCATTCTGCCCCCTGGGATGCAGCCATGTGTCCGAGCATGAGGCGGTGATTCTCGAACTCATCACCAGCCTGCGCGACCGCGGCCCCTGCGCGACTCGGGAAACGCTGGAATTGGTGGTGACAGAGGACAGCGTTGGCGACCTGCTGGAAACGCTTTCGCGAATCGGCGCGGCGCTGGCTATCGCAGGCATCTTTCCGGGTGAGCCGGTCCCCAACACCGGCACCAGTCCCAGCATCACCCCCGGCGCCGGCGCGAATCACACGCGCCCCCGCTGAGGCCAGCGCCTTTGCGTTCGTGTTGTGCGAGGCGCGCCGCAAGCTCCCGGCTTCGCTCCCCACGGACGGAAGGTATCGGAGGGTCAATCCAGCGGTGCGACGTCCACCGAGGCGAACATCGTCTGCCCCGCCGATCCCCGGAACGTGCCGTCCAGCGGCGCCACGTCGGAATAATCGCGGCCCATGCCCAGAAAGATATGATCGCTGTCGGCGAGGCAGTTGTTGGTCGGATCGAAGCCGATCCAGCCCAGTTCCTCGCCGCACCACAGGTTTACCCAGGCGTGCATGGCGTCGGCACCGACAAGGCGTTCCTTGCCCGGCGGCGGCAGGGTGCGCAGGTAGCCGCTGACATAGGCCGCCGGGATGCCATGCGCGCGCGCAGCAATGATCATGACGTGGCTGAAGTCCTGACACACCCCATGCCGCTTCACGAAAGCCTCCAGTGGCGGCGTGTCCGTCTCGGTGGCGTCGGCATCGTAAGTGAATTCTTCGTGGATCGCGGACATCAGCGCACGGCCCGCTGCCATCACCGGCATCGCCTCATCCAGGAAGGACGCCGCCCACTGCGCGATCCGTGCCTCGGGCTGGGCGATCGGCGAGGCGAAGATGTACGAAGCGGGCGCCAAGTCGGAAAGGTCGGGCTTCTTCATCGCCCGCTCGCGCAGTTCGGCCAGCCCCGGCCCCGCCGCGTCGCGCACGAAGAAGGGCAGCGCCTCGACCTCAACCGTGAAGCGGCTTTCGATGGTCAACTGCCTGGTCGGCTCCCGCAGGGCGAACCGCGCCTCGTTGACGTGGTAGCCGCCTGACCCCTCAATCACCTGCCCGGGCTGCGGATCGACTTCTAGGGTGTAGTCCGAAACGCTCTGTCCCGCCCAGTCTGCAGGGCGCAGCCGCAGGTTGAACTGCGCCATGCGCACGGCCTGCGCGTATTTGATCGTGGTGATATGATTAACACTGTAGCGCATCACAGGACCCGCGAACGCCTTTCCGCTTCTTCGGAATCGAGTTGCAGGAAATAGCGCGCCGAAATCGCATCCGACAGGCCCAGCAGTTGGTCCTCGATCGCTTCCAGCCGCTCGGGCGTCATTTCCGAGGCGGTCGCTGCCTGCAACTCGCCCAGCAGGGCCCGAGCGGCGCGCAGGGGCGCTTCGGGGATATTGTCATCCCGCAAGCTGGGCAGTGCGGCGAGATGGTCGACGATCTCGTCCACTTGGAACACCAGCGCGCGCGGATTGTCGGGGTCCAGCAGCACCAGATCGCGCACCGGGTTGGCGACCGGCCCGGTCAGGTAACGACTGCGATAGATGATCTGGCTGTCGCACAGGTCCAGCAGCAGGCCGAGCGCGGCAGCGGGGTCGCCGTCTCCGGTGTCGGCCGTCAACTGGCGCGCCATGCGGCAGATCGCCTGCGCGCGCTCAAGCCTCTGACCGATTTCGAGGAAATGCCATGCGGCGGAGCGCACCATGTTCTCGGAAATCAGACCGGCGAGCGCGCTGAAATGCTCGGTCAGCCAGCGCGTGTTGGTCAGCATGGATTGCGGCTGATCCACCTTGATCGACGGCATCGGGCGGCTGACGATCCGCCAGAAATCACGCGCAAGGCGTTCACGCAGCGCCATGCCTACCTGTTGGCGCCGCCGCATCAGCGACGCGACGCCGCTGGGCAGCCGCGTTTCGGTCAGCGCGCGGGCGCAGATCTTGGCGACCGACAGCTTCGCCGTCTCCGGGCCGATCGCACCCCAGTGCAGCAGCAGCGCGGTCAGGCGCGGCAGTACCCCGCCTTCCTCGCTGGGGCTGGAATCGTTCTCTGCCGGGCTGGCGAGGATGGCGCGCACAATGCGCACCATGGTCTCCGCGCGTTCGTTGTAGCGCCCGAACCAGAACAGGTTGTCCGCCGCCTGACTGGCGAGGATGCCGCCGCCGCGCGAGATCGGCGGCTCCCCCGCCACGCGGCTGCCGAGGTGGTGGCTGGTCGGCTTCTCGTCGACGATCCACAAGTCCGCCGACAGATCGCCCGCGCCCATCAACGACGTGGGCAGCGCCGAGTTCGACGACAGGCGCACGAAGCCCCCCGGCATCACGCTCCAACCGCCATCGGGGTCGCGTGCTACAAAGGCGCGCACGGTGAAGGGACGGGGAACGATCTCGCCGTCGATGATCGCCGGCGTGGTGGAAAGGCGGACGATCTCCTGCCCGCAATAGTCCATCGGGCGACGCCACAGCGCGTCGATGATCGACGCGCGCTTGGCGTCGCTCAGCCCGGCCCCGGCGACGGGATCGCGGCTTTCCAGCCCCTCGATCGGTTGGCCGAACGCGGGGAGCAGCGCCAGTTCGTCCAGCCGCGCGGCGACGGTGGAGCTTTCCACCGCCTGCCCGCACCACCATGTCGCGACATTGGGCAGGATCGGCGCCTCGCCCAGCAGGACACGGCACAGGCGCGGCATGAACGCAGCGAACGCAGCCGATTCGAGCACTTCGACGCCCGGCCAGTTGACCATCTCCACCCCGCCGCCGGCCCAGGCGTCAAACAGGTTGGCGACGCCAAGCTGCGATTTCGCATCGAACGAAAGCGGATCGAGCGCGGTAGTGTCGATCCAGCGCCAGAGCGCATCGACGCGCTTCGGCCCCGCGATCGTGCCCACGTACAGCCGGTCGTCCAACACGGTAAGGTCCCGCCCTTCGACCAGCGGCAGGCCGAGGTAGCGGGCAAGATGCGCCTGCTCGGCATAAGTCTGGTTGAAGCGGCCGGGGGTGAGCAGCGCGATGCGCGGGTTTTCGCGGCGGCAGGCGGCGGCCATGCCGCCCTGCATCTGCGAGAAGAAGTCGGACAAGCGGCGAGCATGGGCGTCCGCCAGGAGATTGCCCACCGCGCGCGACATCGCAAGGCGGTTTTCCAGCGCATAGCCCACGCCGCCAGCCACGCGCACGCGGTCCTGCAGCACCCGCCACTGTCCGCCCGGACCCCGTGCAAGGTCGGCGGCGTAGACGTGGATGAAGCGCCCGCCCGGCGGACTGCGGCCGATCATCTTGCGCGCGAAAAACGGGCTTCCGGCAACCACGGCGGCGGGCAGGTGGCCGTCTTTCACCAGCTTCTGCGGGCCGTAGATGTCGGCGGCAAGCGTCTCCATCAATTCGGCGCGCTGGACGAGGCCGCGTTCGACCTCGGCCCATTCGTCAGCGCCGACGATCAGGGGAATCGCGTTAAGCGGCCAGGATCGCTCGTCCTCGGCCCCGGTGAGGCGGAAGGCGAGGCCAAGGTCAGCGGCGTGACGAGCGGTGGCGTCCTGAAGCGCGGAAGGATCGCCATCGGTCAGTGCAGCGAGGCCGGACGCGACCTTGCGCCAGCATTCCGCCACGACCGGCGAAGCATCGCCATACAAGTCGCCGCCCGATCCTTTCGCGGCATAATCGTCGAGCCAGCCGGGTGGAAGGGCGACTTCGGGCTTGGTTTCGGCTGTCATGGCCATTGCCGTGGAAACCGCACGAACGCTTCTGCGCCGAACGCCCGGCTTCTCTTCATTCTGTCACCCTGAACTTGTTTCAAAGCCCATTGCGCGGCCGGCCTCGCGCCTTGAGGCCGTAAACCGCCAGTCCGATTGGCAAACCAAGTCGGAAGGATATGCTGCCCGATAGAGCCTGAAACAAGTCCGGGCTGACGGGCGTAAGAAACGTCCGATTGTCCTTCCCCTGACGAAGAAGGCCCAGAACAACAGCAAACGGAAAACGCAGGCACCATCCCCTACATTAGCCGGGCAGGTCGCCTCAGGTCGAGAGTGTAGGGAAATTCGCTCGCCGATTCCTCGAACGGACGTGGCAGCGGGCCGGGCGAATGGCCGTGTTCCTGGAAGCGCGCCTTGCGCCGCGCCTCCGCTTCGTAGCCGTTGACGGGCATCGTATCGTAGTTGCGCCCGCCGGGATGGGCGACATGATAGACACACCCGCCCAGCGAGCGCCCGTTCCACAAGTCGTAGATGTCGAAAGTCAGCGGCGGATGCGCGGGCACCATCGGATGCAGGCATTCCGCCGGGAACCACGCCTTGTAGCGCACGCCGCCAACGCCTTGCGAGCCATTGGCGCCCGTCCCCACCGCCGTCAGCGGAACCTGTCGGCCATTGCAGGTGATGACATGGCGGCCGGGAACAAGGCCGGTGGCCTTTACCTGCAAACGCTCTGTCGAACTGTCGACATAGCGCACGGTGCCGCCGATCGCGCCGGTTTCGCCCAGCACGTTCCACGGCTCCAGCGCGTGGCTGATTTCCAGCGATACGCCGCCGCCCTCGACTTCGCCGTGGATCGGGAAGCGGAACATGCGCTGCGCCTCGAACCACTTCGGGTCGAAGTCGTAACCCGCCATCCGCAAATCATCGAGGACGCCCAGGAAGTCGGCCCAGACGAATTCGCCCAGCATGAAACGGTCGTGAAGCTGCGTGCCCCAGCGGACCAGCGGCCCTTCGACCGGCTCGCGCCAGAACCATGCCGCCAGCGCCCGGATCAGCAATTGCTGCGCGCAGGACATGCGCGGCTCAGGCGGCATTTCGAAGCCCCTGAACTCCACAAGGCCGAGGCGGCCTGTGGGTCCGTCCGGGCTGAACATCTTGTCGATGCAGATTTCGGTGCGGTGGGTATTGCCGGTCACATCGACGAGCAGGTTTCGGAACAAACGGTCGACCACCCAGGGCGCGGGCTGCGCTTCGCTCGGCCCGGGCACCTGCGCCAGCGCGATTTCCAGCTCGTAAAGCGAATCGTGGCGTGCCTCGTCGATACGCGGCGCCTGGCTGGTCGGGCCGATGAACAGGCCGGAGAACAGGTAGCTCAGCGAAGGATGCCGCTGCCAGTACGTGATAAAGCTTTTCAGCATGTCCGGGCGGCGGATGAACGGGCTGTCGAGCAGGGTCGGCCCGCCCAGCACGATGTGATTGCCGCCGCCGGTGCCGATCGAGCGGCCGTCGACCATGAACTTGTCTGCGGTGAGGCCGATTTCGCGCGCACAGTCGTAGAGCGTTTCGGTAATCTCCACCGTCTCGCGCCACGAAGCGCTGGGGTGGATGTTGACTTCGATGACGCCGGGATCGGGCGTGATCTTGAGGACCATGAGGCGCGGGTCCGGCGGCGGGCCGTAGCCCTCGATCCGCACCGGCAGCTTCATTTCCTCGGCCACGACCTCGATCGAGGCGACTAGTTCGAGGTAATCCTCCAGCGCCTCGGTCGGCGGGATGAACACGGCGAGGTAATCGCCGCGCGGCTCCACCGTGACGGCGGTGCGCACCGCGCCCTTGATGATGTCCGCCTCTACCGGGGCTTCCGCGAAAGACTTCGGCTCAGGCACGGCGCGGAAACGCTGCGGGCCGCCGTCATTGGTCTGGTTGGCGTTAGCCTGCTCAGTGACCTGCACGCGGAAATCGGCGAGCGGCTCACGCTCCTCTGCCGTGTCGCGGGGGTGGATATAGGGGAAATCCTTCGGCGCCACGTAAGGCAGCGACCCCAGCGGCAGGCGGTAACCGATGGCGCTATCGCCCGGCACCGCCGTCAGCAGGCCCTTGCGCACGCGCCAATGCTCGGAGCGCCAGCGCGGGATCGACTGGTCCTTGCTGTTCCAGCGCTGCACCGGCAGCACGAAGCCCACCGGCTTGTCCAGCCCGCGCCGGTACGTGCGGCGGAAACGGCGCGCCAGTTCCTCATCCTCGATACTGGGGTCGAGCGGGGTGACGTTCACCGCCAGTTCGTCCTCGCGCAGCATCCACACGCCCCGGTCTTCGAAGACCGGCTGGACGAAGTCCGCGTCGAGGCCCAGCCCTTCGGCGGCAGCGGCCAGCAGGTTCGCGGCGGAAAGGATGTCGATGGTGGGCAGCGGATCGGGATCGCCGCCCTTTTCCAGCGGCTTTTCGCCGGCGATCAGGCTATCGTCCTGCCAGATCGGCACACCGTCCTTGCGCCAGTAGATGGAGTACCCCCAGCGCGGCAGGGTTTCTCCGGGATACCATTTACCCTGCCCGTGATGGAGCAGAGAACCGGGCGCGAACTTGGTGCGCAGCAGGCGGATCAGCTTGTCGGCATAAGCGGCCTTGGTGGGGCCGACGGCGCCGCTGTTCCACTCGTCCGCCTCGAAATCGGTGGCGGCGATGAAGGTGGGCTCGCCGCCCATCGTCAGGTTGACGCCGCCTGCGTTCAGGTCCTCGTCCACCTTGTCGCCCAGTGCGAGCAGGGCTTCCCAGCGGTCGTCGGTGAAGGGCTTGGTGATGCGCACGGCCTCGGCGATGCGGCTGACGTCCATCGCGAAATCGAAGTCGACTTCGGCCGGCTCGGCCATGCCCTCGATCGGGGTGGCGGAGCGGTAGTGCGGCGTCGCGCAAAGCGGAATGTGGCCCTCGCCCGCGAACATGCCTGACGTCGCATCGAGGCCGATCCAGCCCGCGCCGGGCACATAGGCCTCCGCCCAGGCGTGAAGGTCGGTGACGTCCTGCAGCACGCCGACCGGCCCTTCCTTGGGCAGCACATCGGCAACAAGCTGGATCGAATAGCCCGAGACGAAGCGTGCGGCGAAGCCCAGGCGGCGCAGCAACTGCACCAGCAGCCAAGCCGAATCGCGGCACGATCCGATGCCGACGTCCAGCGTCTCCTCAGGCTCCATCACGCCCGATTCCATGCGGATCACATAACCGATGCGCTGCTGGAGCTTGCTGTTGATGTCGACCAGGAAGTCTACCGTGCGGCCTTCGTAATCGGCGTGAGCGGCGACCAGCGCCTCGAACAGCGGCCCCTGCTCCTCGACCTCGAAATAGGCCGAAAGATCCGTATTCATATCTGGCGAATAGGCGAAGGGGTATTCCTCCGCTTCGGGTTCCACGAAGAAATCGAAAGGGTTGATGACAGCCAGTTCGGCCAGCAGGTCCACCTCGATCGAGAAGTGATCGACCGGATCGGGGAACACCACCCGCGCCAGCCAGTTGCCGTGCGGGTCCTGCTGCCAGTTCAGGAAATGCTCGGGCGGGCTGATCGTCAGCGAGTAGTTGGGAACCTCCGTCCGGCTGTGCGGCGCCGGGCGAAGCCGGATAACCTGAGGGCCGAGACGAATGCGCCGCGAATAGCGGTAGCGGGTGAGGTGGTGCAAAGCGGCCTTGATCATCGAGGGGGAGTGTGCGCGAAACGATGCTGCACCGCAACGATGTTCACTTGGCACCTCGAACGAATTCGGCAACACTTCGTCGTGACGGGAAAGATTGCCGCAGTTGTGTCATCGTGGCATGCAAAAGGGCCTCGGGTGAACAAGATGGATATGCTGGAAGTTAGCGACGAAACCGAAGCAGCCCGCGAAAACGGAGAAACTGCGGACCTGGGTACGCAGCCCGCGCGGTACTTCAATCGCGAACTGAGCTGGCTCGCCTTCAACGAGCGGGTTCTGGCCGAAGCCTCCAATCCCGATTACCCGCTGCTGGAAAGGCTGCGGTTCCTGTCGATCTCCGGCAGCAACATCGACGAATTCCTGATGGTGCGCGTTGCAGGCCTCGCCGGGCAGGTGCGCCGCCAGATCGAGGAAATCTCGATCGACGGACTGACGCCGCAGCAGGCGCTGGCCGTCACTCACGAGAAAGTGCTGGAACTGGAGCAGGTCCAGCAGAACTCATGGGAAGCGCTGAAAGTCCAGTTGGCCGAGGCCGGAGTCGCCGTCATCGGCGAGAACGACAAGCTCGACCGTGAGCGTGAGCGCTGGCTGCGCGACTATTTCATCGAACACGTCATGCCGGTGATCACCCCGCAGGCGATCGACCCGGCGCACCCCTTCCCCTTCGTCGCCAACCAGGGCATCGGCGTGCTGTTTTCGCTCACCCGCGTGGCGGACGACGCGCCGGTGATGGAGATGGTGTTGATCCCCGCGCCGCTGCCGCGCTTCGTGCGCATTCCCGGCGAAAAGGCGGCGTGGATCTCGATCGAGGACATCATCTGCCGCAACACGGCCGAACTTTTCCCCGGCTTCGCCCTCAACGGGCACGGGGTTTTCCGCATCCTGCGCGACAGCGACATTGAAATCGAGGAGGATGCCGAGGATCTGGTGCGCTATTACCGCACCGCGATCCAGCGCCGCCGCCGCGGCCTCGTCATCGTGCTGCAATTGCAGGGCAATTTCGACCCGGCGGCCGAAGAACTCCTGCGCCGGCAGTTGGGCCTCGACAAGGCCCTCATCATGAAGACCGAGGGCATCATCGGCTTCTCCGGCCTCTCCGTGATCTGCGACGAGGACCGCCCCGAACTCAAGTTCGAGCCGTATTCCCCGCGTTATCCCGAACGCATTCTCGAGCATGACGGCGACATCTTCGCCGCCATCCGCGAGAAGGACATCGTCATCCAGCACCCCTACGAGAGTTTCGAGGTGGTGATCGATTATCTGCGCCAGGCCGCGCGCGATCCGGACGTGGTGGCGATCAAGCAGACGCTTTACCGCGCGGGCAAGCAGTCGGCGATCATCTCCGCGCTGATCTACGCCGCCGAGCAGGGCAAGTCCGTCACCGCCGTAGTCGAACTGAAAGCCCGCTTCGACGAGGAACAGAACCTGCTCTGGGCCAGCCAGCTGGAACGCGCAGGCGTGCAGGTGATCTACGGCTTCGTGGACTGGAAAACCCACGCCAAGGTCTCGATGGTGGTCCGCCGTGAAGGTGAGAGCTATCGCACGTATTGCCACTTCGGCACCGGCAACTATCACCCCTTCACCGCGCGTATCTATACCGACATCTCGTACTTCACCGCCGATCCGGCGGCAGGGCGCGACGTCGGGCGGCTGTTCAACTTCATCACTGGCTACGTCGAACCCAAGGGCACGGAAAGCCTGTCGATCTCGCCGATCTCGCTGCGCTCGACCCTGAACGAGTGCATCGACGCGGAAATCGCCAACGCCGAGGCAGGCAAGCCCGCCGCGATCTGGGCCAAGCTCAACTCGCTGACCGACCCGGCCATCATCGACCGTCTCTACGCCGCCAGCCGTGCGGGCGTGGACATCGATCTGGTGATACGCGGCATCTGCTGCCTGCGCCCCGGCATTCCCGGCCTGTCCGAGAATATCATGGTCAAGTCGATCATCGGCCGGTTCCTGGAACACGCGCGCATATGGGCTTTCGCCAACGGTGCGCACCTGCCCAACCGCCGCGCCAAGCTGTTCATCACCTCGGCCGATGGCATGAGCCGCAACCTTGACCGCCGCGTGGAAGTGCTGCTGCCGATCCGCAACAAGACGGTGCACGACCAGATTCTCGACCAGGTGATGCTCGCCAACCTGATCGACACCGAACAAAGCTGGATCTGCGCGCCGGACGGAACCTACCAGCGCATTGGCGAGGTGGGAAATCCCTTCAACCTGCACCGCTACTTCATGACCAATCCGTCGCTTTCCGGGCGCGGTGCGGCACTGGACAGTGGACGAAAAGTGCCCAAGCTCTCGCTAAGACGCGGCACTATCTGACATAGGCAGGGCAACTTAGGCCCTTACGGTGCGTATTGAACACAATGATCGGCATTAGCCAGTCCAGCGCCAAGCGCGCCATCATCGACATCGGCTCGAACACGGTGCGCCTTGTCGTCTACAATGGGCCGCCGCGTGCGCCCGTCGTCGTGCTCAACGAGAAGGTCAACGCCCGGCTCGGCAAGGACCTCGGCCGTACCGGCGCGATCTCCGACAAGTCGATGCGCGCTGCACTGGCGGCGCTGGCCCGCTTCGCGGCACTGCTGCGGCTGATGGGGGTGGACAACGTCGAATGCGTCGCCACCGCCGCCGCGCGTGACGCCGCCAACGGCCCTGAATTCCTTGACGCCGTGCGCAGCTTCGGCCTTTCCCCCCGCCTGCTTTCCGGCGAGGAAGAGGCCCGTGCCAGCGCCACCGGCGTGATCGCCGCCTTCCCCGGCGCGCGCGGCGTGGTGGCGGATCTTGGTGGTGGCAGCCTCGAACTGGTTGAGATCGACGCGCAGGGCATCCGCCCCGGCGGCATCACCCTGCCCTTCGGCACCCTGCGCCTGCCCGACATGCGCGCGCTGGGTCCGCAGAAATTCGCCGGTGCCGTGCGCGCAGGCCTCGATGCAAGGGGCTGGGATGCGGCCAGCAACCGCGCTCGCGGGTTGCCGCTCTACATCGTCGGCGGTTCGTGGCGGGCACTGGCTCTTCAGGCAATGCGCGTGCTGGGCTGGCCGGTGGACGATCCGCATGGCTTTGAACTTCCCGCTTCGGAAGCGCTCCACCTTGCCCGCGAATTCGCGAAGGGCAAGGTGGAGGACCCGGACCCGCGCATCTCCAGCTCGCGCCTGGCCACCCTGCCCGATGCCGCGGCCCTGATGGCGCAGACGATCGGCAACCTGCACCCTTCGCATCTGGTCTTCTCGTCGTGGGGTCTGCGCGAGGGACTGCTGCACATGCAGCTGCCCGCCGCCGTCCAGCAGGAAAGCCCCATGCTGGCCAGCGTTGCCGCCTTTGCGCAGGGCGCGCGCGTTGACGCAGACGATGCCGCGCGCGTGGCCCTGTGGACCGCTCCGGCCTGCCCGGGCGCCGATGACGACCGTGACCTGCGGACCGCTGCCGGCCTGCTCGCCCTTGCCGCGATGCGCACCGAGCCCAACATGCGCACCGAGGAAGCGCTGACCTGGGCCCTGCGCAAACGCTGGATCGGCCTCGACATGCGCGGCCGCGGGATGATGGCGATGACCGTATTCGCCAATTCGGGCCTCACCGCAGCGCCGACCGATTTTGCCCGGCTGGCCGAAAAGGCCGACCTCGACCGCGCGATCGGCTGGGGCCTGGCCGTGCGCCTCTGCCGCCGCCTGACCGGCGGCACCGCGCAGGGTATGGCGGCCTCCGGGCTGACGATAGAAGGCGATGTGCTGGTGCTGTCGCTGGGTGAACCGGCTGGTCCGCTCTACGGCCCCGGCAATGGCAAGGACCTCAAGACGCTGGCCGACTGGCTGGGCCTGACCTGGCGGGTACAGACACGCGAAGGTGCGCTGATCGAAGCGTGATCCCTGGATCCTCCCCTTTGGAGGGAGGATCTTCACGACGTTCAGACCAGCGTGGAACTCTGCGCGATGGCCGAAATGCCGCGCTTGCCGCCGCTGCGATCGAGCTGCACCACGATGTCGATCACCGACGCGGCATATTCCAGCGTCTCCGCCCGCGTCAGCCCAATGCCGGTCTGCATCGACATCAGCGCGATCTGTTCCAGCGCGCCGCGCGGGCTGTTGGCGTGGACAGTCGAGAATGAACCCGGATGTCCGGTGTTGATGGCGCGCAGGAAGCTGACCGTCTCGGTGCCGCGCAGTTCGCCCAGCACGATACGGTCGGGGCGCAGGCGCAGAGCCGCCTGCAGCAGGTCGTTGGCCGAAACCTTGGCCTCGCCCAGTTCGCCCTTCACCGCGATGAGACCCACGCCATTGGCGCCGGGCAGGCGCAGTTCGGCAGTGTCCTCCACCAGCACGACGCGTTCGTGCTCAGGGATTTCCGTGAGCATCGCGTTAAGGAACGTGGTCTTGCCGGTAGACGTACCGCCGGAAATCAGGATCGTGCGGCGGCGGCGGATGGCGTCGCGCAGGAACGCGATCGGCTCGGCCATGGGATCGGGCGTCGGCGCTTCGGCCGGCACCGTGATCGGCCCGCGATCATAGGCATCCAGCGGCAGTTCCAGCAGCCGGTGCCGGCGAATCGCCAACGCCCAGTTGGCGCGCGTGGCAGGCGGGCCGACAAGCTGGATACGCGCGCCCGACTGACCGCCATAAGCCGGCAGCGTCGCCGAAAGCAGCGGGTGTTCGCGGTTGATGCCCTGATGGCTGATCCGCGCGACCTGTTCGGCGAGGCGCTGCAAGAGGCGGTTGTCCATCTGCGGCAATGCCACGCACTGCATTCCTGAAAGCGCGGCATCCTCGACCCAGATCTCGCCGGGGCGGTTAACGAGGATTTCGGTGACCGTCTCGCGCTCCAGCCAAGGGCGCAAAGGCGCGAGGTAGGCGTCAAGATAGACGCTGCGCGCGGCGGCGGCATCGGCGATCACATCAGCCACGGGGGACTGCGCCAATTGCGGCTGCAAGGTGAGAATATCGGCCATGGTGCGTCACTGGACCTGGCTGAAGTCCAGATCCTTGGCAGTGAACACGCGGATCGGCTCACCCTGACGCACGCGGATGGTCGGGCCGATCTGCGCGCCGCTCTGCACCGCGCTCGATGCCGCGGAACCGCCGCCGGACACGATCACGTTCGAACCGCTGGACGCCAGCGTCGTCAGTCCGCCGACCACCGAAAGCAGCATCGCCGAGCCGAAACGCTCGAAGAAATGGCTGTTGACCTTGCCGGGCAGGCCAGTCTCGCCGCCGAAGGAAACAGCGGGCGAACCCAGATTCACCGAGACTCCGTCCGGGCGGATCAGGCGCGACCAGATGACATAGGCCCGCTTCTGGCCCGCCGTCAGGCCGCTCTTGTACTGGCCGATCAGGCGCGAGGAGCGCGGGACCAGTACGCGCTTGCCGTCGAAGCTGCGCACGTCGGTCGAAACGATAGCGCGGACATAGCCGGGCACATCAGTGTCGATCGCGGTTTCCAGCACGGCGGGGATCAGCGTGCCCTGCGTTACCGTGGTGGCCGGATCGAAAGAATGGCTGGCCGCCGCAGTCGTCCCGGGGCCGCCGATGCGGGCAGCAAAATCGTCGTTGGCGGTGCCGCCTTTCGCAGCTTCGCCCGCGGCTCCCCCGACGGCCACGGCCGTGCCGGTCCCCACGTCGAAAACGACCGTGGGGCTGGCATAAGGATTGGCCTGGGGGACTGCCGCGGTCGCAGGCGGCGCGGCAAGTACCGGGGCGGGGGCGGGCTCGGGAAGCGGCGCCGGCATAACCGCCGGGGCGGGCGCAGTAACCACGGCGGCAGGCGCCGGGAGCGGTTGCGGCGCCGGAACCGCCGGCTTGAGGCCTGCCGGATTGCGCGCCGAGTCCATCGACCACAGCGTCAGCCCGCCCAGCGCCGCGACGATAAGGACACCGGCGGCAAGACCGAGGCCATCTGCCTTTTTGCGCTGGCTGACCTGCGGCAGGACGTTGCGGGTGGCCAGGTCGATGACCTGAGCACCCTCACCGTCACGCGGATCGGTTGCGTCGGCACGGGAAAAGCGTTCGCGGATCGAGGAATTCGGCGCCATGTTTCAGTTCCCCGAAGAAGTGGGTGCCGCTGTCCCGGCGGACGGCGTGGGCGAAGATGGAGTAGCAGTTGCCACGACAGGCTGGAGCGTGGGAACCGGCGTAGCTGCAGGCGCGGCCGGTGCCGGACGCGAGGCGAGAGGCAACGAATTCACCAGTTCCGCTTTCGACTTCCCCGAGCGCAGGACGATCGAGTTCGGCACGTCCTCCAGCACGATCGTGGCGCCGCGCACGGCATAGTTCACCGGGCCTTCGTCGCCCTTCTCGTTGGTGACGAGGATCGCAGGAATCGCCGCCTTGTCCGGCCATAGCAGGTAAGTCGACATGCCATCGTCGTAGACGCGCGAGGGCATCAGCTTCTCGACGCCGACGCGCTTCCACGCGAAGTTGAGCGCCGCCGGGTCGGACGGCATGCCCAGAGGATTGCCGGCGGCCAGCGCCTGTTCGGCCGGGTCGAGCGATGCAAGTCCGCTGCCGTCTGCCGCCATTTTCGCCTCGTCCTTGTAGGTAAAGCGCAGCATGTAGAGCGGCCTTGCCTTGGTGGTGGCGACAAGGTCGAAGAAATAGGTGTGGCGGTTGGTCACCACCGTCATATTGGTGCGCGCCGTGCTTTCGAGCGGCTTCACGAAGAGCAGGTCCGCACGCTTGTTCGGCGTGATCTGCCAGGCCTGCGAATCGCCGACCGCGACGTTTTCGATGGCCTCGCCCTGGCCGAAGGCGATGGTCGCCTGCACACCGGCCCGGCCGTCGATACGCACGACCTCGTTGTCGCTGAAGGCGTGGGCGACAAGCCGCTCATCGGCCTGCGCCGGAGCAGCCAGCG
This sequence comes from Novosphingobium sp. P6W, assembly GCF_000876675.2. GTDB lineage: Bacteria > Pseudomonadota > Alphaproteobacteria > Sphingomonadales > Sphingomonadaceae > Novosphingobium. The sequence continues at coordinate 2,915,245 of NZ_CP030352.1, forward strand.
TCAGCGCGCCCAGGCTCACTGCGGCGGCGAGGTTGCGCATGGTTGCGCGGATCATCGTGTCTTCTCCTTCGCCGGCGATCTGCCGGTGTCGTTCGATGCGCGAAAGCGGCTGCCGATCCCGCGAGCGCGCGGGGCCGATTCGCCCTGCCGCAAGGGTTCGATGCCGCCGCCCACGACTTGCGTTACCACGGTTCGGCGGTCACCCGAACGCCCGCCGCTGCTATGTCCTTGCCCCGGCGCTTCGGCCATGGCGGAAGCACCTGCCGCAGCAATCACCGAAGTGCGGCCCTGATAGCTGGAAGCCGCAGGCGCGGGCGCACTGGCCGGAGCCGGCGCCGCAGCCTGCCCGGAGGAGCCCGAGCGTTCTCGCTCATTATCGGCGCCCAGACCAAAGACCTGCCAGCCCGACACCATCGTCGCGGCCACTTTCACCACCATCACCATCAGCGCGACATGCACCGAGGCGACAAGGAAGAACGCCATTGCTCCGCGCCCGTCGATCTCGCCGGCATTGGCGTTCTCGACGAGGCCGGAAATGATCGGCACAAGCAGTTCCAGCGTGATCCCGCCGCCCAGCACTACGAACAGCGGGGTAACGGCGGTCAGCACTACACCGCGCAGCCAGCCTGCGGTCAGCCCGCGCGTGCCGCCGAACAGCGCCATTATGACGAAGATCGGCCCCAGAGCGAGCAGCACGCCCAGCGCGATGCGCGCGGTAAGCAGCACGCCCACAGTGCCCAGCAGCAGCAGCAGCGCGCCCATCCACATCACGCTTTCGGGCGTGAACAGCCCGCCTGCGCCCTTGGCGGCAACGGCGGCACCGGCAGCGGCCGCACCGCCGCCGTCCTGCGCTGCGCCGCCTGCGTTGGAAGTGGCTTCGGAAATGTCGTTGATGGCGCTGAAGACAATATCGATCCGGTCACCGAAAAGCTGCGTCGCCGAGCCTTTTGCCCCCATCAGCACGCCCGCGATCCAGTCCGGTCCACCTACGGCGAGGTTCCAGACCACGCCCTGATAGGCGATCCAGCTGGTGGCAAACGTCAGTACCACGCCCAGACGCAACATGCGCGGGGTGAGCGCTGAAATGCCAAGGCTGGAACGCCCGGTAAGCAGCGAGAACGCGAAAAAGGCGATGTAGAGCGTAAGCAGGATCGTAAGGACCGGCCCCATCGCCCCGCCCGCGCCGAACAGCCGTCCGAATGCGGAAGCGGCCATCTCGTTGGCTACGCAGTCGACAGCGCGCAGCGCCGGGGCGACCCCGGCGGAAGCGACTTCGGTGAGCTGTTCGCAGGCGTTCGCCATGGGGCTTACTCCGCCGCCTCGGTCCAGAGTTCGCCGCCTTCACCCTCTGCCGGCCACTGCATTCCAGTCAGGACCGGATACCAGCCTTCCGGCGCATCACCATAGCGTTCACGAAGCTGGTCAAGCTTGCGTACAGTGCTCTCACGGCCCGACAACACGGTGAGAACCTCAGGCATACCGGCAAGGTCGAGGCGCACCACCACCGAGGTATCGGCCTGACGGATCAGGAAGCAGCGCGAATGCACCGGCAGCGTGCGGATGACGTCAAGTTCATGCTGCGACAGGCCGAAGCCCTCGCAGTAATCCTCGGCCCGCGCGCGCGAATTGGGCATGAAGATCATCGTCGCGGTCTGTTCGACCAAGGCCGTGGCGATCTTGGAATCCAGCGCATCGCGCGCCGACTGGGTGGCGAATCCCACCAGCGCATTGCGCTTGCGCAGCGTCTTGAGCCAGTCACGGATACGGGCCGCGAAGACCTCGTCGTCGAGCGCCTTCCAGCCCTCGTCGATGAGGATCATCGTCGGCTCGCCGTCAAGGCGCTCGTCGATGCGGTGGAACAGGTACATCATGACCGGCGTACGCAGCCGCGGGCTTTCCAGCAGTGCGGTCATGTCGAAGCCGAGAACACGCTGGCTCAGGTCGAGACGGTCGTGCTGGTTATCGAACAGCCAGCCATGCTCGCCCCCCTGCAGCCAGGCGTCGAGGCGCGACGCCAAGTCGCCCGCTTCGGGACGGCGCGCGCCGGCGAGCAGTTCGCGAAAGTGCGACAGGCGGCGCAGCAATGGGTCGTTGTGATACGCGGCGTCGACCGCGCCCGCGATAGTCGAAAGCTCCTCCGGCCCCTTCGCGGCAAGCAGCACGCCTAGCCAGTCGCGCAGGAAAGCACGGTTGGCGGCGGTGTCAGGCAGTGAGAGCGGGTTGAAACCAGTGGGGTGGCCGGCCGCGATGCGGCTGTAGTTCCCGCCGATGCCGCGCAGGAACACTTCTGCGCCGCGATCCTTGTCGAACAGGATGGTGCGCGGCGCGAACTTCTGTGCCTGCGCGGCAAGGAAGTTCATGACCACCGTCTTACCTGAACCCGACGGGCCGATGACGGTGAAGTTACCGAGGTCACCCTGGTGGAAGTTGAAGAAGAACGGCGTCGAACTGGTTGTCGACAGCAGGGTGACCGCATCGCCCCAGTGGTTGCCGCTCGCCTGCCCCATGGCAAAGCCGTGCAGGCTGCCGAAGCAGGCCATGTTTGCGCTGGAAATCAGCGCGCGGCGCACGATGAAGCTTTCGTTGCCGGGAAGCTGGCCCCAGAATGCGGGTTCGAGGTTCACATCCTCGCGCACCGCGATCGCGCCGGCATCGGCCAGCGCAGCGGCACACGAAGCGGTGACTTCGTCGAGCTGGTCCAGCGTATCGGCGCGGACCAGAACCGTCAGGTGATGATCGCCAAAGCCGACTGCGCCGGTGCCCAGGGCATCGCGCGCGGCGGACATCTCGCGGCGTTCAGCTGCCGCCTCCTCGTCAGCGCTGCGTAGGCGGCGCACGGCAAGGTCGATACGTTCACGGGCAATCTGGCGGTCGGACGGGGCGTAAGTTTCGGTCAGCACCAGTTCGCAGGGCAGACGCAGCAGCGCGTCCGTAAGCCCCGGCGCGGTGGAATCAGGGTATTCCTTCAGGGACACAATCGAGCCGAAGCCGCCGCCGGTCGCGCCGCGCAGTTCCAGCGCGTCCATGCCGAAACTGGCGCGGCGATACGGCAGCATGTGGCCGATGTCGGTGTCGTCCGAGGGGCGGCGCACCGGCCGCATTTCGCCGTTGTAGAGCGCCGAAAGCAGTTCAAGCACCTCTGAACATTGGCCGGCCGCGCCCTCGTAGTCGCCCAGCAGCCGCGCCCCGTAGGCACCGAGCGAGGCGACCATCGCCGAAGCAGCGGCCTTGAGCGCGCGAACGTCACCGGGATCGGCCTCGACCGATTCGGCTTTCGACTTCATCATGCGCGACAGCTTGTCGGCCCAGCCCGCCTTGCCGCGTGCGGGACGGCGCACCAAGGTAATGAACTGGTCGTTGACGAACAACGCGCCCGAGGACGTGCGCGCACGCCAGCGTGCATCGATATGCGCCGCGAGCGAATCGTCGAACCGGCCGTCCATCTCGATCTCCACGCGGCGGCGGATAACGTGATGATACAGCACGAAGCGCGCATCGAGCGAGGAGCGCAGCAGCACTTCGCGGGTGGCGACATGGGCGTTGAGTTCGTCGGTGTCGGCAGTCTCGAAAGCCAACCCGGGCACCATCAGCGAGAGCATGACCGAGCCATCGCGCAGGCGCACGACGTTCTCGTCCACCAGCGCGGCATAGGGCAGCCGTTCACCGGCGAGCACTTCCTTCGCTCCCCAGCCCTTCAGCGGCGATTTGAAGCTCTTGGCCATTATGTCGTTCCCCCACGCCGTTTCGATGCCGGCGCGTATTCGATGTTACGGCGCGTAGCTGTTGCAACCCCAGCGCTGCCAGTTTGCAACGCGCGGGCATTTGCTGACCTTGGCGATCCACAGGTCGAAAACCCGCGGTTCGCGCAGGCACGCGAGATATCCGGCCCCGTGGATCACCAGCGCCGCCGGCACTGTCCAGAAGCTCTTGGTAATAAGGAAAATTTCGGTAGTCAGCGCGGCGTTGATGATGAAGTAGCTATACGTCACGCCCGCGAACATCTGCGGGCGGGTCAGCGCGCGGTGCACGGGGTAGCGGGCCAGGCTCATCAGCCCGCCCCTCAGCCCACTGCCGCGGACTGGATACCGGTGACGATCGCGCCGGCGCCGAACAGGATGAATACGCCAATGATGACGGTCGCACCGAAGCGCCAGTTCATCCGGCCAGTCAGCATCATGAAGCCGACGGCGGCAACCGCCATGACTGCAACTGCCGTAGCGACATTACCGAGCAGCGTGCCCTGCAGCCAACCGAGTGCGGCTACGATCGGCCCCGAACCTGCCGGGTCCTGGGCAACAGCCTGCGCATGGGCCAGCGAAGGTGCGAAAAGGCCGAGGGCGGCGCCCAGAGCGGAGAGAAAGCCGCGCGTTTTGCGGCCGTCAGACTTTACGTATCGAATCACCATGTCCTCCGTGTGACGGCCAAGTGCGCCACCTTGATGACAGGTGTGTGACGATGGCGCGGCAGACCGTCATGGTTCCGGCATGTATCACAAGAATGTTTGCGAATTCAAAAATCCGTCATCAGTTACAAAATACCCTATCCTTTCGACCGATGCATTTCATAACTGAAATATCGGCGTAAAATGCCTTTAATCGCGGATATTCCAGCAGCAATCCCTCACCGGTTTGCGGTATCCCGGCAAGGGATTGCGACGAATCAGCGGGCCGCCATGGTACGAGAAGCCGTTAATCCTTTCAAAGCGGCGCGCGCGGCCTGGCGCGAATCCATCCAGGTGCCATCGGCCAGTTCAAGATCATAACGTTCGGGCGTAGCCACTGCAGCGCGGTAGGCAGCCAGCGCCCGGTCACCCTGCCCGGCACGGGCGTAGGCCGCACCCAAGTTGATCAGGGTCGCCGGATCTTCGGACCGCGCCGCGCCGTTCGCTTCAAGCTTGCGGACCGCAGCCTGTGAATTTCCCTCGGAAAGTTCGCGATAAGCGACTTCGGGCACATCTGCCGTCGGCCGGTCTATGGCAAGCGAGAAAGCCGACTGCCCCAGCAGCGCGGCTGTGAGAAGGACTGAAAGCGACATGGCAACTCTCCCTTTATCGTGTTCGTTGTTCACATCGTCTGCGCGAATCCCCGATCCATCAACAAAATGACGAATATGTCATAAAACTGCAATAACAACGTGAATCGCCTCAACAGCGCGAGTCGCGAGCGGCGCCCGTGGCACTTGATAGCTCTTTGGCATTCATCACAGCAGATTTGTCACATTGATGTCGCATTACTGCACATTAGTGTCATCGTAGCGCCAACATAATGTCATTCGCGCCCCTTAGACGCCCGGTGGCAACGAAGGCGGAATCGTCGCCTCGTTTCGACCTGAACACGGGGGATCCATCGTGAAGAAAATTTCTGGTCTGCTGCTTATGAGCTGCAGCGCTATCGCTCTTGCCGGCTGCGGAGCCGATGACATTTCCTCGCCCGGCGCGGGCTCGATCAACGTTCCCATCACGAACCCCGCCCCCACGCCGGCCCCGACCCCCACGCCTGGCACCGGCCTGGTCGAAGCGGCCTCGGATTGCCCCTCGATCGGCGCAAGCAAGGGCCTGACCAACAGCGGCACCATCACCGGGCCCCAAGGCACATGGCGCGTCTGCACCTTGCCCAACCTGATCGATGCCAGCACGACGTTGCCGAAGACTGCCGGCGTGCTTTACCGCATGAACGGCCGCGTTGACGTGGGCTGCGACGGCGGTCTGACCACCCCAACCACCGCAGCTCCGCGCGCGACGACCACCGCCAGCTGCAGCGGCCGCTCGCTCACCGCAGACACCAACGTCACGCTCACCATCGAACCGGGCGTCATCGTCTACGGCGAGAACGGCGCCGAGCCGGCATGGCTGGCAGTCAACCGCGGTAACAAGATCAACGCGGCAGGCACCCTGGCCCAGCCGATCATCTTCACCACGTATGACAACGTGCGCGGCATCGCCACCGAAGCTACCGACGGCCGCTGGGGCGGCGTCGTGCTCATGGGCCGCGGCATCACGACCGATTGCACCGCCGGCGGTTCGACCACCAACCAGACCTGCGAGCGCGACACCGAAGGCGCGTCCAGCCCGGCCGTATTCGGCGGCAGCGACAACGCCTACAATGCCGGCACCATGCGCTATGTGCAGATCCGCTACTCTGGATTCGTCCTGGGCGCGAACATCGAGCTTCAGGCCCTTACCGGCGAAGGCCTCGGCACTGGCACCACGCTGGAATACATCCAGAGCGTGAACAGCTCGGACGATGGCGCCGAATTCTTCGGCGGCGCGGTCAACGTGAAGCACTACATCGCCGTCAATGCCGACGATGACAGCCTCGACATCGACAGCGGTCTTCAGGGCAACTTCCAGTACGTCCTGATCGCCCAGCGCAACGCCGACGGCGACTCGCTGATGGAAGTCGACAGCAACGGCAACGAAGAGCTTCTGCCCCGCCAGAAGAGCGTCGTCGCCAACTTCACCGCCATCCAGCCGGGCGTAAACAACAACTCGAACAATGCCGCAATCTTCGCGCGCGGCAACGCCGACCTGACCCTGGTCAACGGCATTGTCGTTGCTCCGCAGGACGAGTGCATCCGTCTCAACGGCACCGGCACCACTCCCGCTACGCTCAAGGCCTTCTCGGTGGCCATGACCTGCGGCGGCACCGGCGCCTTCCTCGGCACCGGCAGCTACACCGCACCGCAGGTACAGGCGCAGTTCGGCGCCGGCACCAACAACAATGCCGCTTTCACCTCGACGCTGACGAGCACTTTCGTCAACGGCACAAACGAAACCGGCGTTATTGCCTATGCCGACATCAAGACGCTCTCGAGCTACTTCGACACGGTGACCTACATCGGCGCTGTCAAGGACGCCACCGACACCTGGTTCCGTGGCTGGACCTGCGACACTGCTTCGGCAGAGCTGGGCTCCAACTCGCGCTGCACGGCGCTGCCCGTCACCTGAGGCATCCGCCCTTAGCCGACAAAAAAGGGGGGGCGGTCCGCGAAGGCCGCCCCCTCGTTTGCATCAATTATTGTTCCAGGGGGACACCACATGAACAAGCGGCTCGTATCGGCGCTGCTGCTTTCCAGCGCACTGACCATGCCGATGGCGGCGTGGGCGCAGGATAGCACCACCACCGACACCACAGCGCCCACCGCCACCGGCACGCCGCCCATCGCGGAACCGGAAGGCGCGGAAGAGGCCGACGCACCCGACGTGTCGATCCCGGGCGGCGAAATTCTCGTCACCGGCCAGCGTTCGCGCAACGTGCAACGCTACGCGCCGCAGGTCGTGTCCGTCCTGTCCACCGAACAGATCGCCCGCACCGGTGAAGGCGACATCGCCGGCGCGCTCAGCCGCGTCACCGGCCTGTCGGTAGTCGGTAACGGCTACGTCTACGTCCGCGGCCTGGGCGACCGTTACTCGCTGGCGCTGCTCAACGGCTCGCCGCTGCCCAGCCCCGAGCCGCTCAAGCGCGTGGTTCCGCTCGACCTGTTCCCGACCAGCATGATCGCCTCCTCGCTCGTCCAGAAGAGCTATTCGGTCAACTTCCCCGGCGAGTTCGGCGGCGGCGTCATCAACCTGACCACGCGCGCCGTGCCCGACAAGCCGTTCCTGACCGTCGGCGGCGGCGCCTCGTGGGATACCGAGACGACGAACAAGCTCGGCTACACCTACTACGGCAGCAAGACCGACTGGACCGGCTACGACAACGGCAACCGCAACCTGTCGGTCGAGATGAAGGATTACTTGAAGAGCGGCACGCTGCTCAATGGCACCAGTGACGAGGCCCGCGCCATCGGCAGCACCCTCATCAACGGCCGCAATGGGGTGATCCAGCGCGACGATCACCAGCCCGTCAACTTCTCGGGCAGCATCTCGGGCGGCACTTTTGTCGATATCGGCGAAGTGCGTCTGGGCGTGATCGCCGCCGGCAGCTATTCGAACACTCTGCAGACCAAGGATATCACGACGCAGCGCGTGGCCGGCCTTGATCCCGACACCCGCGAGCAGGACTTCCAGCAGATCGTCACGGACAACCGCATCGTCGCCAACGCGATGGTCGGCCTCGGCCTCGAATGGGGCGAAAACAAGATCCGCTGGACGAACCTCTACATCCACGACACCGTCAAGCGCACAGCGTTGGCGCTGGGTTACCAGAACGCCACGCCCTCGATCGACTACATGAACCAGGACACCGGCTTTTACGAACGCCAATTGCTGGACACCCAAATCGTCGGCGAGTTCAAGTTGGGCGGCGATACCGAACTCGACGTTCGCGGCGGCTACGCCAATTCGAAGCGCAAGGCGCCTTACGAGATCTCGCTGCAATACGTGCGCAGCAACTCCGGCCAGTTCGGCGACTCGTTCATAAACCGCCTCGACGGCGGCAACCAGGGCGATGCCGAAGTCACCTTCTCCAACCTCAATGAAGACGTATGGTCGGCCGGTGCCGACTTGTCGCACAGCTTCTCGCCGGGCTGGACGGGCACGGTGGGCTACGCCTACCAACTCAACGATCGCCGCACCTCGCGCCGGGCCTTCCAGATCCGCGCACAGGGCGATACTCGCCTGGTTAGCGCCTTCGGCCTGCTCCGGCCTGACGTGCTGTTCCAGCCGGGCATGTTCTTCATCGATCAGGCAACGGGCGGCGCGGTCGATTACCACCTACTCACCAACGAGATCGACTTCGCGGGCGCCGTCTTCGATGCCAAGCTGAACAACCATGCCTGGTACGCCAAGCTGAATGGTTCTCTCACCGAAGCGCTGACGTTCGACCTTGGCGTGCGTTGGGAATTTGCCAATCAGTTCGCCGGCGTCGTCCCCATCGCGGACACCGGCACGGCAATCCCCGACGCCAATCTCGAGCGCGAGTACTGGCTGCCCGCACTGACGCTGACCTATGAGATCCAGCCAGGTCTGCAGGCGCGCGTCAACGCATCGAAGACGATTGCCCGCCCGCAGTTCCGTGAATTGCTGTACCAGACGTTCTTCGATCCCGACAGCAACCGCAGCTACCGCGGCAACCCGCTGCTCGTGGACAGCCAGCTGTATAACGCAGAAGCCCGCGTCGAATGGTACATGAACCGTGGCGACAAGGTCTCGCTGGGTGCGTTCTTCAAGCGCCTCGACAATCCGATCGAAACGTTCCTGGTTCGTCCGGGCAACGATTTCGTCACCACTTACGCCAACGCTCCGAAGGCCGACCTCTACGGCGCAGAAATCGAAGCGCAGAAGTACTTCGACGCCTTCGCCGATCGCCGTATCCTGATTTCGGCCAACTACACCTACACCAAATCGAAGCTGAAAGTGAAGGAAGGCGACACCACCGAGGTGTACGGCGCCTCCACTAACAATGCGCTCGATTACTTCCGCAACGGCGCCCCGCTTACCGGGCAGTCGGAGCATATCGCAAACGTGCAGATCGGCCTCGAACAGCAAGGCAAGCTGTCGCAGCAGACGCTTCTGCTGAACTATGCCAGCAAGCGCGCCACAAGCCGCGGTCTCAACCAGTCGGGCCAGCCCGATATCTTCGAGAACCCAGGCTTCACGCTGGACTTCGTCGTGCGTCAGGGCATCGCTCTGGCCGGCAAGGATGTCGAACTGAAGTTCGAGGCCCGCAACATCACCGGCCGCAGGCATCTTGAATATCAGGACTTCGAAGCCGGCCGTATCCAGGTCAACAGCTACGATGTCGGCCGCGTGTTCGCGCTTTCGGCAGCCGTGACCTTCTGATTTCCAACGGGAGGGACCTGCCCTCCCACGCTAACTGGAAAGGTCCGGGCGCAGCGATGCACCCGGGCCTTTTTTTGCACTTCACAAGGCTGCATGGCGCGCGTAAGGGGCGCGGGTCATCTGGGGAGTAGCCACCCGTGCTCCCGGCCTGCAAAGGCTTCGCGCGGGCTCTGCCGTCAACATACTTGGCCGAGAGGCCATGGCGCGCAGGAGGACGGTCGAACCGTTCGGGCGAGACCAATGACGCTTGCGGTTCCGCTCGGCCGGGCGGGTTCCGTATGCGTCGTTGTGTCTTGTCTATGCCCGGCCCGGAGTATCTGACTTGGAAGCCCTGCTCACCTCCACCGCCGTCGTCGCGCTTGCCGAAATCGGCGACAAGACCCAGCTGCTCGCCATCGTGCTGGCCACGCGCTTCAAGAAGCCATGGCCGATCGTGGGCGGTATCTTCGTCGCCACGATCGCCAACCACTTCCTCGCCGCTCTCGTGGGCGAGCAGGCGGCCTCGTTCCTCGACGGCCTGTGGTTCCGCTACCTCGTCGCCGCCAGCTTCATCCTGATGGCCGCATGGACCCTGATCCCCGACAAGTTCGACGAAAACGAAGACGCCAAGCCTAGCCGCTTCGGCCCCTTCGTAGCGACCGCAATCGCCTTCTTCCTGGTTGAGATGGGTGACAAGACGCAGATCGCCACGATCGCGCTGGGTGCACGCTTCCAGAGCGTGATCCCGGTGATGATGGGCACGACCATCGGCATGATGATCGCCAACGTGCCGGCCGTGTTCCTGGGCAACGAGCTTATCAAGCGGGTGTCGCTGACCATGGTGCGCACGGTCGCGGCGCTATTGTTCCTGGTGATCGGCCTGTGGCTGCTGGCCCAGACCGCCGGCTGGCTGGGCTGATGATGATTGCGCCGTCCCGAAGTAGCCGGGGCGGCGCGATCTTCACACCGTATCGAAGACATACCCCAGCGAACGCACGGTTCGCAGCGGATTGCCCGCTCCTACGCCCTTGAGCGCGCGGCGCAGGCGGCCGATCCATACGTCGACCGTGCGCTCGTCCACCGGCGGTTCCTGTTTGCCCAGCGCGGAAATCAGCTGGGTACGGCTGAATACCCGCCCGGGATGCTCGATGAAATAGCGCAGCAGGCGCAGTTCGTTGGGCATCAGCGAGATCGGCTTGCCCTGAAAGCGCGCCTGAAAGGCCGCTACGTCCACCATTAATTCGCCCTGCGTGACCACGCGAATGCCCGCGCTGTCCTGTTCGCCAAGGTTGGCGCCCAGCACCCGGTCCAGCAGCGCAGTACGCGTCAGCGGACCGACCATATAGTCGTCGGCCCCCATGCGCAGCGCACGCTTGCGATCTTCCTGGTTGTCTTCCTCAAGCACCATGGTGACATGCGCATGCGCCGTCAGCGCATCGGCGCGCAGGCGCCGGCACAGTTCCAGACCGGACATTTCTGGCAGGACCCAGTCGATGAAAATCCACAGCGCACCCTCGATCAGAGGCAGCTCGGAAAAGTCGGTCCAGCGGTGCAGCACCACGTCGAACTGGTCGTGCCGAAAAGGCGCCAGTGCGCCTGCGGCTCCTCCGGAGAGTTCGCTCGCCAGCAATATGTCGATCCGCCGCATCGCCCCTTGATCGCCCTTCGTCCGGCTGAACGGCCCCCATATGGATCGTCGCACGGGCGGGCTTTTGCATCCCCAGTGTGACGAACGGGTGACATATCGATGACATGGCGGTGAAACCCGAAAGACGAGCTGGCCAATGTCATCGAACCGACCCGCAACCGTCACGCCCGCGCAACGCCCCGATGGCAAAGGACCCTGAGCAGACAGCCGGGGACGACTGACAATGCGCGAAAATGTAGACACCCTTCTCGCCCGTGACGCCGAACGCCGCAGCGGCATTCCGGCCTGGCTCGACATCCCCGAGCCGAAGGGCTTCCGCCCCAAACGCAAGTACCGCACGATCTGGATTTCGGATATTCACCTTGGCACGCGCGGCTGCAACGCCGCCATGCTGGTGGACTTCCTGAGCGCGGTCGAATGCGAAACGCTCTACCTCGTCGGCGACATCGTCGACGGCTGGCGCCTGCGCAAGGGCTGGTACTGGCCCGACGCCCACAACGAAGTGGTGCGCCGCATCCTCAAGATGGCCCACCGCGGCACCCGTGTGATCTTCATCGCTGGCAACCACGACGAAATGCTGCGCGACTATGCCGGCCTCAGCTTTGGCGGTGTGGAGCTGGCGCTGGAATCGGTGCACACCACGCTTGACGGGCGGCGCCTGCTGGTGACCCACGGCGACGCTTTCGACGGCGTGGTGCTCTATGCCCGCTGGCTCGCCTTCCTGGGCGACAAGGCATACGGCATGCTGCTGCGCGCCAATATCGTTTTCAACGCGGTGCGCCGCCGCTTCAAGATGCCGTACTGGTCGCTTTCCGCCTATATGAAGAAAAAGGTGAAGAACGCCGTCCAGTACATCGGCAGCTACGAGGAAGCAGTCGCCAATGAGGCGATCAGCCGGGGCTTCGACGGCGTGGTTTGCGGCCATATCCATTGCGCCGAGATCCGTGAGTTCGGCGGCATCACTTATTACAACGATGGCGACTGGGTCGAAAGCTGCACCGCGCTGGCGGAAGACCTGACCGGCAACCTTGCGATCATCGACTGGATCGCCGAGACCGGCGGCCACACAGTCATGCCCGGGGCGCTGGCGGAGGCGCCTGTTCTGGAGACGGGCGCGTGAAGCTGGCGCTGGCAACCGACGCCTGGTTGCCGCAAGTCAACGGCGTCGTCCGCTCGCTGACCTCCACTGTCGATCACCTGACCCGGCGCGGGCATCAGGTCGAGACGGTCACGCCCGACCGCTTCCTGACCCTGCCGATGCCGGGCTATGCCTCGATCCGGCTGGCGATGGCGCCGCGCTTCGGCGTGCGCCGAATGCTCGACAAGGCGGCGCCGGACATCGTCCACATCGCCACCGAAGGCCCCATCGGCTGGGCCGCGCGCGGGTGGTGCCTGTCGCGCGGCGTGCCGTTCACCTCGGCGTTCCACACCCGCTTTCCCGAATATGCTGCGGTCCGCACCGGGCTGTCGGCCGAATATTTCTGGCCGATCCTCCAGCGCTTCCACGCCGAAAGCCAGGCGGTGATGGTTTCCACCCGCAGCCTCGCCGGGGAACTGGCCGAGCGCGGCATCGGCCCGACGCGGGCCTGGAGCCGCGGCATCGACCATGCCCAGTTCCGCCCCGACGGCCCGCGCCATCCGGCCATGGCCGCCCTGCCCGGCCCGGTGCTGCTCAACGTCGGCCGCGTCGCGCCGGAAAAGAACCTCGAAACGTTCCTCAATCTCGACGTGCCCGGCAGCAAGGTCGTCGTCGGTGACGGCCCGGCGCTGGAAACTCTGCGCCGCCGCTATCCGCAAGTGTTGTTCCTTGGCTCGCTTTCCGGGCAAGAACTGGCCAGCGCGTACCGCGCCGCCGACTGCTTCGTGTTCCCCAGCCTGACCGACACCTTCGGCCTGGTAATCATCGAGGCGCTGGCCTGCGGCACGCCGGTGGCGGCCTTTCCGGTCACCGGCCCGATCGATATCCTCGGCCTCGACGGGCGCGGGGTCGACCACCGCGTGGGCTGGGCGGCCGGAGCACTCGATACGTCGCTGGCGCGAGCCATCGAGGGCGCGCTCACGGCAGAGCGCAACGATGCGGCGGCGCTGGGCAACCTCTATTCGTGGGACCGCGCAACCGACCAGTTCCTGGCTGCCATCGAAGGCGCCCTGCAACACGCCGAACGCGGATTGCTTTCCGCCGCCTAACGAAAACCGAGGCTGCGTGAAATCGCGGCAGCCTCTTCCAATACCAGCCTTCCCAGTTCGTCCAGCCGGCCTTGAGCGCGGCCGCTGGGCGCTGCAATTACCAGCGCCCCGACCACACGGGCGGATGCATCGCGGATCACGCTGGCCGAGCCGGTCACGCCCTCGGCCGCCTGGTCCACAGTCTGCGCATACCCCCGTTCACGGGCTTGATCGACGATCTGCGCCAGTGCGGCAGGATGGGTCACAGTGCCCGGTGCGAGTTGTCCAAGTGCAGCGCGCTTGAGATAGACGTCCACCGCCGCCGGCGAACACGTCGACAGCAGCGCCCGTCCGCCAGCCGTCGCGTAGAACGGCCGCCGGTCACCAATCGAGACGGAATAGCGAACGACATTGCGGCTCTCCACGAGGTCCACATACGTTACCTGATCGCCCTCCTGATCGCCCACGGCCAGCAGCACCGTTTCACCGCTGCGCTCGCACAGGCGGCGCATTCCCTCGCGCACGAGATCGGAGCTTTGCAAGCGCCGCCTCGCCTCGGTAAGCGCGCTGCCCAGCCCGAACGCGCCGGGGCCCAGCCGCCAGGCGCCTTCGGCCGCAGTGACGAAATCCTCATCCGCCAAGCCGCGCAGCAGGGCCGCAAGGCTGCTCTTGGGCGTCGCGAGACGGCGACTGAGATCCGCAAGCGATACAGGCTCGGTACTGGCGCATAGAGCCTCCAGCAAACGGATGACGCGGGTAACCGACTGGGGCGAACCGCCGCGACGTTCCTCCCTCTTCTCTGCGTCCGCGTTCTGGTCTTCCGCGCTCAAGCCGCCCTCACTGAAATGCCGGGAGCACCTGCTCCGCGAAGGTCCCGGCATATGCGAGGAAGCGCTCCGCCGGAAGCCCGGGCGGCATCATCATGGTGAAATGCTCTACCGGCGCCTTTTCCTGCAAACCGCGCAAATGGGCGATGGCTTCCTCGGGCGTCAGAATCTGGAGAATGCCGCTAGCCTTGAAGGCATCGAGGTCCATGGGCTTCAGGGCCGCCCCTTCCAGTCCGATCGCCTGATCTTCGTTCATCCAGGCGCCGTAGCTGTTGTTGACGTGGAGGAAGTAGGGTGCAAGCTCCTCCATCGCAGCCGCCTTGTCCTGCGCGACGACCAGCATCAACCCCTGAATCCAGATTTTCGCGAGCTTCGGGTCCTTGCCCTCGGCCTCCAGCTTCTGGCGATAGAGCGGCCAGATTTCGGTGTTGCCAAAGTAGCCGTCGCCGTATTTCGCTACGCGCTCCATGGCCTTGGGCGCGAAGCCGCCGATATAGAGCGGTATCTGGCCCCGGCTGGACAGCGGGCGGACCTGCGCGCCCTTGAGGGTGAAGAACCGGCCTTCGAAGTCCACAGTCTCGCCGTCCCACAGGCGGCGCACAAGGTGCAGGAATTCGTCGAAGCGGGCGCCCCGTTTGGTGAAGTCCAGCCCGTTAGCCGCGTATTCGCGGGCGCGGTAGCCGATCGCGAGGCCCAGTTGCAGCCGCCCGCCCGACAGAATGTCGAGCACCGCGCAGTCTTCGGCAAAGCGCAGCGGTTCGTACAAGGGGCCAAGCGCAATGCCGGTGCCCAGCTTCATGCGGCGAGTACGCGCGGCCACTGCGGCCAGCGTCACCAAGGGCGAAGGCATGTATCCGTCATCGGCCAGATGGTGTTCGGGCACCCATGCACCCTCAAAGCCCAGCGCCTCGGTTTCGGCGATGACGTCGAGCGTCTCGGCATAGAGCGCCTCGGGATCGCGGCGCCATGGTGCGGGGTTACGGAAGTCGTAAAGGTAGCCGAAGCTCATCTTGCCAGTCATGCGCGCCTTCTCCCCAGTGCTTGGGCAAAAGGTCTAGGCGCAGGTTCCGCTGCGGCAAGGCGCCGGGGCGATGAGTGGCACGGCCTTCCCGAGACAGGCCCGGGAAGGCCGGTTGGTCAGGCCACGTCCATCGCGTAGCCGGCGGCGCGCACGGTGCGGATCGGGTCGGTATCGCCGTCGCGGTTGATGGCCTTGCGCAGGCGGCGGATGTGAACATCCACCGTGCGCTCGTCGATATCGGAGTCCATGCCCCACACGCCGTCGAGGATCTGCTGGCGCGAAACCACCCGGTTCGGGCGCTCCATAAAGTAGCGCAGCAGGCGAAATTCTGTCGGACCCAGGTGCAGCGCCTCGCCGGCACGGCGGACGCGGTGGCTGGTGGCGTCAAGCTCGATATCGCCCCACGACAGCACACTGCCCGAAAGAGACGGACGCGCCCGTCGCAGCAGCGCCTCGATCCGGGCCATCAGTTCGCGCGGGGAAAACGGCTTGGTGACATAATCGTCCGCGCCGGTCTTGAGGCCGCGGATCATGTCCTCTTCCTCGCCGCGCGCGGTGACCATGATGATCGGGATTTGCGCGGTTTCCTTATCCTTGCGCAGCTGGCGGCAGACCTCGATACCGGGCACCTGCTCGATCATCCAGTCGAGCACGATGGCGTCAGGCACCTGTTCGCGCACCATCACCAGCGCCTCTTCACCGTCGCCGGTGGAGCGCACGTCGTAGCCTTCCGCGCTCAGGTTCCAGGTGAGGAGTTCGCACAGGGCGACGTCGTCCTCGACGACGAGGACGGAAGCGTTGGCGCTCATGCCAGCATGCCCGTCGTGTCGTCGGTCAGCGAATCGCGCTCGGTGCAATACTCGCCGGTGGCGGCATAGTAGACCATCTCGGCCACGTTGGTGGCGTGGTCGCCGATGCGCTCCAGGTTGCGGGCGATGAACAGCAACTGCGCGGCGCTGGTGATCGTCGCCGGGTTCTCCATCATGTGGGTCAGCAGCGAGCGGAACAGCGTGTTGTAGAACTGGTCCAGCTTCTGGTCGCGGCGGATGACTTCAACCGCCAGCGCGGCATCCCGCGAACCGTAGGCGTTGAGGACGTCGCGCACCATGCTCTCGGCGATCTCGGCCATTGTCGGGACCAGGGTGACCGGGTCGATCCGGGTGCGGCCTTCCAGCGCATTTACGCGCTTGGCGATGTTCTTGGCGTAATCGCCGATACGCTCGATGACGCCGGAGATCTTCAGCGCGGCGATGACGTCGCGCAGATCGTCGGCCATCGGCGCACGCAGCGCGATGGTACGAACCGCAAGGCGGTCCACTTCGGCTTCGAGCGCATCGAGCCGTGCGTCGGCGGCGACGACCTGGGCAGCAAGCTGCTCGTCGTGCTGGACCAGCGCGGTGATGGCATCGCGGATGGCGACTTCGGCGAGTCCGCCCATCTCGGCGACGAGCCCGCGAAGCTGGCCGATCTCGCTATCGAAGGCCTTGACGGTATGATCGACCATGACGTGTCCCTGTCAAATCACCACTCAGCCGTAACGGCCGGTGATGTAGTCCTTGGTGCGCACTTCGCGCGGATTGGTGAAGATCTGGTCGGTCTCGCCATATTCGACGAGACTGCCCAGATGGAAGAAGGCGGTGCGCTGCGAAACGCGGGCAGCCTGCTGCATCGAGTGGGTAACGATGACGATGGCGAAGCTTTCCTTCAGCTCGTCGATCAGTTCCTCGATGCGCGCGGTGGCGATGGGGTCGAGCGCGGAGCATGGCTCGTCCATCAGGATCACCTCGGGGCTGACAGCGATGGCGCGTGCGATGCACAGGCGCTGCTGCTGGCCGCCCGAAAGCGCGGTGCCGGCATCGGTAAGGCGGTCCTTGACCTCTTCCCACAGTCCGGCCTTGGTCAGCGCGCGCTCTACGATGATCTCCATGTCCGCCTTCGACGAGCCAAGGCCGTGGATACGCGGGCCGTAAGCCACGTTCTCGAAGATCGACTTCGGGAACGGGTTGGGCTTCTGGAAGACCATGCCGACACGGGCGCGCAGGGCGACCGGGTCCATGCTGGCTGCGTAGATATTCTCGCCGTCCAGCAGGATCTCACCGTCGACGCGGGCGCCGGCGATGGTGTCGTTCATTCGGTTGAGGGTACGCAGGAACGTCGACTTGCCGCAGCCCGAAGGGCCGATGAAAGCAGTGACGATACCGTTGTCGATGTCGATGGAAACGTCGTTGATCGCCTTCTTCTGTCCGTAGAAGACGTCGACGTTGCGGGCTGTGAGCTTTGTGTCTGTCATGTCCCTACCAGCGGACTTCGAATTTGTTGCGAAGATAGATCGCAATACCATTCATGGCGAGCAGGAAGACCAGCAGCACGATGATGGCGGCGGATGTGTTCTGGACGAAACCCTTGTCGATTTCGTCGGACCACAGGAAAATCTGCATCGGCAGCACGCTGGACGGCGAATTGAGGCTGTCAGGCGGGGTGGCGACGAAGGCGCGCATGCCGATCATCAGCAGCGGCGCGGTTTCACCAAGAGCGCGGGCCATGCCGATGATGGTGCCCGTGAGAATACCCGGCAGGGCCAGCGGCAGAACATGGTGGAAGGTGGTCTGCACCTTGCTCGCGCCGATGCCGTAGGCGGCTTCACGGATCGAGGGGGGCACCGCCTTGATGGCATTGCGTCCCGAGATCACGATCACCGGCATCGTCATCAGCGCCAGCGTGAGGCCGCCGACCAGCGGCGAGGAGCGCGGCATGCCCAGCGTGTTGATGAATACCGCCAGGCCCAGCAAGCCGAAGATGATCGAAGGCACCGCGGCCAGGTTGTTGATCGAAACCTCGATCCATTCGATCCAGCGTTTGCGCGGCGCGAATTCTTCCAGGTAGATCGCGGCCAGCACACCCATCGGGAAGCTGAGCAGCAAGGTAACGCCCATCGTCAGCAGCGACCCCTTGGTCGCGCCCCATACCCCGGCGATGGAGGCATTGGTGGAGTCCGAGCCCGACAGGAAGCTCCAGTCGAGACCGGTGACGCCGTTCTTGAGCATGATGACGAGCAGAAGGGCGAGAAACGAAAGGCTGAGGACGATCGCGCCAAGGCCGATCATCTTGAAGCGGCGCTCGGAAGCGTTGCGGCGCGCGATGCGCTTCGCCGCTTCGGGCGAATTCCAGTCTGATTTACTCATAGGCTTCGCGGAACCGCTTCACGACGCGCAGGGCGACGATGTTGAGGATGAGGGTGACGACGAACAGCACCAGCCCCAGCGCGAAGGCCGACAGCGTCTTGGGGCTGTTGAATTCCTGGTCGCCGGTCAGCATCTGAACGATCTGGTAGGTGACGGTCGTCATCGAGGCGAAGGGATTGGCCGAAAGGTTGGCGGCAGCGCCGGCGGCCATGACCACGATCATCGTCTCGCCGATGGCGCGGCTGATCGCCAGCATCACGCCCGCGACGATGCCCGGCAACGCGGCGGGAAGCAGCACCTTCTTGATCGTTTCGGACTTCGTGGAACCCAGCGCCAGTGAACCGTCACTCATCGCGCGCGGCACGGCGGCAAGCGCGTCGTCGGCCATCGACGAGACGAAGGGAATGATCATCACGCCCATGACCAGACCGGCGGCAAGCGCGCTTTCGGTCGAGGGGTTCTGCATGCCCATCGAGGCGGCGAAGTCGCGGATCATCGGCGCCACGGTCAGCGCGGCGAAGTAGCCGTAGACCACCGTGGGAATGCCCGCGAGGATCTCCAGCATCGGCTTGAGCCACTTGCGCATCGTACCCGAGGCATATTGCGTCAGGTAGACCGCGCTCATCAGGCCCAGCGGGATCGCCACGATCATGGCGATGATCGCGCCGATGTAGATCGTGCCCCAGAACAGCGGCACGGCGCCGAAGTTGTCGTTGATGTTGGCGCCCATCGTACTCGCCGGCGACCAGTGGGTGCCGGTGAGGAACGCGATCGGCGACACGTCCTTGAAGAACAGCCCGGCCTCGAACACCAAAGAGCCGACGATGCCGAAGGTGGTCAGCACCGCCATCAGCGACGCGGCCAGCAGCAGCGCCATCACCGCGCGCTCTACCTGGGTGCGGGCGCGGAAGTCAGCGCGGATGCGGGTGAAGCCGTAGCCTCCCCCGGCAATCGCGACGACCATGACCAGCAGCGCGCCGATGAGGCCGAAGCGGCCCTGCGCGGCGCGGATCGGTTCGACCAGCACGCGTGCTTCGGGGTTGAAAGCCGTGGCGGACGGATCGGACGCAAGGTTATGCGCCTCGGAGACGATCGCGCCCAGCGTCATCGGATCGGTCGGCAGGCTGGCGGCGGCGGGGTCGGCAAAGACCGCGCCTTCCACCAGCCCCGGCATGATCGCGGACCATACGCCCCAGGCAAGCAGCGCCGGAACGAGGATCCACAGGGCCATGTGCCAGCCGTGGTAGGCGGGCATCGAATGCATCGACCCCCGCCCCGTGTAGAGCAGCCGGGCCCGGCCCCGAGCGGCAAACCAGCCGACCAGACCCAGGCCGAAGACGGCCAGGAGAACTCCCGTAAGTATCATGACTGGCCGCCCGGCCCTTTCTTATCTTGGCTTACTTCAGCTCGGACGGATCGAGCGGGGTCATCTTGGCGGCGATATCCGCATTCTTGGTGCGCACGTCCTCCGGCGCGATGACCATGCCCTTTTTCTTCAGAAGGCCGTCAGCGCCCCAGGACTTCACCCACTCCGCCACGTAGCCCTGCAGGCCCTTGATGGGCGCGAGGTGCTGCTTCTTGACGTAGATGTAAAGCGGACGGGCACCCGGATAGGTGTAGTCCGAAATCGTCTGATAGGTGGGCTGGATGCCCGACATCGGGATACCCTTGATGCTTTCGGGGTTCTCTTCGAGGAACGAGAAGCCGAAGATGCCGATGGCCTTGGGGTTCTGCGAGATCTTCTGGACGATCAGGTTGTCGTTCTCGCCAGCGTCGACGTAGGGACCGTCTTCGCGGATGTCGTGGCAGGTCGCCTCGTACTTGTCCTTGTCGCTGTCCTTGAGCGCCTTGGTGGCGGCGTCGGTCTTGCAACCGGCTTCGAGGATCAGTTCCTTCAGCGCATCGCGCGTGCCCGAGGTGGACGGCGGGCCGTATACGAGGATCGGTTCGGCGGGAAGCGAAGGATTGACGTCCTTCCAGGTCTTGGCGGTGTTTGGCTTGCCGAACGGATTGGCGGCGAGCGCCTTGTAGATGTCGGTCGGGGTCAGGGTGAAGCCGGGACCGGTCTTCGATTCGGCAAAGGCGATGCCGTCGATGCCGACCTGGATTTCGACAATCTCCTTGACGCCGTTCTTCTGGCATTCCTCATACTCGGATTTCTTGATCCGGCGCGAGGCGTCCTCGATGTCAGGGTGCTGGGCGCCGACGCCGGCGCAGAACAGTTTCATGCCCGCGCCCGTTCCGGTCGATTCGATCACCGGCGACTTGCTGCCGCTGGATTTAGCATAAGCCTCGGCGACGGCGGTCGCGAAGGGGTACACGGTCGAGGAACCGACGCCGCGCACGAAATCGCGCGCGCCGGAGCCGGAACCGCCCGAACCACCGCAGGCGCTGAGCGCGGCCACGGAAACGGCGGCAAAGATCATGGTCTTGGTCGAACGCATTTTGAATACCCCTTGGGCTTCTATTGTGGGATGCCCCTATTGGCCTTCAATGACACTTCCATGACGATAAAGTGACATTGACGGGGCAACGCCGGTTTTGTTCGGCAAAAACACCATATCCGGCGAATTGGCCGCCATTGTGACACCCTGCATACCGGACGGCCGGGCAGGCTGACTGGCAGCCGGATCGGCACTCGCTTCGGCCGCCGGTCTAGAACCCGCCACGACTCATGGCAAGCGTGCCAGGCCGGGCGCGGCATGACGCTCCGCGACTCTCGACGGCGCACGCATGCCTCGCCTTGGCCCGCCTGGATGCCGGATAGCCGTTGGCGGGCCAGACTGTAATCTTGCGCCCATGTTGCCAAGGCAATGCTATTCTGTATCTCACCGGATCAGGGGCCGGACATATAGCAACATCGGCGGGGGAGTGGGCATGCCATACCAAGCAGGACGAGCAGCCGGGAATTGTGTCCCGAAAGTGTCATTTAACCGTCACTTTGAGGTCATATTGGCCACTCGCAAGGCGGCCCTCTTGCGAAAGACAGCGATTCCCATGCGTACTATCCTTCTCGGCGCCGCAGCGGCAAGTGCGATTACATTCGCGCAGCCAGCTTTCGCGCAGGCCGTCGATGCACAGGAAGCCGATGCCATGCGCGCAGAGATTCGCGAGCTTCGTACCCGTCTCGAGGCGCTGGAAAGCCGTCTCGGCGCTCCGACAGCAGCCCAGGCCGATGCCGCCGCGCCAGCGCCTGCTCTCGCGGCGACTGCCACCGCACCTGCAAACCCGTCGAAAAAGCCCGCCGACGAAGCCGAGATCAAGTGGAAGGGCAGTCCGCAGATCGTCCAGGGCGACCAGGCATTCAAGGTAAAGGGGCGCATCCAGGCCGACGCCAACTACGTTTCCGCGCCCAAGGGGCTGGCCGACCAGGGACTGGGCTTCGGCAGCGAAATGCGCCGCATCCGCCTTGGCGGCGAAGGCGCGTTCAGCAGCCACCTGTCCTACAAGCTGGAAGTCGAACTGTCGGACAACGCGGTCGACCTGGTCGATACGTTCATCACCTTCAAGGACGGCCCGTGGCAGTTGCAGTTGGGCAACCAGAACGCCTTCTGGTCACTGGACGAACTGACCGGCGACACCTCGGGCAGCACGATGGAACGTGCCGCCTTCACCGATGCCTTCGCCTTCGAGCGCCGCCTCGGCCTTGGCGCACAATACACACGCGGCGCGCTGATGGCGCAATTGGGCGTCTTCACGGATGACATCACCGCGCTCGCCAACAGCAGCGACGGTGTCAACGGCGGTGATGAGAACAACAGCTACAGCGTCGACGGCAGGCTGGTCTATGCACCCAAGATCGGCGACATCCAGCTGCACCTGGGCGCCTCTGCCCACTGGCGCCGCCTTGGGCGACTGTACGAAGCGAGCACCCGTTATCGCCAGCGTCCCTATGCGCATTCCACCAACACCCGCCTGATCGGAACGCCCGCGATGAACGTCGAGGACGAGACGATGTACGGCGCGGAACTCGCCGCGATCTCAGGCCGCCTGCACGGCGTGGCGGAATACTATACCCTGAGCGCCAACCGCGTGGACCTGTCCTCGGTCGCCTTCCACGGCGCCTACGGCGAAATCGGGTATTTCCTGACCGACGGCGACACGCGCGGCTACAAGGGCGGCATCTTCACCACCAATGCGCCGGCGCACCCGCTGGGCGACGGCGGCATCGGTTCGGTGCAGGTGAACCTGCGCTACGACTGGCTCGACCTCAACGACCGCGACATCCGGGGCGGCACACAGGATGGCTATATCGCCGCGCTGGTGTGGTCGCCGGTCCAGTACCTGCGCTTCAACGTAAACTACGCGCTTATGCACTACACCGGCGCGACCGCCCTGCCCTCGGGCGACCGCAACTACGACGCCAACGTCTTCGCGACGCGCTTCGAGTTCGACTTCTGAGGAACCCTTGCGCCCCGGATCATGTCCGGGGCGCAAGGGCGTTTACTCAGCGGGTTTGAGCGGCAGCATCAGCGAAGCCGTCGTGCCCACGCCGGGGCGGCTTTCGATGTCGAAGCGGCCACGGTGGCGCTCGACGATGTGCTTGACGATCGACAGGCCCAGCCCGGTGCCTCCGGCCGCGCGGCTGCGGCTGGTGTCGGCGCGGTAGAAACGCTCGGTCACGCGCGGCAGGTGCTCGGGCTTGATGCCCTCGCCCTCGTCACGCACCGAAACCAACACCCAGCCGGTGCTTGCCGCCTCGACCAGAACCTCTACCGGACCATCGGCGCGCGCGTACTTGCGCGAATTGTCGATGAGGTTTCGCAGCACCTGCGACAGCTGCCCCCGGTCACCCGCGATCACCGCAGCGGCGCAGTTCGCCCGGACCGACACCTGCGTGCCGTCCCGGAACTCCCCGGCGACCTCGTGCGCCAACGCCACCATATCGATGCTGTCGTGCGGCGCCTCATGCTTCAACGCCTCGATACGCGAGAGCGACATGAGATCCGAGATCAGTGCCTGCATGCGCTGCGCTTCGTGGCGGATCGTGCCCAGGAACCGGCCGCGCAGCGCCTCGTCGCCGCCCGCCTTCGGGTTCATCAGCGTCTCGCAGTAGCCGATAACATTGGCCAGCGGAGTGCGCAGTTCGTGGCTGGCATTGGCCACGAAATCGGCATGCGCCTTGGCCACGCTGACACGCTCCGACAGGTCGTACAGGCTGACGATCCGCTCGTTCGGGCCGGCGACCTTGCAGTCCACCTCCCATTCCGAGCCGCCGGTGGACAAGCCCTTGATCCGCGCAGAACCGCCCTTCTCACTGAGGATCGCGGCGACCGCGCGCGGCTCGCGGATGGCGATGCGCACGTCCTGGCCGACGATATGCGCGCCGAGCAGCGCCTTTGCGGCACTGTTGGCGAACCGAACCTGACCGCGCGATACCATCATCGCCGGGGTCTGGAGGTGTTCGAGGAGGTGGACTCCCTCGATGCTCATGCGCGTATCTCTCCGGTGGTTCACGTCGGCCATGCATTGGATTTACAAGGCGATCCAGCGCGCGTGACATGGTTTCACTACATTCTTGTTGCAACATTCGTATTCAAACGCCCGCGAAATGACATTTTCGTGGCTGCCCGGCTGGTGGCGACATTGGAAAACATGCTTTCGCGGCCCGAACCGGGCTAGCGCTTCGGGGATGGCGTGGCTATGCTGCATCTGCGTGGCCCATGCGTCGATGAACGGACGCGGGGCCAAAGACAGCCAGACAATGGTACATCACGGAAGCGAGGAGGAGCGCGACCGTCCGGTGGAAAGGTATCCGTGACACAATTCACTTCCGATCGCCTGCTCCTCTTCGGCGCCACAGGTGATCTCTCCCGCAGGATGTTGCTCCCTTCGCTTTGCGCGCTCGACGCGGAAGGCCTGCTTGGCACGAACATCGAAATCATCGGCACGGCCCGGTCCGAAATGGACGACCTGGGCTTTCGCAACTTCGCGCGTGAAGCGCTGGAACAGTTCCTGCCCGCCAACCGGCGTGGCGGCATCGCCCAGTTCCTCAACCGGCTGAGCTACCAGGCGCTGGACGCCAACGACATCGAGGGCTTCCATGCCCTGGCGAAGAAAGTCGGCACCCCCGAAACAGGCCTGTCGATCTTCCTGTCGACCGCGCCCAGCCTGTTCGAGGCGACCATCCACGGCCTCGAGAAAAGCGGCCTTGCCGGCCCGAACGTGCGTATCGGCCTGGAAAAGCCGCTGGGCATCGACCTTGCTTCCAGCAAGGTCATCAACGACGCCGTCCACCACGCCTTCCCCGAAGACCGGATTTACCGGATCGACCATTACCTCGGCAAGGAAACGGTCCAGAACCTGCTGGCGCTGCGCTTTGCCAACCTGATGTTCGAACCGCTGTGGAACGCCGCGCATATCGACCATGTGCAGATCACCGTCTCCGAGACCGTCGGCCTCGAATCGCGCGTGGGCTACTATGACGATTCGGGCGCGCTGCGTGACATGGTCCAGAACCACATGCTCCAACTCCTCGCGCTCGTCGCGATGGAGCCGCCGGTTTCGTACGACGCCACCAACGTGCGTGACGAGAAGGTCAAGGTCCTGCGCTCCCTGCGCAAGGTCAACGTGGAAGACACCGTCACTGGCCAGTACCGCGCGGGCGCCATCGGCGGCCAGGCCGTGCCCGGCTACGACGATGAACTCGGCAAGGATTCCGACACCGAGACTTTCGTCGCGATCAAGGCCCATATCGACAACTGGCGCTGGCAAAGCGTGCCTTTCTACCTGCGCACCGGCAAGCGCATGCCCAAGCGCACGACCGAGATCGTCGTGCAGTTCCGCGATGTGCCGCATTCGATCTTCACCGGGCGCGGCGCCAAGACGGTGCCCAACCGGCTCGTCATCGGGCTGCAGCCGGAAGAGAACATCACGCTCTCGCTGATGGCCAAGGTTCCGGGGCTGGACCGCAATGGCTACGGCCTGCGCTCGGTGCCGCTGGCGATCACCACGCCTGACGCTTTCGCCGGGCCGCAGCGGCGCATCGCCTATGAACGCCTGCTGCTAGACCTGATCGAAGGCGATCAGACGCTGTTCGTCCGCCGCGACGAAGTGGAGGCTCAGTGGGACTGGATCGACGCGATCCGGGCCGGCTGGGAGGAACAGCAGCAGACGCCCAAGACTTACACATCCGGAAGCTGGGGCCCTTCGGCCGCCATCGCGCTCGCCGAGCGCAATGGCGTCACATGGCACGAGTAAGCTGCCTTCAAGGCATCACGCTTTCGAATTGAGATCGGCCGCTGATGCGTGCCTCGTGTCTGCCCCATACGTTTTAACGGGGGACACGGGGCCGCACGGATCAGCCGGACCGCGCAAAAGACCAGGAGTGAACCCATGACCAACCTCAACCCGGCGGGCCTTAATCCGGTGGTAGAGCGCGTGACCCAGCGCGTCATCGAGCGTTCCCGTCCGAGCCGCCAGCGATACCTCGACATGGTCGAGCGCGAGGCGGACAACCATTCCGACCGCAGCTTCCTGTCGTGCTCCAACCTCGCGCACGGTTTTGCCGCCTCGGGTGAGGACAAGGCCACGATCTCGGCGGGCAAGTCGATCAACCTCGGCATCATCACCGCCTACAACGACATGCTCAGCGCCCATCAGCCTTATGGCCGCTACCCCGACCAGATGAAGCTGTTCGCCCGCGAAGTGGGCGCTACCGCGCAAGTCGCCGGCGGCGTCCCCGCCATGTGCGACGGCGTGACCCAGGGCTTCGACGGCATGGAGCTGTCGCTGTTCAGCCGCGACACCATCGCCCTGTCCACCGCGATCGGCCTCAGCCATGCCATGTTCGACGGCACCGCGCTGCTGGGCATCTGCGACAAGATCGTCCCCGGCCTGTTCATCGGCGCGATGCGCTTCGGCCATCTGCCCGCGATCTTCGTGCCCGCCGGACCCATGCCCAGCGGCATCTCCAACAAGGAAAAGCAGAAGACCCGCCAGCTCTATGCCGAAGGCAAGGTCGGGCGCGAGGAACTGCTCGCCAGCGAGAGCGCCAGCTACCACTCGGCCGGCACCTGCACGTTCTATGGCACCGCCAATTCCAACCAGATGATGATGGAACTGATGGGCCTGCACGTGCCCGCATCCGCCTTCGTCCAGCCCAATACGCCGTTGCGCCAGGCGCTGACCCGCGAAGCCACGCATCGCCTCGCCGCGATGACCCGCAAGGGTGAGGACTATCGCCCGATGGCCAAGGTGGTCGACGAAAAGGCGATCATCAACGCCATTGCCGGCCTGCTGGCGACCGGCGGGTCGACCAACCACGCGATCCACCTGCCCGCCATGGCCCGCGCGGGCGGCATCCTGATCGACTGGGAGGACTTCGACGAGCTGTCCTCCGTTGTCCCGCTCATCACCCGCGTCTATCCCAATGGCTCGGGCGACGTGAACCACTTCCAGGCGGCCGGCGGCATCGGCTGGGTGATCCGCGAACTGCTGGGCGCCGGCCTTGCCCACGGCGATGTGCTGACCGTGGCGACAGGCGGCATGGCCGCCTATGCCAGCGAGCCGGTGATGCGCGATGACAAGCTGAGCTGGATCCCCATCCCCGAGAGCACCGACGACACGATGGTCCGCCCGGTCTCCAACCCGTTCCTGCCCGATGGCGGCATGCGCTTGGTCCAGGGCAACCTGGGCCGCGGCACCTTCAAGACCAGCGCCGTCGACGAACAGCGCTGGACCATCGAGGCGCCGTGCCGGGTGTTCGATACGCAGGAAGGCGTGTCGCAGGCGTTCAAGGCGGGCGAGCTTGACCGCGACGTGATCGTTGTCGTGCGTTTCCAGGGTCCGCGCGCCAACGGCATGCCCGAACTGCACAAGCTGACGCCGCCGCTGGGCGTGCTTCAGGACAAGGGGTTCAAGGTGGCCCTCGTCACCGACGGGCGCATGTCGGGCGCATCGGGCAAGGTTCCCGCCGCGATCCACGTCACCCCGGAAGCACTGGGCGGCGGCCCGCTGGCCTACCTGCAGGACGGCGATATCGTGCGCCTTTGTGCCGAGGACGGCACACTGTCGACCACGGCGGACCTTTCCGCCCGCGAGCCTGCGCCCACTCCGCCCCCGGCGATCGGCATGGGCCGCGAACTGTTCGCGATGTTCCGCATGAACGCGGGCGGCGCCGAGCAGGGCGGCTCCTCGATGCTGGAGCTGGCCGGACTGTGAGCGATAATACGGAGAGGAAAATGACTGAACTGGTGGCCGTCGACATCGGCGGCACCCATGCGCGCTTCGCGCTTGCCACCATCGGCGAAGACGGCGCCGTCACCTTGGGCGAACCCGCTACGCTGCATACCAAGGATCATGGCAGCTTCCAGCTTGCCTGGCAGGCGTTTCGCGACATGAACGGCGGCACCCTGCCCGATGCCGTCGCCATGTCGGTCGCCGGGCCGGTGGGCAACGAGGTCATCAAGTTCACCAACAACCCCTGGATCCTGCGCCCCGCCAAGATCCAGGAGATGCTTGGCCCCACCCGCCAGACCATCATCAACGATTTCGCCGCCGTGGCCCACGCCGTCGCCTGCGCGCACGAGGATGATTTCCTGCACCTCACCGGCCCGGAAGGACCGCTGCCGACCACCGGAACGCTCAGCGTCCTGGGCCCCGGCACCGGCCTTGGCGTGGCGCACCTGTGGAAGGACGGCAAAGGCGGCTATCACGTTCAGGCCACCGAGGGCGGTCATATCGACTATGCCCCGCTGGACCTGATCGAGGACGCCATCCTTGCCCGTTTGCGCAGGCGCCACAACCGCGTCTCGGTGGAGCGCGTTGTATCCGGCCCGGCCATCGTCGACATCTACGCCACTCTTGCGGCGATGGAACAAAAGGCCATAGCCGAGAAGACCGACGTGGAAATCTGGACCGCCGCCGCCAGCGGCGAGGACAGCATGGCCGTCGCCGCAGTGGACCGGTTCTGCCTCGCCCTGGGCGCGGCAGCGGGTGACTATGCCCTGGCGCACGGCGCCGGCGGCGTCGTCATCGCCGGGGGCCTGGGATACCGTATCCGCGAAACCATCCAGTCGTCCGGCTTTGCCGAACGCTTCCGCGCCAAGGGCCGCTTTTCCGGCCTGATGGCCACCCTGCCCGTCAAGCTCATCACTCATCCGCAGCCCGGCCTGTTCGGCGCAGCGGCAGCCTTTGCAAGGGAACACCTGTTATGACCACTATGCCCCCCCTTACGCTCTCAGCTGCCGTCGAAAAGGTCATGCGCCTTGCCCCCGTGATCCCGGTGCTGGTGATCGAGGACATCGAACACGCCCTGCCGATCGCCGAGGCGCTCGTCGCCGGCGGCCTGCCCGCGCTGGAAGTGACGCTGCGCACCGAATGCGCGATCGAGGCAATCCGCATCATGAAGCAAGTCCCCGGCGCCATGGTCGGCGCCGGCACCGTGCTGACCCCGGACGACCTTGCCCGCTCGCTCGACGCGGGCGCGGAATTCATCGTCTCTCCCGGCCTTACCCCCACGCTGGGCCAGGCCGCGCTTGACGCGGGCGTCCCGTTCCTGCCCGGCACCGCCAATGCCAGCGACGTGATGCTGGCGCTGGAAATGGGCTTCAACCGCCTGAAGTTCTTCCCCGCGATGGCCGCCGGCGGACCGCCTGC
Organism: Novosphingobium sp. P6W; assembly: GCF_000876675.2. Lineage (GTDB taxonomy): Bacteria > Pseudomonadota > Alphaproteobacteria > Sphingomonadales > Sphingomonadaceae > Novosphingobium. The sequence goes on from NZ_CP030352.1 coordinate 2,944,388, forward strand.
GCTCAAGGCGATCTCCGCTCCGCTGCTCGCCGCGAAGTTCTGCCCCACCGGCGGCGTCACGCCCGAAAACGCGGCCGAGTGGCTCGCCCTCGACGCGGTGCTGTGCGTCGGCGGCAGCTGGATGGTGCCCAAGGGCAAGCCGGACGCGGCAAAGATCGAGGCCGCCGCCCGCGTCGCTGCCGGGCTGGCACGCTGATGGCCGCGCCGGGCGAAGCGAACCTGCGCACGGTCGATCAACTCGACGCGCGCCTCAAGGAGCTGCACAAGCTCACCGCGCAGACGCCGCTTTTCAACCCCGTGTTCCAGCTTGGCCTGGAACTGTCGCGGGCGCTGGAGAACGGCGAGATGTCCCTCGACCATATCGAAGCGCTCGTCGCCGAGATGGACTGCGAGGGGCTGCGCGCCCGTGCCGCCCGGCTCGACCGCATTCTCGAAACCGTACCCATTGCCGAAAACGACAAGTTGCTCGGTGAAGCCGCCGCGAAGACCGCGCAGGACGACGATTTCAGTGCCTTCGCGGTGCGCTGGCAACGCCCCGCCGCCCATGTCGTCTTCACTGCGCACCCGACGTTCCTGCTGAACGCCGCGCAGACCGAAGCGGTCGCGCATTCCGCCTCGAACGGTGATTTCAGCGAGGCCTCCGTCTGCGTCGCCTCATCCGAGCGCGATACGATCACGCTCGACAGCGAACACGACGCCGCGATGGCCGCGATCGCGCGGGGCCAGAAGGCCCGCGACCGCATCACCGGCCACCTGCTGGACATCGCCGCCGCCCGCTGGCCCAAGCGCTGGAAGGGTCTGAACCCGATGCCGGTGCGCTTCGCCCACTGGGTCGGCTACGACATGGACGGCCGCACCGATATTTCGTGGTCGACCTCGATCCGTTACAGGCTTGAGGAAAAAGCCGAGCGGCTTGCCGGTTACGCCGCCGCGCTCGAAAAGGCGGCGCCGGAAGTCTCGGCGCAGCTTGCCCGCGCCCACGCGCATACCGCCGAAGCCGCCAGCGCCTTCCGGCAGGACCTGACCGACCCGGAAGCGCTTTCCTCCGCCGCCAACGGCCTGACCGCCGCCCACCCGGACAAGATCGTCAGCCTTGAGCCGATCATCACCCGGCTGGAGGAAGACGCCCGCCACGCCGACCAGGAACAGGCCCGCGCGCTCCTCGTCGCAGCCGCCGCGATGCGCAGCGACGGCCTTGGCATGGGCTGGATTCATTTCCGCGTGAACGCCTCGCAGCTTCAGAACGCAATCCGCCGCCGTATCGACCCGGACGGCAAGCTCAGCCTTGCCAGCCAGGCGGCGCTGGTGCGGATGCGCGAACTGCTGGCCGAAGTGAAGCCGCTCACCTCGAACTTCGCCGCGCTGGCGATCGAGAACAGCACCGCCGTGCGCCAGTTCCTGGCCATGGCGCAGATCCTCGGCCACATCGACGCCGATTCGCCCATCCGCATGCTGGTGGCCGAGTGCGAGGAACCCACCACGGTCCTTGCCGCGCTCTATTTCGCGCGCATGTTCGGGATCGACGACAAGGTCGACGTCTCGCCTTTGTTCGAGACCGAAACCGCGCTGGAACACGGCGGCCGCTTCCTCGATGCGGTGCTGGCAGAGCCGGCCTACCGCGATTATGCACGCAAGCGCGGCCGCGTGGCGATCCAGACCGGGTTCTCCGATGCGGGCCGCTTCGTGGGACAGGTTCCCGCCGCGCTGGCGATCGAGCGTCTTCAGGGCCGCCTTGCCGAAGCGATGGCTGCCAACGGTCTGTCGGACGTGTGCGCGCTGATCTTCAACACCGGCGGCGAATCGATGGGGCGGGGCTGCCACCCTTCGTCCATCGACGACCGTTTCGACTGGCAGATGTCCCCCTGGGCGCGCCGCCGCTTCCTGCGCGCATCGATCCGGCTGGAGCCGGAAGTCTCGTTCCAGGGCGGTGACGGTTACCTCTGGTTCGGGTCGGACGAACTGGCGCTCGCCACCCTCACCCGCATGACCGAGCGGCCGCTGTGGGACGCGGACGTGGGCGCGCCGACCGATCCGTTCTATCGCCGCACCGACCTCAGCCTGGATTTCTACCGGGCGATCCGCGGCATCCAGCACGAGCATCTGGAATCCAGCACCTATAGCCGCGCCATCACCGCGTTCGGGCTGGGCCTGCTGAACGACACCGGCAGCCGCAAGGCGCGCCGCCAGTCCGACCTCGCCTCCGACCGAACAATGAGCCTGCGCCAGATCCGCGCGATCCCGCACAATGCGATCCTGCAGCAGCTCGGCTATCCGGTGAACGTGATCGCCGGCATCGGCACGGCGGCGGACGGCAACCGCGAGGAAATCGCAAGCCTTCTGCGTGACAGCGCGCGCGGCCGGCAGATCGTGCGTCTGGCCCGCGCGGCCAATGCGCTGGCCTCAATCAAGACCGTCTCGGCTTATGGTGAGCTGTTCAACTCCGCTTACTGGGCCAGCCGCCCCTATCGCGGTGACGAGCAGCAGATTTCCGACGCTTGCCTCAAGCTGGCCGAATATCTGACCAAGGACGACCGCACCGGCGTCTACCGCCGCCTCGCCTCGCGCCTGCGGGTCGATGCACTGAAGCTGCACCGCCTGCTGGACCTGATCCCCGACGAAGCCCCGCTCAAGGACCGCGAGCATACCCGCCGCAGCCTCGGCGTGCTGCATTCGTTAAGGATCGCGCTGTTCCAGCACATGTTCCTGCGCGCGGTGATGGTTCCGGCCTTCAGCCGTGCCAACGACATCAGCCGCGACGACGTGCTGGAGATGTTCTTTACCCTTCGCGTCGAGGACGGCCTGGCCCAGCTGCGCCGCGCCTTCCCGGTGCACTTCCCCTCGATCAGCGATTTCGCAGTGGAAGCGCCCAGCGATTACCCGGATTCCAGCGCGACGGGGTATGCCGGCATCCACAAGGACTACATCGACCCGATCGCCCGCTCCCACGCGCTGTCCCTGAGAATCACGACGGCGCTGGCGAACGAGTTCGGCGCCCACGGGTAAGGCCGGGTTCCTCCCCGAGCCAGTCTTGGGGAGGAACGCTTATCTCCGGCACATCGCCAGTTCTTCCCGCAAGGTTTCGACCAGCTGCGCCGCCGGCATAGGCCGCGCCAGCGGTGCGCCCTGCCCGGCCCACTGCGCCCCGAAACCATGCTCCCCGCGCGCCTTGGCGGCGGCGTTGAGGGCTTTTCCCGCGTCATAGGCAATCGGATAGTCCGGCACCGGGACATCGCCAGCCAGGGCGGTGAAGCGGTTCGCCAGCGCACGGGCCGGCCGCCCCGAAATCAGGGGCGTCAGCACGGTGCGATAGGCGCCCGGTCCCGCCAGCGCGGCGCGATAGGCATCATCGGCCGCCGATTCGGGACAGCCGACAAAGGCCGTCCCCATCTGCGCCGCCACCGCGCCAAGATCGAGCGCGGCGGCAATTCCCGCCCCGTCCATGATCCCGCCCGCCGCGACCACCGGCAGCGAACCTTCGCGCACCAGAAGCCGCGTCAGCGCCATCGTGCCAAGCTGCGCATCGGGCGCGGCAGGATCGAACATCCCCCGGTGCCCGCCTGCCTCGATGCCCTGTGCCACCACCACGTCGATGCCCGCCGCCGCAGCCGCCCGCGCTTCGTCGAGGCTCGTCACGCTTGCCAGCAGCGCCGCGCCGCGCCCGTGCAGGGCGGCAATCGCCTCGGCCGAAGGCAGGCCGAAATGGAAGCTGACGACGGGCGGCGCCTGCTCCACCAGCAGCGCGAGCATATCCGCATCGTCGGCAAAGCTGCGGTAGATGGTGCGCAGCGCCTTTGGCGGCTCGGCGCCGAATTCGACGAACAGCGAACGCAGCCACTGCGTCCACGCCGTCTCACGCGCGGGATCGGCAACGGGCGCTGCATGGACGAACACGTTGACGTTGAACGCCCGCTCCGTCCGCGCCCGCACTTCGCCGATCATCGCCCTCGCGCCGGCGGCATCGGTGGCTCCTACCGCAATCGAGCCCAGCGCACCTGCGTTCGATACCTGCGCCGCCATTTCGGGCGTGCTGGTGCCCGCCATCGGCGCCTGAATCAGGGGAATGCTCAGGTCAAACCGCTCAAGAAAAGTCATCGCACCCTCTCGTTCGCTATGGCGTCCGCGTGCGATATAGGTGCTGCCCGGCAGGCGGCCAAGGGTCAGTCCCCCGCGCCGGTCGCCCGCAGCAGGAACGATTTCGCTGCATTTTCAAGCATCGCTGTATCGGGCGAGCCCGGCAGAATGGCCGCCAGCAGATCGGTGTCCTTGAGCAGCATCTTCGCCCCATGTTCGAAGGCGCGCGGCTGGGGAATGCGCGCGTAGACCTCGAAGCCGAAGCTGCGGCCCGAACTGGCCTTGACCAGCTCCGCCAGCGCCTTCCGGTCCACCCCCAGCGCCTCGCCCGCCTGCAAGGCCGCCTGCGCCAGTCCCATGTTCGCGGCCATCAGCGCATTGTTTACGATCTTGGCCTTCTGCCCTGCGCCCGCCGGGCCAAGCAGGACTATCAGCGCGGCGAAGCTCTCGAACACGGGGCGGGCCTGCTCGAAAGCTGCAGGCGAACCCCCGCACATCACCGTCATCGTCCCCGCCTCTGCGCCGGGCGCGCCGCCGCTGACCGGGGCATCGACCATCGCGACGCCCCGGCGCGAGCACAGCCCCTCCACCGCATCGGCGGTCTGCGGCAGAACTGTGGAATGGAGTGCAAGCAGGCTGCCCGGCTTCATCGCGGGGACCAACCGGCCGCAGATATCCAGCACGTCCGCATCGTTGACCACGCAGAGCCCCACGTGATCGCAGGCAGCGCCAAGCTCCTCGATGCTGGCGGCAACCCCGGCGCCTTTCTGCGCGAAGTCGGCTGCCGCGTCGGGCCGCCGCGCCCAGACCGTCAGCGGGAACCGCGCGAGCATCCGGTGCGCCATCGGTGCGCCCTGGCTGCCGATGCCGATGAAGCCTGTGCGGATGCCGGTCATATGTGTCTCTCCTCGTCCCCGTTTTGCCGAGCAGAGCGCGCGCCGAAGCCGCTGTCCAGCGCCCCGCCGCCCACCATCGTCCGGGCGGCGCGCGGGAGCGAAATTCGTCATTTCCAGCCTATTTTCGCCGGGTTTGCGCGTTTCCATCACTACGATGGACTTCGGCCCGCCGCTTTCCTATGTTTCGTATACACGCAATAATTTTACAATGAGGATGGCATGGCACCTGCCTCGCGCACCGCCGCGCAAGACCTGAAAACGCTCTGCGACCTGCTCGCCCCCATCGTCGGCGAAGACCGCGCCGTGTGGGTGCTGGACACGCTGGAAATCGACCCTGCCCTGGGCGGCGGCAAGGACCGCGCCAGCCGCGCGCAAGTCGCGATGGCGCTCAACGCCGCGCTGTTCCTCGACCTGCTGGACCGGGTGCCGACCGCGGCGCGCTACGTCAGCGAAATGCGCGAAAAAGGCGAGGCCATCGTCTTCGACCACGGCGCCCTGCGTACCATCGCTGGAGAGACCGGCGCGCTGCCTTCGGGCCACGAGGCGTTCCTGCGCTTCCTCGCGCCTTTGGGCTACGAAGTGAGCGGCCTCTATCCGCTGCCCGCGCTGACGATGACCGGCCGCGCCTTCGTGCAGACCGACCTGCCGGAAACGGTGCCGCAGTTCTTCGTCTCCGAGTTGCACATCGACCAGCTGCCCCAGCCCGCTCAGGACGCCGCCGCAAGGATCTTCGGCGCTTCGAGCGACCCACTCGGCGAAGCGGAATGGCTCGCGCTCAATACGATCGGGCGGCATAGCGACTGCTCCATCGAGGACGGCATCACGATCCTGAAGGGCGCGCTTGCCGCTTTCGCCCGCCAGCATCCGGCACCTGCGCTGGAAGACTACCAAACTCTGCTCGAACACAGCAAGGAAGGCGCCTGGATCGCCACCGAGGGTAATGCCTTCAACCACGCGACCACCCGCGTCGCCGACGTGCAGGCCCATTCCGAAGAACTGAAAGCCGCCGGGTATCCGCTCAAGCCTGCGGTCGAAATCTCTCGCAACGGCCGCGTGCGCCAGACCGCGATCCTGGCGGACAAGGTAGCCCGCCCCTTCAGCCTCGCCGATGGCGGGGAAACGTCGCTGGACGTGCCCGGCTCGTTCTACGAATTCATCACCCGCGATATCGCCCTGGAGACCGGCAAGCTCGACCTCACCTTCGACAGCGGCAACGCCACCGGCATCTTCGCCGTGACGAGGGGCGCATGACCATGCTGCAATCCTTCAATCCCGCCACCGGCGAAACCGTGTGGGAAGGCGAGATCGCCGGCCCCGAGGCGGTCTCTGCTGCCCTCATGCGCGCCCGCAAAGCCTTCCCCGCCTGGGCCGCCCTGTCGGTATCCGAGCGCATCGCGGTGGCGGAACGTTACAAGGCCGCGCTGGAGGCCCGCAAGGACGCCATCGCGCAAATCATCGCGCGCGAAACTGGCAAGCCCCTGTGGGAGACCCGCACCGAAGTCGCCTCGATGATCGGCAAGGTCGGCCTGTCGATCACCGCGCAGGCGGAGCGCGCGGGCGACAGGCACAGCGCCATGCCGTTCGGTCAGGCCGTGCTGCGCCACCGCCCGCACGGCGTGATGGCGGTGCTGGGTCCGTTCAACTTCCCCGGCCATCTTCCCAACGGCCACATCGTCCCCGCCCTGATCGCGGGCAACACGGTGGTGTTCAAACCCTCCGAGATGACCCCCGCCACCGGCGCGGCAATGGCGGAGTGCTGGGCAGAGGCACTGGCAGATCACCGCCACGTCTTTCAATGCATCCAGGGCGCGCGTGAAACGGGCGAAGCGCTGGTCGCCGGGCACATCGACGGCCTGCTGTTCACCGGCTCGGCAGGGGCAGGCGCGCACTTCCGCCGCATCTTCGCTGACCGGCCGGACGTGATCCTCGCTCTCGAACTGGGCGGCAACAACCCCCTGATCGCATGGGATTCAGCAGACGTGGACGAGGCTGCTTCGGTCGTCGTCCAGTCGGGCTTCATCACCACCGGCCAGCGCTGTTCCTGCGCCCGCCGGCTGATCGTGCCCGACAATGCCTTCGGCGCCGCGTTGGTGGACGCCGTGGCCCTGCTGGCAGACCGCATCGTCATCGGCGCATGGAATGAAACGCCGGAACCATGGATCGGGCCGCTCATATCGGACGCGGCAGCGCAGGCCGCCAAGGCCCGCTTTGCCGAACTGGTCGAGCGCGGCGCGAAGGTGATCCGTCCCCTGAGCGGCGTAGAGGGCCGCTCAGGGGCCTTCGTGACCCCGGCCATGCTGGACGTCACCGGCATTTTCGTCCCCGATGAGGAAATCTTCGCGCCCGTCCTGCAGATCAGCCGCGTGCCGGACTTCGATGCCGCGATCGAGGCGGCCAACAACACCCGCTTCGGCCTCTCTGCCGGCCTCATCAGCGCCGACGATGCGCTGTGGCAGCGCTTCCTCGTCGAGGGCCGCGCCGGGGTGGTCAACCGCAACCGCCCGACCACGGGCGCCGCCGGTTCGATGCCCTTCGGCGGCCTGGGCGAAAGCGGCAACCACCGCCCCAGCGCCTACTACGCCGCCGATTACTGCGCCTACCCGGTCGCCAGTTTCGAAGCGGCGGACGCCAGCGGCAACAGCGCCGCACTGACCGGCAAGCTGCGGGCATGAGCCTCACCAGCGAAGAACAGGGCCTCATCGCGCCGGTCGAGCGGGCGCCCATCCTCTCGCGCACGCTGGAATGGGCGTCGATCAACAGCGGCACCGGCAATCTGGACGGTCTTGCCGCGATGGCCGGATATCTGGCCGATGCCTTCGCGCAGCTTCCCGGCGAAGTGCGACTGGTCGATGCCGCCCCGGTCGAAAAAGTCGACGGCAAGGGCGAACTTCGCGAGGTCGGGCACGGCCGCCACCTCGTCCTCTCGGTACGTCCCGAGGCGGCGCGACGGGTGATCCTGACCGGCCACATGGACACCGTCTACGCGCGCGAACATCCCTTCCAGACCTGCGCCTGGCTGGACGAAGACACCCTAAACGGCCCCGGCACGGCCGACATGAAGGGCGGCCTTTCGCTGATGCTGGCGGGGCTGGCCGCTTACGAACAGGCCGCGCCCACGCTCGGCTACGATGTCCTCATCAACAGCGACGAGGAGACCGGCTCGCTCTCCTCCGCCGCGCTGATCGCGCAGATGGCGCAGGGCAAGCTGGCGGCGCTGACGTACGAGCCCGCCCTGCCCGATGGCTCCATGGCACGCGCCCGCCCCGGATCGGGCAACTATTCCGCGGTCGTCACAGGCCGCTCCGCTCACGCCGGGCGTAACCCGCAGGACGGGCGCAACGCCCTTGTCGCCGCCAGCGATCTTGCCATGCGCCTCGCCGCCGGAGTGCGCGAGGGGCTGACGATCAACCCCGCCCGGATCGAGGGCGGCGCGCCCAACAATACTGTGCCCGACCTCGCCATCCTGCACTTCAACCTACGCCCCCGCACCCCCGAGCTTGCCGCAATCGCCCGCGCCCTGATCGACGAGGCGGTGGCCGCAGTCAGCGCCGCGCATGAGGTGCAGATCCACCTCCACGGCCACGTCTCCCGCCCGCCCAAGCCGATCACGCCGCGAACCGAAGCGCTGTTCGGCCTCGTCAGCAAGGCCGCCACCGACCTGGGTCAGCCGATGCGCTGGCAGGACACCGGCGGCGTGTGCGACGGCAACAACATCGCCGCCTGCGGTGTGCCCGTGCTGGACACGATGGGCGCGCTGGGCGGCTCCATCCATTCACCGCAGGAGTTCATGATCGCCAGTTCGCTCGATGCCCGCGCCCGCCTCACGGCATTGGTGATGCACCGCCTCGACCGTTACGGAGCGGTGCCCGCATGACCTTCCTGCTCAGAACCGCGCAGGAGCGCGACCTCGAATCGCTGTACCGCATGGCCAAGGGCACTGGCGGCGGCTTCACCAACCTGCCCCCCGACCGGCCCACCCTTCAGGCCAAGCTGGAACGCGCCGCGAAAAGCTTCGCCCGTGACGACGGCCAGATAGCCAACGACCTGTTCGTGTTCATCCTCGAAGACACCGCCGATGGAAAAGTGCGCGGGACCTGCCAGGCGTTCTCGCAGGTGGGCACCGAACTGCCGTTCTATTCCTACCGCATCGGCCGCATCACCCAGCATTCCAAGGAACTGGACCGCACTTTCCGCGCCGAAATGCTCACTCTTTGCACTGACCTCGACGGGGCGAGCGAAGTGGGCGGGCTGTACCTCGACGCTACCGAACGCTCGGCGGGCGTGGGCAAGCTGCTGGCACGCAGCCGCTACCTGTTCATTGCCGCCCACCGTGACCGCTTCGGCGACATGACCCTGGCCGAACTGCGCGGCGCCATCGACGATGCCGGAAACTCGCCGTTCTGGGACGGTCTTGCAGGCCGGTTCTTCGACATGAGTTTCCGCGATGCGGACGAATTCAACGGCACTCACGGCAACCAGTTCATCGCCGACCTCATGCCCAAGCACCCCATCTATACCGCGCTGCTTTCCGAAGGCGCGCGGCAGGTCATGGGCCAGCCTCACTATTCGGGGCGCCCCGCCATGCGGATGCTGGAGAGCGAGGGTTTCGCCTTCCAGAACTACGTCGACATCTTCGACGGCGGCCCGACCATGATCGCCCGCACCGACCAGATCCGCACCGTTCAGGCCGCGCGAACGGCGAAGATCGGCGCGATTGGCCCGGGCAGCAAAGGCGAGGCCACGCACCTGATCGCGGCCGGGCGACTGGCCGATTTCCGCGCCTGCCTTGGCCAGATCACGGGGGACAGCGTGACGCTGGACGAGGATGCCGCCGCGCTGCTGGGCGTGGGTCCGGGCGATACGATCACTTACACACCGGCCTGAAAGAGACGTCATGCTCACCGAAATCAACTTCGACGGCATCGTCGGCCCCAGCCACAACTACGCCGGCCTGAGCCTTGGCAATCTCGCCTCGGCAAAGAACTTCGGCAAAATCTCGGCGCCCCGTGCGGCGGCCTTGCAGGGCCTCGCCAAGATGCGCGCCAATCTGGAGCGCGGACTGCCGCAGGGCCTGTTCCTGCCCCAGCGCCGCCCGGACGAGGCATGGCTGAACCTGCTGGGCACCACGGTGGAAGATGCTGGCCCCGTCTTGCGGGCCAACGCCTTGTCGGCCTCCTCGATGTGGGCCGCCAATGCCGCCACCGTTTCGCCCGCGCCGGACAGCGCGGACGGGCGCTGCCATCTGACCGTCGCCAATCTCGCCACGATGCCGCACCGCAGCCACGAATGGCGCGAGACGCTGGCGCAGCTGCAAATCGCTTTCGCCAACCCCCAGCATTTCGCCGTCCACGCCCCGGTCCCGCCGCCCTTCGGAGACGAAGGCGCTGCCAACCACATGCGCCTTTGCGCCGCGCACGGATCGCCGGGCATCGAGGTCTTCGTCTACGGCGTGGCGGGCGGCCCCTTCCCCGCGCGCCAGCACCGCGAGGCCAGCGAGGCAGTCGCCCGCATCCACGGCCTGGCGCCTGAACGCACCGTCTTCGCGCGCCAGTCGGACGAAGCCATCGCCGCCGGCGCGTTCCACAACGACGTGGTCGCCGTCGCCAACGAGCGCGTGCTGTTCACGCACGAACTCGCCTTTGCAGACCGGGACGCCCTCTATGCCGAGCTTCGCGAAAAGCTGCCCGAGATCGAGATCGTCGAAGTCCCCGCCGCTGCGGTCAGCCTGGCGGATGCGATCAGTTCCTATCTGTTCAACGCCCAGTTGGTGACACTGCCCTCAGGCGAAATGGCATTGGTCCTTCCCGGCGAAGCGCGCGAAACGCCTGCGGTGTGGCAGTGGCTGGAAGCCCACGTCGCCGGGAACGGCCCGATCCGCCACCTTTTCGTCCACGACCTGCGCGAAAGCATGGCCAACGGCGGCGGCCCCGCCTGCCTGCGTTTGCGCGTGGTGGCAGACCCGGACGCGGTCGACCAGCGCTTCATGGCCACGCCGGAAAAGCTGGACCGCATCGAAGCGCTGGTGGCGCGCCTGTGGCCCGAACGCATCGCGGTGGAGGACCTGTCCAACCCCGCGCTATGGCGCGCCTGCCTCGAAGCGCGGGCCGCCCTTTGCGCCGAACTCGGCCTGGAGGAACTGAACAGGGCATCGTTCTGATCTTCCGTAATTCGCAACGGCAGGTTCGCGCTTTGCAATGGCCCCTCCACAAACAGTCTTCATATTGAGAGCCATGGCCACTTTATCTCGACCCGTCCGCTCGCCCACTCTGCCCGATCCGATCCGCGCCGCGATCTTCGACATGGACGGCACCCTGCTCGATACCGAGGCCGCGCAGCACCGCGCTTTCGAGGATACCGGGGAAGCGCTCGGCTGTCCGGTCCCGGCGGAAATCCTGAAATCGATGGTCGGCGTGAACCGCGATGCGAACGAGATCATGCTCGCCGACCGGATGGGCCCGGACTTTCCGCTGGCCCGGTTCTACGCGGACTCCGACGCGCTTTTCGAAGCTGCCGTCAACGCCGGCCTGCCCCTGCGTCCGGGTGCGCAGCTGATCCTCGACCATTTCCGCGACACCGGCGTGCCGCTGGCGCTATGCACCTCCACCATAGGCGGCAAGGCGCAGGAGCGGCTGGAACAGGCCGGGTTGCTGCACTATTTCGAAGTGGTGGTCACCCGCAGCGATGTGACGAACGCCAAGCCGCACCCGGAACCCTACCTGCTCGCCGCGCGGCTGCTGGGGGTCGATCCGGCCGACTGCGTAGCAGTGGAAGACAGCTATGCCGGAGTGCGATCGGCCACCGCCGCCGGGATCGCCACCGTCATGGTGCCCGATCTTTTGCCCGCCACCGAGGAGCAGACCTTGATCACCGCCCAGGTCCTGCCAAGCCTGACGGCGCTGCGCGACCTGCTGCTGACAGCCACCGCCGCCTGACGCCGTACAGCCGCGAACGGCGGTCTATCCTTGCTGGGCGTCCGGTCGCTTGTCCGGATGCGCGGCAACGAATGCCGGTTCCGTAAGGCAGGCAGCCTCTATGCGGACCATATGCGGATAAGGCTCAAGGTCGAAGGCGAAGCGCCGGGCGTTGTATAGCTGCGGCACCAGCACGCACTCGAAGTAACCCGGGGCATCGAACAGGAAATCGCCTGTGCCCCGCGCTGCCAGCCGCGCTTCCACGCCGGTCAGGGTCCGCTCCAGCCAGTGCCAGTACCAGATATCGACGTCCGCCTGCGCGTGGCCGAGTTCGAGCTTCAGATATTCCAGCACGGGGGGATTGAGCGGCGCGTGAAGCTGCGTGGCGATAGCCATCGCCAGTTCGCGCGCAGCGAAGCGGTCCTCTATGCCGGCGGGCAGCAAAGGGCGCTCCGGAAACCGTTCGTCCAGCCACTCCAGGATCGCCATCGACTGTGGGTGAGGCGCCCCGTCGGCCTCCAGCACAGGCACTCCCCCTAGGGGATTGAGGGCGCGGAACGCTTCGCCCTGCTGCTCCCGCGCCAGCAGGTTCACCGGCACGATCTCGTGGTCCAGTTGCTTCAGGTTCAACGCGATGCGCACGCGGTAGCTGGTGGAACTGCGATGATAGTCGTGGAGGCGGAGCGGCGCGGCCATGGCCTCAGCTTTCCGCCGCGATTTTTTCGTGGAGCCAGGCGGCGTGGCGCGGGGCCTTGCGGGTCACCGCCCACTCGTCGAGCATGTCGAGCGCCACCGCCTTGAGGCTGGCCATCTGATCCGCCGAGCCGAACTGCCAGGCCAATTCCAGCCGGTGGCCATTGGGGTCGAAGAAGTAGACCGACTTGAACACGCCGTGGTGCGTGGGGCCGACCACCTCCAGCCCGGCCGCCTCGGCGCGGGCCTTGGCGGCGAGAAGGTCCGCTTCGCTGTCCACCTTGAAGGCGATGTGCTGGACCCAGGCCGGGGTTGCCTCGTCGCGGCCCATTTCGGGGGCATTTGGCAGTTCGAAAAAGGCCAGCACATTGCCGCCGCCGCAGTCGAGGAAGACGTGCATGTACGGGTCCGGCGCGCCGGTGGAAGGCACGGTGTCCTCGGCGATGGCGAGCATGAAATCCATGCCCATCACATCGCGGTAGAACGTGACCGTCTCCTTCGCATCACGGCAGCGATAGGCCACGTGGTGGATGCCGCCCAGTTTTGGCGCTTTCTGCATCGTCTTCTCTCCCGTCGTGCCAGGGCGTTGCGCGCCGCTCGTGCTTCGACGAACTCAGCATGAGCGGGTCAGGGGGTAGGTATCAACCCCCTTTGTGACGTCCCGGTCTAAATCCCCGGCCTGGATCATCGCCAGACCCGGCCTTTCGTTCACTCCGCCGGCTCCACCTTCAGCACGCCGCGGCGGACCTGATCGCGCTCCATGCTTTCGAACAAGGCCTTGAAGTTGCCGTTGCCGAAGCCATCGTCGCCCTTGCGCTGGATGAACTCGAAGAACACTGGCCCCACCCGCGCTTCGGCGAAAATCTGGAGCAGCAGGCGCGGGCGGCCATCTTCGACAGCGCCGTCGAGCAGGATGCCGCGCGACTGCAACTGATCGACCGGCTCGCCGTGGCCCGGCAGGCGCTCGGCCAGCATTTCGTAATAGGTTTCCGGCGGCGCGGTCATGAAGGGCACGCCCAGCGCCTTGAGGCGGTCCCACGCAGTGACGAGATCGTCGCAGATCAGCGCGATATGCTGGATGCCCTCGCCATTGAACGCGCGCAGGAATTCGTCGATCTGGCCCTTGCCGCCGTCCTTTTCCTCGTTGAGCGGGATGCGGATCTTACCGTCGGGCGCGGTCAGCGCCCTGCTGGTCAGGCCGGTATATTCGCCCTTGATGTCGAAGTAGCGGATTTCGCGGAAGTTGAAGAGCTTTTCGTAGAAGTCCGCCCAGTAGGCCATCCGCCCGCCGTAGACATTGTGCGTCAGGTGGTCGATCTCGGCAAAGCCAGCTCCCACCGGATGACGGTCGACGCCGGGGAGGTATTCGAAATCGATGTCGTAGATCGACAGCGCGCCGTTACCGTCCTTCTCATAGCGATCGATCAGGTAGATGATCGAATTGCCGATGCCGCGAATGCCGGGAAGGTGCAGTTCCATCGGCCCGGTGCCGACCATCACCGGCTCGGCCGAGCGGGCGAGCAGTTCGGCGTAGGCGGCGCGGGCATCGGTCACGCGAAAGCCCATACCGCAGGCCGAGGGGCCATGTTCGCGGCTGAAGTACCAGGCGGGGCTATGCGGCTCGTAATTGGTGATGAAATTGATCGCACCCTGCCGCCACAGTTCGACGTCCTTGGAGCGGTGGCGCGCGATCTTCGTGAAGCCCATCGCAGTGAATACCGGCTCCAGCAGGCCCCTTTCGGGCGCGGAAAACTCGACGAATTCGAAGCCGTCCAGGCCGATGGGGTTGTCGAACAGGTCGGTCATGCGGGTTCTCCAGAGATGGGGATTTCGCCCGGCAGCGCATCGCCTGCGGGCAGCGGCGCGTGCGCGCGCCAGGTTTCGTAGACCGGGCCGAAATCGAGGTGCACCAGCGCCTCGATCAGCTGCGGCAGGCTTTCGAGGACGAAGTAGGTCTTCTGGAAGCTGTCGATCATGTAGCCGGTGCGCATCACCCGCACCGCCTCGAACGGCAGGCGCAGGACGTGCGCGTCCTCGATCGAAAAGCGGGTTTCGCCCGAGGAGGAGATGATGCCGGCGCCGAATACCTTGAGGCTGCCCTCTTCACGAACAAGGCCGAATTCGATGGTGTACCAGTAGATGCGCGCCAGCATGTCCAGCGCGTCCATGGCCATCGCCCGTGCGCCGGCCTTGCCGTAAAGCTCCAGGAAATCGGCGATCGCGGGGTTCAGCAGCATCGGCACGTGGCCGAAGAAATCGTGGAACACGTCAGGCTCGACAAGGTAGTCCAGCTCATGTTCCTCGCGCAGCCAGCGGGTTACCGGGAAGCGGCGGTGAGCGAGATGGTCGAAGAACACCGCGTCGGGGATGAAGCCCGGCACGGTGACCAGCTGCCAGCCGGTCGCGGCACCCAGGATGACATTGGCGTCCTCGAAACGCGGAATGCCTTGCCCGCAGTCCAGCCGCGCCAATCCTTCGCGGAACGCGGCGCAAGCGTGGGTTTCCACCAGTGCAGACTGGCGCGCGAACAGACGGCGCCAGCGCTCGTGCATCTGCGGGGTATAGGCGTGCCAGTCCTGCCCGACGGTGTAATCGTCGGCTGCGCCTTCGTACTCTCCCCGAAGGCCGCTGCCTGATGTCTGGGTGCAGGGCTTCTTCATGAAAAGGACAATACTACAGGCCCTGCTTCAGTTCCCTGCGATTGTGCGGGCCCCGAAGCATGGTATTGGTGAAATCCACCAAGCCAACTCCATTTCCGAGGTGATCCGTGCAGCTGGACGAATTCGACCGCAAGATCATCGCCGCCTTGCGTGAAGACGCCCGCATGCCTGTGGCGCAGATTGCCGAACGCGCGGCGCTGTCGGCCACCCCGGTCAGCCGCCGCATCAAACGGCTGGAGGATGAAGGTGTGATCCGGGGCTACGCTCCGGTGCTGGACCCACGCAAGCTGGGCCTCGAGCTGGAAGCCTATGTGCTGATAAACCTCAACGCCCACATCGACGAGAACATCGCCCGCTTCGAGCAGGCCATCGCCGAGAACCCGCACGTGATCGCCTGCCATGCGGTTACCGGCGACATGGATTATCTGGTGCGGGTGATGGCGCGCAACGTCGAACACCTCTCGCAGATAACGCTGCGCACCTTGCTGCGTATTCCGGGGGTGCGCGATGTGAAGTCGATCATCGTGCTGGAAACGGTGAAGGAAACGCAGCCCGTCCCGCTGGATTGAGCGGCGCGGGCACCGGCCCCCTCCTCCGGTGAGAAGGGGGCCGGTGCCTATTTACCGCGCCAGCAGGTTGCGCGCCTGGCTGGCGATCTGCGCGAGCATCGCCGGAGAGACCGCCACTGCGTTCTCCGCCCGGTGAACCACCGCACGGAAGTTTTCGAGCGCGCCCAGATGGTCGCGGCCCCACTCCTCGGTGGCGGCCAGCGGATCGCTCTTGCCTACCTTGGTCCGCGCCATGGTGCGCAGGAAGTCGAGGCGCATCTGCTGGAAATCGCGCGCAAGGCCCGCGACCAGCAGGCGCTCCCACGGATCGGACGGGCTCATCATGGCCGCGCTCGCCTGCGCCCAGTCAAGGCCCAGCCCGGCGCCGATGCGGGTGAAGGCGGTGACCAGCTTGCGCGGGGCAATGCCCGTTTCGCTGGCAAGTGCCGCTACGCCCACGGCCCCGTCGAGGTCGAACAGGTTCGCCACCTGGCCCGCCACGTCCTCGGGTGCACCAAGATCGGTCAGGCCCGTGCGCAGCTTGCGCGAGTGGGCCAGGGTACGTTCGCCCAGCAGTTCGACGGTGTCGGTGGAGAGGGCAGCGATGCCCTTCTCCAACCGCGCCGCCAGCTCGGACGGCGCGATCCGGCCTGCGCCCGCGCGCAGCAGGTCGGCCATGTGGCCGCGCACCGAGTTGGCCACCATTTCGAACAGAGCCACACGCGCCGTCTCGGCCATGGGGGCAATTTCAAGCTGCTCCCACAGCGCGTCCAGCCCGAACAGCTTTTCGGCCAGCGCGAAGGCCGCGGCGATCTGGGCAAGCGTGGCGCCCTCCTCCTCGGCCAGTTCGAACGGGGTGACGATGCCCAGCCGGTTGACGATGCGGTTGGCCAGCTTGGTGGCGATGATCTCGTTCGCCAGACGGTGGCCCTTGATGAAGCGCGCGTACTTCTTCTGCATGGCCTGCGGGAAGGTGGCGATCAGCATGTCCGACAAGCTGGGATCGGCGGGCAAGTCACTGCCCTCGATCGCGGCCTGCAGCACCAGCTTGCCGCTGGAAAGCAGCACTGCCAGTTCGGGCCGGGTCAGCCCGCGCCCGTCCTGCGCGCGGCGCGCCAGCACGTCGTTGTCGGCAAGGCCTTCGGTACGCCGGTCAAGATGGCCGCCTTCCTCCAGCGTCTCGATCAGGCGGATGTGCGAAGGCATGACCTGCGCCCCGCCGCGCTGCGCGATCGAGAGCGCCAGCGCCTGAAGGCGGTTGTCCTCCAGCACCAGCGCGCCGACTTCGTCGGTCATCGAGCGCAGCAGTTCCACGCGCTGCGGCTCGGACAGCTTGCCCGCCCGCTTGGCCGCGGCCAGCGCGATCTTGATGTTGACCTCGTTGTCCGAGCAGTCGACCCCGGCCGAATTGTCGATGAAGTCGGCGTTGATACGCCCGCCGCGATCGGCAAATTCGATGCGCCCGGCCTGGGTCACGCCCAGGTTGGCGCCTTCGCCCACGACCTTGACGCGCAGTTCGTTACCGCTGATGCGCAGGCCGTCATTGGTTGGATCGCCCACCTGCACGTTGTTCTCGGCGGAAGCCTTCACGTATGTGCCGATGCCGCCGAACCACAGCAGGTCGACCGGCGAACACAGGATCGCGGTGATCAGCGAATCGGGGTCGATCTCGCTGGCACCGATGCCCAGCACGGCGCGGGCTTCCTCGCTCAGCGGGATCGACTTGAGGCTGCGAGGGAACACCCCGCCCCCCTTGGAGATCAGCGCCTTGTCATAGTCGTTCCAGCTGGAAACCGGCAGGTCGAACAGGCGCTGGCGTTCCTCCCAGCTTTTCGCCGCATCGGGATCGGGATCGAGGAAGATGTGGCGGTGGTCGAACGCGGCCACCAGTTTCAGCGACTTCGACAGCAGCATCCCGTTGCCGAACACGTCGCCCGACATGTCACCGCAGCCGACCACGCGGACCGGATCGGCCTGCACGTCCACGCCCATTTCCAGGAAGTGGCGCTGCACCGAAAGCCAGGCGCCCTTCGCGGTGATGCCCATGGCCTTGTGGTCGTAGCCGTTGGAGCCGCCGCTGGCGAACGCATCGTCGAGCCAGAAGTCGCGGCCCTCGGCAATGCCGTTGGCAACGTCGGAGAACTTCGCCGTGCCCTTATCTGCGGCGACCACGAAGTACGGGTCCTCGCCGTCGAGGATCACCACGCCTTCGGGGTGGACCACCTTGTCGGCCACGATGTTGTCGGTGATCGACAGCAGGGTATCGACGAAGACCTCATAAGAGCCCTGCCCTTCGGCGGCCCATGCAGCGCGGTCGCGAGAGGGATCTGGCAGCAGCTTGGGATAGAAGCCGCCCTTCGCGCCGGTCGGCACGATGACCGCGTTCTTCACGCGCTGCGCCTTCATCAGGCCCAGGATTTCGACGCGGAAATCGTCGCGTCGGTCGGACCAGCGCAGGCCGCCGCGTGCGATCGGTCCGGCGCGCAGGTGGATACCCTCCACCCGCTGCGAATAGACGAAAATCTCGCGCCACGGCACTGGCTTGGGCAGGCCGGGGACAAGCGCGGAATCGAACTTGAAGGCCAGCGCCGCATGGCCCGCCGCAGCAAAGGCATTTGTGCGCAGCATGGCCAGCACGATGTCGCGGAAGGCGCGCAGCAAACGGTCGTCGTTGATGGCGCCCACGCCGGCAAGGCCGGTGCGGATCGCTTCCTCGGCATCCTTGCGGGCACGCGCGCGGTCGCCTTCGAAGGCCGGGTCGTGGATCGCCTCGAACAGGTCGACGATCCCGCGCGTGACGGTGGGCGCGCCCAGCAGCGCATCGACCACGGTGGGAATGCCGAAATGCGTGCCCGCCTGACGCAAATAGCGATACCAGGCACGCAGCCAGTTGGCCTCGACGCTGTTCAGGCCGAGGCCGGGCACGAGGCGGTTGAAGGCGTCATTTTCGCCGCCACCGTTAAGTACGGCGCGCAGCGCGTCCTCGATCATCGGCGCCAGTTCCAGAACCTCATGCGCCGGGCGGGCGCCCTGCAGTTCCAGCGTGAAATCGTGGATCGTGCCCAGCTTGCCCTTGTCGAGCGACGTCGGCACTTCGCCCAGCACGCGGAAACCGAAGTTCTCCAGCGCCGGTACCGCGTCGGACAGCGGCAGCATGCCTTCGGACTGATAGATCTTGAGGCGCAGTTGCCCGGCCCCATCGTCGTCGCGCGCATGAAGCCGCACGTCGCGGTTGCCCTCGCTTACCTCGCCCGAAGCGGCGCGGCGCAAATGAGCGATGTCGAGGGCGGCTTCGGACGCACCGTAGTCGCTGCGATAGCCCATCGGGAATGCTTCGGCATAACGCCCGGCCACCGCTGCGGCGCGGCCGGCCTCCAGCACCGGTGCCAGCGCCGCCTCGACCGCCTCGGTCCAGCCGCGCAGCAGCAGTTGCAGGGCACTGTCGAGGTCTGCCTCGGAGGGTTCGTGGTTCCCCTCGCGCACGTCGAGAGTGTAGCGCAGCATGGCCAGATTACCGGCTTCGACCTGCAGGCTCCAGTCGAGCGTGGGCGCCTGCGCGGCCTCCTCGATCATGCCCTGGATGCGGCGCTGCATCTGGGTGGAAAGCATGTCGCGCGGCAGCCACACGAAGGCGAAGATGTGGCGCATCAGCGGCGAGCGGGTGATGAGCAGGCGCGGGCGCGGACGGTCGACCAGGCCGGTCATCGTCATCGCCAGCCGCTCGACGTCGGCCTCGCCCAATCCCATCACCAGATCATGCGGCAGGCTGGTCAGGGCATGGGCCAGGGCCTTGCCGGTGTGGCCGGTCGGATCGAGTTCGAGACGCTGCGAGAAGGCCGCCAGCTGTCCGCGCAGGCGCGGCACCCGGTCTGGCGGGGCGGCCAGCGCGGCGCTGGTCCACATGCCGACGTGGACCGAAAGCGCGGTGACCTTGTCCGCTTCGATCACCGGCACCAGGAACAGGTCGATCGGCACGCGGCGGTGGACGGTGGCGATGCGGTTGGCCTTGATCGCCATCGGCGCATGGACATTGCCCTGCACCAGCGCAGCGTCGAAAGCCTCGAAGGCACGGGTGTAGCTGACGTCGGAAAGGACATCCTCATCGTCGATCCGGCACACGCCGAGGCGCTCGGACCGCACCCCGTCGCGCGTGCGGGTGACGTGGCCCAGCTGGGTGAGCATTCCGCCGGCGAACCAGCGCAGCAATTCCGCGCCTTCCTTGTCGATCACAGCCGTATCGATCCGCTCGGCATCGGCGCGCATCGTCTCGACCATCTGCGGCCAGTCGGCCACGGCGGCGCGTACGTCGGCCAGCGTGGTTTCCAGCGAGCGCAGCAGTTCGCGGCGTTGGCGCGCATCGGCGCGCGGGGTCTCGACGTAGATCATCGATTCGCGGCCCGTCGCATCGGCCGCGTCGCCCGGTAGGCCGATCAGCTTGCCCTTCGCATCCCGCAGCACCGGCACCACCGGGTGGACGAGACGGTCGATCACAAGGCCCGCCTCGGCAATCGCCGCAGCGACCGAATCGACCAGGAAGGGCATGTCGTCGTTGACCAGCGCGATGCGCATCAAGCGCCGCTCCTCGCTGGCGGAGGCCAGTTCGATCACCGGTTGTCCGGTAGTGCGCTGCTGCGCCGCCGCCAGCAGGAACCGCGCGGCCTCGTCGATCCAGCCGCCCTCGGGCCCGGCATCATCGGGGCCGTCGCCTGGAAGGAGCGCGCCGCGCACCTCTTCGACGATCGCCTCATGGATTTCGGAAGGTTTACGAGCAGTGGCCGCCTTGCCGCCCTGCTTCTTCGTGCCGGCCTTGTCGCCAGCCTTGTCGGTAGCAGTCCGGTTCTTGCCGGAAACGGTCAGTTCGCCTGCGCTCATAGCTTTCTCCGCGATCCTCGATTTTTAGGCCTTGGTGGTCGATCCCGCTTCTGTGTCGGGCCCGATCCTGTGCCGGGTATTGCAGCGTTGTGACCATATAGGTCAGTTGGAGCGATACTCCACCCATCAGGTCAAGGAATTACCCAGCCATCGGGCAAGATGATGACAACCGTGCCGTGGGCCTGATGGTGCGACCCGAAGGGCCCACATCGGCACGGTGAACTTGCCGAGGCTGTAACACGATTCCCGCATCGCGCAATATTAGTTCAACAATGCGCAAGTTGTTTCACCCGGCAGATATTGCCCTAGTCAGGCACCTGCGAGCGCCCTGACAGCGGCCCGGCGATCTTCAAGCGCGCGGGCGGCAAGGATCAGCGCGCCCATCGGCCCGGCGTCGTCGCCCAGCAGCGGGGGGGTGACCATGCCCGCCAGCTTCTCACGCGTGCAGTCGCGCAGGTATCCGCCCAGCAGCGCGGGTATACGGGCAATCGCCATGGGCAGGAGATGCGGCTGCTTGCCGGCAACCCCGCCGCCTACCACGATGCGCTGCGGAGACACCGTCAGCACCAGCATCGCGAACAGTTCCGCAAGGTCCTGCGCGACCGTTTCCCAGGCCGGATCGTCCGCTGCCACGCGCGACGGGTGAGTGCCCAACCGGGCGGCAAGCGCAGGACCGCTGACGAGGCCCTCTATGCAGTCGCCGTGAAAGGCGCAGGCGCCCTCGAACGTATCGCCGAGGGCGCGGCGCAGGCGGACGTGGCCGATCTCGGGGTGCAGCAATCCATGCGCCGGCTCGCCCGCGATCAGCACGCCGCCGCCAAGGCCGGTGCCGATAGTAAGGTAGACCATGCTCTCGCACCCGCGCGCCGCGCCGAAGCGGTGTTCGGCCAGCGCGGCGCCGTTGACGTCGGTGTCGAGGCCGACCGGGCAGCCAAGTGCCGCGGCGACTGGCCCGGCCACTGCCGCCCCGCTCCAGCCGGGCTTGGGGGTGTCGAGCATGAAACCATGGTCCGATGCCTCATGCGAGACGCGCAGCGGGCCGAAACTGGCGATCCCCACCGCGTCCACCGGCTTGTCGTCACGCCAGCCCCGGATCGCGTCGATGGCGCGGTCCAGCGTTTCCGTCGGTTCGGTGGTGGGAAACTCCAGACGCTCGTCGATCCGGCCGGGCTGGCCGAGTACGACCACCGTCTTGGTGCCGCCCAGTTCGATGCCCGCCAGCTTGTGCATGTCTGCCTGATCCGTGTTTTCAGCGCCCGCTTTTCAGCATGGCGCGTGTGCCATCGAGACGCAACTGCAGGAACGGCGCGAAAGTTCCGCCAAAGTGCGCCCTGCCGGCCGGTTTCTGCTCCGCTTCGGCGTCATCGATGCCCCAGTAGTCGACGAAGCTGGTCACTGAAAGATCGGGAAGGACCCACCAGCTATAGGCCTGGAATGGCTCGGCGGCGGGATTGGCGAAGACCAGGCCGTGCCCGTTCAGCAATCGCCACGGGCCCTTGATCCTGTCGGCGACGGCGCCGTAGAGGCCGGTTGGCGCGGCGATGCCGGGGGCAAAGACCTTGGCCTGGGTTGACCAGAACAGATAGAGCTGCCCGCCGTAGGCGACGACATGAGGCCGCTCCAGTTCGTTGTTGAGGCCCGATGCGTCGATCAGTGGCGGCAGTTTCTCAAACTCGCCGGTGTCACCCGTCGCCCGCCGAGCGCAGCCGATGACGCCGTTGTAGCGGCCCAGCTGCCGAGCCGACGACGCGGTGAACAGGAGGTATTCGTCCCCCTGCGCGGTGCGCCAGGTCGCGGGGTCGCGGAAAGCCTTGATCTCGCCAACCTGCCCGGTCGCGTCGTGGCGGCTCATGTAGATCAGATCGACCGGGACGGTCAGTTCCACCGGCTCCGACCAGGACGCGAAAACGGGGCCCTCGGTTTCATCCAGAAGCCGCGTGGTCGCCGCGAACAGGCGCTGCTGGAACGTCGGTTCCGCTTCGCCGCGGGTTCCGGCCGAAGTGAAGTAGAGCGCAACCTCTCCTTCATCGTAGTGCGCCGAACCTGACCATTCGCGGCTGCCGGGTGTGAAGCCTTCGGGAAAAGTCGCTCCGAGATGGATGAAGCGCCCGTCGATGCGGTGGAAATGATGGATGCGCGCCGCGCCGTGCCGCGCCTCGGGATCCTCGAACGCCGGGGCGGCCAGCGCGAACCATAGTTCGCCCCCGCGCCAGCGCACCGGCATTCCCTTCCCGCAAGCGAGCGGCCAGGCGTCCCAGACGTCGAGGTCATCAGCCACGCGCCGCACGTCGCCGGCGACAAGAACCGGGGAACGGGGCAGCGGCTGCGCGGCCAGTCCGCCCAGGTCCCGAGCGGTCCATTTCAGCGTCACGGGAGATTCGAAAAAGGCGTCTGGAAGCGTCATCGACGCGCTTCGTACAATCGATTGAATTTCATTGTAAACGGAAAATGTACAATGTCAGTATGTTCACGAAGTACCGCAATTTTGCTGGCTGCGGCGCCTGGTACGCAGATGAACTCAGGCCATTTGCCTAGGCGAACGCCCTGCAATCGATTCTTATGAATCCGTCCCTGTGCGCGGTCCTGCTTTGCCTATAGGCCCGGTGCGGCCGCACAACCGAAAGGGGCTTCGCATGTCGACCGGCTCCAGGCCGCACCTTTCGCTGCTGCGCATCATCGAGATGAACGTCGGCTTCTTCGGCCTTCAGTTCAGTTTCGGGTTGCAGCAGGCGAACATGGGGCCGATCTATGCCTATCTCGGCGCGAGCGAGGCGATGATACCCCTGCTCTGGCTGGCCGGGCCGATGACCGGGCTGCTGGTCCAGCCGCTGGTCGGCGCGATGAGCGACCGCACGCTGTCCCACCTCGGCCGCCGCACGCCCTATTTCCTCGCGGGCGCCGTGCTGTGTTCGGCCGCGCTTTTCGCGATGCCCCACTCCTCGGCGCTATGGATGGCGGCAAGCCTGCTATGGTTGCTCGACGCTGGGAACAACGTGACCATGGAGCCTTACCGCGCCTATGTCGCCGACCGCCTTTTGCCGCATCAACGCTCGGTCGGGTTCCTGACCCAGAGCGCATTCACCGGCCTTGCCCATACGGCATCCTACCTAGCCCCGTCGCTGTTCACCGGGATCGTCGACCGCCACCTGCTGGGCCCCAGCGGTATTCCCGAAATCGTCCGGCTGGCCTTCCTGATCGGCGCGGTGCTGTCGCTTTCGACCATCCTCTATTCGGTGCTGCGCGTGCCCGAACTGCCGATGAGCCCCGGTGAACGCGCCGCCATCGCCGTTCGCCCGCTTACCGCGCGGAGCACGCTGGAGGAAATCCGCGCCGCCATCGCCGAAATGCCGGGCCCGATGCGCCAGCTGGCCCTGGCCATGCTGTGCCAGTGGTACGCGATGATGGTCTACTGGCAGTACATCGCCTTCGCCCTCTCGCGCTCGCTTTACGGCAGCGTCGATACCGCGTCCGAGAACTTCCGCGATGCGGTGCTGACCGGCCAGCAACTGGGCGCGATCTACAACGCCGTCGCCTTCGTCAGCGCCTTGACGCTCATTCCCGTGGTCAGGCGGCTGGGCGCGCGCAGGGTCCATGTCGCCTGCCTCGCCGCTTCGGGCGCGGCGATGATGGCGGTCCCGTCTACCGCCTCGTTTCCGGTATTGGCGCTGCTGATGGTGGGGATCGGCCTGGGCTGGGCCGGCATGATGGGCAATACTTACGTGATGCTCGCCGATTCGATCCCGCCGGCGCGAAACGGCATCTACATGGGCATCTTCAACATGTTCATCGTCATCCCGATGCTGCTTGAAAACCTGACGATGCCGCTGATCTACACGCCGCTTCTGGGCGCAGACGCCCGCAATGCGCTGATCTTTGCCGGAATGCTCATGTTGTTGGGCGCGGCGGCAACGCGTTTCATCAGCGTGGGCGGGCCGCCGAACCGAAACTCGGTTGCTAACTGAACAAGTTACTTCCGGCAACGCGATCGTGGTGATAAGGCTCGGCCCATGGTGGCAGGGTCGGGCAACAGCAACGGGGAAGACAACGGTACGGACACGTCCGCGCCCCAAGTAGAAGTGCGTACACTAGCAGACCTGGCGCGGGTCGCCGGGGTTTCCGCCGGTACGGTTTCGCGCGCGCTTGCGGGCAAGTCGCTGGTCAACACCGAAACCCGCGAACGCATCCAGGCCCTGGCCCGGCAATATGGCTTCCGCCCCAACCAGATGGCCAGCAAGCTGCGCTCGCGGCGCACGGGCGTCATCGGCGTGGTGATCCCGCTGGGCCACGAAAAGCGCCAGAGCATTTCCGATCCGTTCTTCCTCACCCTGCTTGGCCATCTTGCCGATCAGCTGACCGACAGCGGCTACGACCTCATGCTCAGCCGCGCCATCCCCGACGGCACGACCGACTGGCTGGAGCGCATCACCGGATCGGGCATGGTCGACGGTGTTCTGGTGATCGGCCAGTCCGACCAGTCCGAGATCATCGACCGGGTCGCCGCCAATTACCGTCCGCTGGTTGTCTGGGGCAACCACCGCGAAGGGCAGGTCCACTGCGTGGTCGGCACCGACAACGAACACGGCGGCCGTCTCAGCGCCGAGCATCTGATCGCATCGGGCGCACGCCGCCTGGCCTTCCTGGGTGATACCACCGGCATCGAGATCGCCATGCGCCGCCGCGGTGCCGCCGCAGCCGCGCAGGCTGCAGGCCTGCCGCTCACGCATATCCCCGTCGCTCTCGCCAATGCCGAGATGGGGCCGCAGATCAAGGCCGCGCTGGCCATGCCGGACCTCGACTATGACGGGATCGTCTGCGCTTCGGACCTGATCGCCATGTCGGCGCTGCGCGTCCTTTACGAAACGGGCCGCGCGGTGCCGGACGACACCCAGATCGTCGGCTTCGACGACCTGCCGCTCGCCGCGCAGACCATGCCCCCGCTCACCACGATCCGGCAGGAGATCGGTGACGGCGCGCGGGTCATGGTGGAAAAGCTGAAAAGCCGGATCGAGGGCGAGGATACGTCCAGCCTGGCGATGGCGCCGACGCTGATCGTGCGGCGAACCACGCTGCGCTAAACATCCGGGCAAGGGATTTCACCCTTTACCCCTCGCCCGCGATGCCGCTAGTCACACGTTCAAGTCCCGGTGCAATCTGAGGAAGCGTGTGGTTCAGAACATAATTGGTGGCCCGGGATGCTGATCGGGATCGACCTTGGCACGACCAACAGCGCCGTCGCCATCTGGCGCGAAGGCGAGGCGCAGCTGGTCCCCAATGCGCTGGGCGAACTGCTCACTCCTTCGGCGGTGAGCATCGCCAGGGACGGACAGGCCTGGATCGGCACCCCGGCGCTGGACCGCTTGGCCACCCATCCGCTGGACACCGCCACCAGTTTCAAGCGCATGATCGGCACCCAGCGCACCGCGCGCCTGGCAGGCAAGGAATACAAGCCGGAAGATATCTCGGCCATCGTCCTGGGCGCCCTTGTCCGCGATGTCGAGGCGCTGACCGGCGAGACGCCGACCGAGGCGGTCATCACCGTGCCTGCCTATTTCAACGACCGCCAGCGCAAGGCCACCCGCCGCGCCGGCGAACTGGCAGGCCTTTCCGTGCGCCGCCTCATCAACGAGCCGACCGCCGCGGCCCTCGCCTTCGGCCTGCAGGACAAGGGCGACCGCGAACCGTTCCTCGTCTTCGACCTGGGCGGCGGCACCTTCGACGTATCCGTGGTCGAAATGTTCGACGGCATCGTCGAGGTTCGCGCCTCGGCGGGCGACAACCGGCTGGGCGGCGACGATTTCGACGAAGTGCTGGCCGCTTTCGCCAAGCCCCGCGTCGATCCCGAGGGCCTGCTGGCCAGTGCGCCGGACGAGCGCCGCGAGGCCCTGCTCAAGCGCGCCGCCGAAACCTGCCGCCGCGCGCTGAGCAGCGCTGGCGAGGCCGAATTCGCGCTGACCGTCGACGAAACGCGCCTTTCTACCATCATCACCGAAGCGGAGTTCGAAACCGCCTGCGAACCGCTGATCCGCCGCCTGCGTGATCCCGTGGTGCGCGCCCTGCGCGACTGCGCGATCGAGGCTGCGGAATTGTCCGACGTGGTCCTCGTCGGCGGCGCCACCCGGATGCCGGTGGTCCGCAAGGCGATCACCCGCCTGTTCGGCCGCTTCCCCAATTCCTCGGTCCACCCAGACCATGCGGTGGCGCTGGGCGCATCGATCCAGGCGGGCCTCGTGGGGCGCGACGCGGCGCTCGAGGAAATCCGCATCACCGACGTATGCCCTTTCACCCTGGGCATCGAAGTGGCGGAGAACGACCGTTACGGCGGCCTCCAGCGCGGATTGTTCTCTCCCATCATCGAACGCAACACCCCGGTCCCGGTCAGCCGCGTCAGCAGCTATTCGACCATGGGCGACGGGCAGAAGCAGATCGAATTCGGCATCTATCAGGGTGAGGCGCGCGAGGTTTCCGGCAACGTCAAACTGGGCC
Source organism: Novosphingobium sp. P6W (assembly GCF_000876675.2). Classification (GTDB taxonomy): domain Bacteria; phylum Pseudomonadota; class Alphaproteobacteria; order Sphingomonadales; family Sphingomonadaceae; genus Novosphingobium. The sequence continues at coordinate 2,971,522 of NZ_CP030352.1, forward strand.
AGATCGCCGTCCCCGTACCGCCGCGCCCGGCGGGCGAGGTCAGCGCGGAAGTGCGTTTCTCCTACGACAGTTCCGGCCTTCTGGAAGTCGACGTGCACGTTCCGCTGAGCGGCAAGAGCCACAGCATCGTCATCGTCGACGAAGAGGACCGGCCCGGCCCCAAGGACATCGAAAAGCGCCGCGCCGCGCTTGCAAAGCTCAAGTTTCATCCGCGAGAAGAGGCCGGTAACGTCGCCCTCATGGCCCGCGCCGAACGCGCATACGAAGATCACATCGGCGAAATGCGCCAGATGATCGGCCACTGGATCACCCAGTTCGCCGGCGCGCTCGATACGCAGGACCCGCGCCGTATCGCCGATGCCCGCGATTTCCTCGTCGGCCATCTGGGCGAGATAGACAGCTCCAGTCCGCTGTGACGGTGCAGGTGGTGGCGGCAGGCGCAGGAACATGAGCAGCGGGGGTTTCCCATGGTCGCTGCTGGGCATAGCGGCGACCAGCGATACCAAGGCCATCCGCGGCGCCTATGCGGGCCGTATCAAGGCGATGGACCTCGACCGCAATGTCGAAGGCTACGCCCAGCTTCGAGGTGCGCGTGACACCGCACTGCGACTGGCAAAGACGATGCCGCAGCCGGGCGCCGGACCTGACGACCCGCAGTTCGTGCCCGAAGCGGCAGTGCCACAAGCGGCGGAACCCCAGGCGGACCTGCCCGAACCTCCCGCTCCTCCTCCTGCGCCCCCGGAGCCGCTGGCATCGCCGCAATGGCCCCACGCCGCGCCCACGCTTGCCGGTGAATGGCAGGCCGACCCTGCACTCTCGGCCCGGCCTGCCCAGCCGCAAGGCGACCACTTGCTGGGCCGGGTATCGCCGGAACCTGCCGCTTCCACCGAAAACGCAGGCGGCGAGGCTGCTGCGCCGGGCGGCGCCGATCCTTTCGCCGTGCCGCTGCTCGAAGGCTTCGAAAACGCGGCGGCGGTAGGCCAGCAATCGCAGCAATCCCCCTTCGCCCGGCTCGCCGCGATGCTGGACACCGAAGCCCCGGCGGGCCTTTCCCCGATGGACGAGGGCGATGAAGCCCGCGCCCGAATGCTGCTGGAAGAGGTCCTCGAAACCGTCCACCACTCCGACATCGGGCGGCAGGGCGAGATGGAAGACTGGCTCGCCGGGCTGCTGGCCGATGCCTGGCCCCGTAGCGCACCCCTGCTGGAAGATGCCGTGGCAGCTTTCGACTGGGAACGCGAATGGGGCAAGATCGACGCACGCCCCGCCATCGACTATCTGGGCGCGCGCCTTCGCGGCCATCGGTTCGAACGCAAGGTCCAGCAAAAGGGCCACCGCTATCACAAGGCCTGGACCGAACTGGGCCGTCCGGAAAAAGCCGGTCCGCTGCGCCACCTGCGCGCCAACGGGGCCGATGTACGCGGGTTGCTCACCGGCATTCGCAAGCATTTCCCGGAACTGGAGGAGCGCCTCGACGCACGGCGGATCGCGTCGTGGGAAGGCGGTAACAGCTGGCTCACCGGAACGATCGTGCTGGGCGGATTGATTATCCTGGGCTTCCTGGTGAGCCTTGGCGATTCCGGGAGCAGCGGACCCGATGCGCGCGCGCAGGCACTGGCCGCGACGGTCGCCGACGTCTTCGGACTGCCGCATGATCCCGACTGGCTGCGGCAACACGAGTCCGAACTGACGGACAAACTGGCGGAGAGCGCCCAGTTCACGCCGGACGGCAAGGCGGACCTCACCGCCAGCATGAAGCGGGGTCTCGACATCGTCCGGGGGCGGACCTACCTCGTCGGCCGCCATCTCGAAGGCGACGATTTCGAGACGACGATGCGCCTGCGCCTCGCGCTGCTGAAGACCGCGCAGGCGGACGGCACCGCCGCCTGCCAGATGATGATGACTTTCGCCTCCACCCCGCCGACCACGCTGGTCCCCCTCGAAGTGCGCGGGGCCGAACGCACTTTCTACGCCAGCCTGGCGACGCGCGGGTTGCTCAAGGAGCCGGAAAAGCTCGAAGGCTCCTCGGCCAGCGTTCCGGGCGCACTGGTGGCCAAGGTCATCGCCGCGACGAAGCTGAGCAAGCAGGAGGTCGGCCTGGCCATGCAGGGCAAGAGCAGCGACGCCCACCGCTGCGCCGCCACGGTGGCGCTACTGGAGGCCACGCTCGACTGGAAGGGCGAAGGACGCCGCGCGATACTGCAAACGCTTTAGGCACGGGCGTTCACGCCTCACTCATACACGCTGCGGTACACCGCTGCTCATATAGTGGAACAGGAGAGTGCCTCATGCCGATCCGACCCTTGCCGCTTGTCGCCCTGACCGCCGCCCTGTGCCTTGGCGCGGCCGCCGTCGCCACCTGGCCCGACACCCCCGCCAACGCCGCCGCCTTCCCTGCTCCTCCGGCCGAGAAACCCGGGGTCAAGGGCGATCAGGTCGCCGTGCTGGCCGGCGGATGCTTCTGGGGCATCGAGGGACTGTTCGAACACGTTCGCGGGGTGAAATCCGTGACCGCCGGTTATGCCGGGGGCGTGAAGGCGGATGCCACCTACCGCGCCGTTTCCACCGAAAAGACCGGCCATGCCGAAGCCGTGCGCGTGGTCTACGATCCGTCGCAGGTAAGCTACGGCACCTTGCTCAAGGTGTTCTTCTCGGTCGGCCATGATCCGACGCAGATCAATCGCCAGTTTCCCGATGTCGGCCCCAGCTACCGCTCCTCGATCTTCCCGCAGAACGCCGCGCAGCGCGAAGTCGCAACCAGCTACATCGCGGCGCTGGGCAAGGCGCAGGCATTTTCCAAACCGATCGCCACGAAGATCGAGACAGGCGCCTTCTATCCGGCGGAAAGCTACCATCAGGATTTCCTGCGCAGGAACCCCGATAACGGCTACATCCGTCGCTACGACGCGCCCAAGCTGGCCGCACTGCGCACGACCTGGCCGGCGCTCTATCGATAGGTCCTTGCCCGGGGCGAACCTGCATTCGCAGCTTTGACTTGATTTTCAGGCAAAGCCGGATGTCGATCGACCCCGGATCAGATCGCCAGTCCGGCCGCCCGCGCGCTCGCCCAGGCCCACTGGAAGTTGTAGCCGCCCAGCCAGCCGGTGACGTCCACTGCCTCGCCGATCGCGTAAAGGCCCGGGCTTTTGCGTGCCTCCATCGTCTTGGATGAAAGCTCGGCGGTGTCGATGCCGCCGGCGGTGACTTCGGCTTTGGCAAAGCCTTCCGAGCCATCCGGGACGAACGGCCAGCGCGCCAGCCGCGCCTCGGCCGCGCCCAAGGCCTTGTCGGAAAGGTTGCCGATCTCTCCCTCGATGCCCAGCCGTTCGCACAAGGCATCGGCCAGCCGTTCGGGCAGGCCATCGCCCATCGCCTTGCGGAAGGAGAGGCGCGGCCGCTCGCGCTTCACGGCTTTCAGCCAACCCTCTGGCCGGTCCGGCACGAACTGCGCGGTGACGGTATCGCCGCGCTTCCAGTAGCTGGAAATCTGCAGGATCGAAGGGCCGGAAAGCCCGCGGTGAGTGAACAGCGCCGCCTCGCGAAAGGCCGGCGCCTTGGCCGCACTGGGCCCGCACCGCACGACGATCTCGGTGGAAACGCCCGACAGGTCGCGGAACAGCGTTTCCTCTCCCGGCAGGGTCAGCGGCACCAGCGCCGGGCGCGGCTGCACCACCTTGAGGCCGAACTGGCGCGCGAGGTCATAGGCGAAGGCCGTCGCGCCCATCTTGGGGATCGACGGGCCGCCGGTCGCAATCACCAGCGCCGGAGCGCTCGCGCTGCTCTGGCCGTAATCGACCCGGTAACGCCCATCGGTATACTCGACCCCGCCGACACCGTCGCCGCAGTGGACGGTGACATCGCCCTTGGCGCATTCCTCCAGCAGCATCGCGACGATCTGCTTTGCCGAACCATCGCAGAACAACTGGCCCAGCGTCTTTTCATGCCAGGCGATGTCGTAACCATCGATCAGCGCCAGGAAATCCGCCGGAGTGTAGCGGCTGAGCGCAGACTTGGCGAAATGCGGATTGCTCGCCAGATAGCGGTCCGGCGCGGTGTGCAGGTTGGTGAAATTGCACCGCCCGCCGCCGGAGATAAGGATCTTCTTGCCCGGCTGATCGGCATGGTCGAGCAGCAGAACCCGCTTGCCGCGCTGGCCGGCCGTGGCCGCGCAGAACAGGCCGGCGGCACCGGCGCCCAGGATGATGGCATCGTATTCGTTCATCGCAGAACTCACGCGCCAGCCTCCACCGGCACCAGGTCGAGCGCCAGCGCCTCGGCCACGCGGATACCGTCGACGGCGGCGGAAAGGATGCCCCCGGCGTAGCCCGCGCCTTCGCCCGCCGGGTAAAGCCCACGCGTGTTGAGGCTCTGGAAATCACGGCCGCGCGTGAAGCGCACCGGCGAGGACGTGCGCGTCTCGACCCCGGTCATGACGACGTCGGGGTGATCGTAACCGGGCACCTGCCGGCCGAACACCGGCAGCGCCTCGCGGATCGCCTCGACCACATAGTCCGGCAGGCACTGCGCAAGATCGGTGAGGTGGACGCCGGGCTGATAGCTAGGGATCACCTCACCCAGTTCGGTGGACGCACGGCCGGCAAGGAAATCGCCCAGCTTCTGGCCCGGCGCCTTGTAGGTCGACCCTCCGGCCGTGAAGGCCAGCTTCTCGAACTTGCGCTGCAGGGTGATGCCCGCCAGCGGGTGGCCGGGGAAATCGCGCTCGGGCGTGATGTCGACGACGAGGCCGGAGTTGGCGTTGAATTCGGCGCGCGAATACTGGCTCATCCCGTTGGTGACGACGCCGCCCTCCTCGCTGGACGATGCCACCACGCGCCCGCCCGGACACATGCAGAAGGAATAGACGGTGCGCCCGTTACCGGCCTGGTACGATGTCGCGTAAGACGCCGCGCCGAGGATCGGATTGCCGGCGCAGGGGCCGAAGCGCGCCTTGTCGATCCAGCTTTGCGGATGCTCGATGCGCACGCCGATGGCGAAGGGCTTGGCCTCGACATGGACGCCGCGTTCGTGGAGCACCTCGAATGTGTCGCGCGCGGAGTGGCCCACCGCCATGATGACGTGGCCGGTTTCCAGAAAATCGCCGTCCGAGAGGTGCAGGCCCTTGAGGCGGCGGGTGCCGTCCGCGCCTTCCTCGATGGCGAAATCGTCCACGCGGGTGCTGAAGCGGTATTCGCCGCCCAGCGCCTCGATCGTCTCGCGCATCGACATCACCATGGTGACGAGGCGGAAGGTGCCGATATGCGGATGGGCCTCGGTCAGGATGTCATCGGGCGCGCCGGCCTTGACGAATTCGGTCAGGACCTTGCGGCCCAGATGACGCGAATCCTTGATGCGGCTGTACAGCTTGCCGTCGGAGAAAGTGCCTGCCCCGCCCTCGCCGAACTGGACATTGCTTTCCGGGTTCAATTCCGAGCGGCGCCACAGGCCCCAGGTATCCTGGGTCCGTTCACGCACCGCCTTGCCGCGTTCGATGATGATCGGTCTGAGGCCCATCTGCGCCAGCACCAGCGCGGCAAGAAGGCCGCACGGCCCCGCCCCGATCACCACCGGACGCGGGCCCGCATAGCCTTCGGGCGCACGGGTGACGAACTTGTAGGCGGTGTCAGGCGCAGGCCGCACATGCTGGTCGCCGACAAAGCGGGCGAGCACATCGGGTTCATCGCGCACTTCGACGTCGAGCGAGTAGATCAGCTTGATCGCGTTCTTGCGCCGGGCATCGTTGCCCCGGCGCACCACGGTCACCCGTTCAAGGTCGGTGGGCGCGATTTCCAGGCGGGAGACTACCGCCGCGTCGAGGTCGGCGGGGGTGTGGTCAAGGGGCAGGGCAAGATCGGTCAGGCGAAGCATCGCAGCGCCTTTATACATTCATGCCGCCCAGCGCCATCGCCGCCTTTCAGGGACGGCGGGCGCGAGAGAGCAGGCAATAAAACGGCTGGACTGTTCTCGGACGGGTAGCGGGGC